>NZ_JNYE01000078.1 GCF_000717185.1 Kitasatospora phosalacinea | reverse complement strand
GGGGGGAGGCGGGGGAGGGGTCACACGGGCGGGTCGAGACGGTACCCGACGCCCCGGACGGTGCGGATCAGGGTCGGCGCGGAGGGCACGTCCTCGACCTTCGCCCGCAGCCGCTGGACGCAGGCGTCCACCAGCCGGGAGTCGCCCAGGTAGTCGTGCTCCCACACCAGCCGCAGCAGCTGCTGGCGGGACAGCGCCTGGCCGGGGCGGCGGCTGAGCTCCAGCAGCAGCCGCAGCTCGGTCGGGGTGAGCTGCAGGTCCTGCCCGTCCTTGGTGACGGTCATCGCGGAGCGGTCGATCACCAGGCCGCCGTACGCCGCCGAGTCCGAGCTCTCCCGCTCGCCGCGGCGCAGCACCGCCCGGATCCGGGCGTCCAGCACCCGCGGCTGCACCGGCTTGACCACGTAGTCGTCGGCGCCGGACTCCAGGCCCACCACCACGTCGATGTCGTCGGAGCGGGCGGTCAGCAGGATGATCGGCAACTGGTCGGTGCGCCGGATGCGGCGGCAGACCTCGAAGCCGTCGATGCCGGGCAGCATCACGTCCAGCACGATCAGGTCCGGGCGCTGCTCCTTGAACAGGCGCAGGCCGTCCTCGCCGGACGCGGCGGCGGCCACCCGGTGACCCTGGCGGGTGAGGGCGAGTTCGAGGCCGGTGCGAATGGCGTCGTCGTCCTCGATCAGAAGCAGGAAAGACACGGGGGTCATTGTGTCCCACCCGGCCACCCGAAGCACCCACCCGGGTGACTCCCGGCGCACCGGGAACCGGAGGGCACTGCTCCGGCGTCCGCAACCGAGGAGCACCCGAATGCCCCGGGGCGGCCGCTCCTGTGACAGCTCTGTGACAGTCGACGGACATCGCCATGACGCGCGGACGGCAGGATTTTCCTTGTCGCCGCGAGACGCCCCGGAGAACACCGCCGGAGCCGCCGCGGCGAGGAACCGCTCGTACCGACCATGGGGGTGCCCGATGACCGCAACGCTGACGACCCGAAACGCCGGGCCGCGTTCCGCCGTCCTCGGCACCAACCGGCCGCGTCACGAGGAGGAGAACGCCGGCACCGTGCTCGTACGGGGGTGCGCGCACAACGCCGGGACCCGCCGCCCGGTCGTGGGGACCAGGAGCGGGGACACCACCCACGGCCGGGCGGGGAACCTGGCCGGGGGCCGGACGCTGCGGCTCGCGCCGCAGACCTTCCGGGGTGAGCAGGCCGACCAGGGAGGCGCGCAGGGGGAGCACCCGGCCGCCGCGACGGACGAGGCGCGCGACATCGCCGAGTTCACCGCGTACGTGCGCGAGCGCCGCGCCTCCCTGTACGCCACCGCCTACCACCTCACCGGCGACCGGTACGAGGCCGAGGACCTGCTGCAGAGCGCCCTCTTCTCCACCTACCGCGCCTGGGGCCGGATCACCGACAAGGCCGCCGTCGGCGGGTACCTCCGCCGCACCATGACCAACCTGCACATCTCCGCCTGGCGCCGCCGCAAGGTCAACGAGTACCCGACCGAGGAGCTCCCCGAGCAGGCCGGCGACACCGACGCGATGGGCGGCACCGAGCTGCGCGCCGTGCTCTGGCAGGCGCTCGCCAAGCTGCCCGAGAACCAGCGCACCATGCTCGTGCTGCGCTACTACGAGGGCCGCACCGACCCGGAGATCGCCGACATCCTCGGCATCAGCGTCGGCACCGTGAAGAGCTCCATCTGGCGCGCGCTGCGCCGGATGCGCGAGGACGAGCAGCTCAACCGCTCCGGCGACACCGTGCACGCCTTCGGCGAGCTGGTCGCCTGACGCGACAGGACTCCCGTCGGGGGACGGGCAGTGGGGGGAAAGAGGGGGGAAGGGCACGGGACGCGGCGGCCGACTCGGGGGAGACGGCCGCCAGGGGGGAAGTCCCGGACCCGGACGCGAGGGCGGGGCCCCGGTGCGGGGGGAACGGCACCGGGGCCCCCGCCCTCCGTCGTGCTCAGACCAGTTCGGCGGGCAGTTGGCGGGCCACCGCGGCGATCCGCCGCCCCGCCTCCACCCCCGAGCAGGCGTACGACCCCAGCTCGACCTGCCGGGCGACGATGCCCCGCTCGGCCCGCATCAGCCGCACCCCCCGGCGCACCAGGTACGGCACCGACTTGCGGCCCTCCCGGACGTCCCGCCGGAAGCGGCGCCAGGCCGTCGTGGACGGCTTGTTGCGCAGGCACAGCGCGTCGCCCAGCAGCCCCTCCGCCCGGCAGCGGCGCACCAGCTCGGCGGCGAAGATGCCCTCCGCGACGAAGCCCGCCGCGCCGTCCAGCACCAGCACCCGGCTGCCCGAGCGCCCGTTGTCCGGGATCGAGTACACCGGCACCTCGGCCCACCCCTCGAAGGCCAGCGACCGGATCGCCGCCAGCGCCTGCTCCGCGTGCCAGGACAGCGGCGAGTCCCAGTCCGGGCCGCCCTCCTCCGGCAGCTGCGGCAGCGTCGGGTCGTCGCCGTCCTTGTAGAAGTCGTCCAGCTGCAGCACCGGCAGCCCGCTGCGCTCGGCCAGCGAGGACTTCCCCGACCCCGAGGGGCCCGACAGCAGGATGACGCGGGATATCGGGCGGCGGTTCAGCGGGATGTCACTCACGGGGAACCAGTCTGCGGCATCGGAGGGGCAGCCCGGAACCCGCCGGTCGTCCCCTTCACGCTGCGTGCGGGCATGGGGACGGGCCCGCACCAGGGGGGGAGAAGTGCGGGCCCGTCACGGCCGTCCGGGCCCCGGGGGGGGATAGGGCGCTGAGGACGGCCGGTCTGTGTGGAGTTGGCCGGTCGGGCGAGGGGCTAGATGCCCATCGGGTGCCAGACCGTCTTCGTCTCCAGGAAGGAGAGCAGCCGCCCGGTGCCGGGCGCGGCCGTCCAGTCCTCCGCGGACGGGTCGGCGGCCGGTCGGACCACTCGCTTCAATGTATCCGCCGCAGCGGCCTCCAGCGCCGCCGCCGCGCCGGGCCCTTCGGGGTCGATCGCCCCGGCCAGGTCCAGCGCGTTGACGTCCTGGTGCGAGGCCAGCGTCGGGGCGATGTCCGCGGTGCGGCCGGAGAGCAGGTTGACCACGCCGCCCGGCAGGTCGGAGGTCGCCAGCACCTCGCCCAGCGACAGCGCGGGCAGCGGGGCCCGCTCGGCCGCCGCGACCACCACGGTGTTGCCGGTGGCGATCGCCGGGGCGACCACCGACACCAGGCCCAGCAGCGAGAAGCCCTGCCCCGCCCGCGGCGCCAGCACGCCCACCACGCCGGTCGGCTCCGGCACGGACAGGTTGAAGAACGGCCCCGCCACCGGGTTGGCGCCGCCCGCGACCTGCGCGACCTTGTCGGTCCAGCCCGCGTACCAGACCCAGCGGTCGACCGCCGCGTCCACCAGCGCCGCCGCCCTCTTCGCGCCCACGCCCTCGGCCGCGGCGACCTCGGCCGCGAACTGCTCCCGGCGGCCCTGCAGCATCTCGGCCACCCGGTACAGCACCTGGCCGCGGTTGTACGCGGTGGTGCCGGACCAGCCCTTGACCGCGGCGCGGGCCGCGACCACGGCGTCCCGGGCGTCCTTGCGGGTGCCCAGCGGGGCGTTCGCCAGCCACTGGCCCTTCGTGTCGGTCACCTCGTACACCCGCCCGCTCTCCGAGCGCGGGAACTTCCCGCCGACGTACAGCTTGTAGGTCTTGAAGATGTCGATGCGCGTCGCAGTCTCAGACATCGAGGTACGCCTCCAGGCCGTGGCGACCGCCCTCGCGGCCGTAACCGGACTCCTTGTACCCGCCGAACGGCGAGGTCGGGTCGAACTTGTTGAAGGTGTTCGCCCACACCACGCCCGCCCGGAGCCGGTTCGCCATCCACAGGATGCGCGAGCCCTTCTCCGTCCAGATGCCCGCGGACAGGCCGTACGGGGTGTTGTTGGCCTTCTCCACCGCCTCGGCGGGGGTGCGGAAGGTCAGCACGGACAGCACCGGGCCGAAGATCTCCTCGCGGGCGATCCGGTGCGCCTGCGAGACGCCGGTGAACAGGGTCGGGCGGAACCAGTAGCCCGCGCCCGGGAGTTCGCACTCCGGGGCCCAGCGCTCGGCGCCCTCCTGCTCGCCCGCCGCGGCCAGCTCGGTGATCCGGGCCAGCTGCGCGGCCGAGTTGATCGCGCCGACGTCGGTGTTCTTGTCCAGCGGGTCGCCGACCCGCAGGGTGCCCATCCGGCGCTTGAGCGCGTCCAGCAGCTCGTCCTGCACCGACTCCTGCACCAGCAGGCGGCTGCCCGCGCAGCACACGTGGCCCTGGTTGAAGAAGATGCCGTTGACGATGCCCTCGACCGCCTGGTCCAGCGGCGCGTCGTCGAACACGATGTTCGCGGCCTTGCCGCCCAGCTCCAGGCCGAGCTTGGTGCGGGTGCCCGCCAGCTGCTTGGCGATGGCCCGGCCGACCGGGGTCGAGCCGGTGAAGGCGACCTTGTTGACGTCCGGGTGCGCGGTCAGCGCGGCGCCGGTGCGGCCGTCGCCGGTGACGATGTTCACCACGCCCTCCGGCAGGCCCGCCTGCCGGCAGATCTCGGCGAAGCGCAGCGCGGTCAGCGGGGTGGTCTCGGCGGGCTTCAGCACCACGGTGTTGCCGGTGGCCAGCGCCGGGGCGATCTTCCACGCCAGCATCAGCAGCGGGAAGTTCCACGGGATGACCTGCGCGGCCACGCCCAGCGGGCGCGGGTTCGGGCCCCAGCCCGCGAAGTCGAGCTTGTCGGCCCAGCCCGCGTAGTAGAAGAAGTGCGCGGCGACCAGCGGCAGGTCGACGTCCCGGGTCTCGCGGATCGGCTTGCCGTTGTCGAGCGACTCCAGCACGGCCAGCTCGCGGCTGCGCTCCTGGACGATCCGGGCGATCCGGAACAGGTACTTGGCGCGCTCGCTGCCCGGCAGCGCCGACCAGTCGGCGAACGCCTTGCGGGCGGCCCGCACCGCGCGGTCCACGTCCTCCTCGGTGCCCTGCGCGAACTCGGCGAGCACCTGCTCGGTCGCCGGGTTGACGGTCTTCAGCGCCTGGGAGCCGGAGGAGTCGACGAACTCGCCGCCGATGAAGTGGCCGTAGCCGGTCGCGATCTCACCCGCGGCGGCGGGGGACTCGGGCGCCGGGGCGTACGCGAACAGGCTCCCCGCGCGGACGGGCTGCCCGGTCCCGGTCTCGGTCTCGGTCTTCTTGGTCTTGGCCATCGTCCTCAGTCCACCGTCACGTAGTCGGGACCGGAGTACCGTCCGGTGCTCAGCTTCTGGCGCTGCATCAGCAGGTCGTTCAGCAGGCTGGAGGCGCCGAACCGGAACCAGTGCGGGCTGAGCCAGTCGTCGCCCAGCGTCTCGTTCACCATCACCAGGTACTTCATCGCGTCCTTGGTGGTGCGGATGCCGCCGGCCGGCTTCACGCCGACCTGCACGCCGGTCGCCGCGCGGAAGTCCCGCACCGCCTCCAGCATCAGCAGCGTCACCGGCTGGGTCGCGTTCACGGCGACCTTGCCGGTGGAGGTCTTGATGAAGTCCGCGCCCGCGATCATCGCCAGCCAGGACGCCCGGCGGACGTTGTCGTACGTCTGCAGCTCGCCGGTCTCGAAGATCACCTTGAGGTGGGCCGAGGTGCCGTCGGGGCGCTCGCAGGCCGCCTTGACGGCCTTGATCGTCTCGAACACCTCCAGGTAGCGGCCGGAGAGGAACGCGCCCCGGTCGATCACCATGTCGATCTCGTCCGCGCCCGCGGCGACCGCCTCCGCGGTGTCCGCCAGCTTGACCGGCAGCCCGGCCCGGCCGGACGGGAAGGCGGTGGCCACCGAGGCGACCTGGACGCCGCTGCCGCGCAGCGCCTCCTTCGCGGTGGCGACCATGTCCGGGTACACGCAGATCGCCGCGACCTGCGGGACGGAGCGGTCCGTCGGGTCCGGGTGCAGGCCCTTCGCGCACAGCGAGCGGACCTTGCCGGCCGTGTCCGCGCCCTCCAGCGTGGTCAGGTCGATCATCGAGATGGCGAGGTCGATGGCGAAGGCCTTGGCGGTCGTCTTGATCGACCGCGTGCCGAGGGTCGCGGCCCGCGACTCCAGACCGACCTGATCGACCCCGGGCAGGCCGTGCAGGAAACGGCGCAAGGTGGCCTCGGACGCCGCGACGTCCGAGAGGCCGCCGCCCGCGGCGCCGGGGGCGTTGGCTGCAAGAGTGGACATAGTCACCAGAGCAGCATATCTACGCGCGTAGGAAGCCGGTAGGGCGGGGCGGTTTCGAGTCCTGACCGAAATGTGCCCCGCCCCGCCGGGCGGTTACTGCGGGAGGGGCGCGCGGGCCACCAGCACCTGCGTCGGGGCACCCGCCTCCCCCAGCGGCAGGCTCACCAGCAGCGCCACCTCGTACCGGCCCGGCTCCGCCCACACCTGCGGCCACGCCACCGACGGGCAGAGCCGGTCGCGCGCACCCAGCGGCACCGCCAGCGGCGGTCCCGGCGCGAGGAGGTACCGGTGGCCGGCGTAGTTCCCGGACTGCACGGAGCGGTCGCCGGGGGCGTTCAGCAGCGGGCCGCCGCCCACCACCACGCCGTCGCGCAGGTACAGCGCCTCCAGGTACTGCGGCGGTGCGCCGATCACCGTGAGCACCCGGTCCGCGCCGAACCCGGCCGTGACCTCCGGGCCGCTGCCGTCGCCCGCCCCCCGGGCCGCGGACACCGACAGGGTGATCCCGCCGGCGGTGGCGGAGGCGCCCTCGACCGGCAGCCGCTGGCCGCAGACGTACGGGCCCCGCAGCGGGTCGGCGGCCCCGGCCGGGCCGACCGCGCCGCCGGAGCCGGACCAGCGCACCGCGCCCAGCACCGCCGCGGCCGCCAGCGCCAGCGCCGTGCCGCCGGTCAGCGCCCGCCGGGCCAGCCGGCCGCGGCGGACCCGGCGCACCAGCAGCGCGGTGTCCAGCTCCGGCGGACCGGCCGACTCGGCCGCGCCGGACAGCCGTTCGCGGATCTCCTCGGGGTTCACGCGCCACCGCCTTCCTCGGGCGCCCGTCGGTCCGTCCCCAGCGCCGCGCCCAGGCGCGCCAGCCCGTCGCTGAGGTGTCGCTTCACGGTGCCCTCGCGGCAACCCAGCCGGTCCGCCACCCCCGCCACCGACAGGTCCTCGTAGTAGCGCAGCACCACGCAGGCCCGCTGGGCGGGCGAGAGCGCGTCCAGCGCGGTCAGCAGTCGCAGCCGGTCGGCGACCGGCCCGCTGTGGTCGGCGTCGGCCTCGGGCCCGGCCACCTTCGGCACCAGCAGGGCGTAGCGCTGCCGCCGCCGGTGCTGGTCGAGGAAGCGGTTGAGCATCGTCCGGCGGACGTACCCCTCCAGCCGTCCGAGCTCCCAGGACCGGTGCGGTCGGGCGAAGACCCGCACCAGTGCCTCCTGCACCAGGTCCGCTGCCTCCGCCCGGTCGCCGGTCAACAGGAAGCCGTACCGGTTCAGTTCGGTACCGCGCGTCGCCACCAGTTCGCTGAGCAGACCCGTCCAGTCCGCCACTCCGTCCCCCTCCGTCGTCCTCCCACCCGGTACCACGAACCACGGGCGGTTTTCGTTGGGGGCGGGCCCGGCGGCGACAATGGCGGGATGGACGGCGGAGCGAAGGCGCGGGGGCGGCGGCCCGGGGGCGAGGACACCCGGGGGGCGGTGCTGGCGGCGGCCCGGGCGGAGTTCGCGGCGCGCGGCTACCAGAAGGCCAGCATGCGGGCGATCGCCCGCGGTGCGGGGGTGGACGCGGCGCTGCTGCACCACTACTTCGGCACGAAGGACCGGCTGTTCATGGCGGCCCTGGAGTTCCCGCTGGACCCGCGGGCGGTGGCGGAGGACGTGTTCGCGGGCGACCCGGCCACGGTCGGCGAGCGGGTCGCGGGCTTCGTGGTGGGGATGTGGGAGCGGCCGGAGGTCCGGGAGCGGCTGCTGGCGCTGGTGCGGACGGCGGCGACCAGCGAGGAGGTGGCGGCCCTGATGCGCGGCTTCATGGTGGCCGAGCTGGTGGGCCGGGTGGCGTCCCGGCTGGAGGGCGCGGAGCCGGAGTTGCGGGTGGAGATGGCGATGTCGCAGATCATCGGGCTGGCGATGGCCCGGTACGTGATCGCGGTCGAGCCGCTCGCGTCGGCACCCCCGGAGGCGGTCGTCCCGCTGCTGGGACGCGCGCTCCAGGGGTGCCTGACGGGCTGAGCGGTCAGGCCTGCCCGCCGCCGAAGCGCTCGGTCCAGGCCGCCAGGTCCTCGTCGGTGATCTTGGCGAACAGCACCGGCGGGACGGTGAAGCCCGTCCCGGCCGGGACGAGCGCGAGCGCGCGGGCCTCCTCGGCGGACACCCAGGTGCGGGTGTCGCCCTCCAGCGCGAAGGACTCCCGGATCGCCTTGGCCGCGGCGGGGATGAACGGCTCGGAGACCACCGCGTACAGGTGGATCAGGTTGATCGCGGTGCGCAGGGTGCGCGCGGCCGCCTCCGGGTCGGTCTTGATCTCGGTCCACGGCGCGGTGACGTCCAGGTACGCGTTGCCCGCCGACCACAGCGCGCGCAGAGCCTGCGCGGCCTTGCGGAAGTTCAGCGCGTCCAGCTGGGCCTCGTACTCGGCCAGCAGGTCGGCGATCTGGGCGCCGAGGGCGAGCTCGGCCTCGCCGTTCGCCGCGCCCGCCGGGACCTCGTCGCCGAAGCGCTTGCGGCTGAAGGACAGCACCCGGTTGACGAAGTTGCCCAGGGTGTCGGCGAGGTCCTTGTTGACGGTCGCCGCGAAGAGGTCCCAGGTGAAGCTGGAGTCGTCGGACTCCGGGGCGTTCGCCATCAGGTAGTAGCGCCAGTAGTCGGCGGGCAGCAGTTCGAGCGCCACGTCGGTGAAGATGCCGAGCTTCTGGCTGGTGGAGAACTTCCCGCCGTAGTACGTCAGCCAGTTGAACGCCTTGACGTAGTCGACCTTCTTCCACGGCTGGCGCGAGCCCAGGATCGTCGCCGGGAACATCACCGTGTGGAACGGGACGTTGTCCTTCGCCATGAACTCGGTGTACCGGACGGTGTCGTCCGCCTCGTACCACCAGGAGCGCCAGTCGCCGCCGGTCGCGTCCGCCCACTCCTTGGTCGCGCCGATGTACTCGATCGGGGCGTCGAACCAGACGTAGAACACCTTGCCCTCGGCGGCCAGTTCGGGCCACACGTCGGCCGGGACGGGGACGCCCCACTCCAGGTCGCGGGTGATCGCGCGGTCCTGCAGGCCCTCGGTCAGCCACTTGCGGGCGATCGAGGAGGCCAGCACCGGCCAGTTGTCGCCGTTGGCGGCGATCCACCGCTCGACCTCGTCGGTCAGCTTCGACTGGAGGAGGAAGAGGTGCTTGGTCTCGCGGACCTCCAGCTCCGAGCTGCCGCTGATCGCGGAGCGCGGCTCCAGCAGGTCGGTGGGGTCGAGCACGCGGGTGCAGTTCTCGCACTGGTCGCCGCGCGCCTTGTCGTAGCCGCAGTGCGGGCAGGTGCCGACGATGTAGCGGTCCGGCAGGAAGCGGCCGTCCGCGACCGAGTACACCTGGCGGATCGCCCGCTCCTCGATGAAGCCGTTGGCCTGCAGCTCGCGGGCGATCTCCTGGGTGATCTCCCGGTTCTGCGGCGAGGAGGAGCGGCCGAAGTAGTCGAAGGACAGCTGGAAGCCGTCGTAGACCGCCTTCTGCTGGTCGTGCGCGCGGGCGCAGAACTCGGCCACCGGCAGCCCGGCCTCCTGCGCGGCCAGCTCGGCGGGGGTGCCGTGCTCGTCGGTCGCGCAGATGTACAGCACCTCGTGGCCGCGCTGGCGCAGGTACCGGGCGTAGACGTCCGCCGGGAGCATCGACCCGACCATGTTGCCCAGGTGCTTGATCCCGTTGATGTAGGGAAGCGCGCTGGTGATCAACTGCCGAGTCATCCTGGGGGGCTCCCATGCTCTCCGGCGGGCGCCCCGGGGCGCCCGCGGGCTGTGGTTCGGAAGAGCCGGTGCGGGGCGTTTCGGCTGCCGTCCGGCCGACGCCAATCGTACCGAACCGGGGTGTCCCGGCCGCACCGGTTATCGGGAGGCTGTCAAGGGGCCCGGTGGGAACGGCGGGACGCGCAATCGGGGGCCCGGGCAACGGCGGGGTCGGGGCTGCTGGCGGTGCACTGCCGGTGCGCGGCATCGGCTTCGGGTTCTGTTCCTGCGGCCCGGAGCAGCACGGACCTCCGGTGGGCTCCGGCCGCCAGCAGCTCGGACCCGCCGTTCCCCGAGCCCCTGCTGTGCGTGCTCGTCCGCCGAAGGGTTCCCCGAGCCCCTGACGGGGCTCGCCGGGGGCTCTTCCCGGTGGCGGCCGCGTGTCTTGACGCGGGGCGGTGCGCGGCGCAAAACTCATCACATGATGAATTCTTCGGCGGGGTCGTCCGGCGACCCCGCGATCCGGATCGACGGGCTGGTGGTGCGGCGCGGCGGCACGACCGTGCTGCCCGGGCTCGACCTCGTGGTGGAGCGCGGCAGCGTGACCGGGCTGCTGGGGCCCAGCGGGTGCGGGAAGAGCACCCTGCTGCGCAGCGTCGTCGGGGTGCAGCGGACCACCGCGGGCACCGTCACCGTGCTCGGCCGCCCGGCCGGGGCCGCCGCGCTGCGCGACCGGGTCGGCTACGTCACCCAGGCGCCCTCGGTGTACGGGGACCTGACCGTCGCCGAGAACCTCGACCACTTCGCCGCGATCCTCGGCGCCCCGCCCGGCGACCCGGCCCGGGTCACCGCCCAGGTCGGCCTGGACGCCCACCGCCGCACCCCCGTCGCCCGGCTCTCCGGCGGCCAGCGGGCCCGCGTCTCGCTCGCCGCCGCCCTGCTCGGACACCCCGAACTGCTCGTCCTGGACGAGCCCACCGTCGGCCTCGACCCCGTCCTGCGGCAGGAGCTGTGGCAGCTGTTCCGGGCCCTCGCCGCGGACGGCGCCACCCTGCTGGTCTCCAGCCACGTCATGGACGAGGCCACCCGCTGCGACCGGCTGCTGCTGATGCGCGAGGGCCGCCTGCTCGCCCACGACACCCCCGCCGCGCTGCTCGCCGCCACCGGCGCGCCCGACGTCGAGACCGCCTTCCTCACCCTCGTCCGCACCGCGCCGGAGGCCGCCCGATGAACGCCGCCGCCCGCCGCACCCTCGCCACCGCCGCCCGCGTGCTGGCCCAACTGCGGCACGACCCGCGGACGGTGGCCATGCTGCTGTTCGTGCCCTGCCTGCTGCTGGTGCTGCTGCGCTACATGTACGACGCGCAGCCCGCCACCTTCGACCGGATCGGCCCCGAGCTGCTCGGCGTCTTCCCGCTGCTGGTGATGTTCCTGGTCACCTCGGTCGCGATGCTGCGCGAACGCACCGGCGGCACCCTGGAACGCCTGCTCACCATGCCGATCGGCAAGCTCGACCTGCTGCTCGGCTACGCGCTCGCCTTCGGCGCCGTCGCCCTGCTGCAGGCCGCCCTCGCCTCCGCGCTCGCCATCGGCGTGCTCGGCCTCGACGTCGCCGGGCCGACCTGGATGCTGTTCGCCGTCGCGGTCGCCGACGGGCTGCTCGGCATGGCGCTCGGCCTGCTGGTCTCCGCGTTCGCCGCCACCGAGTTCCAGGCCGTCCAGTTCCTGCCCGCCGTGCTGCTGCCCCAGCTGCTGCTCTGCGGGCTGTTCGTGGCCCGCGACGACATGGCGCCGGTGCTGCGGCTGCTCTCCGACGTCCTGCCGCTCTCGTACGCCGTCGACGCGATGGGGCGGATCACCGTGGAGGGCGGCGTCAGCGGGCGGGTCCTCGCCGACCTCGCCGTGGTCGCCGGGAGCGCCCTGCTCGCGCTCCTGCTCGGTGCCGCGACGCTGCGGCGGCGCACCGACTGACCGCGGCGGAGTTCGTGACCGACCCGTGCCCGGGTCGTCGTTGGGGACGGCCCGGGCCCTGGGGCAGAATCGACGGCATGACCGAATCCGACCGGACACCCCACCAGGGTTCCGCCACCGAGGAGCCCGTGTACGCCGACCGCGTCTACCGCTCCGTCCCCAGCGTCATCGCGGGCGTCATGATGCTCGCCGTCGCCGCCTGGCTGATCGCCGACGCCGTGGTGTCCGGCAGCGGAGCCACCCCCTGGGTCGCGCTCGCCGCCGCCCCCGTCTTCGTCTTCCCGGTGATCGCCTACACCCTGCGGCCCGTGGTGCGCGCCAACGAGCGGCGGCTGGTCGTCCGCAACCCGCTGCGGACGATCGTCGCGCCCTGGTCCACGGTCGAGGGGCTCAAGGCCGGGTACTCGGTCGAACTCTTCGCCTCCGGGCGCAAGTTCCAGGTCTGGGCGATCCCGGTCTCGATCCGCCAGCGCAAGAAGGCCACCCGCCGGGCGACCCGCGCCACCGCCGAGGGCGACCCCGCGCTGCGCGGTCCCGCCCGCCCCGGCAAGGCCCCGCGCACGCCCCGACCCGACCAGCTCGACCCCACCCGCGCCTGGTCCGACGCGGTCGTCAACGCGCTCCAGGACCAGGCCGAGCGCAACGCGCACAAGCCCTCGGCGGGCGG
Source organism: Kitasatospora phosalacinea (assembly GCF_000717185.1). GTDB lineage: Bacteria > Actinomycetota > Actinomycetes > Streptomycetales > Streptomycetaceae > Kitasatospora > Kitasatospora phosalacinea_A. Next base: position 57,367 of record NZ_JNYE01000078.1, on the reverse strand, counting down.
CGAGCTCCAGGCCACCTGGTGCTGGTGGATCATCGCCCCGACCCTGGCCGGGCTGGTCGCGCTCGTCTCGGTGATCGCGGCGACCTGAGCCCCGCCAGGGGCTCGGGGAACGGCGAGCCCGGATCTGCTGACGGTGCACTGCCGCCCAGCGCATCGGCTTCTGGTTCTGTCCACGGCACGCAGCAGCACGGACACTTCGATGGGCTCCGGCCGTCAGCAGCACGGACCCGCCGTTCCCCGGGCCCCTGAAGGTGCATCCCGCCGTTCGCACCGGGCCCCAACGGTGTTTCTAGAGAGCGACGACGTACTTGCCCTCGCCCTGGCCGGTGGCGAGCAGGTCGTGGGCGGCGGGGACGGCGCTGAGGCCGGGGAGGACGGTCACCGGGGTGTCGAGGATGCCGGTGGCGAGCAGGTCGAGGGCGCGGCGGATCGCGGCGGCGACCTTCGCGGGGGCGCTGGTGAGCAGTCCGTTGTGGCTGAAGCCGGTGAGGGTGGCGTTGGCGGCGAGCAGCCGGGGGAGGGTCGGCAGCGGGTCGGGGGCGCCGCCGCCCGCGTTGCCGAACAGGACGATGCGGCCGCCGGGGGCGAGCAGGTCGAGGTCGAGGTCGACGGCGGCGGTGCCGAGCGGGTCGAGGACGAGGTCGATGCCGCGTCCGTCGTTGGCCGCGCGCAGACGGGCGGCGAGGTCGGCGGGGTCGGTGCCGCGGGCGTGCACCGCGTGGTAGCCGTGGCGCAGGGCGGCGGCGGCCTTCTCGGGGCGTCCGACGGTGCCGAGCAGGCGGCCGCCGCCGAGGTGGGGGAGCAGGCGGGCGACGGCGGTGCCGATGCCGCCGCCGGCGGAGTGGACGAGGACGCTCTCGCCGGGGGCGAAGCGTCCGGCGTCGGTGAGCAGCAGGAGGGTGGTGGCGAGCCCGAGCGGGACGGTGGCGGCGGCCTCCAGCGGGACGCCGGCGGGGACGGGGACGGTGAGGACGGCGTCGGCGACGGCGGTCTCGGCGAGGCCGCCGGCCCGGGTGGCGGCGACCACGGGGGTGCCGACGGCGAGGTGGGTGACGCCCGCGCCGAGGGCGCGGACGGTGCCGGCGACCTCCTTGCCGGGGTGGTGCGGCCAGGCGGCGCCGTAGCCGCCGTCGCCGCGGCGGGCCATCACGTCGACGAAGTTGAGCCCGGCGTGGGCGACGTCGATCGCGACCTGGCCGGGGCCGGGCTCGGGGGCTTCGACGTCGAGGACGTGGCTGTGCTCGGAGCCGCCGGCCTCGGTCATGACGAGTGCGCGCATGGTTCCCCCCTGGGGCGTCTGCATCTACGATGTTCTACGAACGTCGAAATTGATACCACGCTTATTCGAGACCTGTCGAACATCCCTGGAAGGAGGCGTCCCGTGCCCCGTCCCGGTCGCCGCCGCGAGGCGCCGCACTACCCCGACACCGCCGACATCGACCTACTGGACGTGCTGCACGCGCTGGCCGACCCGACCCGGATGACCATCGTGCGGACGCTCAGCGTCGAGCCCGAACGGGCCTGCGGCACCTTCCCGGTGGACGTCGCGCCGTCCACCCTCAGCCACCACTTCAAGGTGCTGCGCGAGGCGGGCGTGATCCGCCACCGCGAGGAGGCCAACCGCCGGCTGACCATGCTGCGCGCGGCCGACCTGGAGGAGCGCTTCCCGGGCCTGCTGTCCACCGTGGTGGCGGCGTACCGGGGCGAAGCGGTCGAGAAGGTCGCAGGCGGGGGCGAAGTGCGTGAGGGGTGAGCGGTCCTGCCGTAGTGGGACAAGTCAGGCGGTCGGCACATATGCGCCGACCGCTTTCTGATGCACGGTCAGTTCGTCCAATGCGCTTGGAAGTGACTTGATCTGACCGTCCATCGGAATCTGACGATGCGTCTCCAATCTTCGCTCCCACCCACTTTCCCGAAGTGCCTTGATCTGTCAACGAACTCATCGTCAATGCAGGTCAGCGGCATTCGGTCGTGCCGCGAAATCGGTTGAAGAAGGCGCCCGAGAGGATTCATTGACGAATATTCGGGGCAATATCGGGCATCTCGTTGCCGGGGCTTGACCCCCTCTTCGTGGAGGCTGCATTGTTCCCGTTCGAATGCCTGCTCATCGAGGGCGGGCAGCTCGGAGGGAGACCGCGCGCGCCATGTCCGATACGACCTCACCGAGACACCGTCCCCGGTGTGCCGGAACCGACCGGAGGGGCGTGCTCGGTCGCGCGACGGTGGCCGCGGCCACGGCGCTCGTGCTCACCGCGCTCTGCTCCCCGGCCGCCCGGGCCGTCGACCAGACGCCCGTGCCGGCGTCCACCGCGGGCGCGGACAGCGCGCAGCCGCAGGCCGAGAGCGAGCAGACCAGGGCGATCCGCTCGGCGCTCCGGCAGGCCCAGGAGACCGGCAAGCAGGTCCGGATCGACTCGATGACCAACGAGACGACCGAGGTCTTCGCCAACCCCGACGGCCGGACGCTGTCCTCGGAGGCCAACGCCCAGGACGTCCGGACCAAGCGCAACGGCACCTGGCAGGAACTCGACGCGAGCCTGCGGGCCAACGCGGACGGCACCGTCACCCCGGCGCTGACCGGCTCCGACCTGGTGCTCTCCGGCGGCGGCAGCGGCCCGCTGGCGAAGATCACCACGGCCGACGGCACCTCGATGGCGATCAGCGCCCCGTTCCCGTTGCCGAAGCCGACCCTGGACGGCCCGACCGCGACCTACGCCTCCGTGCTGCCCGACGTGGACCTGCTGGTGACGGCCCGTCCGGACGGCGGCTGGCGCGACGTGATCGTGGTCAAGACCGCGCAGGCCGCCGCCGACCCGCGGCTGAAGAGCCTGCGCTTCCCGCTGGAGACCACCGGCGTGAAGGCCGACACCGACGAGGCAGGCAACGTCTCGTTCAAGGACGCCCAGGGCAGGACGCGCTTCCACGCGCCGACCCCGTTCCAGTGGGACTCCACCCCCGTCCCCGAGCCTGCCCCCGTGGTCAAGTCCGATGGCGTCCAGGCCAAGTCGCTGTTCGCCGCGCCCGGCGCCGCCGAGGCGGAGGCCGAGGCCGAGTCCTCGAACGCCGAGCGGCCCGGCGCCGCCGCCGCGGTCTCCGAGATCGGGATCTCCGTCAGTGACACCGAGCTGGTGCTGACCCCGGACCCGGCCACCTTCGGCCAGGGCACCGGCCCCTGGTACCTCGACCCCGAGACCAGCGTCGACAAGGGCGCCACGGTCAACGCGCAGGTCCAGGAGAACCACCCCGACACCGCCAACGTCAACACCCTCAGCTCGCTGGGCGTCGGCTACTGCGGTTACTCGGACTGCACCGGCTACGGCCGCTACCGCGCGTACTACCAGATCCCCAGCCCCGACGGCCTGTTCGAGGGCGGCGGCCACGGCACCGCGACCGTCAACCGCGCCACCCTGTCCACCACCGTCGTCGACGCCTCCTCCCCGTCCACCAAGTCGACGCTGAACGTGTACAGCGCCCCGGCCTTCCAGGGCACCACCACCTGGAACAACCAGCCGTGCGGCACCAACGGCAAGATGACCGGCTGCACCTGGGCGTCCAACGCCGACGTCACCGGCACCGGCACCGGCACCATCAGCTGGGACGTCACCTGGTGGATGCAGAAGATCGTCAACGAGAAGACCCCCAACTGGACGATCGGCATCTCGGCCGAGAACGAGACCGACAAGCTGCTGCGCCACCACATCGGCTCCAACGCGCACATCAGCACCGTCTACGACATCACGCCGACGATCTGGTACCCGCGGACCACCCCGATGCCCGGCTTCACCAACGACCCGACCTTCGGCACCCAGGGCAACGACTGCCAGACCCCGGGCGGCAACGCCTGGGACAACGCGGGCTGGGTCGGCGCCAACCAGTACGTCTACCTGAACGCCAGCGCCTGGTCGCCGATCGGCGCCGGCACCACCGTCAACTTCCACATCTGGGACGACAACGACAGCACCTGGCACGCCTACCCCAGCAGCGGCGGGGCCGGCAGCTACGGCAGTGCCACGGCCTCCGTCGACCGGATGACCGACGGCCACCAGTACGGCTGGCTGGCGAACGTCACCGACGGCTCGCTGACCTCCGGTGACACCCCCTGGTGCTACTTCCGGGTCGACAAGACCCCGCCCCGGGTGGGCGTCTCCTCCGCCGACTTCCCGGCCAGCGGCACCATCGGCGCCGTCCCGAAGAAGAAGGCCGGCGAGGACGGCACCCTCACCCTCACCGCCAGCGACCCGGCTCCCGCGTCCGGCCTGCGCGCCTCCGGCCCGGCCTGCATCCGCTGGAGCACCGACCCGACCGCCGTCACCGGCTGGTCCTGCGACGCCACCGGTACGGCCAACAAGGACGGCGTGGTGAAGACCCGGGACCTCAGCGACGCCACCCGCGTCACCGGAACCATCTCCTACCGGCCGCCCCGCTGGGGCACCAACACCCTGTACGTGCAGGCGATGGACGTGGCCGGCAACTACAGCCAGCCGCTGCCCTACACCTTCTACGCCCCCTGGGACGCCAGCAGCGCCGCCGGTGCCCCCGGCGACCTCGACGGCGACGGCCGCGGCGACGTCCTCGCCCCGGACGCCCTCGGCAACCTGCGGGTCATCGGCCTGGACAGCGACATGACCGCCATCCAGGGCGCCCCGGTCGGCCTCGCCCCCGGCGGCACCTCCTGGAAGGGCGACGCCACCACGACCGTCCGCACCACCCACCTCGGCGCCCTGCGCCAGACGCCCACCCCGGTGGACGACACCGTCGCGTGGACCAACGCGGTCTCCGGCACCACGCCCCTGGCCTCCAACCTGTACCTGTACCAGAACAACGGCGACGGCACCTTCAAGGCGCCGGTGCTCCTCGCCAAGCCGGACTACCCCGACTTCGTCGGCGCGGACGGCACTGTCTCCCAGACGGAGCCGGCCAACTGGACCTACGACTGGAGCAAGCTGACCCAGGTGGTCGCGCTCGGCCGTACCAGTGCCCCCGCCGCCAAGGGCGAGACCAGCAAGGTCCCGCAGGACCAGACCGCGCTGCTCACCGTGGAGAACGGCAACCTCTGGCTCTACCGCACCCTGTTCACCAACGACGTGGCGGCTCCGGTCGTCAAGGTCTCGGCCGCGAACTGGGACAACTACGAGCTGATCAACCCCGGCAAGGCCTCCGGCACCGCCCAGCCCACCGTGTGGACCCGGGACAAGGCCGACGGCACCATCCGGGCCTACGACATCAAGCTCGACGCCAACGGCCGCCTGGACTTCGGCAACCTGGTCGACCCGACCAGCAAGGCCCGGACCGTCGGCACCCAGAAGTTCACCGTCGCCGCCTACCCGCAGATCGGCTCCAGCGGCGACGCCACCAAGGACGGCCTGCCCGACCTCTGGGCCCTGGACACCACCAACCGCCTCAAGGTGTGGCCCGGCACCGCCGCCACCGGCTCCACCGTGGTGAACGGCTTCGCCACCACCCCGTACGACCAGGGTGACAGCCGCCGCACGGTCGCCCGGCTGAAGCTCACCAACCCCGGCGGCTCCATCGTCACCGACGTCTACGGCAAGAGCCCGATGACGGCCGGCAGCGCGGTCACCTTCCCGGCCGACACGGTCAACGGCAGGAGCACCACCGTCGCGCACTTCGGCGGCGGTACCGGCGCGGCCGGTGCCAACTCGGTGATCTCCTACGGGGCCGGCCAGACCCAGCAGGTCAAGGTCGACACCTCGAAGTCGTTCACCGTCAGCGTCTGGGCCAAGCCGGCCGGCGTGAGCGGTTCGGTCCTGTCCAGCAAGGGCGCCACCTCCAGCGGGTTCATCCTCTGGCCGGACAAGGACGGCACCTGGCGCTTCGGCATGGCCACCACCGACAACGCCAGCCCGAGCTACCACCAGACGGCGGACGCCAGCACCAGCGCCGCCCGCTACCAGGCGGACCGCTGGGACCGGCTGACCGCCAGCTACAACGCCACCACCGGAGGCATGTCGCTGTACGTCAACGGGGTGCTCGCGGGCAGCAGCTACCACGCCGGCAAGTTCGGCTACAGCGGACCGCTGGTGATCGGCAACTCCCAGGAGGCGGGCGCGCTCTCCGCCGCGTTCAACGGCAACGTCAGCGACGTCGAGGTGTTCGACGTCCCGACCGACCCGAGCACCGCCGCCAGCCGGATCATGGCGAACCTGCCGACCGCCGTCGGCTCCAACAAGTGCCTGGACGCCAACAGCAGCGTGGACGCCAACGGCACCGCGATCCAGCTCTGGGACTGCAACCCGAGCACCGCCCAGCAGGCCACCGCGCAGTCGGACGGCTCCATCAAGGTGCTCACCCGCTGCCTCGACGTGACGGGCGCGGCCACCGGCAACGGCACCAAGATCCAGCTCTGGGACTGCAAGGGCAATGCCGCCCAGCAGTGGCTCTACCGCGCCGACGGCTCGCTCTACAACCCGATGTCCGGCCGCTGCCTGGACATCCCGAACGGCACCCTCACCAACGGGACGCAGCTCCAGATCTGGGACTGCAACCAGACCTACCCGCAGCGCTGGGGCATGGGGGCGATCGCCTGACCGGACCGGCCTGACCAGCCCGGCCGGGGGTGCCACTCGCGCCCCCGGCCCGGCCCACCGCCCCGGAAATCCGCCCGGAATTCGCTGGAGGAATTCCGCCGGGGCGGTATCAGGCGCATCTTCCCCATGGTTTCCCGGGGGGATTTCGAGAAAGTTCTCGGCCGGTCGGGGTCGGCGGTAACAGAATGGTTAAGTTGCCTGTTGGGGGCTGGTGTTGACAGTCCCATGATCTCTAGTTTCGGTGTCGACCATCGCGCATGCAATTCATGGCGTCCTGTTTCCTGACGGGGCGTCTTTTGTGCGTGGTCCCACATAATCTGGGGAGATTCATATGGGGGCACAGCGTGAACGCACCCCGCGCCACCGGTTGAGAGGCCGGTCGAGGGCGCTGGGGTTGCTGACGCTCATGGCAGTGACCGGGTCACTGCTCGGCGCGCCGCCGGCGTTCGCCGAGAAGCCGCCGAAGATCTGGGTGCCGCCGACCACGCCGCTGCAAGAGGCGGACTCGGTGGCCGGGCGCTCGGACGGCGCGGGCGGGACGGCCGCCACCGGCGGCGTGCCGCGGGAGTGGAAGCGCTCGGCGGTGGCTCCGGCGAAGGCCGGCAGCGCGACCGTCGAGGTCGTCGACGTGTCGGCGGACCAGGAGGCGGCGCGCCGCCTGGGTGGCGGGGCCGCTCCGGCGGCCGGCGGCAAGGCCAGGGTCAAGGCCGGCGACCTGCCGGTGTTCCTGACCGACCTGGGCACCGCGAAGGACAAGGCTGCGGGCACGCCCTCGGTCAAGGTCGACCTGCTGGACGAGGGCAAGGCCAAGGCGGCCGGCTCGACCGGTCCGGTGGTCCGGCTGGAAGGGGCCGGCGGCGCCGCCAAGGGCGGCCACAAGCTCCAGGTCTCGCTCGACGTCAAGGCGCTGACCGGCAACGCGATGTGGTCCGACCGGGCCCGGCTGGTGCTGCTGCCCGAGTGCGCGCTCACCACGCCGGACGCCCAGGAGTGCCGCACCAGCACCCCGGTGCCCTCCAGCGTCGACCCGCTGTCGGGCCTGCTGACCGCCGACGTGCAACTGCCCGAGGCACCCGCCGCGGGCACCACCCGCGCCTCGGCCGAGGGCGGCTCGACCAGCGCCGTCGTGCAGGCCGGGTTCGTCCAGCAGACCGCCGCCGCGTCCTCGGGCGCGATGGTGCTGGCCGCGCAGGCCGCCCCGTCCGGCTCCTCGGGCTCGTTCGCGGCGACCGCGATCGCCCCGTCCGCGGCCTGGAGCGCCGGCTCGAACGCCGGCAACTTCACCTACTCGTACACCTTCGACATGCCGACCGCGGTCGGCGGGTCCGCTCCCAGCGTGGTGCTGGGCTACGACTCCTCGTCGGTGGACGGGCGCACCGCGTCGACCAACTCGCAGTCGGGCTGGATCGGTGACGGCTGGGACTACTCGGCCGGCTCCATCTCCCGCTCGTACAAGCCCTGTGCCAAGGCCGGCATCGACATGTCCGGCGACGAGTGCTGGGCCGGGCAGTCGCTCCAGCTCAACCTGGCCGGCCACTCCGGCGTCCTGGTCAAGGACGACACCACCGGCGTGCTGCGGCTGCAGGGCGACGACGGCACCCTGGTCACCCCGCTGACCGGCCTGGCCAACGGGGCCTGGAACGGCGAAGGCTTCAAGGTCACCACCACCGACGGCACCCAGTACTACTTCGGTGCCAACCACCTGCCCGGCGGCGACAACACCGATCCGGCCAGCAACTCGGTCAACACCGTCCCGGTGTACCACCCGCACGCCGGCGACCCGTGCTACAACTCCTCGACCGGCCTGGCCTCCTGGTGCCAGATGGGCTGGCAGTGGAACCTCGACCACATCGTCGACCTGCACGGCAACCTGATCAAGTACAAGTACGCGAAGGAGTCCAACTACTACGCGCGCGGCGGCGGCCAGAACAACGGCACCGGCACCCGCACCGCGTACGACCGGTACTCCAACGTCTCCTCGATCCAGTACGGCCTGCGGCTGTCCGACCAGATCGCCTCCAAGGGCGCGGGCAACCCCGCTTCGAAGATCGACTTCACGACGGCGGAGCGCTGCTTCGCCTCGGGTTCGATCACCTGCAGCGACGCCCAGCGCGTGGTGGCCAACCAGTCCTCCTGGCCCGACACCCCGCTCGACCAGGCCTGCACCGCCTCCGGCACCTGCACCAACTACGGCCCGTCGTTCTGGACCTCCAAGCGCCTGACCGGCATCCAGACCACCGTGTACGTGGGCGGCGCCGCCCGCGTGGTGGACTCCTGGGCGCTCAACCAGGTCTTCTCGGACCCGGGTGACGGCAACGCGCCGACGCTGTGGCTGAGCTCGATCCAGCGCACCGGCAAGAACGGCCAGGCGGACATCGCGCTGCCCGCCGTGTCCTTCACGGCGATGCAGATGGCCAACCGGGTCGACGGCCTGGTCCCGGCGGCCCCGCAGTTCAACCGGCCCCGGATGAAGGAGGTCACCACCGAGACCGGTGGCCGGATCACCGTCAACTACAAGCCCGCCGAGTGCTCCCGCGTCAACAACACCATGCCGGCCTCCGAGGCCGGGAACACCATGGCGTGCATGCCGGTGAAGTGGGTCCCCCCGGGCTCGCAGGCCGGCACCAAGCCGATCGACGACTGGTTCCACAAGTACCTGGTCTCCTCGATCGTCGAGTCCTCGCCGGTCACCAGCTCCACCGTGGCCAAGGAGACCCAGTACGCCTACGGCGGCGGCGCCGCCTGGCACCGCAACGACTCCGAGTTCGCGGACGACGACACCCGCACCTACGACAACTTCCGCGGCTACCAGACCGTCACCACCACGACGGGCTCCGGCTCGGACGGCCCCCGCACCAAGTCGGTCAGCACCTACCTGCGCGGCATGGGCGGCCAGGTCACCGACAGCTGGGGCGAGTCGATCACCGACGCCGAGGAACTGGCCGGATTCGTCCGGGAGACCCAGAACTACGAGTCGGACGCGGCGGGCGCCAAGGTCGTCGGCGGCGAGCTCACCACCCCGTGGCTCTCCAAGATCACCGCGACCCACACCCAGCCCGGCACCCTGCCCAAGGTCACCGCCCGCTACATCAACACGGCCAACGTGAAGAACCGTTCGCTGCTGTCCAACGGCCAGTGGCGGACCACCGAGCGCAGCGCCACCTACGACGAGGACCACGCCGGACGCGTCGTCACCATGGACGTCCTCGGCGACACCACGCTCAGCGGCTACCCGCAGCGCCAGTGCACCTCGATGACGTACGCCTCGGGCAGCAACCCGGCCCTGGTCGAGCTGCCCTCGCGCATCCTCACCCTGGCCGGCGCCTGCGGCCAGACGCCCACCCAGGCCAACACCGTCTCCGACGCGCTGACCATCTACGACGGCCAGGCGCTGGGCACCATCGGCGACAAGGCCGACCAGACCGAGACCCGCGTCCTGGAGTCCTACGGCGCCAACAACACCCCGAACTACCGGGTGACCGCCAAGGCGCAGTTCGACGCCTACGGCCGCCAGGTCTCCACCACCGACCCCAACCGCACCGACACCGCCCACCCCAACGGCGCGACCACCACCACGGCGTACACCCCCGCCACCGGTGAGCTGCCCTCCCAGGTGGACGTCACCAACCCGCTCGGCTGGAAGTCCACCACCGTCGTCGACCCCGCTCGCGGCCTGCCCACCAAGGCGACCGACGAGAACGGCCGCACCACGCTGGAGACCTACGACGCCCTCGGCCGCCTCACCGCGGTCTGGCTGCCCGGCCGCGACCCGAACAGCACGGACGCCCGGAAGACCGCGCCCAACCGGAAGTTCACCTACGCGCTGAACGGCTCGACCTCCCCGTCGGTCGTCACCAGCGAGAGCATCCGCGAGGACCGCACCTACGCCAAGAGCCTGCAGATCTACGACGGCCTCGGCCGCGTCCGCCAGTCGCAGTCGATGCCGGTGCAGGGCCAGGTCGGCCGACTGATCTCCGAGGCGACCTACGACTCGCACGGCTGGCAGATCAAGTCCACCCCGGCGTACCACAACGCCGACTCGGGCCCGATCGCGACCGTGTTCCTGCCGCAGGACTCGCAGGTGCCGACCCAGACCTGGAACGAGTACGACGGCCTCGGCCGGATCACCGCCAGCAAGTTCATCTCCTACGGCCAGGAGCAGTGGCGCAGCACGGCCTCCTACCCGGGCGCCGAGCGCACCGACGCCACCCCGCCGCCCGGCGGCTACGCGACCACCACGATCACCGACGCCACCGGCTCCCCGGTCGAGATCCGGCAGTACAAGGCCGGCACCCCGACCGGCGTCTACGACGCGACGACCTACGGGTACGACGTCGCGGGCAAGCCGCTCTGGATCCAGGACAGCAGCACCCCGGCCCACCGGTGGACGTACACCTACGACCTGCTCGGCCAGCAGACCAGCTCGACCGACCCGGACGCCGGCACGTCGACCATGCTCTACGACAAGGCCGGACACCCCGTCACCACCACCGACGCGCGCGGCAAGTCCACCAGTGTCACCTACGACCTGCTCGGCCGACAGGTCGCCTCGTACGACGGGACCGGCACCACCGACGCGAGCAAGAAGCTCGCCGAGTGGACGTACGACTCCCTGGTCCTGGGCAAGCCCACCAGCACGACCACCTACGCCGACGCCCCCGACGGATCCGGCAAGGTGGCGTACGTCAGCGCGGTCACCGGCTACGACCTCGGCTACCGGCCGACCGGGACGTCGATCACGATCCCGTCGGTGGCCAAGGAAGAGAAGCTGGCCAAGACCTACAGCTGGACGAACAGCTACTCGCTGGTCCTCGGGCTGGCCAGGAGCACCACGCTGCCCGCGGTGGGCGGTCTGGCAGCCGAGACCGTCGGCAACTCCTACGACGTCGACGGCAACTTCCAGACCTCCAGCGGCCTGGACTACTACGTCCAGGACATGCAGTACGACGCGTTCGGCCGCCCCACCCGCACCACGGTGGGCGCGTCCGGCAAGCAGGTCGTCTCCACCCAGCAGTACGACCCGGGCACCGGCAACGTCGTGCAGTCCACCCTGGACAAGCAGACCGCGGCCACCACCCACGTCGACCTCACGAACTACACCTACAACAAGGTGGGTTCGATGACCTCGGCGAAGACCGTCCAGGACGGTACCTCCACCGACCTGCAGTGCTTCACCTACGACTACCTCGGCCGCCTCAGCTCGGCCTGGACCGACAAGGGCACCACCACCACCGCCCCCGCACCCTCCGTGCAGGGCATCGGCAGCTGCACCAACGCCACCGAGCCCACCGCGGCCACCGCCTCGGCCCGGATCGGCGGCCCAGCCCCCTACTGGCAGACCTACTCCTACGACCTGACCGGCAACCGCACCAAGCTGGTCCAGCACGACATCACCGGCGCGGTCGTCAACGACCGGCAGACCGACCAGACCTTCGCCCCCGGCCCCAACACCGCCACCAACGACCCCACCACGGGCGGCGGCACCGGCGGACCCCACGCGCTGCTCACCTCCAAGACCAGCGCGAACGGCACCAGCAAGGTCACCACGTCCACCTACGACGCGACCGGCAACACCACGTCCGTCACGGACACCACCGGGACCAAGACGCTGACCTGGGACAACCAGGGCAAGCTCACCAAGGTCCACGACACCGCGGCCCCGGCCGCCGACACCAGCTACGTCTACGGACCGGACGGTAGCCAGCTGATCCGGCGCGTGGGCGGCAAGACCACCCTCAACCTGGGCACCGACGAGGTCACCCTCGACACCGCCACCGGCAAGACCACCGCCACCCGGTACTACCCGGCTCCGGGCGGCCTGACCATCACCCGAACCGCCGACGACGCCGGCGCCACGGTGCTCTACTACCAGGCGTCCGACCCGCACGGCACCGCCGGCGTCCAACTGGACGCCGCCAACCTGACCGTCGCCCGACGCCCCACCGACCCCTTCGGCAACGCCCGCGGCACCCAGCCCGGCAACGGCGTCTGGGCCGGCGACAAGGGCTTCGTCGGCGGCACCATCGAAGGCACCGGATTCACCAACCTCGGCGCCCGACAATACGACCCGAAGACAGGGCGCTTCCTGTCCGTCGACCCGGTCTTCAACGGCTCGGACCCGCAGTCGTGGAACGCCTACGCCTACGCCGACAACAACCCCGTCGACCACGCCGACCCGGACGGCACCTGCATCCCCGACGACACCGGCCGCTGCATGTCGGCCGCCGGCTGGGACGCCTACGCCGCCGGGAAGACCGGCCTCGACCAGGGCAACGGTGGAAGCGGCAAGGATTCCTCGAGCACCACTCCGGCCTCCAAGGCCGCGCAGGGCGCCAAGAACGAGGCCCTGCGGCAGAAGCAGGCCGCCGACGCGGCGCTCGCCAAGGCCAAGCAGGCCCGCGAGGAACTGGTCAAGCAGATCATCGACGTCGTCGGCGACCTGATCGGCTTCAACGACGCCCGCGACTGCTTCACCAAGGGCGACGTCATGGGCTGCGTCAACACGGCCCTGAACTTCGTTCCGTGGAGCAAGGTCTTCAAGGCCGTCAAGGTCGGCATCAAGGCATTCAAGCTGTGGCGCGAGGGCGAGAAGGCCTACGACGCCATCCGTAGCGCGGAACGCGTGGCCAAGGGAGCCGAGGAAGCGCTCTCCGTCGCCCGCAAGACCGAGAAGGAGGTCGCGGAGGCCGAGGCGCAAGCGGCCAAGGCCGCTGAAGCGGATGCCGCGAAGGCGGTGGAAGCGGATGCCGCGAAGGCGGACAGCGGTGGTTCATGCCCGATCAACGGCAACAGCTTCCCTGCGGGGACGCTGGTCCAACTCGCTGACGGAAGCACCGAGCCGATCAACCAGCTCGAACTCGGCGACCTGGTTCTGGCCACCGATCCGCAGACCGGTGAGACCAGGCCCGAACCGGTCGTGGCCACCATCGTCGGCCACAACGACATCGATTTCACCGATCTGACGGTTCGCGGGAGTTCCGACTCCGAGCTTGAGAAGATCACGTCCACGGCCCACCACGCCTACTGGGACGAGACGTCCCGGAGCTGGGTGGACGCCACCGACGTTCCCGTCGGTCACGAGCTCCGCACGGTCGATGGCACCGATGTCACCGTCATCGCGACCCGGAGCTACGGCACCCCGCCGAGCAGCGCGTACAACCTCACCGTCGCAGACCTCCACACGTACTACGTGCTGGCCGGCGCGACACCTCTGCTGGTCCACAACTGTCCGACCGCAGAGGAAGGCGCCCACGCGAGGGCGTCGGAGAGTGCGGCGCGTTCCTCCAACCCCGGTGGTTCCACCGGGGACGAGGGTGCGACCGGCGGCTTCCTCAGGCTGCAGGGCCACAGCGACCACGACCTGGTGTCGAGCAAGCCGTACCCCGGCTACAAGCCCCCCAAGGGGGCCAAGGAAGGCTGGGAAACCCACGTCGAGGCGCAAGCCGCGGCGCTCATGCACAAATACAAGGACGAGGTGAAGAGCGGGATCCTGATGATCACCCACCCGCGCGGTGTCTGCTACACCTGCCTCGCCACCATCCGGGACATGCTGCCGACGGGATCAACACTCACCGTCTACTTCCAGAGGGGCAGGAAATTCTACAAGGCGGGGACATTCGTGGGGAACTAGCCGACGGCTCGTTTTCATCCGTTGAATCCCTGACCGACGGCCCGCCCGTCTCCCCCGCTTCGGGGGGCGGGCGGGCCCGATCCGATTCCACCCCGCTGTGTGAGAGGATAATTCCGTGGAAAGTAGAATCCCCGACCCCCGTGCGATCCTCGCGGAGACCGATTGGTCCGGCCTTGAGCACGCCTACGGCCCGGCTGCCCCCGAGACCCCCCTGAAGCTGGCCGGACTGCTGTCCGGCGAGCCTGCCGCCGCAGAAGCCGCCCTTGACCACCTGTGGGGAGAGGTCCTCCACCAGGGTTCCCTCTGCTCCGCCACTGCCCCGGTCGCCTGCTACGTCGCCGCGCTGCTGTACGACGCCGGTAGCGGTGAATTCCTGGACCCCAAGCACCGGCGGCGGCTCCTGTCATGGCTGGCCGAATCGGCATACACCGTAAGCGACCACCGGGAGCGGCAGTTGGAAGAGTGGTTCGGGCCGGATCGCACTACCCTTTTCAGGGAGTTTCAGGAAATCCGTCCGAGGATTTTCCTCGGCGTCGCTCCCCATCTGCATTCCCCGGCAGGGGAAGTCCAGGAAGCCGCCCTTCTCGCGGCCGCCCACCTTTTGGACGACCCCAGGCTCCACTCGTACCGCTCCGAAGTCTCGCCGATGATTCGGACGGTCCTGGCCGAAAGCGTTCACGACGGCCACCGGGAAGTCGCTGCCCGGGCCCTCGCGTCCTGGGAGGGGGACGCGGGGGGCGCGCGGAACGAGTAAGCACGGGAAGCGCGACCGCGCCGCCCGCAGGCCGGGCGGCGCCGACCGAGGGCTCGGGGGCCGAAGCCCCCGAGCCCTCGGTGCGGATGCGGCGGCTCGTCAGGCCAGCCCCGCCGCCGTGGCGAAGTCGCGCTTGAGGGCGTCCAGCAGCTCCTGGGCGGTGGCGCGGGCGGCCGGGAGGTCGGCGGGGGTGGCAACCGGGAGGACGGTCTCCAGGTAGCACTTGAGCTTGGGCTCGGTGCCGGAGGGGCGGACGACGACGCGGGCGGAGGTGACGGCGGGGCCGGTGAGGAGGTAGCGGAGGCCGTCGGTCGGGGGGAGGTCGGGGGCGCCGGCGGTGAGGTCGTCGGCGCGGGTGACGGTCAGGCCGGCGAGTTCGACGGGGGGCTTGTCGCGGAGGGTGGTCATCGCGTCGGTGATGACGGTGAGGTCGTCGACGCGGACGGAGAGCTGGTCGGTGGCGTGCAGGCCGTGCGCGAGGGCGAGGTCGTCGAGGAGGTCGGTGAGGGTGCGGCCGTCGCGCTTGAGGCCCGCGGCGAGTTCGGCGATCTGGAGGGCGGCGGTGATGCCGTCCTTGTCGCGGACGCCTTCCGGGTCGACGCAGTAGCCGAGCGCCTCCTCGTAGCCGTAGCGGATGTCCTCGGCGCGGGCGATCCACTTGAAGCCGGTGAGGGTTTCGGCGTAGCCCAGGCCGGCCGCGGCGGCGATCTTGCCGAGCAGGGTGGAGGAGACGATGGTGGTGGCGAAGACGCCGGTGGCGCCCTTGGCGGCGACGGCCGCGCCGAGCAGCGCGCCGACCTCGTCGCCGCGCAGCATCCGCCAGTCGCCGTCGGTGGTGGGGACGGCGACGGCGCAGCGGTCGGCGTCCGGGTCGTTGGCGATCACCAGGTCGGGGCGGGCCGCGCGGGCGGTGGCGAAGGCGAGGTCCATCGCGCCCGGCTCCTCCGGGTTGGGGAACGCGACGGTGGGGAAGTCCGGGTCCGGCTCGGCTTGTTCGGCGACCACGGTCGGTGCGGGGAACCCGGCGGCGGCGAACGCGGCGAGCAGGATGTCGCGGCCGACGCCGTGCAGCGGGGTGTAGACGGTGGTCAGCTCGCGCGGCCCGTCGGCGTCCAGAACGGAGACGGCGCGGGCCAGGTAGGCGGCGAGCACGTCGTCCCCGAGCACCTCCCAGCCGCCCCCCGCGCGCGGGACGTCGGCGAGCGCGCCCAGCGCGTCGATCTCGGCGGCGATGTCGACGTCCGCGGGCGGGACGATCTGCGAACCGTCGCCCAGGTACACCTTGTAGCCGTTGTCCTGCGGCGGGTTGTGGCTGGCGGTCACCACCACGCCGGCCGCCGCGCCCAGCTGCCGGATCGCGAACGCGAGGACGGGCGTGGGCAGTGCGCGGGGCAACAGCGCGGCGCGCAGCCCGGCGCCGACCACCACGGCGGCGGTGTCCAGCGCGAAGTCGTACGACTTGTGCCGGGCGTCGTAGCCGATCACCACCAGGTCGCCGAGTTCCGGGTGCTTGCGGACGTACCCGGCCAGTCCGGCGGCGGCCCGGATCACCACGGCCCGGTTCATCCGCATCGGCCCGGCGCCCAGCTCGCCGCGCAGCCCGGCGGTGCCGAACTGGAGGCGTCCGGCGAAGCGTTCGGCCAGCCGGGACCAGGCGATCCGCTCCTCCGCCTCGGCCTCCGGGCCCTCGGCGGCGGCCAGCAGCGCGGTCAGCTCGGCCCGGGTCTCCGGGTCGGGGTCCTCGGCCAGCCAGGCGCGGGCCCGGTCGAGGAGGTCGTTGGTGGGTGCCTGCGACATGCGGACCGCTCCCTGGGGGTGTGAGGACGAGGGGTGAGAGAGGTGTGAGGACGAGGGCGGAGAGGTACGGAGGGTGCGGACGGGAACGAGGGCGAGGACGTGCGGTGGGGCGCGGTGCGGGGCCGGGCGGCCGGCGCCGGGCCGCTCCGCCGGTCGTCCGGCTCCGGGCCGCTCCGCGCCCGGCGAGCGGCATGGCCGCGGTGCCGCGGGCCCGGTTTCCGTTCGCCCGGCGCCGGCGCCGGCGCCGGTTCCGGTTCTGCGGACCGGCGTGCTCCGGCCGGTCGCCCGGCCGCCCGGTCGCGGGGCCGGCCGTCGTCGCTCCGCCTCCGGCCCCGTCCCGGTGCGGCGGTCCGGCTCCCGCCCCGTCGCCCCGTGCTGCTGCTCGCCACATCACCCGATTCTCCGTCAGGCGGGCGGCGCGGGGCGGGAGTCCGGCCCCCGCCGGGGTGTCAGATCCGCTCCAGGACCTTCGCCAGCAGCGCGCCCATCCGCTCGGCGGAGGCCTTGCCGGCCTCCAGCACCTCGGCGTGGTTGAGGGGCTCGCCGGTGATGCCCGCGGCCAGGTTGGTGACCAGCGAGATGCCGAGCACCTCGGCGCCGGCCTCGCGGGCGGCGATGGCCTCCAGGGTGGTGGACATGCCGACGAGTTCGCCGCCGATCACCCGGGCCATGTTGACCTCGGCCGGGGTCTCGTAGTGCGGGCCGCGGAACTGCACGTAGACGGCCTCGTCGAGGGACGGGTCGATCTCGCGGCAGAGGGTGCGCAGGCGCTTGGAGTACAGGTCGGTGAGGTCGACGAAGTTGGCGCCGACGATCGGGGAGTCCGCGGTCAGGTTGATGTGGTCGCTGATCAGCACCGGCTGGCCGGGGACCCAGCCCTCGCGCAGGCCGCCGCAGCCGTTGGTGAGCACGATCGTCCGGCAGCCCGCCGCGGCGGCGGTGCGCACGCCGTGCACCACGGTGGCCACGCCGTGGCCCTCGTAGTAGTGGTTGCGGCCGAGGAAGACCAGGGCCCGGCGCTCCTCGCCCGCGCCGGGGATCCGCACCGAGCGGATGGTCCCGGCGTGGCCGGCCACCGCGGGGGCGGGGAAGCCGGGCAGGTCGGTGACCGGGAACTCCGCGAGTGTCTCGCCCAGGGCGTCGGCGGCCGGCACCCAGCCGGAGCCCATCACCAGGGCGACGTCGTGGCGCTCGGCGCCGGTGAGTTCGCGCAGCCGGTCGGCGGCGCCCCGGGCGGCGGCGTAGGGGTCGGCGGAGACGACCGTCTGAGGAGATGCGTTCACACGGTCGAGGATAGGTCAAATCTGCCTACGCGCGTAGACAGCACGCCCAGGCCATGCCGGATCGTTACCCGGATTGCGTGGAAGCACGGCATTCGTCCCCGCGGCGGCAAGGGTTCCCGGCGGAACCCACCACGGCCGGCGAGGGGCGGCGCGCCCGTCAGCAGGGGCGGCGGCGCAGGTCCAGCACGTAGTCGTCGGGGGCACCGGCGCTCTCCGCCGCGTCCGCGATCAGGCCCAGGTAGCGGGCGGCGGGCAGCCCGCCCTCGTAGTCGTTCAGCACGTACGTCCAGACCGCGACCTCGCCGTCCAGGGTCTGCGCGCGCAGCTTCACCTTGCGGTAGATGCCGAGCTGCACGCCCTCCCAGCGGTCCAGGCCGTCCGCGTCCATCGGGGCGACGTCGTAGAGCGAGACGAAGACCTGCTCCTTCTCGTCCTCCACCACGGTGGCCAGCGAGCCCTCCCAGCCGAGCTGCTCGCCGCCGAAGGTCAGCCGCCAGCCGGGCAGCCAGCCGGTGCCGCGCAGCGGGGAGTGCGGGGCGCGGCGGGACATCTGCCGGGCGTCGAGGTTGGTGGCGTAGGCGGCGTAGAGCGACATGGCGCCAGCCTACGGGAGCGGGACGGTCCACCGGGCTGCGCGTCCGGAGCGGGCCTACCGTGGAGGGAGGTCTCACCCCGCGGGCGGACCCGTCGGGTCGGGGGCGGGGTGCGCGCCGGACGGGAGCGTCCTGATGCGACAACTACCGGTGGTGGCGGGTGTCCCGGTCGTGGCGGCGGTGCTGCTGGCGACCGCGGTCGGCTGCGGGTCGAACGGCGGCAGCGGCGGGCAGGCGGGAGCCAGCCCGCCGGCTGCGGTGACGGTCACCGCGACGCCGACCCCGACGCCGACGGTCACCGTCACCCCGACCCCGACCCCGACGGTCACCGTCACCCCGCGGACGGTCACCGCCACGCCGAACCCGACCGTCACGCCGAACCCGACCGTCACGGTCACCACCGCGCGGGGCGGCAACCCGACGCTCACCAACGCCACCGCCGTGGTCACCCAGTACTACGAGGACATCACCGACCACGACTACGCCGCGGCCTGGGCGCTGGGCGGGAAGTACATCGGCGGCAGCGACTACGACGGCTGGGTGAAGGGCTACGCCACCACGGCGAGGATCTACCTCGGCACCAGCAGCGAGTTCGGCTCGGGCCAGGTCCGCGCGGTGATCTACGCGGTGCAGACCGACGGCAGCACGAAGACCTACGAGGGCACCTACACGGTGTCCAACGGGCTGCTCGTCGGGGCCTCGATCCGGCAGACCGGCTGACCGGGAGGGGAACAACAACGGCCCCGGCGTGGAATCGGTTCCGGCATGCGGGACAATGGGGCACGTGACTCGGATCGTGATCATCGGTGGCGGACCAGGCGGATACGAGGCGGCCCTCGTGGCCGCCCAGCTCGGCGCGGAGGTGACCGTCGTCGACCGCGACGGTCTGGGCGGATCGGCGGTGCTGACGGACTGCGTGCCGTCGAAGACGCTGATCGCCACCGCCGAGGTGATGACCAGCTTCGACAGCTCCTACGAGGAACTCGGCATCCTGGTCGCGGACGGCACGCCGGACCCGGCCGACCCGGCCCGGGTGGTCGGCGTCGACCTCGGCAAGGTCAACCGGCGCGTGAAGCGCCTGGCGATCGCCCAGTCCCACGACATCACCCAGGCGGTCACCCGCGCCGGGGTCACCGTGCTGCGCGGCCGCGGCCGGCTCGGCACCGGCGGCCAGGCGATCGACGGCTCCCGCGAGGTGCTGGTCGACCTCGCCGACGGCGGCGTCGAGTCGGTGCGCGCCGACGCGGTGCTGATCGCCACCGGCGTCCGCCCGCGCGAGCTGCCCGACGCCCAGCCGGACGGCGAGCGGATCCTCGCCTGGACGCAGGTGTACGACCTGGAGGAGCTGCCGCGCGAGCTGATCGTGGTCGGCTCCGGCGTCACCGGCGCCGAGTTCGCCGGCGCCTACCAGGCGCTCGGCTCGGACGTCACGCTGGTCTCCTCGCGCGACCGGGTGCTCCCCGGCGAGGACCCGGACGCCGCCGAGGTGCTGGAGGACGTGTTCCGCCGCCGCGGCATGAACGTGATGAGCCGCTCCCGCGCGGAGAGCGCCAAGAGGATCGGCGACCGGGTGGAGGTGACCCTGGCCGACGGCAAGGTGATCACCGGCACGCACTGTCTGATGGCGGTCGGCTCCATCCCCAACACCGCGGACCTGGGCCTGGAGGAGGCCGGGGTCGCGGTCAACGACTGGGGCCAGATCAAGGTCGACCGGGTCTCCCGCACCTCCGCCCCCGGCGTGTACGCGGCGGGCGACTGCACCGGCGTCTTCATGCTGGCCTCGGTGGCCGCCATGCAGGGCCGGATCGCGATGTACCACGCGCTCGGCGACGCGGTGCAGCCGCTGAACCTGAAGACCGTGGCGTCCAACGTGTTCACCGACCCGGAGATCGCCACCGTCGGCTACACCCACGCCGACGTGTCCTGCGGGAAGATGGACGCCGTCGAGGTCAAGCTCCCGCTGCGCGGCAACCCGCGCGCCAAGATGCAGGGCATCCGGGACGGCTTCGTGAAGCTGTTCGCCCGCCCCGGCACCGGCATCGTGGTCGGCGGCGTGGTGGTAGCCCCGCGCGCCTCCGAGCTGATCCACTCCATCTCGCTGGCGGTGGACAACAACCTGACGGTGGAGCAGGTCGCGAGCGCCTTCACGGTCTACCCGTCGCTGTCCGGCTCGACCGCCGAGGCGGCCCGCCAGCTGCACATCCGCAAGCGCGAGGGCGCGGGGTCCTAGGGGCGCGCGGGTCCGCAGGAGTGAGCCGGGCGCACCCTGCCCGGCTCACCCGGTCGGCGGGGCGCGCATTGTACGGTCGTGCGCCGTTCCGAGGTGAGCAAATCCCGTTACCAGGTGCAAACGCCTGAAAGCAGACGGTCACTCGGGTTACCGTCGGTCCTGTGTTTGCAGCAGAACGTCGCCAGTTGATCCTCGAGATGGTGCGCGCCAACGGAGCCGTGTCGCTCCGCGAACTGGCCCGCGTCGTCCAGACCTCCGAAGTCACCGTCCGCCGGGACGTCCGGGCGCTGGAGTCCGAAGGGCTGCTCGACCGCCGCCACGGCGGAGCGGTGCTGCCCGGCGGGTTCAGCCGTGACCCGGGCTACCCGCAGAAGACCCACCTCGCCACCGCCGAGAAGAGCGCCATCGCCGACCTCGCCGCGGACATGGTCGAGGAGGGCGACGCCATCGTGGTCGGCGCCGGCACCACCACCCAGGAGCTGGCCCGCCGGCTCGCCCGGGTGCCGGGGCTGACGGTGGTCACCAACTCGCTGCTGGTCGCCCAGGCGCTGGCGCACGCCAACCGGGTCGAGGTGGTGATGACCGGCGGCACCCTGCGCGGCTCCAACTACGCCCTGGTGGGCAGCGGCGCCGAGCAGTCGCTGGCCGGGCTGCGGGTCACCAAGGCGTTCATCTCCGGCAGCGGCCTGACCGCCGAACGCGGCCTGTCCACCGCCAACATGCTCTCCGCCTCGGTGGACCGGGCGCTGGTGCAGGCCGCCAGCGAGGTGATCGTGCTGGCCGACCACACCAAGCTCGGCGCGGACAGCATGTTCCAGACCGTCGCCACCGAGGCGATCACCCGGCTGGTCACCGACGAGCGCACCCTGCTGGACGACCTCACCTCCCGCGAGCAGCACGCGCTCGCCGACTGCGGGGTGCAGGTCTCGGTGGCCTCGCTCGGCCTGGCCGCCGCCGAGTCCGGGGCGCACCAGCAGGCCGCCCGCCGCCCGGCCGGGCCGCCCGGCCTGGCCCCCGGCAGCCCGCTGCCCGGCCAGCCACCGCCCGGCTCCCCGCCGACCACCGCACTGCCCCCGGTTCCCCGCCGACCGCCGCCCGGCTCGCCGGGCGGATCCGCTGACGGGCGGCCCCGCCGACCACCGCCCGGCTCCCCGCCGACCACCGCACTGCCCCCGGTTCCCCGCCGACCGCCGCCCGGCTCGCCGGGCGGATCCGCTGACCCCCGGCCTGCCCGCCCCGCTGACCGGTTCCGGCCCGCCCGTCGCCGACCCCTGGCCGCCCCGACCGCCCCGCTTGTAGCGTCTGCCCCCATGGACGCAGCGAGCGAAACACTCGACCGCACGACCGAACTGACGGTGCGTCGGGCCCGCGGCGGCCGCGGCCCCGCGACCTGGGGCCAGCGCGCCATCCACTCCGCCCTGGTCCGGCTCGGCACCGAGGCGCCCCGCTACAACCTGCGGCTGGCGGCCCCCGTCGGCCCCGGCACGGAGCCGGCGGCGGTGCTCCGCGCCTACGCCGAACTGCTGGACCTGCACGACGCGTTGCGCACCCGGCTGGTCGTGGAGGACGGCGACCTGGTGCAGGTCGTCGACGCGGACGGCGTCCTCCCGGTGGCGCTGCTGCACCGGGACACGCCCGAACGGGCCGCCGCGGACGCCGCGGACCTGGCCGCCGCGTACGCCGCCGAGCCCTTCGACCTGGCCCGCGGCTGGCCGCTGCGGCTGGCCCTGGTGCTGGTCGACGGCCTGGTCCGGCAGGCCGTGATCGTGCTCTCGCACACCGCCGCGGACGGCTGGGGGATGCGCCGGATGGTCCGCGACCTGATGCTGCTGACCGCCGGGCGCACCGCCGGGGAGCTGCGCGCCGAACGGGAGTTCGCCCAGCCGCTGGAGGAGGCCGCCGAGCAGTGCTCGCCGCGCGGCCGCCGCCGGGACGCCGCCGCCCGGCGGCACTGGCGGGAGAAGCTGGCGCTCGGCCCGCGCGCCCTGCTGCCCCGCCCGGCCGCCGAGCCCGACCCGGAGCGGCCCTTCCCGTACGCGCTGCTGCGCTCCCCGGCGCTGGCCGCCGCGCTGCCGGTGGCCGCCGCCCGGCTGCGCAGCAGCGACGCCACGGTGCTGCTGGCCGCCGCCGCCACCGAGTTGGCGCGGCTCGGCGGGCAGCGCGGCTTCCTGTGCCAGGTGGTGGTCGGCAACCGGTTCACCGGGCAGGCCGCCGAGGCCGTCACCACGCTCGCCCAGGAGGGCCTGTTCCACCTCCCGGAGGTCGCCGACGAGTTCGCCGAGACCGTCCGCCGCGCCCACGGCCCGGCGCTCACCGCCTACCGCCACTCCGGTTACGACAAGCCGAAGTTGGACGCCGACCTGGCGGAACTGCGGTCCGCGGGCGTCGAGTTGGCCGACCACTCGGTGTTCTGGAACGACACCCGGGACCCCCTGGCCGCGCTGATGCCCGACGGGACGGAGCAGGCGGCGGCGGTGGAGCGGGAGTTGAGCTTCCCCGACGTGTTCCCGGCCCGCCCGGGGGTGTCCGTCGCGGTGGACGTGGTCATGGTGCCCGGTGCGGTGGAGCTGCGGATGGTGGTGGACGGCGCGCTGCTGGACCGCGAGCAGATGGCGCAGTTCCTGTGCGGCGTCGAGGAGTTGGTGCTGGGCGCGGCCGGGTAGCCGGAAGGGCGGCGGGGTCCGGGGACCCCGCCGCCCTTCCGTCGTGCGTCCGGTGCTCAGACGTCCTTGATCTCGCAGAGCGCGGCGCCGCTGGAGACCGAGGCGCCGACCTCGGCCTTGAGGCCGACGACGGTGCCGGCCTTGTGGGCGTTCAGCGGCTGCTCCATCTTCATCGCCTCCAGGACGACGATCAGCTCGCCCTCGGCGACGACCTGGCCCTCCTCCACGGCGACCTTCACGATGGTGCCCTGCATCGGCGAGGCCAGGGTGTCGCCGGAGACCGCCGAGCCGGCCTTCTTGGCGGTGCCCGCCCGGCGCTTGGCCTTGGCGGCGGACGCACCGGCCGCGGGGGCCGCGGCGACGCCCAGCGAGGACGGCAGCGAGACCTCGATCCGCTTGCCGCCGACCTCGACGACCACGGTCTCCCGGCCCTCGGGCTCCTCGCCGTCGGCACCGGCACCGGCGAACGCCGGGATGGTGTTCTCGAACTCGGTCTCGATCCACCGGGTGAAGACCTTGAACGGCTCGGTGGAGCCGGTCAGTTCGGGGGCGAAGGCGGGGTCGGTCACCACGGCCTGGTGGAACGGGATGGCGGTGGCCATGCCCTCGACCTTGAACTCCTCCAGGGCGCGCCGGGCGCGCTGCAGGGCCTGCTTGCGGTCGGTGCCGGTGACGATCAGCTTGGCCAGCAGGGAGTCCCAGGCGGGGCCGATCACCGAGCCGGACTCGACACCGGCGTCCAGCCGGACGCCCGGGCCGGACGGCGGGGCGAACAGCGTGACGGTGCCGGGCGCGGGCAGGAAGTTGCGGCCCGGGTCCTCGCCGTTGATCCGGAACTCGAAGGAGTGGCCGCGGACCTCCGGGTCGTCGTAGCCGAGCTCCTCGCCGTCCGCGATCCGGAACATCTCGCGGACCAGGTCGAGGCCGGTGACCTCCTCGGAGACCGGGTGCTCGACCTGCAGGCGGGTGTTGACCTCCAGGAAGGAGATCAGGCCGTCCTGGGAGACCAGGAACTCGCAGGTGCCGGCGCCGACGTAGCCCGCCTCGCGCAGGATCGCCTTGGAGGCGCGGTACAGCTCGGCGTTCTGCTCGGGGGTGAGGAACGGCGCGGGCGCCTCCTCGACCAGCTTCTGGTGGCGGCGCTGCAGCGAGCAGTCGCGGGTGGAGACGACCACCACGTTGCCGTGCTGGTCGGCCAGGCACTGGGTCTCCACGTGCCGCGGCTTGTCCAGGTACTGCTCGACGAAGCACTCGCCGCGGCCGAACGCGGCGACCGCCTCGCGGACCGCCGAGTCGTACAGCTCGGGGATCTCGTCCAGCGTGCGGGCGACCTTCAGGCCGCGGCCGCCGCCGCCGAACGCCGCCTTGATGGCGACCGGCAGGCCGTGCACGGCGGCGAAGGCCACCACCTCCTCGGCGCCCGAGACCGGGTCGGCGGTGCCCGCGACCAGCGGGGCGCCGGCGCGCTGGGCGACGTGCCGGGCGGTGACCTTGTCGCCCAGGTCGCGGATGGCCTGCGGCGGCGGGCCGATCCAGGTCAGGCCCGCGTCGATGACGGCCTGCGCGAACTCGGCGTTCTCGGACAGGAAGCCGTACCCGGGGTGGACCGCGTCCGCCCCCGAGTCCGCGGCGGCCCTGAGCACCTTGGCGATGTCCAGGTAGCTGGTGGCGGGGGTGTCGCCGCCCAGCGCGTACGCCTCGTCGGCCGCCCGCACGTGCAGCGCGTCCCGGTCAGGCTCCGCGTACACCGCGACGCTGGCGATACCCGCATCCCGGCAGGCCCGGGCGACGCGGACGGCGATTTCTCCGCGGTTGGCGATGAGCACCTTGCGCACTGTGGCTCCCTTCTCGAACCTCGTCGAGTCTATGGATTGGAGGGCGCTACCGGCGAGTAGTCCCTGGTGGTGAGCGTGCTCACACGCTCGGTGGTCGGACTCCCGTACGGGCGGCGGAGGTTGGCGCCGCGCCGCAGGCAGCGGGGCCGGAGCGCCCGCGCGCCGCGGTGCGGGAGGGTCCGCGGGGTCGGGGTGGCCTTGGCCACACCGGGTCGGTTCAGACGGCCGCCGGCTGGGGGCGGGTGGTCGCCGCGGCCGTCACGTCGGCCTCGAACTCGACCACGTCCGGTCCGTAGGCCCTGGCGTTCACCAGGCGCAGCACCACCGCGAACGCGCCGTCCCGGCCGTGCCTGCGGGCCAGCGTCCGGTGGTGCGAGGCCAGGTAGCGGGCCGCCGCGTGGTTGGACACCGCCGTCTGCCCGGCTATCACGAACACCGGACGGCTGCCCGCGCGCAGGTGCACCCGGGCCAGCAGCACGTACGCCTGCCCGCCCGGCTGCTCCGCGGACGTCCGGAAGGCGTACTCCCGCGGGCCGACCACCAGCGTCGGCACCGGGTGCCCGGCGTCCGGCAGCGGGTCGCGGTAGGAGATCCCGGGCAGCCAGGACGCCAGGTGCGCGGCCGTCCGCTTGTTGCTGGTCGGGCCGCCCACGCAGAACTCGGTCTTGTCGCCCAGCCCCTGCCGGACCTCGTCGTGCCCGGTCAGCGTCGCCTGCGCGCCGCAGCCGCGCACCAGCGCGGCCAGCTCCATCAGCGCGTACACGTCGTCGCGGGCCACGCTCGCCCGGTCCGGCGCACCGGCCTGACGGTTCACCACCAGCAGCGCCTCACCGGCGGCCGGGAGGCCGAAGAAGGCCCGCTCCCGCTCCAGGCGGCGGCGCCGGCGCAGCGACTGGGCCAGCCAGCCGAGCCCGCCGCTGACCGCCGAAGCGACCACCCCCAGAACGACGTTGAGCACACCATCGGTCATCTTCCGCTCCTCGTCGCTCCTCTCCGGCCCGGCTGCGTCAGCCTAACGGGGCCCCGCGGGCAGCGGAGTGGAACTCTGCGACAGATGTGCGGGCCCGGTTCTGTCCGATTCCGCACCCCGGAAGCGGAACACGGCGCTCCATTTCCCGCCGCGCCCCCGCGATAACGGAATGGTCCGGACCATTGACCCCGATCCGCCCGCTCCCTAGCGTCTCAGCCACCACCGCACCGTCCGCACGATTCACGGGGGAAACGTGAAGCGTTCCACGCTGCCCGTCGCGCTGGCCGCGACCGCGCTGCTGCTCACCGCCTGCTCCGGCGGCTCCGGCTCCGGCGGGGCCGCCGCCCCGCCCAGTCCGAGCGTCAACACCTACGGCTGCCTCACCCGGGACCAGGCCGCCGCGGGCGCCTTCACCCTCGACGGCGGCACCGCCGCCGGGAACTACCTGGACGCCTACTACCGCGACTCCGACGCCGGGCACGCCAAGGTCGGCGTGATCTTCTCGCACCAGGCCGAGGGCTCGCTCTGCGAGTGGGCCCCGGACTTCGACCGGTTCACCGGGGCCGGGTACGCGATCCTCGCCGTCACCTGTTCGGGCGACGTCACCGAGGCCATCAAGGCCGCCGAACGCTACTACCAGGGCAAGGGCGTCACCCAGGTCGTCCTGGTCGGCGCCTCCAAGGGCGCCGCCGCCTCGCTGGTCGCGGCCAAGCTCGACAACCCGCTGCCGGTCAAGGCCGTGGTCTCGCTCAGCTCGCCCGAGGCGTACTCGCTGTTCAACGCCGCGCTCGCGGTGACCGTGGTCAGGACGCCCACCTACTTCGCCGCCGAGCAGCTCGACTCCCCGTTCGCCGACGACGCCCGGGCCCTCTACGACGCCTCCGTCGCCGAGGACAAGCGGCTCAAGATCTACCCCGGCAGCAACCACGGCGCCCCGCTGCTCCAGGACGGCGCCCTGCCCGACGTCCTCGGCTACCTGGCCGAGCACGCCCCCGCGGCGGGTTAGGAGGCCGGCGTCCACAGGTCGGTGATGCGCACGTCCAACTCGGCGAGCAGGCGGCGCAGCAGCGGCAGCGACAGCCCGATCACGTTGCCGGGGTCGCCGTCGACGCCCTCCACGAACGGTGCCGAACGGCCGTCCAGGGTGAACGCCCCGGCCACGTGCAGCGGTTCGCCGGAGGCGACGTAGGCGGCGACCTCGGCGTCGTCGGGCGTCCCGAACCGGACGGTGGTGGAGGCGGTCTCGGCCGCCCGCCGCCCGGTCGCGGCGTCGATCACGCAGTGGCCGGTGCGCAGCACGCCCGAACGCCCCCGCATCGACCGCCAGCGGGCCACCGCCTCCGCCGCGTCGGCGGGCTTGCCCAGCGCGACGCCGTCCAGCTCCAGCACCGAGTCGCAGCCGACCACGAGCGGCGGCTCGCCCGGCTCCGCGGCCAGCTCCTGCGCCACCTTCTCCGCCTTGGCCACCGCCAGCACCAGCGCCAGCTCCCCGGGCGTCGCGGCGCTCAGCGCGTCCTCGTCCACCCCGCTCACCCGCACCAGCGGATCCAGGCCCGCCTGCCGCAGCAGGCCCAGCCGGGCGGGGGAGGCGGACGCGAGAACCAGCGGGCGGCGAGCGGTCATGCGGCCAAGCCTAGGGCCGCGCCCGGCTACACCAGCACCAGGGCGGCCCCCGCGAGCACCAGCAGCGCGAGCACCAGGGCCGTCCGCCGCAGCCTGCGCAGCACCTCGCGGGCCTCTTGCGACGGCTCGTCGCGGGGGTCTGACCAGAGCACCTCACCAGCCTGCAACGGGCGGTGCGGGGCGCGCCTGAGTATCCGTACTCAGTCCGCCGCACCGGAATTGGTTCGGGTGCCCGCTTGACGTTCCGGCCCCGGTTCCCTGCAATGGAGCAATTGGATTGTCGGGTCCATGATCGGCGGCGTGCGGGCCGCCGGTCCGCTGCTGCGCCCGACACCATGCCTCCCACATGGTCAGGGCACGCACGCACGCACCTCTCAGGACCACCCCACTGGTTACGACTGAGGAGAAGCCCCCGTGTCCCAGTTCCTCACCACCGCGCGGACCACCACCGCCGCGGCCCGCCCCCACCTCATCGCGCTCCACCGCGCCGTGGTCGGCCTGCTCTTCGCCTGCCACGGCGCCGCCTCGCTGTTCGGCGTCCTCGGCGGGGCCCACGGCGGCGGCACCGTCAAGGCCGGCACCTGGCCCGGCTGGTACGCCGCCGTCATCCAGCTGGCCTGCGGCGTCCTCGTCGCGCTCGGCCTCGGCACCCGGATCGCCGCGCTCGTCGCCTCCGGCTCCATGGCCTACGCCTACTTCACCGTCCACCAGGAGAACGCCCTCTTCCCGCTCCAGAACGGCGGCGAGCCCGCCGTCCTGTTCTGCTGGGCGTTCCTCCTGATCGCGGCCCTCGGACCGGGCAGCTTCGCGCTGACCGGCCGGGGGGAGCCGTAAGGAGCCCCGCCCCGGGCGCGGGGAACGGCTCGCTCCGTGCTGCGCAGCGGCCCCGGTCCGCGCCCTCCGCGCGTCCCTCCCGCTGAAAGGTTCAGCGCGTCCAGAGGCTGGTGCGCCAGGCGTGCGGGCCCGGGGGCGGGAGGGGACGGGGGGTGCGGGTGGTCCAGGCGGTGGCCGGGCCGCGGGCGGGGCCGGTGGCGGCCCGGGTCGCGGCCCGGGATTGGACCACCGCCAGGACGGTGGCCAGCTCCTCGGGGGTCGGCTGCCCGTGCAGCACCTGAATGGGGGTCATGGTGCGGGAGTCCCTTCGGGGTCAGAGCGGGATGTTGCCGTGCTTCTTGGGCGGCAGCGCCTCCCGCTTGCCGCGCAGCGCCCGCAGTCCGCGGACGACGTGCCGCCGGGTCTCGCTGGGCGCGATGACCGCGTCGACGTAGCCGCGCTCGGCGGCCAGGTACGGGTTGAGCAGGGTGTCCTCGTACGAGGCGAGGAGCTCGGTGCGGCGCTCCTCGCCGACGCCCTGGGCCTCGGCGGCCGCGATCTCCCGGCGGTGCAGGATGTTGACCGCGCCCTGGGCGCCCATCACGGCGATCTGGGCGGTCGGCCAGGCCAGGTTGAGGTCGGCGCCGAGGTGCTTGGAGCCCATCACGTCGTACGCGCCGCCGAAGGCCTTGCGGGTGATGACGGTGATCAGCGGCACGGTGGCCTCCGCGTAGGCGAAGATCAGCTTGGCGCCGCGCCGGATGATGCCGTCCCACTCCTGCCCGGTGCCGGGCAGGAAGCCGGGCACGTCGACGAAGGTCAGCACCGGGATGTTGAAGGCGTCGCAGGTCCGCACGAAGCGGGCGGCCTTCTCGCTGGCCGCGATGTCCAGGCAGCCGGCCAGGTCCATCGGCTGGTTGCCGACCACGCCGACCGGGTGGCCCTCGACCCGGCCGAAGCCGACCACGACGTTGCCCGCGTACAGCGGCTGGACCTCCAGGAAGTCGCCGTCGTCCAGGACGCGCTCGACGACCCGGCGGATGTCGTACGGCTGGTTCGCCGAGTCCGGGACGATGGTGTCGAGTTCGAGGTCCTCGGCGGTGACGGAGAGGTCGGCCTCCTCGGGGTAGGCCGGCGGGTCGCTGAGGTTGTTGGAGGGCAGGTACGACAGCAGCGCCTTGACGTACTCGATGGCCTCCTTCTCGTCGGCGGCCAGGTGGTGCGCGTTGCCGGACTTGGTGTTGTGGGTGCGGGCGCCGCCCAGCTCCTCCATGTCGACGGTCTCGCCGGTGACGGTCCTGATCACGTCCGGCCCGGTGATGAACATGTGGGAGGTCTTGTCGGCCATCACCACGAAGTCGGTCACCGCGGGGGAGTAGACCGCGCCGCCCGCGCACGGGCCCATGATCAGCGAGATCTGCGGGATCACGCCGGAGGCGTGCACGTTGCGGCGGAAGATCTCGCCGTACAGGCCGAGCGAGACCACGCCCTCCTGGATCCGGGCGCCGCCGGAGTCGTTGATGCCGATCATCGGGCAGCCGGTCTTCAGCGCGAAGTCCATCACCTTGACGATCTTCTCGCCGAACACCTCGCCCAGCGAGCCGCCGAACACCGTGAAGTCCTGCGCGAACACGGCGACCTGGCGGCCGTCCACGGTGCCGTAGCCGGTGACCACGCCGTCGCCGTACGGGCGGTTCTTCTCCTGGCCGAAGTTGGTGGAGCGGTGCCGGGCGAACTCGTCGAACTCCACGAAGGAGTCCTCGTCCAGCAGTTCGGCGATCCGCTCACGGGCGGTCAGCTTGCCCTTGGCGTGCTGCTTCTCGACCGCCGCGGCCGAGCCGGAGTGCACCGCCTCGTCGATCCGCCGGCGCAGGTCGGCGAGTTTCCCGGCGGTGGTGTGCGGGTCCTGCGGTGCCTGGGTCATTCGGGTGGCTCTCCCTGCGTCCTCGGCCGCCGGCCCGGCGCGCGAGGGTTGCGGGCAGGGCGGCGCTGCGGTCTACCGTTCGGTAGCGTATCCAGGACGGGGGCGTCCGTGTTTATGGCCATCGACACATCGCCCACCTGCCCGTCCTGCGGGACGATGATGCGGCGTGCGCCGACCGCTGCGGAGCCTAGGCTGGCCGGGTGACCACACCCGACAGCCCCCGCCCCCGCCGCTCCGGCCTGCGCGGCTTCGGCCACGACGGCCCCTCCCCGTGGACCGACCTGGAGCGCCCGCCGCTGGACGAACGGGCGCTGCGGCTCGACCTGCTGCGCACCGGGGCGCTGTGGACCTCACTCG
This sequence comes from Kitasatospora phosalacinea, assembly GCF_000717185.1. Classification (GTDB taxonomy): domain Bacteria; phylum Actinomycetota; class Actinomycetes; order Streptomycetales; family Streptomycetaceae; genus Kitasatospora; species Kitasatospora phosalacinea_A. The sequence continues at coordinate 26,347 of NZ_JNYE01000078.1, read as the reverse complement.
ATGTGGTGAGCGAGACCGGCTCCACCAACGCCGACCTCGCCGCCCGCGCGAAGGACGGCGCACCCGAGGGCGCCGTCCTGGTCGCCGAGTCGCAGCACGCCGGACGCGGCCGCCTGGACCGCCGCTGGAACGCGCCGCCGCGCTCCGGGCTGTTCCTGTCGCTGCTGCTGCGCCCGCAGGGCGTGCCGGCGGAGCGCTACGGCTGGCTGCCGATCCTGATCGGCACCGCCGTCTCCGCGACCCTCGACCGGGTCGCCGAACTGCGCACCGGCCTGAAGTGGCCCAACGACCTGCAGGCCGTCGTCGACGGGCAGGAGCGCAAGCTCGGCGGCATCCTCACCGAACTCTCCGGCGGCGCCGTGGTGGCCGGGGTCGGCCTGAACGTCTCGCTGCGCGCCGACGAACTGCCCGTCCCCACCGCGACCTCGCTCGCCCTGGCCGGCGCCGCGACCACCGACCGGCCCACCCTGCTGCGCGCCGTGCTGCGCGAGTTCGCCGAACTGTACGGCGAGTGGACCGCCGCCGCGGGCGACCCGCACGCCAGCGGCCTGCTGCCCGCGTACACCGCCCGCTGCACCACGCTGAACCGGCAGGTGCGGGTCCACCTGCCCGGGGAGCGCGAACTGCTCGGCGAGGCCGTCGCGGTGGACGGCGACGGCCGACTGGTGGTGCGCACCCCCGACGGCGCCCGGCACCCCGTCGCCGCCGGGGACGTGGTGCACGTGCGCCCGCAGGACTGAGCGCGGCGGGGCCGGGACCGCGAGGACCGGAGCCCTCCGCTCCGGGAGGGTCCGGTCTCACCCTGCGGGACCGGCCGACCGGCTGCCGGGCGGATGCCCCGGATTACGCGATTCCGTGCGAACATTCCACCTGGCAGCGGTGTGAGGCTCGCCACTACCCCCCGCGGTGGTCGGCTGCCCGCACCTCGGAGACGGCAAGACACAAGTGCGGCCCACCGCACGGGGACGGACCGGTGACAGACAACGGCGGCGGCACGACGGGCTCCGGCAGCGGCGCGACGGACGAGACCACCGTCGCCACCGACCTGGAGCGGCTGATCCTCGACGCGCCGCGCAAGTACACCCCGTACCAGGCCGCGCGCGCCGCCGAGGTCCCGATGGACCTGGCCACCCGGTTCTGGCGCGCCATGGGCTTCCCCGACATCGGCCAGTCCCGCGCGCTCACCGACAACGACGTGATCGCGCTGCGCCGCCTGGCCGGCCTGATCGAGTCCGGGCTGCTCAGCGAACCCATGGCGATCCAGGTCGCCCGCTCCACCGGCCAGACCACCGCCCGGCTGGCCGGCTGGCAGATGGACACCTTCCTCGACAACCTCACCCAGCCCGTCGAACCCGGCATGAGCCGCTCCGACGTCGCCTACCCGCTGGTCGAACTGCTGCTGCCCGAGCTGGAGCAGTTCCTGGTGTACGTCTGGCGCCGCCAGCTCGCCGCCGTCACCGGCCGGGTCGTCCAGGCCGCCGAGGACCACGAGGTCACCTCCGGCCGCCTCGCCGTCGCCTTCGCCGACCTGGTCGGCTTCACCCGGCTCTCCCGCCGCCTGGAGGAGGAGGAACTCGGCGAACTCGTCGAGGGCTTCGAGAACACCTGCTCCGACCTGATCGCCGGACAGGGCGGCCGGGTGGTCAAGACCCTGGGCGACGAGATCCTGTTCGTCTCCGAGGACCCGGCCACCGTCGCCGAGATCGCCCTCTCCCTGGTCGAGACGCTCGCCAAGGAGGACAACATGCCCGCCCTGCGGGTCGGCATGGCCTTCGGCACCGTCACCTCCCGGATGGGCGACGTCTTCGGCACCACCGTCAACCTCGCCTCCCGGCTCACCTCCATCGCCCCCAAGGACGCCGTCCTGGTCGACGGCGAACTCGCCGCCGCGCTCGACCAGCACGGCACCGCGAGCCTCCCCGAGAGCGAACCCGCCCCCGGCCACCGCTTCAACCTCCAGCCGATGTGGCGCCGCCCCGTCCGCGGCCTCGGCCTGGTCGAACCCTGGCTGCTCACCCGGGTGCCCGCCACCGACTGACCACCGCACTTCACCGGAAAACCGCACGCACCGACCTAGGCTGGGTAAAAGGGTCACGCGGGCTAGGGAGAAGGCTTACGGTGAGTGAGGCGACCATGGACGAGCGGGCCTCGTTCGAGGCGGCGGCGCCCGACCTGCGGCTACAGGCCGTGGTGGAGCTCGCCCAGGACATGGCGGGCGCGATGACCCCGCTGGAGGCCGTCCGGGCCGCCGCCGCCCGGGCCGTCTCCGCGCTCGGCGCCACCATGGCCGCCGTCTCCGTCTGGGACCGCGAGTCCGGGCGGCTGCGGGTGCTGGTCAACCACGGCGAACTCGCCCCCGGCGAGGAGGAGATCCCCGAGGACGAGTCGTACCCCGTCGCCGACTTCCCCGAGATCGTCACCTACCTGGAAGAGCACTGGACCACCGGCCGCCTGCCCCGCGCCTGGACCCAGACCGCCGAGGACGTCGGCCCGCACACCGGCCACCCGCCGCACGGCTCCGGCGCGTTCTGCCGCCAGCGCGCCGCCGGACTGCGCCGCCGCGGCCGCGGCTGCTGCCTGGTCGCCCCGATCGTCCTGCACGGCCAGGCCTGGGGCGAGCTCTACCTCGCCCGCGGCACCGGCATGCCGTACTTCACCGGCGCCGACGCCGAGTACGCCACCCTGCTCGCCGCCCAGGTCTCGGCCGGCCTCGCCCAGACCGAACGCGTCGCCGACCTGCGCCGCCTCGCCTTCACCGACGCCCTCACCGGCCTCGCCAACCGCCGCGCCGTCGACGCCCGCCTCGACGCCGCGCTCAAGGCGCACACCCGGGACGGCGCGGTCGTCTCCCTGGTCGTCTGCGACGTCAACGGCCTCAAGCGGGTCAACGACCAGCTCGGCCACGAGATGGGCGACCGCCTCCTCGAACGCTTCGCCCACCAGCTCTCGCTGTCCGCCGCGAAACTCCCCGGCAGCCTGGCCGCCCGCCTCGGCGGCGACGAGTTCTGCCTGCTCGCGGAGGGCCAGTCCGCCGACGAGGTGGTCGCCGTCGCCGAGGAACTCTGCGCCCGCGCCCTGGAGTTGACCGACGGCGAGGGCGTGGCCTGCGGCGTCGCCTCCACCGGCGACTCGATCGGCCCGGTCACCACCCCCGACCGCCTCTTCCGCCTCGCCGACGCCGCCCAGTACCGCGCCAAGGCCGGCCGCGCCGCCCACCCCGTCGTCGCCGGACGCAGCCACGGCCCCGCGTACGCCCCCGACCCGACCGTCCAGCTCGCCGACGCCGCCGACCCCCGGCGCAAGGCCCCCGGCGGGCGCCAGAACGGCGACCGCCGCCGCTTCCGCGGCTCCGCGCACAGCGCCGACCCCGGCCAGCTCGTCACCGCCGTCCTCGCCGCCCTCGACCAGGGCGGCGGCACCCACCCCGCCGACACCCTCGGCCGGCTCGCCCTGGTCGCCGAGACCGCCTCCCGGCTGCTCAACGCCGTCGGCTGGTGGATCTCCTACGTCCCGCCCGGCTCCCCGCTGATGCGCACCGCCCGGCACGCGGTCTACCGGATGACCGGCGGCCCCGCCAGCGCCCGCGCCCAGACCCAGCGCGCCCAGATCGAGGCCCCCGACGCGGTCTTCGACCTCCGCCACTACCCCCTCACCTCCCGCACCGTCACCGGCGGCTCCTTCGCCCTCCGGGCCGGCGCCCCCGGCAACGACGCCGCCGAGGAGGCCGTCATGGTCGTCTCCGGCTACCGCGCGATGGCCGCCGCGGGCGGCTGCAACCCGGCCGGGGGCTGGCTCCTCGAACTCTTCGCCGACGAGTCCACCCTCCCCCTCACCCAGGCCGCCCCCGCCCTGCGGGCCCTGGTCGCGGTCGCCCTGGCGGGCCCCTGCTCACCGCCTCCGGCGTAGCGGCGCGCGTCCGGGGCGCTCAGCCGATCCGGTCGGCCCGGGTGTAGACGTTCGCGGTGCGGTCGCGGAGGAAGCCGACCAGGGTGAGGCCGAGCTCCTCGGCGAGGTCGACGGCGAGGGAGGAGGGGGCGGAGACGGCGGCGAGCAGGGGGAGGCCGGCCAGGGCGGCCTTCTGGGTGAGTTCGAAGGAGGCGCGGCCGGAGACCGCGAGCAGGTGGCCGGTCAGCGGGAGGCGGCCCTCGCGCAGCGCCCAGCCGACCACCTTGTCGACGGCGTTGTGGCGGCCGACGTCCTCGCGGACGCACAGCGGCGTGCCGTCCGCGGTGAAGAGCCCGGCGGCGTGCAGCCCGCCGGTGGTGTCGAAGGCGCGCTGGGCGGCGCGCAGCCGGTCGGGCAGCCCGTACAGGACGGCCGCGGGCACGCGCAGCGGGTCGGGGGCGACGTCCCAGCGGGAGCGGGTGCGGACGGCGTCGACGGTGTCGCGGCCGCAGAGGCCGCACGCGCTGGTGGTGAGCAGGTTGCGGTGGGCGGAGAGCGCGGGGCGGGCGCCGCGGACGGTGGCGTCGACGACGTTGTACGTGTTGGCGCCGTCGGCGTCCGTCCCGGCGCAGTAGCGCAGCGCGGCGAGCTCCTCGGTGGCGCCGACCAGGCCCTCGCCGACCAGGAACCCGGCGACCAGGTCGAAGTCGTGGCCGGGGGTGCGCATGGTGACGGTCAGCGCCTCGCCGCCGATCCGGATCTCCAGCGGCTCCTCGGCGGCGAGGCTGTCGGGCCGCGCGGAGCGCTCCTCCCCGCGCAGCCGCACCACTCGTCGTCGTTCCGTCGCCCGCGCCATGCGTCTCGCACCTCCGCGGGCCAGTCAACCACTCCGTCGGGCCTCCGCGGCGCGCAGCCGGACCGCGGCGCCGGGGACGCCGTGGAGGGTGGCGCCGAACAGCGCCGTCGCGCCCGGGCCGTACGTCCGGCCGAAGCACACGGCGACCGCGAGCGGGACGAGCAGCAGGACGACGAGGCAGGTGCTGCGGAACTCGACCCGGACCCGGCGGGCACAGGGGGCCAGGACGACGGGGGCGGTGCCCCGGGCCCGGCCCGGCCGAGTGCGGTGCCACCGCTGTCGATGCGGAACCGGTTGCGGCCGGGCCCGACCGCCCGGACCGTCAGGATGCCGCTTCCGTCGTCCTCGGTGCCCATCGCCGCCCCTTCGGTCGTATGCGTGTGCGGATCACAGTGGGCCGGTTCGCGACCCTGCTTGTCACATCACCATTCACCTGATGAGATTGTGCATATGGATATGCACAGTGTCGTCGTCCAGGTCGGCAAGGCCGACGTCAGCGCCGAGGACGTCCTCGCCGTCGCCCGCGGCGGGGCCCGGGTCGAGATCGGGCCGGACGCGCTCGCCGAGATGGCCGCGGCCCGGGCCCGGATCGACGCGCTGGCGGCCGAGCCGCGGCCGGTGTACGGGGTCTCGACCGGGTTCGGCGCGCTGGCCGTGCGGCACATCAGCCCGGAGCTGCGGGCCCAGCTGCAGCGCTCGCTGGTGCGCTCGCACGCGGCGGGCATGGGGCCGGTGGTGGAGACCGAGGTGGTCCGGGCCCTGGTGTTCCTGCGGATGAAGACCCTGGCGTCCGGCCGCACCGGCGTGCGCCCGCTGGTCGCCGAGACGATGGCCGCGCTGCTGAACGCCCGGATCACCCCGGTGGTGCGGGAGTTCGGCTCACTGGGCTGCTCCGGCGACCTCGCGCCGCTCTCGCACTGCGCGCTGGCGCTGATGGGCGAGGGCACCGCGTTCGGGCCGGACGGGGTGGAGCGGCCGACCGGCGAACTCCTCACCGAGGCCGGGATCGCCCCCGTCGAACTGCTGGAGAAGGAGGGCCTGGCCCTCATCAACGGCACCGACGGCATGCTCGGCATGCTGGTGATGGCGCTGGCCGACCTGCGTCGCCTGTACGCCACCGCCGACGTCACCGCCGCGATGACGCTGGAGGCGCTGCTGGGCACCGACAAGGTGCTCGCCCCCGAGCTGCACGCCCCGATCCGCCCGCACCCCGGGCAGGCCGCGTCCGCCGCCAACATGCTGGCGGTGCTGCGCGGTTCGGGCCTCACCGGCCACCACCAGGACGACGCGCCGCGGGTGCAGGACGCGTACTCGATCCGCTGCGCCCCGCAGGTCGCGGGCGCCGGACGGGACACCCTGGCGCACGCCGCGCTGGTCGCCGAGCGGGAGCTGGCCGCCTCGGTGGACAACCCGGTGGTGCTCCCGGACGGCCGGGTCGAGTCGAACGGCAACTTCCACGGCGCGCCCGTCGGCTACGTGCTGGACTTCCTGGCGATCGCCGCCGCCGACCTGGCCTCGATCTCCGAGCGGCGCACCGACCGGCTGCTCGACAAGGCCCGCTCGCACGGCCTGCCCGCCTTCCTTGCCGACGACCCGGGCGTGGACTCCGGACTGATGATCGCCCAGTACACCCAGGCCGCGCTGGTCAGCGAGAACAAGCGGCTCGCGGTGCCCGCCTCGGTCGACTCCATCCCGTCCTCGGCGATGCAGGAGGACCACGTCTCGATGGGCTGGTCCGCGGCCCGCAAGCTGCGGCAGTCGGTGGCCAACCTCGGACGCGTGCTGGCGGTGGAACTCGTCGCGGCCGCACGGGCGTTGGAGATCCGGGAGCAGGCCGCCGAGCAGCCGGGCGTGCTCGCCCCGGCGACCGCCGCCGCCGTCGCCGCCGCCCGCGCGGCCGGGGTCGGCGGCCCCGGCCGGGACCGCTTCCTCTCCCCGGACCTGGAGGCCGCCGCCGACCTGGTCGCCTCCGGCGCCCTGCTGGCGGCGGTCGAGGCGGTCACCGGACCGCTCGCCTGACCGCCCGCCCGACCCCTGGCGGGACGGGCGGGCCGCACCCACCGGAGGCGGCCCACCGGCCTCCGGACCCGCCCGTCCCGCCAGTCGATACGCGATTGCCCACCTGCCGGGACTGCGCCACAGTCGTCCCACCGTCGAAGCCACCGGCGACCGCCCAACCGAGCGTGGAGGTACCGCACATGACCGCCCTGGACGAGACCGGCACCACCACCGGGCCCTCCGCCCGGCTGCTCCACCTCTTCGAGGGCCACCGGCTGACGCCGACCCAGCGGCGGATCGCCCACTCCCTGGTCCGGCACGCCACCGAGGCGCCCTTCCTGTCCAGCGTGGAGGTCGCCGAACTCGCCGGGGTCAGCCAGCCCTCGGTGACCAGGTTCGCGGTCGCGCTCGGCTACGACGGCTACCCGGCGCTGCGCAAGCAGCTGCGCGAGCTCGGCGTCGGCGACGGCGGCGCGCCCGAGAGCCACGACGAGGTGGTGCGCAACGAGCACCAGCAGGCCGTGCTGGCCGAGATCGAGCACCTGCGGCACCTCGCCGAACTGCTCGCCGACCCGGCCCCGATCGTCCGGGCCGCCCGGATCCTGGCCGCCTCCCGCCCGCTGCCGGTGCTCGGCCTGCGGGCCGCCTCCGCGCAGGCCCGCGGCTTCTCGTACTTCGCGGGCAAGGTGCACCCCGACGTCCGGCTGCTCGACGAGGGCGGCTCGATGCTCGCCGACCGGCTGGAGCAGGTCGCCGCCGCCGGGGCCACCGCGCTGCTCTGCTTCGCCCTGCCGCGCTACCCGCGCGAGCTGATGGACGCCCTCGCGGTGGCCCGGGAGTGCGGGCTGACGGTGCTCACCGTCGCCGACTCGGCGTTCGCCCCCGTCGCCAAGCTCTCCGACGTGCTGCTGCCCGCCGCCGTCGGCACCGGCCTGGTCTTCGACACCGCCTGCGCGCCGATGATGCTCGGCCGCGTCCTGCTGCAGACCATGTGCGACGAGCTGCCGGGCGCCGAGGCCCGGCTGGAGGCCATCGAGCAGTCCGCGACGGCCCGTCAACTCTTCCTGGACTGACACCCGTTGTTCGCCGAATGACACCTTCGCGCCGGGTTGGCGACGGGTGCTGAGCGGGCATCCCTCTCCGTAGGGAGAACGACAGCTTGGACGGGGGAAGTCCAATGCCACCGCCGATCCACCAGATGAGACTGACCGGACGGCTCGGTTCCGGGGCCGACGAATGGTCCTGCCCGCTCTGCGGCCGCCGCATCGCGCTGCGCCGTCCGCCGCACCCCGAACTGACCGTCCTCGACCCCGGCGACGAGGAGGCCGTGCACATCGGCGTCCTGGAGCCGGGCAGCGACGCGGCCGCCGCCGCCGACCGGGCCGCCGACCGCTACGGCGTCGGCCCCGTCCAGCACATCCCGCGCCCCCCGGGCAGCCCCGGCCGGCCGACCCCCGAACCCGACGCGGCGGACCGCCGCTGGCTGGCCGAGATCGGCATCGACTGGGACGGCGACGAGGCCGCCTGACGGCCCGTCGGGAGCGCTAGGGTGTCCGCCGGAGAGGGGGCGGATGAAGGTTCGAACGATCGCCGGGTGGGGGTGCGCCGGGCTCGCGCTGCTCGCCGAGGCCGCCCTGGCCTGGGGGGACCACGAGACCCGCTCCGGCGGGCGGACGGTGGTGGCCGACACCCTGGGCCGGGCGGACTGGCTGGGCGGCGTCGTCCTGGTGGGGGCCTGGCGGCGGGCCTCCTGCTCGGCGGCCGCCTGGTGCGGAAGTCGGCGAAGGCCGGCCTGGCCCTGCTCGCCGCCCTGGCGGTGTCGGTGGGAGCGATGGGGCTGCTGATCGGCGAGGAACCCGTCCGCTACCCGGAGGAGAGGACCCGCAGCGCCGCTCCCGGCGGCGCCGACCGCGTCCTGACGGTGATCCGCCACGGGACGACCACCACCGAGACCGAGTCGCAGGTCTGGGAGGTCCAGGTCGAGAACGGCTCCGGCTGGTCCGGCCGCCGCTGGACGCTGCTCACGGCGGTCGGCAGGTTCCCGGGCGGCGGCGCCTTCACCGGGGCGCACTGGAGCGGCCCCGACCGGGTCACCGTCAGCACCGACCTGGCGACCGAGGTCTACGACTTCTCCGGCGGCACGCCGGTCCTGCTCCCCTCCTGACCCGAGAGGGCGCGCACCGCGGCGAGTCCCCGGGTTCGCGCCCCGCGCGGGCTCTGGCCGCCGTGGTGCTGTTTGGATATATTCAGTCTCGTAGATCGTGAATGAATTCCATCCGGCAGGGAGGCTGGCCCATGGCAGAGCAGACGAGCGGCCCGCGCGAGGTCCGCGCGGCGCGGGGGAGCGGGCTGAGCGCGCAGGGCTGGCAGCAGGAGGCGGCCCTGCGGATGCTGATGAACAACCTGGACCCGGAGGTCGCCGAGCACCCGTCGAAGCTGGTGGTCTACGGCGGCACCGGCAAGGCGGCCCGGGACTGGCGCTCCTTCGACGCGATGGTGCGCACCCTGGAGGGGCTCAAGCAGGACGAGACCATGCTGGTGCAGTCCGGCCGCCCGGTCGGCGTGATGCAGACCCACGAGTGGGCGCCGCGGGTGCTGATCGCCAACTCCAACCTGGTCGGCGACTGGGCGAACTGGGAGGAGTTCCGCCGCCTGGAGTCGCTCGGCCTCACCATGTACGGCCAGATGACCGCCGGGTCCTGGATCTACATCGGCACCCAGGGCATCCTCCAGGGAACCTACGAGACCTTCGCCGCGGTCGCGAACAAGAAGTTCGGCGGCACCCTGGAGGGCACCGTCACCCTCACCGCCGGCCTCGGCGGCATGGGCGGCGCCCAGCCGCTGGCCGTCACCATGAACGGCGGCGTGGCGATCTGCATCGACTGCGACCCGTCCCGGATCGCCCGCCGGATCGAGCACCGCTACCTCGACGTCGAGGCGTCCGGCCTCGACCACGCCCTGCAGCTGGCCGTCGAGGCCCGTGACAGGCGGCAGCCGCTCTCGATCGGCCTGCTCGGCAACGCCGCCGACCTGCTGCCGCAACTGCTCGCGGCGGACGCCCCGATCGACATCGTCACCGACCAGACCAGCGCCCACGACCCGCTCGCCTACCTGCCGTCCGGCGTCGCCTTCGAGGACATGGCAGCGTACGCGGCCGAGAAGCCCGCCGAGTTCACCGTCCGGGCCCGCGAGTCGATGGCCCGGCACGTGGAGGCGATGGTCGGCTTCCAGGACCGCGGCGCGGAGGTCTTCGACTACGGCAACTCGATCCGCGGCGAGGCCCGACTCGCCGGGTACGAGCGGGCGTTCGACTTCCCCGGGTTCGTCCCCGCGTACATCCGGCCGCTGTTCTGCGAGGGCAAGGGCCCGTTCCGCTGGGCCGCGCTCTCCGGCGACCCGAAGGACATCCACAAGACCGACAAGGCCGTGCTCGACCTCTTCCCGGAGAACGAGTCGCTGCACCGCTGGATCACCATGGCCCAGGAGAAGGTGCACTTCCAGGGCCTGCCCGCGCGGATCTGCTGGCTCGGCTACGGCGAGCGCGACCGGGCGGGCGAGCGGTTCAACGACATGGTGGCCTCGGGCGAGCTGTCCGCGCCGATCGTGATCGGCCGCGACCACCTGGACTGCGGCTCGGTCGCCTCCCCCTACCGGGAGACCGAGGCGATGCTCGACGGCTCCGACGCGATCGCCGACTGGCCGCTGCTCAACGCCATGGTCAACGTGGCCTCCGGCGCCTCCTGGGTGTCCATCCACCACGGCGGCGGCGTCGGCATCGGCCGCTCCATCCACGCCGGGCAGGTCACCGTCGCCGACGGCACCGCGCTGGCCGGGGAGAAGATCCGCCGCGTCCTCACCAACGACCCCGGCATGGGCGTCATCCGGCACGTCGACGCGGGCTACGACCGGGCGGCCGAGGTCGCGGCGGAGCGCGGGGTGCGCGTCCCGATGAACGAGCTGTGAGCTTCGACGCGATGTGGGCGGAGCTGCTCCCCGTGGGCCGCTCCGCCGCCACCGGCGGCTACCGGCGGCACGCCTGGAACTCCGCCGACGCCGAGTGCCGGGCCTGGTTCGAGCAGCAGGCCCGCTCCCGCGGCCTGGCGTACAGGAGCGACCGCAACGGCAACCAGTGGGCCTGGCACGGCGACCCGGCCGCCGGGAACGCCGTCGTCACCGGCTCGCACCTGGACTCCGTCCCCGACGGCGGCGCCTACGACGGCCCGCTCGGAGTGGTCTCCGCCTTCGCCGCGTACGACGAACTGCGGGCCCGCGGCGCCGAGTTCACCCGTCCGCTGGGCATCGTCAACTTCGGCGACGAGGAGGGCGCCCGGTTCGGCGTCGCCTGCGTCGGCTCCCGGCTGGCCACCGGCGTGCTCGACCGGGAGGCCGCGCACGCGCTGCGCGACGCCGACGGCGTCCGGCTGCCCGACGCGATGGAGCGGGCCGGGCACGACCCCGCGCTGATCGGCCCCGACCCCGAACTGCTCGGCCGGATCGGCGCGTTCGTCGAACTCCACGTCGAGCAGGGCCGCTTCCTCACCGAGGGGAGGCCGGTCGGCGTGGCCAGTGCGATCTGGCCGCACGGCCGGTGGCGGTTCGACTTCCACGGCGAGGCCAACCACGCCGGCACCACCCTGCTCGCCGACCGCCGCGACCCGATGCTGACCTACGCCACCACCGTGCTCGCCGCCCGCAAGAAGGCCCGGCTCGCCGGGGCGCTCGCCACCTTCGGCAAGGTCGCCGTCGAGCCCAACGGCACCAACGCCATCGCCTCGCTGGTCCGCGGCTGGCTGGACTCGCGCGCCCCCGACGAGCAGACCCTCGGCCGACTCGTCGCAGGGATCGAGCAGTCGGCGGCCGAGCGCGGCGAACGCGACGGCGTCCGGGTCGAGCTCACCCGCGAGTCGTACACCCCCGTCGTCGACTTCGACGGCCCGCTGCGCGACCGCCTCGCGCAGCTGCTGGACGCCCCCGTCCTGCCCACCGGCGCGGGACACGACGCCGGGGTCCTGGCCGCCGCCGTCCCGACCGCCATGCTGTTCGTGCGCAACCCCAGCGGGGTCTCGCACTCCCCGGCCGAGCACGCCGAACGGGCCGACTGCCACGCCGGGGTCACCGCACTGGCCCGCGTACTGGAGGACCTCGCATGCCGTCCGTCGTGACGTACTGGGCCGAGCACGCCTGGCTGCCGCACCCGAACGGCCCCGCCGTCCAGCCCGAGGTGCGGATCACCGTCGGGCCGGACGGCCGGATCGCCGAGGTCGCCCCCGGCAGCGGGCCCTGCCCCGCCGGGGCCGTCCGGCTGGCCGGGCTCGCCCTGCCCGGGCAGGCCAACGCGCACTCGCACGCCTTCCACCGGGCGCTGCGCTCCACCGTGCAGGTCGGCTCCGGGACGTTCTGGACCTGGCGCGACACCATGTACCGGGCCGCCGCCGCGCTCAACCCCGACCGCTACCTGGCGCTCGCCACCGCCGTGTACGCCGAGATGGCGCTCGCGGGCACCACCGCCGTCGGCGAGTTCCACTACCTGCACCACGGGCCCGACGGCACCCCGTACGCGAACCCGAACGCGATGGGCGAGGCGCTGATCGAGGCCGCCGACCGGGCCGGGATCCGGATCACCCTGCTCGACACCTGCTACCTGTCCTCCGGCTTCGGCGCCGAACCGAACCGGCACCAGCTGCGCTTCTCCGACGGCGACGCGGACGCCTGGGCCGAACGGGCCGCCGCCCTGCGGGGCGCCGAGCACGCCCGGATCGGCGCCGCCGTGCACAGCGTCCGCGCCGTCCCCGCCGGGCAGTTGGGCACCGTCGCGCACTGGGCCGAGGCGCGCCGGGCCCCGCTGCACGTCCACCTCTCCGAGCAGACCGCCGAGAACGACGCCTGCCTCGCCGCGCACGGCGTCACCCCCACCCGGCTGCTCGCCGACCACGGCGTCCTCGGCCCGCGCACCAGCGCCGTGCACGCCACCCACCTCACCGACGAGGACGTCCGGCTGCTCGCCGGCTCCGGCACCACCGTCTGCATGTGCCCCACCACCGAACGGGACCTCGCCGACGGCATCGGCCCGGCCCGGCAGCTCGCCTCCGCGGGCTGCCCGATCAGCCTCGGCTCCGACAGCCACGCCGTCGTCGACCCGTTCGAGGAGGCCCGCGCGCTGGAGCTCGACGAGCGCCTGCGCACCCGCACCCGCGGCCACTGGACCGCCAACGAGCTGCTCCGCGCGGGCACCGCCGACGGCCACGCCTCGCTCGGCTGGCCCGAGGCGGGCCGCCTGGAGGCCGGCGCCCTCGCCGACTTCTGCGTCCTCGCGCTCGACACCGTCCGCACCGTCGGGGCGCCGCCCCGGCTCGGCGCCGAGACCGCGGTCTTCGCGGCGTCCGCCGCCGACGTCCGCCACCTGGTGGTCGGCGGACGGCACGTGGTCAAGGACGGCGTGCACCAGCTCGTCCCGGAGACCGGGCGCGCCCTCGCCGCGGCCATCGGCGCCCTGCGGTAACGGCCCGCCCCCGCCCGACACGCGCGCCCGACACGCACGCCCGACACGCACGCCCGACACGCGCGCCCGACACACGCGCCCGACGCTCCCGCCCGACACGCCCGCCCGACACACACGCCCGACACGCCCGCCCGACACACACGCCCGACACGCCCGCCCGGCCGATCAAGGACAGAGACCCGCCATGAGCACGCTCATCAGCAACATCGGTTCGCTGGTCACCAACGACCCCGCCCTCGGCGAGGGCCCGCTCGGCCTGCTCGCCGACGCCGCCGTGGTGGTGGACGGCGACCGCGTCGCCTGGGTCGGCCCGGGCCCGGCCGCGCCCGCGGCCGACGAGGCGGTGGACGCGGGCGGCCGGGCGCTGCTGCCCGGGTTCGTGGACAGCCACGCGCACCTGGTGTTCGCCGGGGACCGCACCGCCGAGTTCCACGCCCGGATGTCGGGCCGGGCGTACAGCGCGGGCGGGATCCGCACCACCGTCGCCGCGACCCGGGCCGCCTCCGACGCCGAGCTGAACGCCAACCTGACCCGCTACCTGGCCGAGATGCTGCGCCAGGGCACCACCACCGTCGAGGTGAAGTCCGGCTACGGCCTGAGCACCGCGGACGAGGCCCGCTCACTGCGGATCGCCGCGGGCCACACCGAGGAGACCACCTACCTCGGCGCGCACGTGGTCGCCCCCGAGTACGCCGACGACCCGGCCGGGTACGTGGAGCTGGTGACGGGCGAGATGCTCGCCGCGTGCGCGCCCTACGCCCGCTGGGTGGACGTGTTCTGCGAGCGCGGCGCCTTCGACGGCGACCAGGCCCGGGCGGTGCTCACCGCGGGCCTCGCGCAGGGCCTGCAGCCGCGCGTCCACGCCAACCAGCTGGGCCACGGCCCCGGCGTGCAGCTCGCGGTGGAGCTGGGCGCCGCGTCCGCCGACCACTGCACCCACCTGACCGACGCGGACGTCGCCGCGCTGGCCGGGAGCACGACGGTGGCGACCCTGCTGCCGGGCGCCGAGTTCTCCACCCGCGCGCCCTACCCGGACGCCCGGCGGCTGCTGGACGCGGGCGCCGCGGTCGCGCTGTCCACCGACTGCAACCCGGGCTCCAGCTTCACCAGCTCGATGCCGTTCTGCGTGGCCGTCGCGGTCCGCGAGATGGGCATGACCCCCGACGAGGCGGTGCACGCCGCCACCGCGGGCGGCGCGCTCGCGCTGCGCCGCACCGACGTGGGCCGGATCGCCCCCGGCGCCCGGGCGGACCTGCACCTGCTGGACGCGCCCTCGCACGTCCACCTGGCGTACCGCCCGGGCGTCCCGCTGACCGCCGCGGTGTGGCAGGGCGGGGTCCGCCGGCTCTGAAGCGGCGTCAGCGGGAGTCAGCGGGCGTCAGCAGGAGCCAGCGGGCGTCAGCGGGCGTCGCCCATCAGCCGTCCGATCCGGCCGCGGGCGGCGAACAGGCCGACGCCCGCGGCGACCGCCAGCAGGCCCTGGACGGCGAAGTACCAGGTCGAGCCGACCACGTCGTCGCCGAGCAGCAGCTGGGCGAGCGCGGCCACGCAGTCGCCCGCGGTGACGGCGAGGAACCACACGCCCATCATCTGGCTGGCGTACTTGGCGGGCGCCAGCTTGGTGGTGACGGACAGGCCGACCGGGGAGAGGGCCAGCTCGCCGGTGGTCTGGATCAGGTAGACCACGGCCAGCCAGAGCGGCGAGACCGCGGTGCCGCCCGCGGCCGCCGCCATGGCGAGCATCATCACCAGGAAGGACGCGCCGATCATCAGCAGGCCGAAGGCGAACTTCGCGGTGGTGGAGGGGTTGCGGCCGCGCCGGGCGGCGGCGTTCCACAGCCAGGCGAAGACCGGGGCCAGCGCCATGATGTACAGCGGGTTCAGCGACTGGAACCAGCTGGACGGGAAGTCGACGCCGAACAGGCTCCCGGCGGTCTTCTGCTCGGCGAACACGCTCAGCGTGGAGCCGGACTGGTCGTAGATCATCCAGAACACCGCGGCCGCCACGAAGAACCACAGGTAGCCGCCCATCCGGGAGCGCTCCGCCCCGGTCAGGTCGCGGTCCCGGCGGATCCGGGCGAACACCAGGGCGGGGACGGCGAGGCCGGCCAGCGAGAGCGGCCAGATCGCCCAGGAGACGGTGAAGTGCCCGGTGCCGGCCACCACGCCGTAGAACAGCGCGGCGGCGGCCAGCCAGGCCCCGGCCCTGCGCAGCACCGTGCGGCGCTCGTCCCGGCTCATCGGCGAGGCGACGACGTCCGAGCGCGGGCTCAGGTGGCGGCTGCCCAGCAGGTACTGGACCAGGCCGAGCGCTATGCCGACGCCCGCCAGCGCGAAGCCCAGGTGCCAGTTCACCTCCTGCCCGACGGTGCCGATCACCAGCGGGGCGAGGAAGGCGCCGAGGTTGATGCCCATGTAGAAGACGGTGAAGCCGCCGTCGCGGCGCGAGTCGTCGTCCTCGTCGTAGAGCTGGCCGACCATCGTGGAGATGTTGGCCTTGAGTAGGCCGGAGCCGATCGCGATCGGGACGAGGCCGGCGAAGAAGAACGCCTCGCCGGGCACGGCGAGCATGAAGTGCCCGACCATGATGACCAGCCCACCGAGGGCGACGGTGCGCCGGGCGCCGAGCAGCCGGTCGGCGATCCAGCCGCCGGGCAGGGCGAGCAGGTAGACCATGGCGTTGTAGACCGAGTACACGGCGGCGGCGGTGGCCACCGGGAGCTCCAGGCCGCCCTTCGCCGCCGCGGTGGACATGTAGACCACCAGCAGGGCGCGCATGCCGTAGAAGCTGAAGCGCTCCCACGTCTCGGTCATGAAGAGGGTGGCCAGGCCGCGGGGGTGGCCGAGGAAGGTCCGTCCCGGGGTGGGGGAGGGCCGTACCCCGGGCTCCAGGGTGGTCGAAGCCATGCTGATTCCTTGCCTGTTTTCTCGGGTTCCCCACCACTCTAAGTCGCGAGTTCGGCTGCTCACGGAGCGTGAATGGTATGCAGAAGGTAAAGCTCTGCGGCTGTGCATCGTACATTTTGACGCCGCTGGCGGAAGATTGCCTGCGAAACCAAGGGTGATGCGAAGAATGTCCATGAAAGCGCAGTTGCTGCCGAAGCGGGCCCGGAAAGCAAGTTGATCACGGGCTGTGACGGTGTTCACAGCGGCCCGTCCGGGCGTGCCGGGACGGCCGGAGACCCCCTGATCGGCGGCCCTCGCGCGGTCTACCATCGCCCCTATGACCTGTGTGCTGCTGGCCGAGGACGACCCGGCAATCTCCGAACCGCTGGCCCGCGCCCTGCGCCGCGAGGGCTACGAGGTGCTCGTCCGCGAGGACGGACCGACCGCCCTCGGCGCCGGCCTCGGCGAGGACGTCGACCTGATCGTGCTCGACCTCGGGCTCCCCGAGATGGACGGCCTGGAGGTGTGCCGGCGGCTGCGCGCCGACGGCAAGAGCTTCCCGGTCCTGGTGCTCACCGCCCGCGCCGACGAGGTGGACACCGTGGTCGGCCTGGACGCCGGCGCCGACGACTACGTCACCAAGCCGTTCCGGCTGGCCGAACTGCTCGCCCGGGTCCGGGCCCTGCTCCGGCGCGGCAACGTCGACCAGCTGACCACCGGCGCGCACGGCGTGAAGATCGACATCGAGTCGCACCGCGCCTGGCTCGGCGAGGAGGAACTCACCCTCTCCGCCAAGGAGTTCGAGCTGCTGCGGGTCCTGGTCCGGGACGCCGGACGGGTGGTCACCCGCGAGGAGATCATGCGCCAGGTCTGGGACACCACCTGGTGGACCTCCACCAAGACCCTGGACATGCACATCTCCTGGCTGCGCAAGAAGCTCGGCGACGACGCCGCGAACCCCCGCTACATCGCCACCGTGCGGGGCGTCGGCTTCCGCTTCGAGAAGAACTGACCGGACCCGAGCAGCGCTGACCGCAGGCACCGCAGCGAACCGACCCGACCGAAGGACCGCCCGGCGTGAAGCGCAGGATGATCAACTCACTGCTGGGCGTCGTCCTGGTGGTGGTCGCGGTGTTCTGCGTGCCGCTGGCCCTGATCGAGAAGCAGACGATCGTCAACGCCGCCAACGACCGGGTGGACGCGGTGGCGGTCCGGGTGCTCGGCCTGGTCGAGAGCCGGCTCGCCGCGGGCGAGCCGGTCAGCGGCGAGAAGTTCGCCGCCGTGGTCACCGGCGACGACTACCACGTCACCGTGGACATCCCCGGACAGCCGCAGATCGCCCTCGGCCACCCCGTCCGGGGCGACGCGCTGACCGCCACCGAGACCGGCGCCAGCGGGGAGACCGTCACCGCCGCGCAGTCCCGCACCGCGCTCGACCACGAGATCGGCAACATGCTGCTGCTGCTCGGCGTGGTCGCGCTGCTCGCCGTCCAGGCCGCCGTGGCGCTCGCCGTCTGGCAGGCCAAGCGCCTGGCCCGGCCGCTCACCGACCTCGCCGAGACCGCCGAACGGCTCGGCTCCGGCGACCCGAGGCCGCAGGGCCGCCGCTACGGCGTCCCCGAACTCGACCGGATCGCCGAGGTGCTGGACACCAGCGCCGAACGCATCGCCCGGATGCTCACCGCCGAACGCCGCCTCGCCGCCGACGCCTCGCACCAGCTGCGCACCCCCCTCACCGCGCTCTCCATGCGCCTGGAGGAGATCACCGCGCTCGCCGAGGACCCGGACACCGTCCGCGAGGAGGCCGCCATCGGCCTCCAGCAGGTCGAGCGGCTCACCGACGTGGTGCAGCGGCTGCTCACCAACCAGCGCGACCCCAACAACCCCACCGCGGTGACCTTCGGGCTCGACGAGGTGGTCAAGCAGCAGGTCGAGGAGTGGGGCCCCACCCTGCGCGACGGCGGGCGGCGACTGGTCATCGAGGGCCTGCCCGGCGCCCGGGTGGTCGGCACCCCCGGCACCGTCTCCCAGGTGCTCGCCACCCTGATCGAGAACTCGCTGATGCACGGCGCGGGCACCATCACGCTGCGGGTGCGCCGCTCCGGCAGCTCGGTGGTCGCCGAGGTCCAGGACGAGGGGCCGGGCGTCCCCCGGGAGCTCGGCAACCGGGTCTTCGAGCGGGCGGTCAGCGGCCGCAACTCCACCGGCATCGGGCTGGCCGTCGCCCGCGACCTCGCCGAGGCCGACGGCGGACGCCTCGAACTGCTGTCGCTGCGGCCGCCGGTGTTCGCGCTGTTCCTCGCCCGCGGGGACGACTGAACCGCGGGTCAGTTCGCCAGCGCGGGGCGCTCCTCGGCGGCCAGCAGCAGTTCGGCCTCCTGCACCACCGCGGGGGTCTCCTGCACCGCCCCGGGGGCGGCCGGCTCCGGCATCGCCCTGAACACCCAGGTGCGGTAGGAGACGAAGCGGAAGACGGTGGCGACCGCCAGGCCGAGGAACTTGCCGCCCAGCAGTTCCAGCGAGGTGCCCAGGCCGAGCACGTGCTGGGTGAACTCCAGGGTGCCGGTCTCGATCGCCATGCCGATGCCGCTGAACAGCAGGAACAGCGTGATCTCGCGCTTGCGGGAGGCGGCGTCGCGGTCCTTGTAGAGCCAGTAGCGGTAGCCGAGGTAGTTGGAGGCGATCGCCACCGCCGTCGCGCCCACGTTGGAGCGCAGCGGGGCCAGGCCGAGGACGTGGTTGAGGATCCAGAACAGTCCGAAGTTGACCACCACGCCCGAGGCGCCGACCAGGGCGAAGCCCAGGGCTTCCAGCCGCATCCCGCGCATCCGCTGGACCAGGGAGGGACGCGTCTCGATGGTGCTCGTCATCCGGGCTGTCTCCGTCTACGTCTACTTCACATGGTCGGATAAGTAGGTGTCGTGCGATCCGGCCCACCAGGCTACCCGCACTCCGCGAGTGCTCCGGCCGGGACCGGGGCGGGATCCGGGCGCGCACCACCCCCGCGCACGCCGGTGCCGACGCCCCCACCGGCCCGGATATCCTGGAGCGCGTGACTGTAGCGGGCAATGCGAACTTTCCAGTGGTCGGAGTCATCGGCGGCGGGCAGCTCGCCCGCATGATGCACCAGGCGGGCATCCCGCTGGGCATCCGCTTCAAACTCCTCGCCGACACCCCCCAGGAGTCGGCCGCGCAGGTGGTCGGCACCACCGTGCTCGGCGACTACCGCGACCTCGACACGCTGCGGGCCTTCGCCGCCGACTGCGACGTGATCACCTTCGACCACGAGCACGTCCCCACCGAGCACCTGCGCACCCTGCAGGCCGAGGGCATCGCCGTCCGCCCCGGCCCGGACGCCCTGGTCAACGCCCAGGACAAGGGCGTCATGCGGGCCAGGCTCGACTCCATCGGCGTCCCCTGCCCCCGGCACCGCCTGGTCGCCGACCCGGCCGACGTCACCGCCTTCGCCGCCGAGGGCGAGGGCTACCCCGTCGTCCTGAAGACCGTCCGCGGCGGCTACGACGGCAAGGGCGTCTGGGTCGTGAAGGACGAGGCCGAGGCCGCCGCCCCCTTCCTCGCCGGCGTCCCCGTCCTCGCCGAGGAGAAGGTCGACTTCCTGCGCGAGCTCGCCGCCGACGTGGTCCGCTCGCCCAGCGGCCAGGCCGTCGCCTACCCCGTCGTCGAGTCCGTCCAGGAGAACGGCATCTGCGCCGAGGTCACCGCCCCCGCGCCCGACCTCGACCCCGCCCTCTCCGACGAGGCCCAGCAGCTCGCCCTGCGGATCGCCGGGGAGCTCGACATCACCGGCCACCTCGCCGTCGAGCTCTTCCAGACCCGCGACGGCCGCATCCTGGTCAACGAGCTCGCCATGCGCCCGCACAACTCCGGCCACTGGTCCCAGGACGGCGCCGTCACCTCCCAGTTCGAGAACCACCTGCGCGCCGTCCTCGACCTCCCCCTCGGCGACCCCCGCCCCCGCGCCAGGTGGACCGTCATGGTCAACGTCCTCGGCGGCGACTACCCCGACATGTACCGCGCCTTCCTGCACTGCATGGCCCGCGACCCCGGCCTCAAGATCCACATGTACGGAAAGGACGTGAAGCCCGGCCGCAAGGTCGGCCACGTCAACGTCTTCGGGGACGACCTCGAAGACGTCCGCGAGCGCGCCCGCCACGCGGCCGCCTACCTGCGAGGAACGATCACCGAATGACCTCTCCCCTTGTCGGCATCGTGATGGGCTCCGACTCCGACTGGCCCGTGATGGAGGCCGCCGCGCAGGCGCTCGACGAGTTCGAGATCCCGTACGAGGTCGACGTCGTCTCCGCGCACCGGATGCCGCGCGAGATGGTCGCGTACGGCGAGCAGGCGCACGGGCGCGGGCTGAAGGCGATCATCGCCGGGGCCGGCGGGGCGGCGCACCTGCCCGGGATGCTGGCGTCGGTGACGCCGCTGCCGGTGATCGGGGTGCCGGTGCCGCTGCGGTACCTGGACGGGATGGACAGCCTGCTGTCGATCGTCCAGATGCCCGCCGGGGTGCCGGTGGCGACGGTCTCGGTGGCGGGGGCGCGCAACGCGGGGCTGCTCGCGGTGCGGGTGCTGGCCGCGTTCGACGCCGAACTCGCCGAGAAGATGGTCGAGTTCCAGGCCGAGCTGAACAGCCAGGCCACCGAGAAGGGGCGCAAGCTGCGCGCCAAGGTCGCGGGGAACGACTCCTTCGGGTTCGGCAAGTAGTAGAACGGGGGGATGACCCCCGAACTGCTCGACCGCGCCCGGGCCGTCCTGCGCACCACGCCGGTGCTGGACGGCCACAACGACCTGCCCTGGGCGATGCGCGCCCAGGCGGGGTACGACCTCGACGCCGTCGACCTGACGGCCGACCAGAGCCACCGGCTGCACACCGACTTCGGCCGCCTGCGGGCGGGCGGGGTCGGTGCGCAGTTCTGGTCGGTGTACGTGCCGGCCGAGCTGTCGGGGGACGGCGCGGTCAGCGCGACGCTCGAACAGGTCGACTTCGTCAGGGCGATGACCGCCCGCCACCCCGAGCACCTGCGGCTCGCGCTGACCGCCGACGAGGTGGAGGCCGCCCGCGCCGAGGGCCGGATCGCCTCGCTGATGGGCGCCGAGGGCGGGCACAGCATCAACTCCTCGCTGGCCACCCTGCGCGCGCTGTACGAGCTGGGCGTGCGCTACCTGACGCTCACCCACAACTCCAACGTGCCGTGGGCGGACTCCGCGACCGACGAGCCCGTGCACGGCGGGCTGAGCCCGTTCGGCGAGGAGGTGGTGCGGGAGATGAACCGGCTCGGCATGCTGGTCGACCTCTCGCACGTCTCCGCCGACACCATGCGCGACGCGCTGCGGGTCTCCGAGGCGCCGGTGCTCTTCTCGCACTCCTCCGCCCGCGCCGTCTGCGACCACCCGCGCAACGTCCCCGACGACGTGCTGGCCCAGCTGCCCGCCAACGGCGGCGTCGCGATGGTCACCTTCGTGCCGAAGTTCGTGCTGCCCGCCGCCGTCGAGTGGACGCTCGCCGCCGACGAGAACATGCGCGCCCACGGCCTGCACCCGCTGGAGACCACCCCCGCGGCGATGGCCGTGCAGCGCGCCCACGAGGCCGCGCACCCCCGCCCGGTCGCCACCGCCGGGACCGTCGCCGACCACCTCGACCACGTGCGGGAGGTCGCCGGCATCGACCACGTCGGCATCGGCGGCGACTACGACGGCACCGCCTTCACCCCCTCCGGCCTGGAGGACGTCTCCGGGTACCCGGTGCTGGTCGCCGAACTGCTGCGCCGCGGCTGGTCCGAGGCCGACCTCGCCAAGCTGACCTGGCACAACGCGCTGCGGGTGCTGCGCGGCGCCGAGACGGTCGCCACCCGGCTGCGGGCCGGGCGCCGCCCCTCGAACGCCACCCGCGAGCAGGTGGACGGCGCGTGAACCACGGGCTTGACCCCGCCCCTGGGGCAGGCCGCAGCGTTGCCGGTGCGGAGGAGGAACGGCTGCTCACCACCGGTGAGTTCGCCCGCCGCGGCCTGCTGTCGCCGAAGGCGCTGCGGCTGTACGACCGGCAGGGGCTGCTGCCGCCGGACCGGATCGACCCGGACAGCGGCTACCGGTACTACCGGCCGGAGCGGCTGGCCACCGCGCGGCTGATCGTCCGGCTGCGCGGCCTGGACATGCCGCTGGCCGTGGTCGCCGAGGTGCTCGCCCTGCCGGGCCCCGCGGCGGCCGAGCGGGTCGCCGCGTACTGGGCCGCCGTCGAACGGCGGACCGCCTCGCAGCGGACGCTGGCCGACCACCTCCGCGTCCAACTCAGCGGACTCGAAGGGATCGACGAGATGTACCGGATCGAACAGCGCGACGTGCCCGAGCAGTTGGTGCTCACCGAGCAGCGCCGCGCCAAGCCGGAGGAGCTGGACCGCTTCATCCCGGAGGCCACCGCCCGGCTGGAGGCCGTCGCGGCGGCCCACGGCGGCGTGGCGGCCGCCCCGTTCGTGGTCTACCACGGGGACGTCAACGAGGACGCCGACGGCCCGGTGGAGGTCTGCGTCCCGGTCGACCCGGCCCGCGCCGGGGAGCTGACCGCCGCGGGCCCGACCGCCGCGCACCGCACCGAGCCCGCGCACCGGGAGGCGTACACCACGATCACCAAGGCGCAGGTGGAGTACCCGCAGATCCTCAGCGCCTACGACGCGGTGTGCGCCTGGATGGAGCGCACCGGCACCCCGCGCACCGGCCCCGGCCGCGAGGTGTACTTCGCCGACTGGGCCACCGCCGAACCGTCCGACCAGGTCTGCGACATCGCCTTCCCGATCAGCGGCTGACGGGCGGCGGCCGAGGCTCACAGCCCGGGCAGCTCGATCGCCGGGCAGCGGTCCATCACCATGTCCAGCCCGGCCGCGCGGGTGCGCTCGAAGGCGGCCTCGTCGACCACCCCGAGCTGGAACCAGACCGCCTTCGCCCCCTTCTCGACCGCCTGGTCGGCGACCGCCCCGGCCAGCTCGGAGTTGACGAACACGTCCACCACGTCGACCGGGAAGGGGATCTCGGCGAGCGAGGCGTAGCCCTGCTCGCCGAGCACCGCCTCGGCCTTCGGGTGCACCGGCACGATCTGCTTCCCGGCCCGCTGCAGCACCCGGGCCACGCCGTACGCGGCGCGCGCGGTGTTGGTGGACAGGCCGACCACGGCCCAGGTGTCGCCGGAGTCGGTGAGGATCTTCCGGACGGTGGCGTCGTCTCCGTAGCTCATGCCAGGGGCAACGGCGCCACCGCACCGCTCATTCCGGGGCGGCCCGCGCGGCTCACTCCGCCGAGGGCCGCCCCATCGCCCGGTAGGTCCAGCCCGCGGCGCGCCAGGACTCGCCGTCCAGCACGTTGCGGCCGTCGACCAGGCGGCGTTCGGCGACCACCGCGCCGACCTCGGCCGGGTCGAGCTCGCGGAACTCCTGCCACTCGGTGAGGTGCAGCACCACGTGCGCGCCCTCGGCGGCCTCCAGCGGGGTGGCGGCGTAGGAGAGGCTGGGGAACATCTTGCGGGCGTTGTCCATCGCCTTCGGGTCGTAGACCGTGACCTGGGCGCCCTGGAGCTGGATCTGCCCGGCCACGTTCAGCGCGGGCGAGTCCCGGATGTCGTCCGAGTTCGGCTTGAACGCGGCGCCCAGCACCGCGACCCGGCGGCCCAGGAAGCCGCCGCCGCACTGCTCGCGGGCCAGCTCCACCATCCGGGAGCGGCGCCGCATGTTGATCGAGTCGACCTCGCGCAGGAAGGTCAGCGCCTGGTCGGCGCCCAGCTCCCCGGCCCGGGCCATGAACGCCCGGATGTCCTTGGGCAGGCAGCCGCCGCCGAAGCCCAGGCCCGCGTTCAGGAACTTCCGGCCGATCCGCTCGTCGTAGGACAGCGCCTTGGACAGCTGCACCACGTCGGCCCCGGCGCTCTCGCAGACCTCCGCCATCGCGTTGATGAAGGAGATCTTGGTGGCGAGGAAGGAGTTCGCGGCGGCCTTCACCAGCTCGGCGGTCGGGAAGTCGGTCACCACGAACGGCACGCCGTCGGCGATCGGGCCCGCGTACACCTCGCGCAGCAGCTGCTCGGCGCGCTCGCTGCGCACGCCGACCACCAGCCGGTCCGGGTGCAGGGTGTCGCCGACCGCGAAGCCCTCGCGCAGGAACTCCGGGTTCCAGGCCAGTTCGGCCCGCGCGCCGACCGGGGCGAGCGCGGCCAGCCGCTCGGCCAGCCGGTTCGCCGAGCCGACCGGCACCGTCGACTTGCCGACCACCAGCACCGGCCGCTCCAGCAGCGGCGCCAGCGAGTCGAACGCGGAGTCGACGTAGCTCATGTCGGCGGCGAACTCGCCCTTGCGCTGCGGGGTGTTCACGCAGACGAAGTGCACGTCGCCGAAGGCCGCGACCTCCTCCCAGGAGTCGGTGAAGCGCAGCCGCCCGGTCGAACCCTCGTGGCCCGCGACGTGCTTGAGCAGCAGCTCCGACAGCCCCGGCTCGTACATCGGCACCCGGCCCGCGGCGAGCGCCGTCAGCTTGTCCCGGTCGACGTCGAGCCCCAGGACCTCGAACCCGAGCTCCGCCATGCACGCGGCATGCGTCGCGCCCAGGTAGCCGGTGCCGATCACCGTGATGCGGGGAGCCACACGCGTTCCCTTCGGTCCGGGCCGTACCAGGGGGAGCGACGGCCGCAGCCACCGATGGTAGCCGCCCCGCCGAGTGCCGGGGATGCGCGGATTTCACGGTTTCGGCTCGAAGGTCCGTACGAGAGGTTCACAATGCCGCCATGACTTCCAAGGGACGGGGCGACGAGCCGGACGAGGACCCCGGTCCGCTGAGCATCTTCGCGCGCGAGGAGGACGGGCACGGCGACGGCGCGGACGACGGCGGGCAGGGCGGGGGCGAGGGCGCGGAGGGTGCAGACGGGGGCGCGGACGCCGGGACGCCCGCCCCGGCCCGGCGGCGCAGGCGCGGGCGGCGGCTGCTGCTCTGGACGCTGGCGGTGCTGCTGGTGCTGTGCGGCGGGGCGTTCGGCGGCCTGCTGTGGCTCACGAACCACTACGCCTCCTCGGTCGAGCGGATCCCGAACGCCTTCCCGACCGTGCCCGCGTCCGAGCAGCCCCCCGCCGTCCCGCACACCGGCCAGACCTTCCTGCTGGTCGGCCTGGACGCCCGCTCCGACCGGCCCACCACCGGCAAGGACGCCAAGGCCCCGGCCTGGCAGGCGGGTGCGCAGCGCAGCGACACCATGATGCTGATGCACATCTCCGCGGACCGGAAGTCGGTCTCGCTGGTCTCGATCCCGCGCGACACCTGGGTGCCCGTCCCGGGCCACGGCAAGGCGAAGATCAACGCCGCCTACTCCTGGGGCGGCCCGGCGCTGACGATCCAGACCGTCCAGGACCTCACCCGGATCAAGATCGACCACATCGCGGTGATCGACTGGAACGGCTTCCGCGCCCTCACCGACGCCGTCGGCGGCGTCGACATCACCATCCCGCGCACCATCGAGGCCAAGGGCGACGCCCGCGAGTGGCTGGCCGGCACCCACCACATGGACGGCGCCGAGGCCCTGCTCTACGTTCGCGAGCGCCACGGCCTGCCCAACGGCGACCTCGACCGCACCAAGCGCCAGCAGAACTTCCTGCGCGCCCTGATGGTCAGGACCATGAGCTCCGGCACCCTCTCCAGCCCGTCCAAGCTCACCGGCCTGCTCGGCACCATCGGCGACGTCGCCAGCGTCGACGACCGGCTCAGCAACACCGACCTCTACGACCTCGCCTGGAGCCTGCGCGACGTCCGCCCCGACGACGTCCACTTCATGAACGCCCCCTTCGGCGGCTTCGACACCATCGACGGCCAGGCGGTGGTCCTGATGGACGAGGGCGCCGCGGGCGTCCTGTGGAACGCCATGCGCACCGACCGGATGGACGCCTACCTCGCCGAGCACCGCACCAGCACCGACACCCTCGGCCAGGACGTCGACTGACCCCGCCGCCCCCGTCGTCCCCGCCGCCCCCTGTTGTCCCGGTCACCTGCCGCCGGGGCGGCCACGAGCCTAGGATGGGCCCTACTTAACGGTAATTAACGTGAGGGACGGACAACATGGCGGGCAACTCCGGGGCGGACTTCGACCTCTACCGGCTCGGCGAGGAGCACGTGATGCTCCGGGAGTCGGTGCGTGCGCTGGCGGAGGCGAAGATCGCCCCGTTCGCGGCGGCGGT
>NZ_JNYE01000077.1 GCF_000717185.1 Kitasatospora phosalacinea | reverse complement strand
GACCACTACCGGGACGCGCAGATCCAGGGCCTGAAGTCCGCCGTCCTCGCCTGCACGGTGATCACCGCCGGGGCCCTGCTGTTCACCCGCCACCTCCCCGCCGAACGGCGCCCGCCCGGCCCGGCGCCGGACGCGACGGGCGAGGGGGCGGCGGACGCGACGGGCGACGGGGTGGCGGACGGGGCGGACAAGGGGGAGGACGCGACGGGCGGTGACGGCGGGGCGTCAAGGAGTCGTTAGGATCGGCGGGTCGTCCGCCGACCGGGGCGGGCGCCCCGGCACCGGTCGTGCGGCAGCGGAGCAGTGAGATGGAAGAACCGGCGGCCCTGTCCGCGCTCGGAGCCCGCTACCTGGAACTGCTCGCGGAGGTCTCCCGGACCGGCCGCCACCTGGACCGCCCCGAGCTGGAGTCGCTGCGCTCGCTCGGCGAGCGCGCCGCGGAGGCCGGGCACGGGCTGCCCGAACTGGTCGTGCACTGCCTCGGCACCGGCCGCCGGGCCTGGCCGTCGCTGCCCGGCGTCGCCGGTGCCGCAACGGTCGGCGGGCTCCGCCGCACCGGCGAGGCGCTGCTCGCCGCCGCGGAGGCCGCGGTCGCCGCCCTCGGCGAGGGCCACGAGCGGGCGCAGCGCCTGGCGGTCCGCCAGGAGGAGGCGGCCCGGCGGGAGTTCATCGACGACCTGCTGTACGGGCGCAGCGACCCGGGCGCGCTGGCCGAGCGGGCCGAACGCTTCGGGCTGCGGCTGGCCCGCTCGCACGCGGTGGCGGTCGCGGTCGCCGCGGAGCCGTACGACGAGGCGCACCCCTCGGCCCGCCGGGTGGAGCGCGAACTCGTCGGCCGCTTCGGCGAACGGGACGTCCTGCTGGCGACCAAGGACGGCCGGCTGGTGTGCGTCGCCCCCGACAGCGAGCGGGCGGTGCTGGAGGCGTTCGCCGCCCTCGCGCTCCGCCCCGGCCCCGGCTACCCGGCGGCGGCCCGGGTGGCGACCGGGCGGCGCCACTCCGGGCCGGGCGGGGTGGTGCGCAGCTACGACGAGGCGCTGGGCGCCCTGGACTTCGCGCAGCGCCTCGACCTGCCCGCCGAGCGGCTCAGGGCCGAGGAACTGCTGGTGCTCCCGGTGCTGATGCGCGACCGGGCCGCGCTCGCGGAACTGGTGCGCAGCGTGCTGGGGCCGCTCGGCGGCGCGCGGGGCGGCGCCGCCCCGCTGCTGGCGACCCTCGCCGCGCAGGCCGAGGCGGGTTACGTGAACGCGGAGGCCGCCCGGCGGCTGGGCGTGAGCGTCCGCACGCTGGGCTACCGGATGGACCGGATCAAGGCGCTGACCGGCTACGACCCCTCCGACGCCCTGCACCGCTACACCCTGGAGACCGCCGCGATGGGCGCCCGCCTGCTCGGGTGGCCGCAGCGGCAGCTGTGAGCAGCGCGTCCGGACGCCGTCGCTGCGGGTTTCCGGCGCCGACGGGCCGTCAAGACTGCCGGATCCTGGCAGTGTGCGCGCACCCCGCCCCCTGCCACGATCGTCCAGGCGCCGCGGGGGCGGCGGCGCAGTGCGACGGGGGAAGCGGACGGGCCGCCGGGCCCGTCCGCCGCGCACTGCGCAGGAGGGGGAGGGGACGGGGGCCCGTCCGGTCCACGGGTGCCGACGCCGCAGGGGGGAGGGCGTCGGCGCCCGCGGGCCCGGCGCCGGGGTTCAGCGCGGACGGGGGCCGCGGCGGGCCAGGCGCCAGGCGCTGTGCTGCACCAGCAGGGTGAGGACCCCGGCGAGGACGATGCCGGAGAGGTTGAGGGCGAGCTGCACGGCCGACCCCCAGCCCTGGGCGTACTCGCCGTAGGCGACGGCGACGGCGGCGTTGGCCGCGGCGGGGACGGTGGTGACCGAGATCGCCACGCCGACCAGGGCGGACGCCTTGGCGGAGGTGAGCGAGAGCAGCCCCGCGATGCCCGCCAGGAAGGCGACCACGAAGGACATCGCGTCCGGCTGCCAGATGAACGAGGTGTTGGGGCGCTGGGCCGCGAACTTCGCGTCGCTGAACAGGCCCAGGGCGTCCATCAGCAGCGAGAAGCCCACGGTGAGCACCATCGCCACGGCGAAGCCGACCGCCAGGGCGAGCAGGGACCGCAGCGCCGGTCGGGCCCGGCGCTGCACGACGGCGACGCAGAGCCCGGCGAGCGGCCCGAACTCGGGGCCCACGGCCATCGCGCCGACGATCAGCACCGCGCTGTCCAGCACGGCCCCGCAGGCGGCGAGCATGGTGGCGACCGTCAGGAGCGCGAGGAAGACCCAGCTGAGCGTCGACTCCTCCTGGACGACCTCGGCGACCTCCTCCCACACCAGTGCGTCGACCCCTTCGCCCGGCGCCTCCCGCTCCGCCCGGTCGGCCGCCCGGGAGAGGGTCAGCCCGACCTGGTCCACGCTGATGGACCCGCGCTCGGCCAGCCCCAACCCGCGCAGCTCGCCGAGCAGTTCGTCCGCGGCCTCGCGGGCCACGTCGCACAGCACCAGGTCACCGGCCGGGCGCACCGCCCCGCCGGGCAGCACCGCGAGGTGGGCGACCCCGACGCGGGCGTCGAGCCGCTCCAGGACCTGCGCGCGCAGGTCGGGGGGAACGATCAGGCGGAGCTGGAGCACGGGATCCTCCGGGCGGAGCGGTCTGCACGGTCTGCATGGTCTGCACGGTCTGCGTGGTTCGCGCTCACCCTAGGGCGTCCCTCCCCGGCCGCGGCCCGCGGGCGGGCGGTGGCAGGATGGCCGGATGGCTGACGACGCTGTTCCCACCCGGGCCGAACTGGTCCGGCTCTACCTCGACACCCTCCGGGCGCGGATGGACCCCGACGAGTTCCGGCTGCTGGGCCGGATGCTCAGCGGTGCGGTGGGTTCGCTGGCCGCCGCCGGGGACAGGCACGTCGTCGAGGTCGGGGAGCAGCGGCCGAGCCGGCAGGTGGAGGAGGAGTTCCTCGCCGTCCTGTCGATCGTCGCCACCGGCACGGTCGAGCACCGGCTCGTCGACCTCGGCGACGGCGCGGTGACCGTGCTGGACGTCGACGCCGCGGAGAACCCGGAGGCGGTCCGGCGGATGCGGGAGTGGGCGGCCCGGCAGCGCGGCGAGGGCGCCGGGCCGGGGGAGAGCGAGCCGGGGGAGGGCGAGCCGGGGAAGAGCGAGCCGGGGGAGGCCGGGCGAGGGTACGCCGGGCCGGGGGAGGCCGGGTAAATCGGGTGAAAGGGTAAATGTAGGGTTTGCCGCATGGGAAAGGTGAAGCGGCGGCCGCGGTTCTACGTGCTGCTGGGGGTGGCGGTGCTCGCGGTGGCGGCGCTGGTCACGGTGGTGGTGGTGCGGAGCTTCGCGATGGTGACGGTCAGTCCGGAGCAGGCGCGCGAACGGGGGGAGGGGCCGGTCGGGGCGGGGCAGGTGGACTGCTCGCGGGCGAAGTGCATCGCGCTGACCTTCGACGGCAGCCCCGGGGAGCCGACCGGGCGGGTGCTGGACCTGCTGGCGCAGCACCACGCCGCGGGGACGTTCTTCCTGGAGGGACGGGACCTCCACCTGCACCCGGACGTGGTGCGGCGGATCGCCGCCGAGGGCCACGAGATCGGTGACCACACCTGGAACCACCCCCGGCTGACCGAGGCCTCCGACCAGCAGGTCCGGGAGGAGCTCGACCGCACGGCGGACGCGATCGAGGAGCTCACCGGGCGGCGGCCGACCCTGATGCGCCCGCCGGAGGGCCGCACCGACGACCGGGTCTCGGGGATCTCGCGGGAGCTCGGCATGGCCCAGGTGCTGTGGACGGTGACCGCGAAGGACTACGCGACCGAGGACACCGCGCTGATCACCCGGCGGGTCCTGGACGGGGCCGCGCGGGACGGCATCGTCCTGCTGCACCCGCTGCACGCGGGCACCGTCCCGGCCCTGCCCGCCGTGCTGGAGGCGCTCGACGGGCAGGGGTACACCTTCGTGACGGTCAGCCAGCTGCTCGCCCCCGGCGCGGCGGAGCCCGGCACGATCTACCGCTGACGGGCCCGCCCGGGCGCCCGGGCCCCCGGGGGGTTCAGTCGGCGCGGTGCGCGTCGACCAGGGCCAGGAAGAGGTGCAGGTTCGGGACGCTCTTGACCGCGGCCCGGCCCCAGGGGGCCGGTTCGCCGGTCTGCTGCAGGAAGACGGCCCCGCCGCGGAGTTCGACCTCCGCCAGCCGCTCCCAGGGCAGCAGCTGCTTGCGGTGGGTGATGCCCGCGGTGGAGAGGTCGAACTCGCCGAAGTCCAGCACCTCCCCGGCCAGGAACGCCCGCTGCGCCCGGTCGCCCTGGGCCCGCAGGACGGCCTGCTGCATGGCCAGGGACCAGCTGCGGGGGTGCTGGTAGAACTGGGTGACCACCGCACTGGCGGTCGGGGTCCGCAGCACGTAGGTGTACATGACCGGGCCGGGGACGCCGTTGATGACGTTCTGGGTCTGCTCCTCGTACAGCCGGACCTCGTCCCACCGCACGACCGTCCGGCCGGGGCCCTTCTCGTGGTCGACGACCATGCCGTGCTCGAACAGGTGCAGGCGCTTCGCGGCCTGGCGCGGGTTGAAGTCCGGGGTGCGGCGCAGCGACACGTAGTAGAAGACCACGGCGGGCACCACGAAGAGGAAGAGCAGCACCGCGAGCGTCACGTAGAACGAGACCTTGAGCAGCACGCCGAACTTCTGCGGCTTGAAGGTCGCGGTCAGGGCGCCCAGCTCGTGCTGCGCGGCGAGTTCGGCGACGGCGGGCGGTAAGGGCGGCAGCGGGGCCGGGCGGGCGGTGCGGGGCATGGGCCTCAACTTCGTTGGGGAGGGGCGCTGTTGACTGTCGCAGCTTCCCCTACTGCGCGGTCGGCGTCCAGGTGGCCCCGGGCAGGCGGGCGGCGGCGGTGCGCCAGGCGGCCGTGACGGCGGCGTGGGCCCGGTCGGTGGCGGCCGCCACGTCGCCGTCGAGCCGCAGCGGCGCCCCGAAGTGGACGTGCACGCCGGGGCGGCGCAGCGGGGCGGTGGCGAGGCCCGCGAGCTGCTTGGCGGTGGAGCCGGAGCTGATCCGGCGGGCCCCGGCCTGGCCGAGCGGGACGACCGGTGCGCCGGTGGCGGCGAGCCGGGCCAGGCCGGTGCGGAAGGGGGTGGGCGGGCCGTCGGCGGCGTCGGTCCGGCGCGGGAGCCGCCCCTCGGGGTAGATCACCACCACCCGTCCGGCGGCCAGCGCGTCGGCCGCGGCGGCCAGGGCCTCGACGCCGCGGCGGCGGACGGCGGCGAGCACCACGCCCGGGTCGACCAGCGAGGAGTGGTTGGCCGCGACGATGCTGCCGGGGGCGAGCACCGCGGCCTCGTCCGCGGTCACGGTGAACCGCCCGAGGAGCGGGACGACGGTGCGGGCGACGGTGCTCAGCACGGGTGGTGGCCTCCGGAGCCGGGACGGGAGCGGGCGCCGCCCGCGGCGGTTCCGGGGCGGCCCGTCCATGGTGCGGGCGGACCGCCCCGTCCGGCCTGAGCCCGGGTACTCAACCCGGCTACTCAACCCGGCTGCTCACCCCGGCTGTTCACCCCGGGCGGGTGGTTCGGCTACGGCTGCTGGGTCAGCAGGTGGGCGCGGTAGCCCTCGCCGAAGGTGGACGTCGGGGTGCCGTTCCAGTCGGTGACGAGCACGTTGCCGTTGCTGTTGCACACACCCCACGGGTTCCACGTCCAGGCGGTGTAGCCGACCTCGTTCTTGTCGGCCCAGGCCATCACCTGGTCGATGTAGTCGTGGGCGCAGGTCGCCTGGCCGATCTCACCGGCCTGGACCGGGACCTTCGCCGCGACCGCGCCGATCGTGCTGTCCCAGCAGGCGGTGGTCACGCAGCCGTTCCAGCTGTACGAGTGCCAGGAGGCCATCAGGTTGCCGGCGGGGTCCTTCGGCGCGTAGGCGAGCCACTGGCTGAGGTCGTTGGTCCAGGTCAGGCCGCCGGTCATGATCACGTTGGTGGCGCCGGTGGCGCGCACCGCGTCGACCAGGGTCTGCATGCCCGCGACCGGGTAGCCGATGCCGGGGCAGCTGCCGCCGTCACGCAGGCAGGTCCAGGCGGCGGTGGCGTCGGCCCAGTTGTCGGCGGCGTCCGGGTAGGGCTCGTTGAACAGGTCGAACAGGACGGCGTCGTTCCCCTTGAAGGTCTCGGCGACCTGCGTCCAGAAGGTCGGGGCGTACTGCAGGTCGGGCATCGGCTTCTGGCAGGTCGCGGCGGTGTCCGGGCAGCCCGTGCCGGGGCCGGTGTACTGGCCGTGGCTCCAGTGCAGGTCGAGGACCACGTTGATGCCGTTGGCCACCAGCAGGTCGGTGTAGTCCTTGACCGCCTTCCGGTACGCGGCGCCGGTGGTCCCGCCCGCCGGGGTGCCGCTGGTGGTGTCCAGCCAGCACTCCTCGTTCAGCGGGAGGCGCACGGCGTGGACGTTCCAGCCGCGCATCGCGTCGACCGTCGCCTGGTCCGCGGGGCCGTCCCAGACGCCCTTGCCCTGGACGCAGGCGAACTCCCCGCTGGAGCGGTTGACGCCCAGCAGGCGGTACGGGGCGCCCGCGGCGGTGACCAGCCGGTTGCCGGACACGTGCAGGGCCGGGGCGGGCTGCGCGGGCGGGGTGGTCGGCGGGTCGGTCGGCGGGGTGCTGGTGGGCGGGGCGGTGGTGGGCGGGGCGGTGGGCCCGGAGCCGTCGCAGGGGACGCCGTTGACGGTGAAGGCCGTCGGGGCGGTGTTGGCGCCGCTGTAGCTGAAGGTCGCGGCGGGCGCGACGCTGCCGCCGGTCGGGACGGCGGCGTTCCAGGGCAGGCTGGCGACCGTGACGTCGTGGCCGGACTGCGTCCAGCTGCCGTTCCAGCCGGAGGACAGCGACTGGGATCCGGCGTACGAGAAGCCGAGCGTCCAACTGGTCCACGCCGTACCGAGGTTGGTGACGGTCACGGTGGTCTGGAACCCGCTGCCCCAGTCGTTCTGCACCGCGTACACCGCCTTGCAGTGGACCTCGGCGGCCTGCGCGGCCTGCGGCAGGGTGGCCAGGGAGGCCGCCGCGAGGGCCAGCGCTCCGGCGGCGGCCGCGCCGACGGCGGTGCGGCGGCGGGGGCGGGTGCGCTGGGGGTGCTGGGGGTGGGGTTCGGGGGACGTGCGACGCATGGCGAGCCCTCCTGGAGGCGCGTCGAATCGGGTGGGGGAATGTCGGTCGGAACGGTGGGGAGCGGCCGCGCGCTGCGCTACTTATGCGCTTAAGTCGGCGGCGCAAAAAAACGGCCCGACCGGCTTCCGGAAAAGTAGGGCGGAAATTGACGGATCGTCAATCACCGGCGGTGGAAAGGGTGAAAGGGGGAGCGGCGGGCCGAAAGTTTCTCATTCGGCCGGTGCCGCCGCGGTGCTGCCGCGGACGGTGAGGACGGGGGTCCGCTCCTGGTGCGAGCGCGCGGGGCGGCCGTCGACCATCTCCAGCAGCACCCGGGCGGTGTGCAGGCCGTACGCCTGGATGTCCCAGGACAGGGCGGTCAGCGCGGGGCGGACCAGCACGCACAGCTGCGAGTCGTCCCCGGCCAGGATGGACAGTTCGCCGGGCACCGCGATGCCCATCTCCTGGGCGACGTTGAGCGCGGCGACGGCCATCACGTCGTTGTCGTACAGGATCGCGGTCGGCCGGTCGGGCCGGGACAGCAGGGCCCGGGTCGCCCGGGCGCCCTCCTCGGGGGTGTAGTCGGTCTCGACGACCCTCGGCTCGCCCAGGCCGTGCCGGAGCACGGCGGCGCGGAACGCCGCCACCCGGACCCGGGTGTGGTCGAGGGCGGGCAGCCCGGCGACCCGGGCGATCCGGCGGTGGCCCAGCGCCACCAGGTAGTCGACCGAGGAGTCGACCGCCGCGGTGTCGTCGGCCCAGACGGCGCCCAGGGCGCCGTCCCCCCGGGGCCGCCCGGCCAGCACCGCCGGGACGCCGAGCTCCGCGATCACCGGCAGCCGGGCGTCCTGCGCGTACAGGTCGGTGAGCACCAGGCCGTCGACCCGCCGCTCGGCCCACCACAGCCGGATCGCCTCGACGGCGGCGGCGTGGTCCGCGACCACCTGCAGCAGCAGCCCGGTCCGCTGCCCGGACAGTTCGCGCTCCAGGCCCGAGATGAACCGCATGAAGAACGGCTCGACGCCCAGGGTGTCCGCTGGACGGGCCAGCACCAGGCCCACGCTGTGCGCCCGCGAACCCGACAGCGACCTGGCGGCCAGGCTCGGCCGCCAGCCGAGCCGGTCGGCGATCTCCAGGATCCGCCGCCTGGTCTCCTCGGAGACCCCCGGGCGGCCGTTGAGCGCGTACGACACCGCGCCGATCGAGACGCCCGCCCGCTCCGCGATCTCCCCGATGGTGACCCGCTTCACCGCTGCCCCGTCACTTCGTCGCCCCCCGGGTGAAGCCGTTGTAGATGAACCGCTGCAGGAACAGGAACACCACCAGGGTCGGCAGGATGACGAGGACGGTGCCCGCGCAGATCACCTCCCAGCGGGCCCCGTACGGGCCCTTGAAGTAGAACAGCGACGTGGAGACGGTGCCGAGTTCGGGCGAGGGCATGTACAGGAACGGGATGTAGAAGTCGTTGTAGACCACCACCCCCTTCACGATCACCACGGTCGCGATCGCGGGCCGCAGCAGCGGCAGGATCACGGTGCGGTAGATCCGCAGCGGCGAGGCGCCGTCGAGCCGGGCCGCCTCGTCGAGCGAGACCGGGATGGCCCGCATGAACTGCATGAAGATCACGATCGAGACGATGTCGGTGCCGGTGTAGAGAGCGATCGCCGACCAGCGGCTGTTGAACAGGCCGAAGGAGTTGACGATCTGGAAGGTCGCCACCTGGGTGGTGACACTGGGGACGAGCGAGGCCAGCAGGAACAGCGAGACCGTCAGCTTCCGGAACGGGAACCTGAACCGGTCGATCGCGTAGGCGGTCATCGAGCCGATCAGGACGGTGCCGGTGACCGAGAACACCAGGATGAAGGCGGTGTTGCCGAAGGCCCGGAGCATGTGCCCCTGGCTGAAGGCGACCTGGAAGTTGTGCAGGTTGAACCAGTCGTGCGGCGGGGTCAGCGGGCCGCTGTCCGTCGACTCCGGCTCGGTCTTCAGCGCCGCCATCAGCACCACCGCCAGCGGCAGCAGCGTCGCCGCCGAAGCGGCCAGCAGCGACAGGTACTTCGCGGCGACCGCCGAACGGGCGCCGACCCCGCGCGGGGCGTGGCTGGCCGTCATACCAGGTCAACTCCTTCGTCGGGCACGAGCAGCCGCTGGACCCAGGTCGCCAGCAGCACGACCGCGAGCAGCACCACGGCCGCTGCCGAGGCCAGCCCCACCTTGTTGAACTGGAAGGCCAGCTTGACCGTCTGGATCACGAACGTGGTGCTGCCGTTCGCGCCGCCGGTCATCACGTACGGGATCTCGAACGCGGACAGCGAGCCGGAGACCACCAGGATCGCGCTGAGGCTGACCACCGGGCGGATGCCGGGCAGCACGATGTACCTGACCTGGTGCCAGCGCTTCGCCCCGTCCAGGTCCGCCGCCTCGTAGACCTCCCCGGGGATCGACTGGATCGCGCCCAGGAACAGCACGAAGTTCAGCCCCAGGTACCGCCAGAGCGAGACCGAGGCGAGCGACCAGTTGACCAGCTCCGGATCGCCCAGCCACAGGTGGTCGCCGCGCGCCCCGAACAGGCCGAGCACCGAGTCGAGCGTGCCGCCGGGCTGGAAGAAGTAGAGGAAGACGAAGCCGATGGCGACGCCGTTGATGAGGTACGGGAAGAACAGCACGCCCTTGAAGAAGTTCCGGAACCGGACGTTGAAGCTCAGCACCGTCGCGAAGTACAGGGCGAGCACCATCTGCACGGCGCCCGACGCCAGGTAGAACAGGCTGACGAAGAAGACCTGGAACAGGTCGGGCCGGGTGAACAGCTCGGTGTAGTTGGCCCCGCCGACGAACTCCTGGTCCGGGCCGAAGCCGTCCCAGCTGGTCAGGCTGTAGTACAGCATGTTGAACACGGGCGTGTAGGTGAAGGTGACCAGGAAGGCCAGCGGCACCGCGAGGAACAGCCACGGGGTGGCGCGGGCCAGCAGGCGGGTGCGCAGGGGGGCCGTGGCGGGCGCGGCCGCGGGGGCGGGCGCCGGGGCGGCGGGTGCGGTGGCGGGTGCGGGCATGTCGCCTCGTTCCTCCGTCGGCCGGCCGGTCAGGACCCGGCCGTCCGGATCGCGGCGGCCCACTTCCGGTTCAGCTCGGCGAAGTAGTCCTCCAGGCTGCCGCCGCCCCCGGCGCCGCGGGCCAGGTCGACGAGGTGCTGGCGGTAGTCCGGCTTGTTCAGGCCGATCTCGGACTGGTTGTCGATCTTCGAGACCTCGGAGTTCCGGGCCTGGCTCAGCTGGATGAACCGGACCCCCGCGTCCTGGTAGGCCTGCAGCTCGGCGGGCATCGCCCCGGACTTGAGGGTCGGCAGCAGGGCCTCGTCCTGGGCGTAGCCGCTCCGGTCGACGAACCAGTCGACCCAGGCTCGGGCGGCCTCCTTGTGCTTGGAGTGGACGTTCACGGCCTCCCGGTAGTCGGGGGAGACCACCGAGCAGAAGTGCCCGTCCCGCTGCGCCGGGAACGGCATGAAGCCGATGTCCGCCGGGTCGGCGCCCGCCTTCTCGGCGGCGTCCTTCATCTGCGAGATCGCCCAGGAGGCGAGCGCCAGGGTGGCGGTCCTCCCGGTGGCGATCTGGCCCTTGGAGCCCTCCCAGGCGGTGGTGGTCGGGTCCTTCTCCACCAGCTGCCGGTGCACCGCTTCGTACAGCAGGGTGTCGATGCGGTTGAGCTCCTTGCCCGCGGCCCAGGGCGCGGGGTCGGCGGCCAGCGCGTCGTTGGCGGCCTCGTCGCAGCTCGCCTCGCCGAGGTAGCTCTGCCAGGCCGTCATCGGCCAGCCCTCGTGGTAGACGGTGGAGAGCGGGGTGGCCGCGGTCCGCTCCTTGATCGCCTGCAGGTCGGCCAGGAACTCCTCCGGGGTGGTGGGCCAGTCGGTGACCCCGGCCTGCTTCCAGACCGCCTTGTTGTAGACCATGCCGGTCGCGTTGCCGTTGATCGCGATGCCGTAGACCTGCCCGCCGTAGGCGCCGCCGTCGACGAAGCGGTACTTGCGCTCCAGCTCCTCCGGGGTGCCGAGCGGGGCGAAGAACTTCGGGTAGTCGGCGACCGGGACGGCGGCCGGGATCATCAGGACGTCGCCGTAGTCGGTGCTGTTCAGCCGGATCTTGACGTCGCCCTCGTAGTTGACGATCGGCTCGAACTTGACGTGCACGTTCGGGTAGACCTTGTTGAACTCGGCCGCGTACCTGTCCAGGGTGCCGTCGCCGGCCAGGTCGGTCTTGTGGGTGAGGACGGTGATCGTCCCGCTCACCGCGGCCGGGTCGGACGGGGCGACGGCCGCGCCGCCGGTGCCGCCGCCGCTCGCGCCGGAGCAGCCGGAGACCGCGGTGACCGACATCAGGGCCACGGCCAGCAGGGCCGCCGATCGCTGTTTCATGTACCGACTCCCGGGTGGTGGAGGTGCGACTGACACGGGGCGCAGGACTGACGAAGGGTCAGGGGTGTTCGCGGGAAAGGCACTTATGCGTTTAAGCCAGTGGTGCGCGAATCGGCCCGCTCCGACCCGGGGAACATAAGAGCCTCTGCATGATCAGGTCAACAGCTGGGACGGATTCCCGCACCGCACCCGCACTTCAGGGCTTAAGCGGTTGAGTAACTTTCAGGTTCTTCCGGCCCGGACATTGGCGCCGCACCCGTCGGGCCCTACCCTGGACCCTCATGGCCTTCCTCTCCATGGACCTGCCGGAGCTGCGCAAGCACCGCCCCGAGCGCACCGAACCCGACGACTTCGACGCCTTCTGGGCGGACACCCTGGCCGCCGCCAGGGCCGTCCCCGCCCGCCTGGACACCGCGCCGGTCGAGACCGGCCTCAGCACCCTCACCGTCGAGGACGCCACCTTCCCCGGCTACGGCGGACAGCCGATCAAGGGCTGGCTGGTGCGGCCCCGCGACGCCGAGGGACCGCTGCCCGCGGTCGTCGAGTACATCGGGTACGGCGGCGGCCGGGCCCAGCCGCACGACCACCTGCTGTGGGCCAGCGCGGGCTACGCGCACCTCGTCATGGACACCCGCGGGCAGGGTGGCGCCTGGTCCACCGGCGACACCCCCGACGACGGCCCCGGCGCGGGCCCGGCCCACCCCGGCTCGATGACCCGCGGCGTCCTCGACCCGGCCACCTACTACTACCGCAGGCTCTACACCGACGCGGTGCGGGCCGTCGACGCCGTCCGCACCCACCCCGGCATCGACCCGGACCGGGTCCTGGTGGCGGGCAGCAGCCAGGGCGGCGGCCTCGCGCTGGCCGTCGCGGGCCTGGTCCCCGACCTGGCCGGGGTGGTCGCGGGCGTCCCGTTCCTGCAGCACATCCGCCGCGCCACCGAGATCACCGACGCCTTCCCGTACAAGGAGGTCGCCGAGTTCTGCAAGGTGCACCGCGACAAGGTCGAGACCGTCTTCGCCACCCTCGCCTACTTCGACGGCCTCCACTTCGCGGCCCGCGCCACCGCCCCGGCGCTGTACTCGGTCGGACTGATGGACGAGGTCTGCCCGCCCGAGACAGTCTTCGCCTCCTACCACCACTACCGCGGCCCGAAGGACATCGGCGTCTACCCCTACAACGGCCACGAGGGCGGCGGCAGCCACCACGTCCCCGCGGCGCTGGCCTTCGCGGCGTCCGTGCTCTGAGCCCGGCGGGGACGGACGGCGGGTGGGCCGTCCGTCCCCGTCGTCCGTCGTCCGTCGTTCGTCGTCGTCCGCCCCGGTGCGGTCGTGGACCGGGTGCGGTCGTGGACGGGCCCCCGTTCCTGCCGTACGTTCCGGGGATGCGCATCCGAATCGTCGACGCCTTCACCGACCGTCCGTTCTCCGGCAACCCGGCCGGGGTCGTGCTGCTGGACTCCGGCGGCTTCCCCGCCGACGCCTGGCTCCAGCAGGTCGCCGCCGAGGTCAACCTCTCCGAGACGGCCTTCGCCCACCCGCTGCCGCCCGGCGGCGACGCGGACTGGGCGCTGCGCTGGTTCACGCCCCGCACCGAGGTCGACATGTGCGGGCACGCCACCCTGGCCACCGCGCACGTCCTGCGGACCACCGGCGCCGCCACCGGGCCGGTCCGCTTCACCGCCCGGTGCGGCGTCCTGACCGCCGACGCCGAGGACGACGGCGCGATCACCCTGGACTTCCCCACCTCCGTGCTCACCCCCGTCGCGACCCCGCCCGGACTGGCCGCCGCCCTGGGCGCCGAACCGGTCGCCGTCCACGACACCTCCGCCGACCTCGGCGACCTGCTGGTCGAACTCGCCGACGAGAAGACCGTCCGCGGCCTCGCCCCCGACCTCGCCGCCCTCGTCGCCACCCCGCTCTCCGCCCGCGGCGTCATCGTCACCGCCGCCGCCGACGACCCCGACGGCGCCCACCAGTTCGCCTCGCGCTGCTTCTTCCCCGCCCTCGGCATCGACGAGGACCCCGTCACCGGCAGCGCCCACACCGCCCTCGCCCCGTACTGGTCCGCCCGCTTCGGGCGCGACGACCTCACCGGCCTCCAGTGCGGCCCCCGCGCCGGCACCGTCCGCACCCGCCTGCGCGGCCCCCGCACCCTGCTCACCGGCCGGGCCGTCACCGTCATCGACGGGGACCTGCACGCCTGAACTCCCGGGGGGCGTGCGGAGATCGCCGCGCGCCCCGTCGGGGTGTTCGAGTCCCCGTCGGCCGCTCCGTCCCGGTGTGGCGGTGCGGATCCGCGGCACCCGGGCCACCAGACTGGGGGCAGAGCCAGGGCGGAACGCCGCCGGGCCCGCCCGGATCCGGAGGGACGGGTGATGACGGACACTTCTCCTGACGCCCTGGGCACGGTGGTGGGGCAACTCGCCCGGCAACTGGCGGCCCTGGGCCAGTCGGAGGGCGCCGAACTGCGCCGCCTGCTGGACGGGGCGGAGCAGCGGGCGGGACGGGCGGCCGGGGAGGTCGCCGAACTGCCGGACGAGGTGTGGCAGCAGGTCAAGGAACTGGTCAGCCCGCCCGACTGGTGGTCGCTGCTGGTGTACGCCCTGGTGCGGATCAGCGAGTCGGAGCCGGGCTTCACCGTCGGCACGCTGCGCCTCGACGGCTGGTCGCGGATGGTGACGCTCAGCTACGCCCCGGAGGGGCAACCGGGGCTGTTCACGGTCGGGCTGGCCGTCACCGACGAGGGGACGAAGGGCGTCCTGCTGCGGGCCGCCGACGGGTTCCGGCGGGTGTTCGCGGGGCAGCCGGGGCTGCGGATCGAGGTCGCCGCGGAGGGCGACTGCGACTGGCGCTACCCCTTCGGCGGGACGGTGCACTCGCCGACGCCGCGCAGCGGGCTGCTGGTGGCGGTGGACTGGCAGCCGCCGGTGCAGCCGCAGGAGGCCACGGGGTTCCGGTTCGCACTGGGGCCGCTGCACCTGCGGGCCGAACTCGCCCAGGGCGGCACCGCCCCCCTGTACCGCCTCACGCTCGGGCTGGGCACCCCGGCGGCGGAGGCCGCGGAGGCCGCGGCGGGCGCCGCGGGCCCGGCCGGGGTGCGGGCGGTGCTCGACCCGGCGGCGGCCCTGGGCGCGCTGGGGGCGTTCCTGCAGGTCGCGCCGGTGACGGAGGTCTACTCGCCGCACGTCGTCGTCACGGAGGGCCAGAGCCCGCGGTACGGGCTGACCTAGCGGTACGGGCCGACCTGGCAGTACGGGCCCACCTGGCGGTGCGGGCAGCAGGGCCCGCGGTACGGGCTGACCCGGCGGAGCGGGCAGAGACAGGAGAGCGGCGTGGAAGCGGGGATGGACCTGTCGGGCCGTACCGGCCCGGAGCCGGGCCGGTACGGGATCGGCATCGACCTGTGGGCGTCCGCGGCGGTGGAGCTGCCGGGCCTCAGGCTCGGGGTGGACAAGGTCAGGCTGGCGGTCGGGATCGCGCTGGCGATCGAGAACGGCACCGTGACGCTGGCCCTGACGCCCCCGGTGCCGACCGGACCGGACGGCGCCCGGGCGGAGTTGACGCTGCCCGCGTTCAGCGGCGGCGGCACGCTGCAGCGCCGCGGGGACGAGTGGAGCGGGGCGCTGCGGGCCCGGCTCGGCCCGGTGGTGGTCAGCGGGTTCGGGGTGCTGACCACGGACCGGTTCTCGCTGCTGGCGCTGATCGCGGCCGAGTTCGAGCCGCCCCTGCAACTCTCCTTCGGCTTCACCCTGGTGGGGGTCGGCGGCCTGGTCGGCGTCAACCGCCGCCCGGACACCGAGGCTCTGCAGGCCGCCGCGCACTCCGGCGACCTGGCCCGGCTGATGTTCCCGCACGACCCGGTCGCGGACGCGCCGCGGCTGCTGCCGGTGCTGGCGGCCGCGTTCCCGCAGCAGGACGGCAGCACCGTGGTCGGCCCGCTGCTCAAGCTCGGCTGGGGCACACCGACGCTGGTGTCCGCGACGATCGGCGTGCTGATCGGCGACCGGGGCGTGGTGCTGCTCGGCAAGCTCGCGCTCACCCTGCCGCACGAGGCCGCCCCGCTGGTGCTGCTACAGGCCGTCGTGGTCGGCACCGTCGACGGCGACGGGCTGGCGCTGGAGGCGAGCCTGGCGGGCTCGCACCTCGCCGGGATCCCGGTCGACGGCGAGATCGCGCTGCGCGTCCGCGGCGGCGACGACCCGCTGTTCGCGCTCTCCGCGGGCGGCTTCCACCCGGCGTTCACCCCGCCGGAGGGCATGCGGCAGCTGCGCCGGATCGGCACCGAGATCTCCCCGGGCGCGATGCTGCGGGCCCGGCTCGCCGCCTACCTGGCCGTCACCACGAACTCGGTGCAGTTCGGCGCCGCGGCCGAACTGGAGGCGGCCGTCGCCGGGTTCGGCATCAAGGGCGGCTTCGCCTTCGACGCGCTGATCCACCTCGACCGGTTCGAGTTCCTCGCCGACTTCTCCGCCCACGTCAGCGTCGAGTGCGCGGACTTCTCGGTCGGCAGCCTCGTCCTGAGCGGCCACCTGTCCGGGCCGAGCCCGTGGCGGATCCGCGGCCACGCCACGGTCTCGGTGCTGTTCTTCGACGTCGACGTGGACGTCCCCGAGATCACCTGGGGCTCCGCCGTCCCGTCCGCACCGCCCCTCGTCCGCGACCCGGGCCCGGTGCTGGTCGCCCAGCTCGCCGAACCCGCCAACTGGACGGTGCTCAGCGGGGACGTCCCGCACTGCGTGCAACTGCGCCCCGGGGCCGGTCCGGGCGCCGCGGCCGTCCACCCGCTCGCCCCGCTGGGCTTCCGCCAGACCGCGGTGCCGCTGCGCGTCGCCCTGCAGCGGATGGACGGGCGGGCGCTGCCGAGGACCGTCACGCTGGACCTCGACGTGCCCGCCCCGCAGCTGCGCGAGGGCCTGTTCCCGCCCGGGCAGTTCCGCGACCTCGACGACCGGGCCCGGCTCGCCGCCTCCGGGTACGCGCCGTTCGCCTGCGGGTTCGACCTCGACCCGCAGGGGGTGAGCTCGCCCGGGGTGCCGCTGGTGCGCGACACCTCCAGCCCCGAGACCAGCGTGCTCGGCGACGACTTCTGCCTCTCCCGGTTCCCCGGCGCCCTGCTGCCCGGCGCACTGGCGGCCCCCCGGCGGGTGGCGCCGCCGCCCGCGGTCCGGCCGGTCGAGCTGCGCGACCCGGCGCGGGCCGCACTGACCAGGGTGCGGGACCTCACCCCGGCGGACGCGGTCGGCGCCGCCACCACCCACCCGGCCGTGCTGGAGAGCCTGCTGGCGGCCGGGAGCGAACTACAGGTCTCCAGGGAATGGGAGTTGACGTTCTGATGGCCGGTACCGAGGGCGGGGCCGCCCCCGCCGTGGAGTTCCGCTCCTGGTCGCGCCGCGGGGCGGCGGCCTCCCTCGGTCCGGCCGGGGGAGACGGCGGCGGCGGGGACGGGAGGCTGCGGGTGCGGCGGGACTTCACCGTCACCGTCACCCCCGACGGCGAGCCGCCCACCGCGCTGAGCGCCCCCGGCGCGGCCGTCACCCTGTTCGGCCCGGGCGACGTGGTCGGCCTGGACCCGGCGCAGGTGCTGCGGCGCTCGCCGCGGCCCGGCGAACTGCACCTGGAACCGGACCAGTTGGCCTGCATCGAGTTCGCCCACCCCGACCTGCCGTGGATGTTCACCCCGCAGGGCCCGACCGACCCCGAGCGGTGCGAACCCTGGCTGATGCTGGTGGTCGTCCCCGCCCGACGGCCGGCCCCGCCGGACGGGCGGCCCTGCCCGGTGCTGGTGCTGGAGTCCGCCGCGGAGGTGCCGGACCCGGCGGACAGCTGGGCCTTCGCGCACGTCCAGACGCACTCCGGCGGCACCGTCGAGAACCCCGACGGCCGGGTCCGCTCGCGGCTGCTCTGCCCCACCCGGCTGGCGCCCGGCACCCACTACCTCGCCGTGGTGGTGCCCGGCTACGAGGCGGGCCGGCTCGCGGGCCTCGGCAGGACCGTCCCGGACGGCACCGGCCGCAGGCGCTGGAGCCCCGCCCCGGGCCTGGAGCTGCCGGTCTACGAGAGCTGGGACTTCCGCACCGGCCCCAGCGGCGACTTCGAGACGCTGTGCAAGAAGCTGCGCCGCGCGGGCCCCTCCGGCGCCGCGCTCGGCCTGCGCCGGATCGCCGTCGAGGGCCGCGCCGCGCTGATGCAGCCCGCCACCGACCCGGACGACGACTTCGCGGGCGTCCAGGAGGTGCCGACCGCGATCACCCGGATCGCCGACACCGCCCCCGGC
The DNA here is from genome assembly GCF_000717185.1 of Kitasatospora phosalacinea. Classification (GTDB taxonomy): domain Bacteria; phylum Actinomycetota; class Actinomycetes; order Streptomycetales; family Streptomycetaceae; genus Kitasatospora; species Kitasatospora phosalacinea_A. The sequence continues at coordinate 19,033 of NZ_JNYE01000077.1, read as the reverse complement.
AGCCCGTTCGCCGCCGACCGCGCCGACCCCGACCCCGCGGCGGCCGCCCTGCACGCCCGGCTCAAGCCGCTGCTCGACGCGGTCGCCGCCGCCGACCCCGCGGACCCGGTGGTCGGCCCGCCGCTGTACGGGCAGTGGGCCGCCGAGGTCCGCTCGCTCGACGGCGCGCCCGGCGCCCCCTTCGTCCCGCTCACCGCGCCCCTCCCGGACCGGCCCGCCACCTGGGTCGAACAGCTCAACGCCGACCCGTACCTGCGGATGGCCGCCGGAGTGGCCACCCTGGTCGTCCAGCACGAGCAGGGCGAGCTGATGGCGGAGGCCTGGCGCCAGCTCGACTCCGTCCGGGCCGCCAACCGGCGGATCCGCAACAGCGCGCTCTACGCGGCCGCCGCGAGCCGCCTGCACGAATGCGTCGCCACGCTGCCCGCCGCGGCCGCGCTGCGGCTGCTCGCCCCCGCCACCGGACGGCTCCGGGCCGACCCCGAGGAGACCTTCCGGGCCCGGATCGACCGCAGCACCGTCCCGCGCGAGGCCCTCGGCCCCGCCCTGGCCCGGGCCGGACGCTACGCGCTGCGCGCCGCCGCCACCGACACCGCCGCCGTCTCCGGCACCGCTTCCGTCTCCGGCACCGTCTCCGCCGTGGTCGAGGCCCTGCGCACCAGCGCCGCCGCCGCCCTGCCCACCCGGTTCACCGCACCCCGCACCCTCGACCCCGGCGTCCTCGCCGAACTCGCCGCCGACCCCGCCTTCCGCACCCGGCTCACCGAACAGCTCGGCACGGACCCGGTCGACTACGTGGCCAGGATCAGCCGACTCCCGCAGTACGTCAGCCAGTTGGCCGTCCAGGTCGAGTCGGCGGCGGACGGCCCGGCCGCCGAGGGCCCGGTCGTGGTGGACCCGGTGGCAGACGGTCCGTTCGGGGAGGGGGCGGCTGTGGTGCTCCCGGTGGCGGACGGTCCGTTCGGGGAGGGGGCGGCCGTGGTGCTCCCGGTGGCGGACGGCCCGGTGCGGCTGCACCCCCGGACCGAGCGGCAGGTCCGCGACCTGGCCGAGCTGGCCGGGCAGCTCGACGCCGCCGGGCACCTCCTGCTGCACCGGGACGTCCGGCCCGAGCTGCTGCGCCTGCGCGGCGAGGGCGTCGGGCAGCCGGTGTCGCTGCGCACCGTCCGGGCGCTCAACGCGGCCGCCGGGGCGGTGGACGACGGCCCGCGGCCGATCGACCTGCGCCGGGACGTGCTGCCCGCCACCGGCTGGGAGGAGACCGACCCGTACCGCCCGGAGACGACCTGGCTGGACCTGCCGCGGCTGCAGGCCGCGCTGAGCGGGCTGGGCGTCACCGGCCGGGCCGCGCGGATCGCCGAGACCGCCGCCGACCTGCGCGCCGCGGCCCTCGCCGGGCTCGGCCTGGACGGCGACGACCTCGGGCGGACCCTCGACCTGCTGCCCGCCGCCGACCTCGCCGCGCTGGGCGCCGCCGTGCAGGCCCTGCCCACCGAGGACCTGGCCCCCGACGCCCTGCCCGCCGTCCTCCCCGAGCTCACCGCCCTCGACCCGGGCGACGCCGCGGCCCTGGTCGGCAGGCTCGAACCGCACCGCGCCTACGGGGCGATGCTCGCCTGGTCGCACGACTTCGTCGGCGAGCACGTCCGCCGCCGCCCCGGCTCCGAGCTGCACCCGGCGATGGCCGCGCCGCAGTTCCCGGCCCCGGCCGTGGACCGGCTCGACCGGCTCGACCGCGAGTGGGTGCTCGGCGGCGCCGGGGCGCTGGAGCCGAACTCGGTGTGCCTGCTGGCCGTCAACTGGCCGTTCGTGGAGGCGTTCCTGGCCGGGCTGAACCACGAGACGGCCCGCGAACTGCTCTGGCGGGGCTTCCCCACCGACCTCCGCGGCACCTGCTTCCGCCGGTTCTGGAACGGCCCGGCCGACGACGTCCGCCCGATGGACGCCTGGTCCGGCCCGATCGGCGAGCAGGGCCCGACCACGGGCGCCCGGCGCCCGGTCACCGTCCTGGTGATCAAGGGCGACCTGCTGCGGCGCTACCCCAACACCGTGATCAGCGCCGAACTCGGCACCGTGACCGGGCACGGGGACGGCGTCGCCTTCACCCCCGACACCGGGAACGCCCACCGGGCCGAGCTGTTCCGCGGCTTCCTCGGCGAGGACCTCGCCTACGTCGCCCTCGACCTCGACCCCGCCGAACTGCGCTACCGGGACGACGCCGACGCCCGGCACTGCTGGTACGTCTCGCTGCTCGAACCGCACGACGAACCGCGCTTCGGCCTGCACGAACCGGGCACCGGCACGCCCGGGACCGACGACCCGGACAACCCCGACGACCCGGACGACCCGGACGACCCGGACGACCCCGACGACCCCGACGACCCCGACACCTGGACGTGGCGGGACGCCGACCGGGGCCGACACCTGACGGCCCGGCGGCTGCACGGGGCCGCGGGCAGCGCCGCGGTCGGCCACGCCCTCTTCCGCCGCCCGTTCCGGATGCTGCTGCGGGCCCGCGACTACGTCTGACCCGCCCGCGACTACGTCTGACCCGCCCCCGGCCACCGACCCGCCCCCGGTCGCCGCACCGCCCGCGGCCACCGACCCGCCCCCCGTCCACGAGGAGAACCGATGGCGACCACGCCGCCCGACCCCGCGCTCTGGGCCGGGCTCGACCCGGAACTGCCGGTCGCGCTGCTGCCCGTCCGCCTGGAGACCCGCTTCGGCACCCGCGCGGGCACCGGCGGGGACGGCGGCCCCGCCGAGGTCCCGGTGCTGCGGGTGCGGATCTACCCGGACGGGATCTCCGTCGCCGAGCCCGGCCGCGGGCTGTGGCCGGCCGAGGCGGCGGCCGGGGCCGCGTTCTGGGAGGAGCAGCGGGCCGCGCCGCCGGGGGAGGAGGCCGGGGCGGCCGCGCACCGGCGGGCCGCGGCCTGGGAGGTGCTGGTGCGCCGGGTCGGGCAGGCCCGGGCGGTGCACGTGGCCCGCGCCACCGGGGCGGGGGACGCGGTCACCGACCGGCCGCCGGGGCCCGCCACCGCGCGGCTGCTGCCCGACGGCTGGGTGCTGGTCGGCGAGCGCGGCGGCAGCACGGTGCTCACTCACTGGGTGCCGCGCCCCGGCGGCGACCTGCAGGTCGGCCCGGACCAGGACCGGCCCGCGTTCGACCCGCAGCGGGCGCACCTGTTCGCCCCGGACGACCCGGTGCGCTGGCTGGTCGACTTCGGGGCCGCGCTGGCGATCGGCATGGCCACCGAGGTCGACCTCGACCCGGAGACCGCGACGTACGGCCTGGACCGGCTGTTCGTGCTCGGCGCGCGCCCAGGCGAGGCCGCCGCCGATCTCGCCGGGCTGCTCGCCGACCACGGCGCCCGGGACGGCTTCGCGCTGCTCGCCCCCGGCACCCCCACCAACAACCTCACCGACCGCCCGGCCGGGCCCGGCACCGCCGCCGACGTCGACCCGTACGCGGGGTACCGCCTGGTCACCGGCGCCGCGCCGCCCGCCGCGCCGCCCGTCGAGTCGCCCGACGGGGAGGTGCCGGTGCTGCACGGCGGCGCCCCCGACGGCCCGCTGCTGGCGGCCGCGCTCGGCCTGCCGCCGGGGGAGTTCGCGGCCGTCCCCGGCGCGGACGGCCGCGAGCAGGCGCTGGCCCGCAGCGCGGCGCTCGCGCTGTTCCCGGTCACCTTCGGCGAGGTGATCGGCACCCTCGCCGAGCCGTGGGACGACCGGACCGCCGCCCCCGACCCGGCCGTGCAGCCGTTCGCCCGCGAGCACGTCGCCTCCTTCGTCCGGGCCCGCGGCCCGCTGCCCGCCGTCCGGGTCGGCCGCCAGCCGTACGGGGTGCTGCCGGTGCTGCCCGCCGCGAGCTGGGTGCGGCTGCCCGAGGAGCCGCCGCTCAGCGAGGGGCTGCACCGGCTGCTGGGCGACCTGCGCCGGCTCTTCGTCCGGGCCGCCCGCGGGGTGCCCCGGCTGGCCGGGGCGGAGCGCCCCGCGGAGGAGCTGGCCCGGGTGCTCGGCCGCGGCCCCGTCCCGCACCCCGGCGGGTACGCGCTGCGCGACACCGCGGGGCCGGTCGCCGGGGACGCGGGCAACCGGGAGCTGCTGGAGCGTCAACTGCGCGAGCAGCTGGACGGGTTGCTGACCGGGAAGGTCGCCGCCTCCCCCGCGTTCACCGGCGCGCTGGGCGTCGTCGGCATCCGCCACCTGCTCGCCCGCACCCTCGGCGACCTGGCCACCGGCACCCGGTTCGAACGGCTGGTGCTGCGCGGCACCAGGGCCGTCACCGCGGCCGTCGCCCGCACCGACCCGCACCGCGCGGGCTGGGAGACGCCCGCCGGCTACCTGCGGCGGCTCACCGGCCCCCGCCACCGGCTGGGGCTGCTGGAGGTGGACGGGACGCCGCCGACCGACCTGCTGTACGTGCTGGTCGAGCACGCCCTGCAACTGGCCGGGGAGCTCGACGTGCTGAGCCTCGGCCGGATGCTGGCCCCCGCCGCGGTCCGCACCGCCGTCGCCGTCCCGCCGGAACTCGCCGAGTCCGCCCTGACGGTGACCCGCCCGCGGGTCGAGCTGTTCACCCGCCCGGCCGAGGACCTGCTGGAGGACCGGCAACTGCAACTCCCGCAGCAGGCACGGGGGTTGGCGCTCACCGAGATCGTCACCGACCGGGGCCTGCTGCAGTCCGTGCTGGACGGGATCGGCGCGGACGTCCCGCTCGTCCCGGTCAACGCCTTCGCCGGGACGCGGCAGGCCGTCGCCGACCTCGCCGCCGCCGACCTCACCGACGCGCAGTACACCCGGCTCACCGGCGAGGCGCTCGCCTGCGCGGCCACCCGCCTCGACGCCTGGTTCACCTCGCTCGCCGCCCAGCGCCTGGCCCGGCTGCGCGACCGCCGCCCCACCGGGCTGCACGTCGGCGCCTGGGGCGTGCTGGTCGACGTCCGCCCGCGCTCCGCCCCCGCCGACCCGGCCGCCGCCCCCGCCGACTGGCGCGCGCACGTCACCGCCGGGGGCGGCGAGGCGCCCGACCCGCGCCGCCCCGCCGACCCGGTCGGCTACGTCCACGCCCCCTCGCTGCAGCAGGCCGTCACCGCCGGGATGCTCCGGGCCGGGGAACTCGCCCACCGCGGCGACGGCAGCACCGTCGCCTCCCTCGACCTCACCTCCCGGCGGGTCCGGCTCGCCCGCGAACTCCTCGCGGGCACCGCGAACGGCCAGCCGCTCGGCGCCCTGCTCGGCTACCGGCTCGAACGCGGCCTGCACGACGCCGGACTGCACACCCTGGTGCAGGAACTGCGCGAGCGCTACCCGCAGCGCCGCACCACCGGCGCCCCCGGCGAACCCCTGCCGCCCGGCCAGGACGCCGTGGTGCCCGCCGAGGTCGTCGACGGCCTCGACGTGTGGACCGCCCGGGACACCCTCGCCGGCACCGTCCCCGGCACCGCCGACCCCCGCTTCCGCCCCGTCCTCGCCGAACTCGACACCGCCGTCGAAGCCGTCGCCGACCTGCTCGTCGCCGAGGGCCTGCACCGGATCGCCACCGGCCGACCCGAAGCCGCGGGCGCCGCCTTCGCCGCCCTCGCCGAGGGCGGCCACCCGCCGGAGACCACCGTCGCCGCCGAACCGCGCTCCGGCGTCACCCTCACCCACCGCGTCCTGCTCACCCTCGACGGCCGCACCGGCACCGCGGGCTGGGACCGCACCGCCCCGCGCGCCCTGCTCGCCCCCCGCGCCGAACTCTGGGCCGAACAGGTCCTCGGCCCCGCCACCGCCCAGCAGGTCCGCACCCCCGACGGCGCCACCACCACGCTGGACGCCCTCGGGCTGTGCGCCCTCGACCTGCTCGCCGAGGCCCGGCCCGCCCCCACCGGCACCCGGCCGCTGGACGCCCGCTGCACCGCCGACGAGCAGCTGCTCGAACTCGCCGCCACCGCAGCCGAGTTGCTCGCCACCGCCCGGCCCGCCACCGCCGCCGACCTGACCGCGCCAACCGACCTGACCGCACCCGCGGACGGCGACCCGACCGCCGCCACCACCACCGCCCCGGCACCGCCCGCCCGCGCCGACCTCGCCCCGCTCGCCACCGCCGTCCGCGAACGGCTCGACGAGACCGACGCCGCGATCGCGGCGATCACCGCCGCCGCCGCGGCCGCCGCCGAAGGGGACCGGCTGCCGCGCAGCCTGCTCACCCCGCTCGCCCGCCTCGGCCTCCCCGGCGCGGTCGGCCCCGGCCCCGACCTGCCCCGCGCGGAGGCCCTCGCCGCGGCGGCCGCCGCCCTCGCGCTGCGCCGCGACGTCCACGGCCTGCTCGCGCTCCCCGCCGACGCCGCCGCGGCCGCCCGGGACGGCGCCCTCGACGCGCTCCGCTCCGCGCCCACCGGCCTCGACACCCTCACCCGGATCGTCCGGCGGATCGGCGGCGACCCGGTCGTCCCCACCGTCCCCGCCACCGGCACCGCACCGCCCGCCCCCGTCCCCGGCGTCCCCGCCGCCGAGGTCGAGCGCTGGCTGGCCCGCCTCGGAAGGGTCCGCCCCGCGCCGGCCCGGCTCGACGACCTCGCCCTGTTCCGGGAGGCCGCCGGACAGCCCGCCGACCCCCTCACCCCCTGCCACCTGCCGCCCACCCCCGGCCTGGCCTGGCTCGGCGGACCGCTCGACCCCGACCCCGGCACCGGCAACCCGCTGCGCGCCTGGAAACGCCCCCGCACCGAGGCCCTGCCCGGCCGCCCCGACCGCAACCACACCCACCTGCTGCTGGTCGGCCCCGCCCCCGGGCCCGACCCGCACGCCCTGGTCCTGGACGAGACCACCGAGGTCCTACCCGCCCCGACCGTCACCACCGGCCTCGCCGTCCACTACGACGCGCCCGGCGCCCGCCCCCCGCAGACCGTCCTGCTCGCCGTCCCCGCCGACCCCGGCAGCCCCTGGAGCTGGACCGCCCTGCACGCCGCCGCCCGCGAGGCGACGGACCTGGCCCTGCTGCGCGGCGTCGACCTGGACGAGCTCGCCCCCACCGGCCTCGACGAGTACCTGCCGCTGACCTACGTCCGCGACGACGGCCGCGCCACCGCGCTGTCCGCACTCACCGCCGCGCCCTGGCCGAAGTTCTCGATCGCCGCCTGGCGCGCGCTGGCGGCCACCCTCTGATGCGACACCTCCACGAGACGAAAACCCTTACGGAAGCGGGGAGTTGATGGACCAGACCATCGTGCGCTGGGGCCGGGTCGAGCCGCACGCCGCCACCCCCGACATCGCCGTCGGACTCGCCGCCGAGACCGCCGACCCGCTGTGGTTCCTGCTCCGGCAGTGGCAGCTGGGCGAACTCACCGGCGACGACGGGGGCAGCCCCGTCGCCCTCGACACCAAGGTCAGCTGGTCCCGGTTCACCCGCTACCGGCCCGAGGGCACCCCCGGACGGCCCGCCCTTCCGCTCGGCGACGACGCCGCCCCGCTGGAACGGCTGGTCGAACAGGAGGCGCTGATCACCCCCGGCGACCCGGCCGCCACCCCCTGGACCGCCGCCGTCCGGGCCGGCCGGTCGCTGCGCCGCCACCTCGCCGCCCGCCACCTCACCGCGGTCGCCGACGCCCTGGCCGCCCGCCCCGAACTGCGCTTCGACGCGACCGCGCCCGACGACGCCCCGCTCGGCCCCGACGAGGTGCGCTACCGGCGCCTGCTGGCGGGCCGGGTGCTGGACGGCGCCAAGGTGCTGGCCCTGCTGGCGGACGGCGGGCTGCCCGCCGGTGCGACGGCCGGGGCCGACCCCGGCGCGCTGGAGGACGCGCTGCGCGACTGGCAGCGCGAACTCGCCGAGGACTGGGGCGTCCTGGCCCCCGGCGCCGACCCCACCCCGCCCAGCTGGGTGCCCGACCGCCTCGAGTACGCGTTCTCGCTGGCCGCGCCCCCGCTGCCGCCCGCCGAGCCGTCCGCCGAGCCGCCCGCCGCCGACGCGCCCGCCGCCGACGCGCCCGCCGCCGACGCGCCCGCCGCCGACGCGCCCGCCGCCGAGCTGGTGCTGCGCGCACCGGCGTACGACGGCACCGGCCTGGCCTGGTACGACCTCGACCTCGACCTCGACACGGGCCGGGCCCAGGACGCGGACCCCGGGCGCGCCCTCGGGGCGGCGGCGGACGGGGGAGCGACCGGGCAGCGGACCGCCACCGCGCTGCCCGCGCCGCTGCGCTACCCGGGCATGCCCGCCGACCGGTTCTGGGAGTTCGAGGACGCCCGGGTCTCGCTGGGGGCGGCCACCGGCGGCCCCACCGACCTGGCCCGGATGCTGGCGGTCGACTTCGCCCTGGTGCACAGCCCCGACTGGTACCTGGCGCCGGTCGAGGTCCCGGTCGGCTGCGTGGCCCGGGTCGACTGGGTGGTCGTCCGGGACACCTTCGGCGCGGCGACCCTGGTGGGCACCGCCGCGACCCGGGCCGGGGACGGCGTCGGCCGCCAGTTCCAGCCCGCCGCGGCGAGCGGCCCGGAGGGCGACCACCCGCTGCTGGTGGTGCTGCCCTCGGCGGGGTCCGCGCTGGGCTCGCCACCACTGGAACGGGTCGCCCTGCAGCGCGACGAGGCCGCCAACCTGGCCTGGGCGATCGAGCAGCGGGTGCTCGGCCCGTCCGGTCGTGGCGTCGAACTGCCCTGGCAGCAGATCGAGTTCGACCTGCCGCGGGCCCGCTCGGCGAGTGCGTACGAGCTGGTGTGGCGGCTGGCCACCCCGGTCGCGCGCAGTTGGACGCCGCTCGTCCCGGTGGCGCCGCGGCCCGGCGCGCCGGACGGGCCGCGGCTGCTGCGGCGGGCCCGGCTGCTGGAGACCCGCACCGGCGAACTGCGGGCCGCGCGGAGCCGGATCCTGCGGGACGCCGCCGGGGGCGTCCGGGACGAGGAGGTCACCCGCGGCGGGGTGGAGGTCCGGATGCTGGACCAGCTGGTGCGCCGCCCCGACGGCAGCAGCCACGTCTGGCGCGGCCGCGAGAAGCGCCCGGGCCGCGGCGAGGCCTCCTCGGGCCTGCGCTTCGACGCCGCGACCCCCGATCCGGACCGGGGTCGTCCGGACCTCCCCTGATCAGCGGGTTCACGGAATCTCCGGATTCTTCCTCCCCCGCGCCGCAGGCGAACTCCGGGAGTTCTCCGGAGACCTCGGGTAAACGGCGCGCCACCGCTTTGTGTCCAGCATGTAATCGGACCTTTGACAGGAACCCCGGGCGCTGACATGCTGTCCGGCGGCTTGCAGTGGGAGCGCTCCCATCAGGCCTTCGGAGTAAGTACACACGGGGAGGGGAAGCGGCGTGTCGGCATCTGAGGTTGAGCATGCCCAATTAGCACCCCGGGAGCCGTCCGAACCTTCCGGAGCGGTGCGCACGGCGGGTAATCGCGAGAGACACGGGGGCTGAACCGCGATGCTTCCGGAATCCATTGCCCACCGCTCGCTGTCCAGTCTGTTCGTGGTGGTCCAGGGCATCGCGCCCTGCCCGGTCCGGCTGAAGCTGGAAGGGCTCAACGCGGCCGGTTCGATCAAGCTCAAGACCGCGCTGCAGATGGTCATCGACCTGGAGGAGGCGGGCGGCGTCGCGCCCGGGGCGCGGTTCGTCGAGTCCTCCTCCGGCAACCTCGGGGTGGCGCTGGCGCTGATCTGCGCCGAGCGCGGCTACCGCTTCACCTGCGTCACCGACCCCAACGCCGCGCCCAGCACCGTCGCCAAGATGCGGGCCCTGGGGGCCGAGGTGATCACCGTCGAGGAGCGGGACGCGACCGGGAACTACCTGGGCACCCGGATCGACCTGGTGCAGCGCCTGTGCGCCGAGGACCCCGGCCTGATCTGGCTCAACCAGTACGCGAACCAGAGCAACTGGCGCGCCCACTACCGGATGACCGGCCCCGAGATCCTGGCCGCCGCGCCCCGGGTGGACTGCCTGGTGGTCGGCACCGGCACCACCGGCACCCTGATGGGCCTGGCCCGCTACTTCCGCGAGCACTCGCCGGAGACCCTGCTGGTCGGGGTCGACTCGATGGGGTCGGTGACCTTCGGCGGGGCCTCCGGCAAGCGCTGGATCCCCGGCCTCGGCACCAGCCGCAAGCCCCCGATGGCCGACGCCTCGCTGGTCGACGAGGTGCTGATGGTCGACGAGGCGGACGCCGTCCGGATGTGCCGCACCCTGGCCCAGCGCGGGCTGACCGTCGGCGGCTCCACCGGCGCCGTGCTGCAGGGGGTGCGCTACCTCGCCGACCGCTTCACCGAGGACAGCGTGGTGGTCGCGCTCTCCCCCGACATGGGGGACAAGTACCTGGACACCATCTACAGCGACGACTGGGTCCGGTCGAAGTTCCCCTCCGCCTTCCGGGCGCTGCCCGCGATGCTCGCCGCCGAGAGCGGCCGGGTGCGGGTCGGGGTGGATTTCCGGAGCGACGCGGCGAACCCGCGCGCAGAACGTCAGGACCTCATCGCATGAACGGGCGGCCCGCAGAAGTGACCACGCAATCCACCGCGCAATCCACCGCGCAATCCACCGCGAAATCCGCGCTGCTTTCCGTGCCGGAATTCCGGGTCTATTCGGGCAGCCGGGTCCGCGAAGTCGTGAACGGCGACCGGGCCGCCGTGGTCGCCGCCGTGGAATCCGCCTACAAGGCGCACCACGCGCAGCGCACGGTGAATCCGGACAGCTATTTCCTGCGCTTCCCGGAACACGACGCGGACCGCATCATCGCGCTGCCCGCGCACTACACCGAGGACTCCGGCGAGCGGGTCACCGGCATCAAGTGGATCTCCAGCTTCCCCGGCAACATCGACCGCGGCCTGGCCCGGGCGTCCGCCGTGCTGGTGCTGAACGACGAGACCACGGGCTACCCGGTGGCCTGCATGGAGGCCGCGGCCATCAGCGCGAGCCGCACCGCGGCCGGGGCCGTGCTGGCCCTGCGGGAGCTGGACGGCGGGAAGGGCGGGCGGCGCACCGTCTCCGTCATCGGCACCGGCGTGATCAGCGAGCACGTCCTGGACTACCTGGGGCAGTCCGGCGTCGAGCCGGAGCGGATCCTGCTGCACGACGCCCACCTGCCGCACGCCGAGCGCCTCGCGCAGCGGCTGCGCGGCCGCTTCGCGGCGCCGGTGGCGGTCTGCGGCAGCATCGAGGAGGCGATCACCGCGGGGCAGGTGGTGGTGTTCGCCACCACCGCGGGCGAGCCGCACGTCCACGACCCGCGGCTGTTCGCCCACAACCCCGTGGTGCTGCACCTCTCGCTGCGCGACCTCGCCCCCGAGGTGGTGCTGGCCGCGCACAACGTGGTCGACGACGTCGACCACGCGCTCAAGGCCCGCACCTCGCTGCACCTGGCCGAACTGCTCACCGGCGGGCGGGAGTTCGTACGCCACACGCTTCCGGCGATCCTGAGCGGCGCCCCCGCGCCGGAGCGCGATCGTCCGGTCGTCTTCTCCCCGTTCGGCATGGGAATCCTGGACCTGGCCGTCGGCAACCTCGTGCACTCCGTCCTCGCGGACACCACCGTGCCCGTGGAGGACTTCTTCCAGGGAGCAGAAAGGTGCTGACCGAGATGACCACCGACCCCGCCCGCCGACCCGGCCACTCCGACGTGCTGGTGGGCCTCCAGTACGGCGACGAGGGCAAGGCCAAGATCATCGACCTGATCGCCCCCGACTACGACGTCGTGGCCCGCTTCAACGGCGGCGCCAACGCCGGGCACACCATCGACACCCCGGCCGGCCGGGTCGTCCTGCAGCAGGTCCCGTCCGCGGTCTTCCACCCCGGCTGCGAGCTCTACATCGGCTCCGGCTGCGTGCTCAACCTGGTCAAGCTCCGCGACGAGCTCGCGCTGCTGCGCACCGTCGGCGTCGACCTCGCCGACCGGCTGCGGATCAGCGACCGCTGCGCCGTCGTCCAGCCCGTGCACTTCCTGCTCGACCAGCGCACCGGCGCCGCCATCGGCACCACCGGCAACGGCATCGGCCCCTGCTACGCGGACCGCGCCGCCCGCACCCGCGACGGCGTCCGCTGCAACCTGCAGCTGCGCGACCTGCTGGAGGACCCCGAGGGCACGGCCGCCCTGATGCTGGCCGCCGTCGAACGGGAACTCAAGGAGGAGGCCGACGCGGGCGAGCGGCTGGCCGCCGAGCGCGAGCGGATCGCCGCGATGCGGGAGAGCGCCGAGGCGCTGCGCCCGATGGTCACCACCGACCGCACCCACCTCGCCCGCAGGGTCGCCGACGGCGCCCGGGTGCTGTTCGAGGGCGCGCAGTCGCTGATGCTCGACGTCGTCCAGGGCGACCAGCCGTACGTCACCTCCAGCCACACCCTGCCCGGCCACGCCTACGTCGGCGGCGACCTGCCGCCCCGCTACCACCGGCACACCATCGGCGTCGCCAAGGCCGTGGTCTCCCGGGTCGGCCACGGCCCCTTCCCGTCCGAACTGGGCGCCGAACGCTCCGCCGCGTACTTCGCCGAGGCCTGCCGCACCGGCCGCGGCCGCACCGAGGAGCAGGCCGAGCACGACCCGCAGCAGCTGCTCGGCTCCGCCGACCCGCTCGACGTCGGCACCGCGCTGCGGATGCTCACCGGCGAGTACGGCTCCGGCACCGGCCGGCCCCGCCGGATCGGCCTGCTCGACCTGGAGCAGCTGCGCGAACAGGTCACCCTGCACGGCGTGGACGTGGTCTACCTCAACAAGACCGACTGCCTGGCCCACTACCGGGACAGCCACTACGGCGGCGTCCCGGTGCAGCTCGCCGCGGCCGCCCCCGGCGAACCCGGCAGCGAGCGGATCGAGGTGCTGCCGGTCTTCGACGCCGAGCAGGTGCGGGCCGCCGTCGCGGGCCTGCCCGGGCTGGACGGCGTCCCGGCGTCCATGCTGGCGTTCAAGGAGTACGTCGAGCAGCGGATCGGCGCGCCCGTGATCGGCCTGGGCCTGGGCCCGGAGCGCGACTGCACCGCCGAGTTCGCCCGCCCCGGCACGCTCCCCGCCGGGCTCCCCGCCGCGCTCCCCGCCGCCCGGCAGGCCGGCGGATGAGCCCCGTACCGCCCGGCGCCGGGGTCGTCCCCCCCGGCGCCGGGCCGGCGGGGGAGGACCGCTGGTACGGGAAGGCGATGGTGCGGGTCCGCGACCCGGAGCCGGCCGGCCCCGCCTGGCAGGACTCGCACGTCCTGTACAACCGGGCGCTCACCCCGTACACGGCGCACCCGCTGGTCGCCGCCCTCGGCCCGCGGGCCGCGCTGGAGCTCGGGGCCGGGCGGCTGGCCGAGTACCTCGCCAAGACCGAGGTGGTGGAGCTGGAGATCGTCAACCGGGCCGTCCAGCGGATCCTCGAACTCCCCGGCACCCCCGACGAGATGCGCACCGACCTGCTCAAGGTCTACACCGACGAGGGCTACCACGTCCTGATGATGGAGGAGTTCCGCTCCCACATCCAGCAGGTCACCGGCCTGCGGCTGGGACGCACGCCCGGCCGGGAGGTCGGCGACATCGCCCGGCTGGTCGCCGGGCTGCCCCGGGAGAAGCGGCCGATCGCGGTGATCTGCTGCGCCATCGTCACCGAGACCCTGATCACCGCGACCCTCCGGCAGGCCGGCGGCGACACCGTCCACCCGGCCGTCACCCGGATGCTGGCCGAGCACGCCACCGACGAGGCCCGGCACCACGCCTTCTTCCACCGCTTCGCCGACGGCTGGATCCCCACCGTCGTGCAGCGGGACCGGGCCCTGGTCGAGTCCGTCCTGCGCCAGGTGCTGTGGTACTTCCTGCGCCCCGACTTCGGCCGCCTCCACGCGGACCTGGTCGCCCGCGGCCTGACCCCCCGCCAGGCCGCCACCGCCATCGACGAGAGCCACGACCGGGCCGAGCTGCGCCGCCAGTTCCTGGCCGCCTCCGCCGCCTGCCGCAAGCTGATCGGCGACCTCGGACTGGAGGCCGGCGAGCAGTTCGCCGACCGGCTCTCCGTCCTCGACGGGGCCTCGCTCGTCGACCTCACCACCCTCGAACCGCACCGGAGCTGAGCCCCGCAGGGTTCGAACGGCGGCGACCGGCCGTGTCGGAGCCCGGTCGCGCCGCCCGCGGGCGCCCCCGCCCGCCGCCCTCACCACCCGCGAACCGCGCCAGGCCCCCGCCGCGACCGGCCGGGGCCCGCCAGAGCCATGAGGAGCACCCCACCATGACCGACACCGGCACCCCCGGCTGGATCGACGTCGACCTGACCATGCCCGGCACCGAGTACCGCGCCCTGCTGGAGGCCGCCCTGCGGCTCAAGTCCCTGCCGCAGCAGGACAAGCGGGTCCTGCTGGACGGCCGGGCCGTCTACTTCATGTTCTTCAACCAGTCGCTGCGCACCCGCAGCAGCTTCCACACCGGCCTGGAGAAGCTCGGCGGCCACGCCGTCCACCTCGACCCGGCGAACGGCATCTACACCCCGGCGCTGCCCGGCCAGGAGATCCCGTACGCCACCGAGCGGGTCTCCGACGTCGCCCGGGTGCTCTCCCAGTACGGCGACGCGATCGCGATCCGGATGTACGGCGAACCGGCGGGCTGGGTGTACGGCGGCGCGAACCGCTTCATCCACGAGTTCGCGAAGCACGCCGACATCCCGGTCATCAACATGGAGTGCGACCGCTTCCACCCCTGCCAGGCGCTGGCCGACGCGATGACCATGCACGAGCACACCGGCGGCGACCTGCGCGGCCGCAAGCTCACCATCAGCTGGGCGTACTCCGGCAGTTGGCACAAGCCGGTGGCGGTGCCGCAGAGCGCCCTGCTGTCGGCCGCCAAGCTCGGCATGGAGATCACCCTCGCCCACCCGCCCGGCTTCGAGCTCGACCCCGAGGTGATGGCCGCCGCGCAGGGCTTCGCCACCGAGTCGGACGCCACGATCCGGCTCACCCACGACTTCGAGGACGGCCTGACCGGCTCCGAGCTGGTGTACGCCAAGTCCTGGTGCAGCCTGGACATGCTGCCCGCCGACCGCTCCGGCACCGTCGACGAGGCGGGCATGACCGCGCTGTTCGACAAGCACCGCGACTGGCGGGTCGACGAGCGGGCGATGTCGCTGGCCGCCCCCGGTGCCGCGTACCTGCACTGCCTGCCCGCCGACCGGGACCAGGAGGTCACCGACGCGGTGATCGACGGCCCCGGCTCGCTGGTCTTCCGGCAGGCCGCCAACCGGCTGCACGCGCAGAACGCCGTGATGACCCGGCTGATGAACCCGGCGGGAATGCCGTGACGGTCCGCCAGCTCCCGCTGGAGCGGCGGACGGTGCTGCGCTGCTGCCTGTGCGACCGGCCCGCGGGCGGGGCCGGCGGCGCGGCGGCCTGCGACTGCGAACCCGCGCCCAACCGGCGGGCGGTCACCGAACCGCCGCCCACCGCACGGGAGTTCCTCGACTCGCTGACGGGCCGCGACCTGTGGCGCTACCAGGCGCTGCTGCCCGCCCGCCGCGAGCACGGCAGCGGACTGCAGGTCGGCGGCACCCCGCTGCTCGACCTGGGCACCGCCCTGGACGGCGTCCGGCTGCGCGCCAAGGACGAGACCCGCAACCCCAGCGGCTCGCTCAAGGACCGGGCCACCGAGGTCGCGCTCGCCGTCGCCCGCGCCCACGGCCACCGCGAGGTGGTCGCCGCCTCCACCGGCAACGCGGGCGCCTCGATGGCCTGCATCGCCGCCGCCCAGGGCCTGCGCGCCACCGTCTTCGTGCCCGCCGCCGCGCCCCCCGCCAAGCTCACCCAGATCCGCGCGTACGGCGCCGAACTGCGCACCGT
Organism: Kitasatospora phosalacinea; assembly: GCF_000717185.1. Classification (GTDB taxonomy): domain Bacteria; phylum Actinomycetota; class Actinomycetes; order Streptomycetales; family Streptomycetaceae; genus Kitasatospora; species Kitasatospora phosalacinea_A. The sequence continues at coordinate 3,284 of NZ_JNYE01000077.1, read as the reverse complement.
CGACGGCAGCTACGACGAGGCCTTCGACCGGGCCGTCGCGCACGCCCGCGAACACGGCCTGTACTGCCGCAACACCGGCGTCAACCCGTACACCCGGGAGGGCAAGAAGACCTGCGCCCTGGAGATCGCCGAGGCCCTCGGCTGGGAGGTGCCGGACTGGGTGGTCGTCCCCTGCGGGGACGGCAACATCCTCAGCGGCATCGGCGCGGGCTTCGCCGAACTCGCCGACCTCGGGCTGCTGCCCGGCGTGCCCCGGCTGGTCGCCGCCCAGGCCGCCTCCTCCGACAGCATCCGGCGCAGCTGGGCGGCCGCGCTGGCCCGCGGCGGGTGGGTCGACCGCGAGCCGGTGCCCGTCGCCCCCGCCACCGCGGCCGACAGCATCGCGGTCTCCCGCCCGCGCGACCACCTGGCCGCCGTCCGGGCGCTGCTGCGCTCCGACGGGCTGGCCGCGGCCGTCGCCGAGGAGGAGATCCGGTGGGCGGCGGGCGAGTTGGCGCGGCGCTTCGGCCTGTGGGTCGAGCCGTCCACGGCGGCGGGCTACGCGGCACTGGCCCGGCTGCGCCGGGAGGGCGCCGTCCGGGAGGGCGACTCGGCGGTGCTGCTGCTGACCGGCACCGGCCTCAAGGACCCCGACCCGTGGCCCGCCGCACCGCCGGAGGCCCAGCGGTGACCGCACCCGTCACGGTGGTCGGCGGCGGCGTCACCGGCCTCACCACGGCCCTGGAACTCCAGGACCGCGGCCGCGCCGTCACCCTGCTCACCCCCGAACTGCCGCACCACACCACCTCGGTGGTCGCCGCCGCGATCTGGCACCCGTTCTTCCAGCGCCCCGACCCGCTCTACCTGCGGCGCGCCACCACCGCCCTGCACCGGCTCACCGCCCTCGCCGCCGACCCCGCGGCCAGCGGCGTGCGGGTGCGCACCCTCACCGAGTTCTTCCCCGCCGCCACCGAAGCCCCCTGGTGGACGCGGGAGCTGCCCGAACGGCACCGCGCCCGCCCGGCCGACTGCCCGCCCGGGTACGCCTCCGCCTGGGCCGTGCCCGTCCCGGTCGCCGACGCCGCCCGCTACCTGGCCCACCTCGCCGAGCGCTTCGCGGCCCGCGGCGGCCGGATCGAGCACCGCCAGGTCTCCGACCTGGCCGCGGAGGTCGCCCGCACCGGCGGGGTGGTCAACTGCACCGGCTACGGCAGCGCCGCACTGGCCGGGGACCGCAGCCTGTCGCTCGTCCGCGGAGTGGTGCTGCGCTGCGCCAAACCCGAAGGCCTGCACGGCTGCTGGATCGACGACGGCGACCCGCGCCGCCCCACCTACGTGGTCGAGCGCGAGCACGACGCCGTCCTCGGCGGCACCGCCGACCCCGGGCTGGTGGCCACCGCCGTCCCGGACGAGACCGTCGCCGACATCCTGGCCCGCTGCGCCCGGCTGGTGCCCGCCGTCGCGGACGCCCGGGTGCTGGAGGTCCGGGTGGGCTTCCGCCCGGCGCGCGGCACCGTCCGGGTCGAACGCGACCCGTACATCCCCGGCCTGGTCCACAACTACGGGCACGGCGGTGCCGGTTTCACCCTCTCCTGGGGGTGCGCCACGGACGCGGCCGACCTCCTCGGAACCACCCACTAGCGAAAGCGAGGCGATGACGCCCGTGTTCTCCCGCGACCTGATCCAGCCCGTGCACACCTTCCCCGAACTCCTGGACGCCGTCCGCGCCCAGCCCGACCCGACCCGGCCCGCGATCACCTTCTACCGCGGCACCGAGCGCGGCACCTCGCTCGACTACGGCGCCTACCTGGCCGCGATCGACGCCTGGGCCGCCTACCTCCAGGGCGAGGGCGTGGTGCCCGGCGACCGGGTCGCCACCCTGATGCGCAACCGGATCGAGGTGCCGGTCTTCTACCTCGCCGCGATGAGCATCGGCGCGGTCGTGGTGCCGCTCAACCCCGCCTACTCGGTCGCCGAGATGGAGTACGTGCTGGGCGACGCCAACCCGGTGCTGGTCCTCACCGACCGGGAGACCGGCCTGGAGCGGGGGGACGAGCTGCGCCGGGGCCGCCGCGTCCGGCTGCTGGAGGACGTCGCCCCCGAGGGCGTCGCCCCCGCCCCCGGCGGCGCGCCCCGGCCGGTCGCGGTCAACGGCGACAACCCCGCCATCATCCTGTACACCTCCGGCACCACCGCGTTCCCCAAGGGCGTGGTGCAGATGCACCGCAACCTGGTCGCCAACGCCTGGAGCATGGTCAAGGCGCTGGGCATCGACCACCCCGTGCAGTACTCGGTGATGCCCTTCTACCACGCGCACGCCGTCGGCTTCGGCATGATGACCTGCCTGCTCTCCTCCGGGCACCTGGTGATGACCGACCGGATGGACCCGTTCTCCTGGGCCGGGGTGGTCGCCGGGGAGCGCGTCACCGTCACCAGCATGGTGCCGAGCATGCTCCAGCTGCTGCTGCGCACCCGGGTGACCAGGGCCGCCGTGCCCGACCTGAAGTGGATCTTCGTGTCGGCGGCGCCGCTGCCCTCCGCCCTCGCCCGCGAGTTCGAGGAGCAGTCCGGCCTGCGGCTGGCGCACGCCTGGGGCCTGTCGGAGTACACCAACTTCGCCACCATCCTGCCCGCCACCGACCCCGACCCCGTCCGCTCCGCGATGATGTTCGACCGCGACACCCCCTGCGTCGGCTACCCCCTGGACGGCGCCCGGGTCTCCGTCGTCCGCCCCGACGGCACCGAGGCCGACCCCGGCGAACTCGGCGAACTGCGCATCACCGGCCCCAGCCTCTCCCTCGGCTACCACCGCAAGCCGGACGAGACCGCCAAGGCCTTCCGCGACGGCTGGCTGCACTCCGGCGACGAGGGCTACTACCTGGCCGAGGGCGGGCGGAAGTACTTCTTCGTCACCGACCGGATCAAGGACCTGATCATCCGCTCCGGCGACAAGGTCAGCCCGACCGCCGTCGAGTCCGCGATCCTCGCCGAACTGCCCGAACTCGCCGGGCGCGTCGTCGCGGTGGGCTACCCCCACCAGACCTACGGCGAGGAGGTCGGCCTGGTCGTCGACACCGAGGACATGGCCGGCGTCCAGGACCGGCTGATGAAGACCGTCCAGGACCTGCCGGTGCGCAACCGCCCCAAGGTCGTGCTGTGGGGGCAGGACGTCATCCCCCGCACCCACACCGGCAAGACCCAGCGCCGGATGCTCGTCCCGCACTTCGCCGCCTACCGCGACCGCAGCGCCGCCGGGACCGTCGCCCCGCTCGACCCCGCCGCCCGCCCCTGACCCGGGCCCCGCC
>NZ_JNYE01000076.1 GCF_000717185.1 Kitasatospora phosalacinea | reverse complement strand
CTGGGGGGGTGAGTGAGACGTCTGCTTCCCCGTCCGGTGGTTCCCCTGCTTCGGCTTCGCGCGGTGCGTTGGGGTTGATGCTGCTGTTGACGGTGCTCGGTGCGGGGCTGGTGCTGACGGCGGTGGGGCGCACCTGGGCGGAGGGGGTGGCGGCCGGGATGGGGGGGAGCCGGGTCGCGGTGAGTGCGAGCGGGAGCAGGCTGACGGCGCTGCCGACGGGGATGGCGCTGGTGGGGATGGCGGCGGCGGTCGTGGTGTTCGCGGTGCGCGGGTGGGTGCGGGTGCTGGTGGGGGCGTTGACGGTGGCGGCGGGGGTGGGGGCGGTCGCGGGGGCGGTGATCGGGTACAGGGACACGGCGGGGCTGCACGCGGTCGCGGCGGGGCAGTTGGCGCTGAGCAGCGGCCGGGCGGAGGAGATCACCCGGACGGCGTGGCCGTGGGTCGCGCTGGCGGGCGGGGTGCTGCTGGTGGCGGCGGGGGTGTTGACGGCGTGGTTCGGGCGGCGGTGGCCGGTGATGGGGGCGCGGTACGACGCGCCGACCCGGAAGGCGCCGGTGCGGGCGGACAGTCCGTCCGACCTGTGGAAGGCGCTGGACCGGGGCGAGGACCCGACCGGCTGAGTGTGCTCGGGACCACGGCCGCCCCGGCTTGGGGCTGCCGTGTTCGGCCCGGCACAATGGAGGGGTCAACCCGTCGAGCGCCGCCAGGACCGCCCGACCGGGCCCCGGAGAAACAAGGAGCACCAACAAGATGGCTGCAGCAGCGCACGGCCACACCCCCGCCGCGTGGACCGGCGTGGTCATTGCTTTCGTCGGCTTCTGCGTGTCCGGCGTCGCGATGATCATTCCGAACGTCGTGCTGGTCATCGCGGGCCTCGCCGTGGTTCTGATCGGTGGAGTGGTCGGCAAGGCCATGGCGATGGCGGGCATGGGCAAGCAGCCCAGCAAGAACTTCGCCCCGGCCCCCACCGAGGAGCGCAGCGCGGTCGCCGCGGGCTGACCCGGCGGAGAGCGACGGACCGGACGGCGGGCCTGGGGCCCGCCGTTCGGCGTTTCCCGGCGGCGGTGCGGCGGCGCGGCGGTGCCGGCGCGGTGCGGCGTTTCCGGGCGGCGGTGCCGGCGGTGCCGGCGCGGCGCGGCGTTTCCGGGCGGGGCGTGCCGGGGTGCGGTGGCCGGGCGGGGGGACAATCGTCCCCGTGAACGCTCCCGCCGGTCCCGGCCCCGCCGCGTCCAGTCCCGTCGGCCGAGGGGGGCGGCTGGTCCGTCCGCTGGCGGCGTTGGTGGCGGTGGCGCTGCCGACGGCGTTCGTGGGGGCGGTGGATCCGAACGCGCCGGGGCACTACCCGGTGTGCCCGGTGCTGCAGGCGACCGGCTGGTGGTGTCCGGGGTGCGGGGGGCTGCGCTGCGTGCACGCGCTGACCAGGGGGGACGTCCTGGCGGCGGCGCACGACAACCTGCTGGTGGTGGTGCTGGCGTTCGGGCTGGCGGTGCTGTGGCTGGGCTGGCTGGTGCGGGCGGTGCGCGGGGCGGGCGGCCGGCCGGGGTGGTGGCCGCGGATGACGGGGCGGCGGGCGGGGGTGCTGGTGCTGGTGCTGCTGCTGTTCGCGGTGGTGCGGAACCTGCCGGTGGGCGCGGGGCTGGCTCCGCCGGGGGTGTGAGCGGGGGCGGACGGGGCGGGCGCGCCGTCCGCCGGGCGGTCCGCGGTTCGAGACGCGCGCCGGGTGGATGCGGAGTGCGCCCCCCGCGCCCGATACCATCGAAGGGCCGGGGCTGCGCTCGACGCCCCCGGCCTCACCACCGAAACACGATGGGGGCGCACCCGTGACTGTGCTCGACGAGATCATCGACGGGGTCCGGCAGGACCTCGCCGAGCGACAGGCCCGGGTCTCCCTGGACGAGCTCAAGGAGCTCGCCGCGAAGGCGCCCGAGGCGAAGGACGGCGTGGCCGCGCTGCGCGGCGACGGCGTCCGGGTGATCTGCGAGGTCAAGCGCTCCAGCCCGTCCAAGGGCGCGCTGGCGGCGATCGCCGACCCGGCCGCGCTGGCGGTCGACTACGCGGCCGGCGGTGCCGCCGCGATCAGCGTGCTCACCGAGCAGCGCCGCTTCGGCGGTTCGCTGGCCGACCTGGACGCGGTGCGCGCGGCCGTGCCCACCCCGGTCCTGCGCAAGGACTTCATCGTCACCGCCTACCAGCTGTGGGAGGCCCGCGCGCACGGCGCGGACCTGGCGCTGCTGATCGTGGCCGCGCTGGAGCAGCCGGCCCTGGTCTCGCTGATCGAGCGGGCCGAGTCGATCGGGCTGACCCCGCTGGTCGAGGTGCACGACGAGCAGGAGATCGCCCGCGCGGTGGACGCGGGCGCGCGGATCATCGGCGTCAACGCCCGCAACCTGAAGACCCTCGAGGTCGACCGGAACACCTTCGGCAACGTGGTGGACGCCATCCCGGCGCACATCGTGAAGGTCGCCGAGTCGGGCGTGCGCGGGCCGCACGACCTGATCACCTACGCCAACCAGGGCGCCGACGCGGTGCTGGTCGGCGAGTCCCTGGTCACCGGCCGGGACCCGAAGGCCGCGGTCGCCGACCTGGTCGCCGCCGGGGCGCACCCGGCGCTGCGCAACAACGGGCGGGGCTGAGTCCCCGCCGTGTCGATCGCCACCCGTCTCGCCCCCGGCTGCCGCCCGCGCGGCTGCCGCGCGCCCGCGCGCCGGGCGTTGGGGCGGCGGGTGCGGTACGTGATCGGCTGCGAGCCCGGACAGGTCCCCGGACGCCGATGGCGCGGTACCCGCGGCTGACCGATCGCCGCGCGTTCCACGTCCACGTCGTCAATCCTTCATCCGAGGACGGATCATGTCCGAGCACTACCTTCCGGGCGCCCAGGTGCCCGACGCACGCGGTTACTTCGGCGCCTACGGCGGCCGCTTCATCCCGGAGGCGCTGGTCGCCGCCGTGGAGCAGGTCGCCGAGGAGTACGAGAAGGCCAAGACCGACCCGGCGTTCGCCGCCGAGCTGGACGTCCTGCTCAAGGACTACACCGGCCGGCCGAGCCCGCTGACCGACGTCCACCGGTTCTCCGCGGAGGCGGGCGGGGCGCGGGTCCTGCTCAAGCGCGAGGACCTCAACCACACCGGCTCGCACAAGATCAACAACGTGCTGGGCCAGGCGCTGCTGACCCGCCGGATGGGCAAGACCCGGATCATCGCCGAGACCGGCGCGGGCCAGCACGGCGTGGCGACCGCCACCGCCTGCGCGCTGTTCGGCTTCGACTGCACCATCTACATGGGCGAGGTCGACACCCAGCGGCAGGCGCTGAACGTGGCCCGGATGCGGATGCTGGGCGCCGAGGTCGTCCCGGTGACCTCCGGCAGCCGCACCCTGAAGGACGCCATCAACGAGGCGTTCCGCGACTGGGTCGCCAACGTGGACTCCACCCACTACCTGTTCGGCACGGTGGCCGGCCCGCACCCGTTCCCGATGATGGTGCGCGACTTCCACCGCGTCATCGGCGTCGAGGCCCGCCAGCAGGTGCTGGACCGCACCGGGAAGCTCCCGGACGCGGTGGTGGCCTGCGTCGGCGGCGGCTCCAACGCGATGGGCATCTTCCACGAGTTCATCCCGGACGCGGACGTCCGCCTGATCGGCTGCGAGGCGGCCGGCGAGGGCGCCGAGACCCCCAAGCACGCGGCCACCCTGACCAAGGGCGACCCGGGCGTGCTGCACGGCTCGCGCACCTACGTGCTGCAGGACGAGGACGGCCAGACCATCGAGTCGCACTCGATCTCGGCCGGCCTGGACTACCCGGGCGTCGGCCCGGAGCACGCCTGGCTGAAGGACACCGGACGGGCCGAGTACCGCCCGGTGACCGACGCGCAGGCGATGGAGGCGCTGCGGCTGCTGTCCCGCACCGAGGGCATCATCCCGGCGATCGAGTCCGCGCACGCGCTGGCGGGCGCGCTCGAACTCGGCCGCGAGCTCGGCCCGGAGGCGACGATCCTGGTCTCGCTCTCCGGCCGCGGCGACAAGGACATGCACACCGCTGCCGAGTACTTCGGCCTCTACGACGCCGAGGGGACCAACTGACATGGCCGACACCAAGCTCACCGCCGCCCTGGCCGCCGCGAAGGCCGAGGGCCGGGCGGCCCTGATCGGCTACCTGCCGGCCGGCTTCCCGACCGTGGACGGCGGCATCGCCGCGGTCAACGCCCTGATCGAGGGCGGCTGCGACGTCGTCGAGGTCGGCCTGCCGCACTCGGACCCGGTGCTGGACGGCGCGGTCATCCAGACCGCCGACGACATCGCGCTGCGCGGCGGCGTGAAGATCAAGGACGTGCTGCGCACCGTGGCCGAGGTCGCGGCGGCGCACCCGGCCGTGCCGGTCCTGGTCATGACGTACTGGAACCCGGTGGACCGCTACGGCACCGCCCGGTTCGCCGCCGACCTGGCCGCGGCCGGGGGAGCGGGCTGCATCCTGCCGGACCTGCCGGTGGAGGAGTCCGAGGAGTGGCGCAAGGCCGCCGCCGAGCACGGTCTGGACACCGTGTTCGTGGTCGCCCCGTCCTCCAAGGACCACCGGCTGGCCGAGGTCACCGCGGCCGGGTCCGGCTTCGTGTACGCGGCCGCCGTGATGGGCGTGACCGGCACCCGGGCCGCGGTCGGCAACCTGGCCGAGGACCTGGTGGCCCGCACCCGCGCCACCACCGCGCTGCCGGTCTGCGTCGGCCTGGGCGTCTCCAACGCCGACCAGGCCGCCGAGGTCGCGGCCTTCGCGGACGGCGTGATCGTCGGCTCGGCGTTCGTCCAGCGCCTGCTGGACGCCGAGCAGTTGGCGGACGGCACGGCCGCCGTCCGGGCGCTCGCGGGCGAGCTGGCGCAGGGCGTCCGCCGCAAGTAGGACGCCGGGCCCGAGGGCCGCCCGGGGAGCAACTGCCGCTCCCCGGGCGGCCCTTCGTGTTGCGGTCCTACTCCGCGAGGGTGAAAAACCGGCGGGGGCCGGTGATCCCGTCCCGGTCGGGGCCGTTGAACCCTCCGGTGGTTCGTCGGCGAAAGGGCATCCGGATGGCGCGGGTTCACCGGGAGGTGCTGCTGCGGGCGCTGGCGGCCGGTCTGGCGCTGGCCGCCGCGCTGGTCGGGAGCGGGGGCGTGGAGCGGGAGTTGGCCCGCCGGGGGGCGGAGCGGGCGGTGCTGTGCCAGCAGTCGGCGGCGGGGCCCGCGACGGGGTGCGACGTGCCGGGACGATGATCCGGAAAATCGGACGTATGACCGTTTAAGGTCCCTCATACGGCGTAACTCGCCAATGTGGAGGAACCACCCGCCATCCCCTACGGTTCATCAGGCAGGAAACGGTGGAGCGCGCCCGAGGGGGAACTGATGGCCAGTCAGCAGGCCGACCGAGGCCGGGTGGACGGGCTGCGCCGGGCGGTGGACGGCGCGGCGGCCGAGTGGTTCGGGCTGGCGGTGCGGCTGGGCCTGGCGGTGGTGTGGGGCTGGGCGGGGCTGGCGAAGGTCTCCGACCCGGCGGAGGCGGCGCAGGCGGTGCGCGCGTACGAGATCCTGCCCGAGTCGCTGGTGAAGCCGGTCGGCTGGGGGCTGCCGTTCCTGGAGCTGGCGCTGGCCCTGCTGCTGGTGCTCGGCCTGGGGACGCGGATCGTCGCGGCCGTCTCGGCGGTGCTGCTGCTGGCGTTCGTCGCGGGCATCTCCTCCGCGTGGGCGCGCGGCATCTCGATCGACTGCGGCTGCTTCGGCGGCGGCGGCGCGGTGGACGAGTCGCAGACCGAGTACCTCCAGGAGATCCTGCGCGACACCGGGTTCCTGCTGCTGTCGGCGTGGCTCGTCTACCGCCCCCGGACGAAGCTCTCGCTGGACGCCTGGCTGGCCGCCTGAGCCGCCCGCCGCTCCCGGCGACCCCGCCGCTCCCGGCGACCCCGCCTCCCCCCGACGACCCCGACCCACTGGACTGGCAAGAGCACCCCATGAGCGAGAAGAACCGAGAAGGCAAGCGCAACGCCCGGGACAAGATGATGGAGGCCCGGGCCGCCGAGGAGGCCAAGGCGCGGCGGAACAAGAAGCTGGCGGTCGGCGGCGTGGTGGCCGTGGTGATCGCGGCCGCCGTGGTGGTCGGCGTGGTGGTGCAGAACGAGCGCTCCAAGCCGGAGGCCCCCACCGCGGCCCCGGCCGGGACGACCGGCGACAAGAACCTGGTGATCCCGGTCGGCTCGGCCGACGCCCCGTCCACGCTGACGGTCTACGAGGACCCGCGCTGCCCGGCCTGCGGCAGCTTCGAGCGGAGCTTCTCGCCGACCGTCGACCAGCTGGAGGACGCGGGCAAGATCGTCGTCAACTACCACATCGTCTCGTTCATCGACCGCTCGCTGGGCGGCAACGGCTCCAAGTACGGTGCCAACGCGCTGGCCTGCGCGCAGGACGCCGGGCACTTCCGCGACTACCACGACGTGATGTACCGCAACCAGCCGGAGGAGACCGAGGACTCCTTCGGCGACAAGCAGACCCTGATCGACCTGGGCAAGCAGGTCCCGGGCCTGGACACCCCGGAGTTCCGGGCCTGCGTCAACGACAACGAGTTCGGCGGCTGGGTCTCCGCGGTGCAGCAGGACTTCGACAAGTCCAGCTTCAAGTCGACCCCGACGGTGCTGCTGAACGGCGAGCTGGTCTACCCGAAGAAGGGCGACGAGCAGATCAGCCCGGAGAACCTGGTGAAGTGGGTGGACGCGGCCAACCAGGGCAAGCAGCTCGGCACCCCCGGCTCCCACGGGCAGAGCCCGGCGCCCACCTCGACCGCCGCCGAGTCCGACAACCCGCCCTCGCCCTGACCTGCACGGGCCGCGTGACGCTACCGTGACCCGCACCGGTGCCGGTGGTGCCGGTGGGACACGGTAGCGTCGAGAGTGCCATGGATCTCGCATACATTCCGAGCCCGTCGCGGGGCGTCCTCAACCTGGGGCCCATCCCGCTGCGCGCCTACGCCTTTTGCATCATCATCGGTGTCGTCGTGGCCGTGTGGCTCGGCAGCAAGCGCTGGGTCGCCCGCGGCGGCGGGCGGCACACGGTCGGCGACATCGCGGTCTGGGCGGTGCCGTTCGGCCTGGTCGGCGGCCGGCTCTACCACGTCGTCACCGACAACCAGCTGTACTTCGGCGAGGGCAAGCACCCGATCGACGCCCTGAAGATCTGGGAGGGCGGCCTCGGCATCTGGGGCGCCATCGCCTTCGGCGCCGTCGGCGCCTGGATCGGCGCCCGCCGCCGCGGCGTCCCGCTGCCCGCCTACGCCGACGCGATCGCCCCCGGCATCGCCCTGGCCCAGGCCTGCGGCCGCTGGGGCAACTGGTTCAACCAGGAGCTGTACGGCCGCCCCACCACCCTGCCCTGGGGCCTGGAGATCGACAAGACCCTCCCGGACGGCACCGTCGTCCAGGGCGTCTACCACCCGACCTTCCTGTACGAGTCGCTCTGGTGCGTGCTGGTCGCGGTCCTGGTGATCTGGGCCGACCGGCGCTTCACCCTCGGCCACGGCCGGGCCTTCGCGCTGTACGTCGCCGCCTACACCCTCGGCCGGTTCTGGACGGAGTGGCTGCGGATCGACGAGGCGCACCGCTTCTTCGGCCTGCGCCTGAACGACTGGACGGCGATCCTGGTCTTCGTCGGCGCGGTCGCCGCCTTCGTGCTCTCCGCCAGGCTCCGCCCCGGCCGCGAGGACCCGGACTCGATCGACCCGCAGGCCGCCAAGGAGCGCGCCGAGGCCGAGGCCGCCGCGGAAGAGGCCGAGCAGCCGCAGGACGCCGCCCCGGCGGAGCCCGCCCGGGAGGCGGCGGAGGCTCCCGCGAAGCTCTCGAAGGACTCCGAGAAGCCCTCCTGAGCCGACCGCGCCGCCCGCGCCGACCCGCCCGACCCCGTGGGGGCCGCCACCGCCGAGAGGCGGCGGCGGCCCCAACTGCCTTTGGGCAGGCTTACTTTGCTGGAAACCAGCAGGTCAAACGGCTACGTTCGAAGGGCACCAGCGAGCCCGGCCGACGCGCGGCCCGGGGGGATCCGCCGTGCCCGGAAGGGGAGCCGCCCGCATGAGCACCGTCACCGCAGAGCCGCAGACCGACAACCCGCAGCCGCCCCGGATACCCGAGGCCGACCACCACCGGGACGTCAACGGCGGCTGGCTGCGCCCGGCCGTGTTCGGCGCGATGGACGGCCTGGTGTCGAACTTCGCGCTGATGACCGGCGTGGTCGGCGGCGACGCGGCGCCGAGCACCGTGGTGCTCACCGGCCTGGCCGGGCTGGCGGCCGGCGCGTTCTCCATGGCGGCCGGCGAGTACACCTCGGTCGCCTCCCAGCGCGAGCTGGTGGAGGCCGAGTTGGAGGCCGAGCGGATCGAGCTGCGGCGCAACCCGCAGGGCGAGCTGGCCGAGCTGGCCCAGCTGTACGTGGCCCGCGGCGTCGACCCGGAGCTGGCCCACGAGGTGGCCCGGCAGCTGTCCGCCGACCCGGACACCACGCTGGCCGTGCACGCCCGCGAGGAGCTCGGCGTCGACCCGGAGGACCTGCCCTCGCCGCTGGTCGCCGCGCTCTCCTCGTTCGGCTGCTTCGCGCTCGGCGCGCTGCTGCCGGTGCTGCCCTACCTGCTGGGCGCGACCGCGCTGTGGCCCGCCGCGCTGCTGGCGGTGCTCGGCCTGTTCGGCTGCGGCGCGGTGGTGGCCCGGGTGACGGCCCGCAGCTGGTGGTTCTCCGGCCTGCGCCAGCTGGTGCTGGGCGGGGCCGCGGCGGGCATCACCTACCTGCTGGGACGGCTGATCGGCGGGGCGATCGGCTGACCCGCGGCGGACCGGCCACCCGTACGGCCTTGTACGAAAATCCAGAACTCTGTATAGTTATGCCATGGAACGCGTGATGTTCCGCACATGGGCCCGAGCCTGCGCCTTGCCCTAGTCTCGACATCCGGCTGTCGACCCCCGGAATCAAAAGCGGGGGCGGCGTCGACTTCGAAGAATCCCAGGTGGGACCAGAGGGGCACGTGTGGCGGGGGCGTTTCGCCCCTGTTTCCCGCCCTTCGGCACAGGGCACACTGGAGGGAACGCGCGACGCTGCGCCTTCCCCCCCATCCGCCCCCTGACCTGGGGATCAGTCCGGGATGTGGACGCAGGAATCCACTTCCCGGTCCAGGCGGCATCATGTAACCTGCACCGACAAATCGCATCAGGGCCAACGTCGTCCCTTTGCATGAAGCAACTGTTTACGACGACGGGAGAGCCGATGCTGTCTGCATCCATGCACTCCGGCCACGAGGACGCCAAGGCCACCGGCCCCTACGCCCTCGTTCCGGACGCGCGTCCCCAGGCCCAGGGTCTGTACGACCCGCGCAACGAGCACGACGCCTGCGGCGTCGGCTTCGTGGCCACGCTGACCGGCATCGCCGACCACAAGATCGTCGAGCAGGCGCTGACCGTCCTGCGCAACCTGGAGCACCGCGGCGCCACCGGCGCCGAGCCGGACTCCGGTGACGGCGCGGGCATCCTGACCCAGGTCCCGGACGCGTTCCTGCGCGCGAACGTGGCCTTCGAGCTCCCCGCCGCCGGCTCCTACGCCGTCGGCATCGCCTTCCTCCCGGACGCCGACGAGGAGGCCGCCGCCGCGGCCACCCGGATCGAGGTCATCGCGGCCGAGGAGGGCCTGACCGTCCTCGGCTGGCGCGACGTCCCGGTCACCCCCGACCTGCTGGGCGCCACCGCCCGCTCCGTCATGCCGCGCTTCCGCCAGATCTTCGTGACGCACGGCGAGCGCACCGGCATCGCGCTGGACCGGGTCGCCTTCGTGCTGCGCAAGCGCGCCGAGCGCGAGGCCGGGGTGTACTTCCCCTCGCTCTCCGCCCGCACCCTGGTCTACAAGGGCATGCTGACCACCGGCCAGCTGGAGCCCTTCTTCCCCGACCTGTCGGACCGGCTCTACGCCTCCGCGATCGGCCTGGTGCACTCGCGCTTCTCCACCAACACCTTCCCGAGCTGGCCGCTCGCCCACCCGTACCGCTTCGTCGCGCACAACGGCGAGATCAACACGGTCAAGGGCAACCGCAACTGGATGACCGCCCGGGAGTCCCAGCTCGCCACCGACCTGATCCCCGGCGACCTGGACCGGATCTTCCCGATCTGCACCCCGGACCACTCCGACTCGGCGTCCTTCGACGAGGTCCTGGAGCTGCTCCACCTCGGCGGCCGCTCGCTGCCGCACTCGGTGCTGATGATGATCCCGGAGGCGTGGGAGAACCACGCCACCATGGACCCGGCCCGCCGCGCGTTCTACCAGTACCACTCCAACCTGATGGAGCCCTGGGACGGCCCGGCCTGCGTCACCTTCACCGACGGCACCCAGATCGGCGCGGTCCTGGACCGCAACGGCCTGCGCCCGGCCCGGTACTGGATCACCGAGGACGGCCTGGTCGTGCTCTCCTCCGAGGTCGGCGTGCTCGACATCGACCAGGAGAAGGTCGCCAAGAAGGGCCGCCTGCAGCCCGGCCGGATGTTCCTGATCGACACCGCCGAGCACCGCATCGTCGAGGACGAGGAGATCAAGTCCGCCCTCGCCGCCGAGCACCCCTACGAGGAGTGGGTCGCCGCCGGGCAGATCCAGCTCGCCAAGCTCCCCGAGCGCGAGCACATCGCCCACACCCACGCCTCCGTCACCCGCCGCCAGCAGACCTTCGGCTACACCGAGGAGGAGCTGCGGGTCATCCTCGCGCCGATGGCCAAGACCGGCGGCGAGGCGCTCGGCTCGATGGGCACCGACTCGCCGATCGCCGCGCTCAGCGAGAAGCCGCGCCTGCTGTTCGACTACTTCACCCAGCTGTTCGCCCAGGTCACCAACCCGCCGCTGGACGCGATCCGCGAAGAGCTGGTCACCTCGCTGCACAGCAACCTCGGCCCCGAGGGCAACCTGCTGGACGCCACCCCGGCGCACTGCCGCTCCGTCGGCATCACCTTCCCGGTGATCGACAACGACGAGCTGGCCAAGCTGGTCCACGTCAACGCGGACGGCGACCAGCCCGGCCTGAAGGCCGTCACCCTCTCCGGCCTGTACAAGGTCGCCGCGGGCGGCCAGGGCCTGGCGGCCCGCCTCGCCGAGATCGCCGCCGAGGCCGACGCCGCGATCGCCGACGGCGCCCGCATCGTCGTCCTCTCCGACCGGCACTCGGACGCCGAGCACGCGCCGATCCCGTCGCTGCTGCTCACCTCGGCGATCCACCACCACCTGATCCGCACCAAGCAGCGCACCCAGGTGTCGCTGCTGGTCGAGGCCGGCGACGTCCGCGAGGTGCACCACGTCGCGCTGCTGGTCGGCTACGGCGCCGGCGCGGTCAACCCGTACCTGGCCATGGAGTCGGTCGAGGACCTCGTCCAGCAGGGCGTGTTCGTCTCGGGCATCGAGCCCGAGAAGGCGATCAAGAACCTGATCTACGCGCTCGGCAAGGGCGTCCTGAAGGTGATGTCCAAGATGGGCATCTCCACCGTCGCCTCCTACCGCGGCGCGCAGGTCTTCGAGGCCATCGGCCTCGCCCAGGAGCTGGTGGACGCCTACTTCGCGGGCACCACCACCAAGCTCGGCGGCATCGGCCTGGACGAGATCGCCAAGGAGACCGCCGCCCGCCACGCCAAGGCCTACCCGGCCTCCGGCATCACCGCCGCGCACCGCGCGCTGGAGATCGGCGGCGAGTACCAGTGGCGCCGCGAGGGCGAGCCGCACCTGTTCGACCCGGAGACGGTCTTCCGCCTCCAGCACTCGACCCGCACCAAGCGCTACGACATCTTCAAGCAGTACACGGACCGGGTGAACGCCCAGTCCGAGCGCCTGATGACGCTGCGCGGCCTGTTCCAGCTGGACGGCCTCGGCCGGGCCCCGATCTCGATCGACGAGGTCGAGCCGGTCTCCGAGATCGTCAAGCGGTTCTCCACCGGCGCGATGTCGTACGGCTCCATCTCGATGGAGGCGCACGAGACCCTCGCCATCGCGATGAACCAGCTCGGCGGCAAGTCCAACACCGGCGAGGGCGGCGAGGACCCGGAGCGCCTGTACGACCCGGCCCGCCGCTCGGCGATCAAGCAGGTCGCCTCCGGCCGCTTCGGCGTCACCTCCGAGTACCTGGTCAACGCCGACGACATCCAGATCAAGATGGCCCAGGGCGCCAAGCCCGGCGAGGGCGGCCAGCTGCCCGGCCACAAGGTCTACCCGTGGGTGGCCAGGACCCGGCACTCGACCCCGGGCGTCGGCCTGATCTCCCCGCCGCCGCACCACGACATCTACTCCATCGAGGACCTGGCTCAGCTGATCCACGACCTCAAGAACGCCAACCCGGACGCCCGCATCCACGTGAAGCTGGTCTCCGAGGTCGGCGTGGGCACCGTCGCGGCCGGCGTCTCCAAGGCGCACGCCGACGTGGTGCTGATCTCCGGCCACGACGGCGGCACCGGCGCCTCCCCGCTGACCTCGCTCAAGCACGCGGGCGGCCCCTGGGAGCTCGGCCTCGCCGAGACCCAGCAGACCCTGCTGCTCAACGGCCTGCGCGACCGCATTGTCGTGCAGACCGACGGCCAGCTCAAGACCGGCCGCGACGTGGTCATCGCCGCCCTGCTGGGCGCCGAGGAGTTCGGCTTCGCGACCGCCCCGCTGGTGGTCTCCGGCTGCATCATGATGCGCGTCTGCCACCTGGACACCTGCCCGGTCGGCGTCGCCACCCAGAACCCGGTGCTGCGCGACCGCTTCTCCGGCAAGCCCGAGTTCGTGGTCAACTTCTTCGAGTTCATCGCCGAGGAGGTCCGCGAGATCCTCGCCGAGCTCGGCTTCCGCTCGATCGAGGAGGCCGTCGGCCACGCCGAGCACATCAACGCCCAGGCCGCCATCGACCACTGGAAGGCCGCCGGGCTCGACCTGGCCCCGCTGTTCCACGTCCCGGCGCTGCCCGAGGGCGCGGCCCTGCACCACACCACCGGCCAGGACCACGCCCTCGACAAGGCCCTCGACAACCAGCTCATCGAGCTGGCCGAGGACGCCCTGGAGCGCGGCGAGGCCGTCCGGATCCAGCTGCCGATCCGCAACGTCAACCGCACCGTCGGCACCATGCTCGGCCACCAGGTCACCAAGAAGTACCGCGGCGCGGGCCTGCCCGAGGGCACCATCGACGTGACCTTCACCGGCTCGGCCGGCCAGTCCTTCGGCGCCTTCGTCCCGCAGGGCGTGACGCTGCGCCTGGAGGGCGACGCCAACGACTACGTCGGCAAGGGCCTGTCCGGCGGCGTGCTCGTGGTCCGTCCCGCCCGGGACGCCGCCGCGATCGGCGCCGACGCGCAGAACCACGTCATCGCCGGCAACACCATCGGCTACGGCGCCACCTCCGGCCGCATCCACCTGCGCGGCAAGGCCGGCGAGCGCTTCGCCGTCCGCAACTCCGGCGCTACCCTGGTGGTCGAGGGCGTGGGCGACCACGGCCTGGAGTACATGACCGGCGGCCGGGTGGTCGTCCTCGGCGAGACCGGCCGCAACCTGGCGGCGGGCATGTCCGGCGGCATCGCCTACGTGCTCGATCTGCGCCCGGCCAACGTCAACAGCGGCATGGTGGGCATCGAGGCCCCCGGCGCCGCCGACCGCGAATGGCTGCGCGAGACCGTCCAGCAGCACTACGAGGAGACCGGCTCCACCGTCGCCGCCGAGCTCCTGGCCGACTGGGGCAGCGGGGTCTCCCGCTTCTCCAAGATCATGCCCACCGACTACAAGGCTGTGCTCGCCGCCAAGGACGCCGCTGAGCGCGATGGCCTCTCCGAGGTGGAGACCACTCGCAAGATGATGGAGGCGGCAAATGGCTGACCCCAAGGGCTTCCTGACCACGCCCAAGCAGCTGGCGGAGCGCCGTCCGGTGGACGTCCGGCTCCGCGACTGGAACGAGGTCTACGTCGAGCGCAGCCTCCTTCCGATCATCAGCAAGCAGGCCGGCCGCTGCATGGACTGCGGCATCCCGTTCTGCCACAACGGCTGCCCGCTCGGGAACCTCATCCCCGAGTGGAACGACCTCGCCTACCGGGACGACTGGTCCGGCGCGATCGAGCGGCTGCACGCCACCAACAACTTCCCGGAGTTCACCGGCCGCCTGTGCCCGGCTCCGTGCGAGTCGGCGTGCGTGCTGGGCATCAACCAGGACGCGGTGACCATCAAGAACGTCGAGGTCACCATCATCGACAAGGCCTGGGACCGCGGCGGGGTCACCCCGCAGGTCCCCGAGCGCCTGTCCGGCAAGACCGTCGCCGTGATCGGCTCCGGCCCGGCCGGCCTGGCCGCCGCCCAGCAGCTCACCCGGGCCGGCCACACCGTGGTGGTGTACGAGCGCGCCGACCGCATCGGCGGCCTGCTGCGCTACGGCATCCCCGAGTTCAAGATGGAGAAGCGCCACATCAACCGCCGCATCGAGCAGATGCGCGCGGAGGGCACCCGCTTCCGCACCGGCGTCGAGGCCGGCGTCGACATCAGCGGCCAGGACCTGCGCTCGCGCTTCGACGCGGTCGTCGTCGCGGCCGGCGCCACCACCGCCCGCGACCTGCCCGTCCCGGGCCGGGAGCTGAACGGCGTCCACCAGGCGATGGAGTACCTGCCGCTGGCCAACAAGGTCCAGGAGGGCGACTACGTCGACTCCCCGATCTCGGCCAAGGGCAAGCACGTCGTCGTCATCGGCGGCGGCGACACCGGCGCCGACTGCGTCGGCACCGCGCACCGCCAGGGCGCCCTCTCCGTCACCCAGCTGGAGATCATGCCGCGGCCGTCCGAGGACCGCCCGGCGGGCCAGCCCTGGCCGACCATGCCGATGACCTACAAGGTCACCTCGGCCCACGAGGAGGGCGGCGAGCGGATCTACTCCGTCTCCACCACCCACTTCGCGGGCGACGAGGACGGCAACGTCCAGGAACTGCACCTGGTCGAGGTCGAGTTCAAGGACGGCAGGTTCGAGCCCGTCCCCGGCAGCGAGAAGGTCATCCCGGCCCAGCTCGTCACCCTCGCCATGGGCTTCACCGGCACCGACGTCAAGAACGGCCTCGTCGAGCAGCTCGGCGTCGACCTCGACGCCCGCGGCAACGTCGCCCGCGACGGCAAGTTCGGCACCAACGTCGACGGGGTGTACGTTTGCGGTGACGCCGGTCGCGGTCAGTCGCTGATCGTCTGGGCGATCGCGGAGGGCCGTTCGGCCGCCTCGGCGGTCGACACGTACCTGGGCGGCAAGACCGCGCTCCCCGCCCCGATCAAGCCGACCGACCGCTCGCTGGTGGTCTGACCGACCACCGCCCCAGGACGCCCAGGCCCCCCGCGAGGGGGGCAAGGCCGACAAACACCGACCCGCCAGAGCCGCCGGGACCCGGTCATCACGACGCCTGCCCACTCCCCGACCAGGTAAGGGCAGGCGTCGTTGTCGTTCCCGGGGGGAGCTGACTCAGGCCGTCGGGACCTTGTCCAGGAAGCCGACCACGGTGGCGACCCGGCCGTCCGCCGCCGCGGTGAGGACGTCGAAGCCGACCACCAGCGGCTCGGCGGCGCCCTCCGGGGCGAGCTCCCAGGTGAAGCGGGCGACGTCGTGGTGGGCGTCGACCGGGCCGAGGCGGAACCGCATCCCGGCGAACTGGGCCTGGACGGCGGCCAGGGTCGCGTCGAACTGGTCGTGGCCGACGGCCTCGACCACCGGGTCGACGTAGCGGCCGCCGGGCGCCCAGACCTCCTCGACCAGCTTGCGGCGGGCGGCCGGGTCGGTCTCGTTCCAGGCGGCGACGTAGCGCTCGGCGAGGTGCTGCAGGTCCATGGCGGGCTCCTTCTGCGGTGCGGTCCGTGGTGCGGTTTCCCTTGCAGGACAAGAAGGTACGGAGAACGCCGCCCCGGGGAATCGGTCACCTATAGGTAGGGTCGACCCATGCTGTACGGACGGGGGACGGAACGCGCGGCGCTCGACCGGCTGCTGGCCGACGCCGACGCCGGGCGGGCCGGGGCGCTGCTGCTGCGCGGCGAACCGGGCATCGGCAAGAGCGCGCTGCTGGACGCGGCGGCGGACGCGGCCACCGGCTGGCGGGTGCTGCGGGCGGCCGGGGTGGAGTCGGAGGCCCGGCTGCCGTACGCGGTGCTCAGCCAGCTGCTGGCCCCCGTCCTGGGCGAGCTGGTCGGCCTGCCCGGGCCGCAACGGGCCGCCCTGGAACGGACCCTGGGGCTGGCCGACGGCCCCGCCGGGGACCGGCTGCTGGTCGGCCTGGCGGTGCTGACCCTGCTGGGCGACCTCGCCGAGCAGGGGCCGGTGCTGGCCGCGGTGGACGACCTGCAGTGGGCCGACCCGGAGTCCGCGGCGGCGCTGCGGCTCGCGGTGCGCCGCCTGGGCGCGGAGCGCGTCGCCGTGCTGCTGGCCACCCGCGAGGACGGGCCCGAACCGGCCGGACTGCCCGAACTGCCGGTCGGGCCGCTGGCGGAGCCCGACGCGGCCCGGCTGCTGGCCCACCACGCGCCCGAACTCGCCGACCCCGCACGGGTGCTGGCCGCCGCCGCGGGCAACCCGCTGGCGCTGCGCGAACTCCCGCGGGCCTCCGCGGACGGCGAACTCCCGCCCGACGGACGGCTGCGGCTCGCCTACCACGGCCAGGTCAGCCGCCTGCCCGGCCGCACCCAGCGCTGGCTGCTGCTGGCCGCCCTGGAGGAGACCGGCGAGGCGGAGGTGCTGCTGCGGGCCGCCGGGGAGAGCGGCCTGGACGCCGCCGACCTGGCACCCGCCGAGGCCCGCGGCCTGCTCCGGGTCGACCTGGCCGCGGGCCGGACGCGGTTCCGGCACCCGCTGCTGCGCTCCGTCCTGGTCGACCGGGCGCCCCTCGCCGACCGGCTGGCCGCGCACCGGACGCTGGCCGCCGCGTACGGGCCCGGCGAGCCGCTGCGGCGCGCCTGGCACCGGGCCCTGGCCGCCACCGGACGGGACGCGCAGGCCGCGGCGGACCTCGCGGCGGCCGCCGCCGGCGCCGCCTCCCGCGGCGGCCACCAGGGCGCCTGCGCCGCGTACGAGCGGGCCGCCCGGCTCAGCCCCGACCCGGCGCTCGCCCGCCGCTGGACGGTGGCCGCGGTGGAGGCCGCGCTGGAGGCCGGCGAGGTCGAGCGGGCCGAGCGGCTCGCCCTCGCCGCCGACCGGCCGGACGCGGACCCGGTGACCCGGGCGCACCTGCTCTTCGCCCGCGGCGTCGCCGAGTTCTGGCGCGACGAGAACGCCTCCGCGCACGCCCGGCTCACCGAGGCCGCCGCCCTGGTCGCCGCCACCCACCCCGGCCCGGCCGCCCGCGTCCTGGTGCAGGCCGTGCACGTCGCCTGGTACGACGGGCTCCCGGCCGTCACCTGCAGCCTGGACGCGCTCGCGGCCCTGCCCCTCCCGGACGGCGACCCGCTCGAACCGGTCGTCCGCTACCTGGCCGCCGCCCTCGGCCCGCTCACCCGGGACCTCCCGGCGGGGGCCGGCGGGGTGACGTTGGGGGAGGCGGAGCGGGCGGCGCGGGCGGCCGGGGCGGCCGTTCCGGTGGACCTGGTGCTGCCGTGCGGGGCGGGCCTGGTGCCCGGGCACGACGCCGAGGTGCTGGACCTCGCCCGCCGCCTGGTCCGGGAGGCCCGGGAGGGCGGGGCCTTCGGGACGCTGCCCACGCTGCTGTTCTTCCTCGCCGAGGCCGAACTCTTCGACGGCCGCCCGGCGTCGGCCGCCGAGCACGCCGCCGAGGCGCTGCAACTCGCCCTGGACAGCGGGCAGCCGCTGTGGACCGGCCAACTGCACGGCTTCCAGGCCTACTTGGCGGCCGCCCGGGGCGAGGCGGAGCCCTGCGCGGAGCAGGCCGCCGCGGCCTTCGCCCGGGGCGGCGCGGGCGCCCCGTGGGCCCGCTGGGCGCTCGGCCTGCTCGACCTGGGCGCGGGCCGGGCCGAGGACGCGTACGGCCACCTCGCCGCGCTCACCGGCGGCCCGTTCGGCTACCAGGTGGCCGCCGTCCGGGCCGTGCCCGACCTGGTGGAGGCCGCGGTGCGGCTGCGCCGCGGCGAGGAGTGCGCGCAGGCGCTGGCCCGGTTCGAGCGCTGGGCGGAGCACGCCGACCGGCCGTGGGCCCGCGCCCTGGTGGACCGCTGCCGCGCGCTGCTGGCCCCCGACGAGTTCGCCGAGGAGCTGTACCTGCGGGCGCTGGCCCGGCACGCCGAGCAGCCCCGCCCGTGGGAGCGGGCCCGCACCGAGCTGCTGTACGGGGAGTGGCTGCGCCGCTGCCGCCGCAAGGCCGAGGCGCGGGTGCCGCTGCGCTCCGCCGAGCAGGCGCTGCGGCGGCTGGGCGCCGTCCCGTGGGCGGAGCGGGCCCGGCTGGAGCTGGACGCCGCCGGTGCGCCCGCCGGGTCCGGCCCGGCCCGGGCGGTGGTGGCCGGGCTGACCCCGCAGGAGTCGCAGATCGTCCGGCTGGCCGCGCAGGGCCTGTCCAACCGGGACATCGCCG
The DNA here is from genome assembly GCF_000717185.1 of Kitasatospora phosalacinea. GTDB lineage: Bacteria > Actinomycetota > Actinomycetes > Streptomycetales > Streptomycetaceae > Kitasatospora > Kitasatospora phosalacinea_A. Next base: position 18,463 of record NZ_JNYE01000076.1, on the reverse strand, counting down.
CGCAGCTGTTCCTGAGCGCCCGCACGGTCGGGCACCACCTGTACAAGGCGTACCCGAAGCTCGGAGTGAGTTCGCGGGGCGATCTCGCGGAGGTCCTCCCGGCACTGTCCTGAGCGGAGTCGAAACCCTCGCTTCTGCAACGGATTGGCCAAATGCCGGAAGGACCTCGCGGAGTGTCGTCGCGCAGTGGCAGACTGCTTCCCACGAGGTCCACTTGGCGTTCCTGGGGCGGAGGGTTTGCATGACGGGCCTGCAGACGGGCAGCGGTGCGACCGCGCGTCGCATCCAGTTGGGGGCCCAGTTGCGGCGCCTGCGCGAGGCCCGCGGCGTGACCCGGGAGGACGCCGGGTACTCGATCCGGGCCTCGGAGTCGAAGATCAGCCGGATGGAGCTCGGCCGGGTCGGCTTCAAGCAGCGCGACGTGGCGGACCTGCTGACGCTGTACGGCGTCAACGACGAGGAGTCCCGCTCCGCCCTGCTCGGCCTGGTCGGCGGCACCAACGCCCCGTCCTGGTGGCACGGGTACGGGGACGTGGTGCCCGGCTGGTTCCAGACGTACCTGAACCTGGAGGACGCGGCGGACCTGGTCCGCAGCTACGAGGTGCAGTTCGTGCCCGGGCTGCTGCAGACCCCCGAGTACGTGCACGCGGTGATGCGGGCGGGCAGCCCCGCCGCGCCCGCGGAGGAGATCGAGCGCCGGGCCGCGGTCCGGCTGCGCCGGCAGGAGCGCTTCCTCGCCGAGGGGGCCCGGGCCCGGCTGGAGCTGATCGTCGACGAGACGGCGCTGCGCCGCCCGTGCGGCGGGCCCGAGGTGATGCGCGGCCAGCTGGAGCGGCTCGCGGAGCTGTCGCTGCGGGAGACCATCGGCCTGCGGGTGCTGCCGCTGGGGATGGGCGCGCTGGCGGCCGACAGCGGGGCGTTCACGGTGCTGTCCTTCCCCGAGCCGGACCTGTCGGACGTGGTGTACGTCGAGCAGTTCACCACCGCGCTGTACCTGGACAAGCCGTTCGAGGTGGCCGAGTACGCGGCCGCGCTGGAGCGGGTGTCGGCGGCGGCGCTGTCCGAGGAGGAGACCCGGGGACTTCTCGCGGAGCTCCTCCAAGTCTCCTGACCCCCAATTAAGATGATGATCCGTCAGTAGGTGTTATTCGGCGCCGAGAGGGATCGCATGTCCTTGATAGCGGAACTCGCCCAGCAGTACATCGACGGCCGGTGGCAGCCGGGCACCGGCTCCTGGGACATCGTGGACCTCGACCCCTACAGCGGCGAGAAGCTCGCCTCCTTCACGGTCGCCACCGCCGAGGAGGTCGACCTCGCCTACCGCGCCGCCGAACGCGCCCAGCCCGCCTGGGCCGCCACCAGCCCCTACGAGCGCCGCCTGGTCTTCGAACGCGCCCTCCAGGTCGTCGAGGCCCGCGAAGCCGAGATCCTCCAGGTGATGACCGCCGAACTCGGCGGCACCCTGATGAAGTCCGGCTTCGAACTCTCCCTGGTCAAGGACATGCTGCGGGAGGCCGGCGCGCTCGCCCTGCGCGCCGAGGGCCGGATCCTGCCCTCCCCGGTGCCCGGCAAGGAGAACCGCCTCTACCGCCTCCCGGTCGGCGTGGTCGGCGTCATCAGCCCGTTCAACGCCCCCGTCTTCCTCTCCCTGAAGGCCGTCGCCCCCGCCCTCGCCCTCGGCAACGCGGTCGTCCTCAAGCCGCACCAGGACGCCCCGGTGGCCGGCGGCACCCTGATCGCCAAGGTCTTCGAGGAGGCCGGCCTGCCCGCCGGGCTGCTCAACGTCGTCCTCACCGACATCGCCGAGATCGGCGACGCGTTCATCGAGCACCCCGTGCCCAAGGTCATCGCCTTCACCGGCTCCGACGCGGTCGGGCGGCACGTCGCCGCCGTCGCCGCGGGCCACCTCAAGCGCACCGTCCTCGAACTCGGCGGCAACAGCGCCCTGGTGGTCCTCGACGACGCCGACCTCGACTACGCGGTGGACGCCGCCGTCGCCAGCCGCTTCGTCCACCAGGGCCAGATCTGCATGGCCGCCAACCGGATCCTGGTCGACCGCGCCGTCTTCGCCGAGTTCAGCGAGAAGTTCACCGCCAAGGTCGCCTCGCTCTCCGTCGGCGACCCCGGCGACCCCGGCACCGACCTCGGCCCGCTCATCAACTCCGCCCAGGCCGAGGCGATCACCGCCGAGGTCGAGCGCGCGATCGCGGGCGGGGCCCGCGCCCTGCTGCACGGCGCCACCGTCGGCACCCTGGTCCGCCCCACCGTCCTCACCGACGTCCCCGCCGACGACCCGATCCTGCGCCGCGAGGTGTTCGGCCCGGTCGCCCTGCTCGTCCCCTTCGACGGCGAGGACGAGGCCGTCCGGATCGCCAACGACACGCCCTTCGGCCTCTCCGGCGCCGTCCACACCGCGAACGTCGAGCGCGGCGTGCGGTTCGCCCAGCGGATCGACACCGGCATGATCCACGTCAACGACGGGACGATCGCGGACGAGCCGATCGTGCCGTTCGGCGGCGAGAAGAGCTCCGGCGTCGGGCGGCTGGGCGGCGACACCAGCGTGGACGCGTTCACCACGGTGAAGTGGATCTCGATCCAGCACGGGCGCTCGCGCTTCCCGTTCTGAGCGGGCGGACGGAGCCGCGGAGCCGCGCCGAGCGGGCGTGGGGCCGGGGGCACGGGGAACTGTGCCGAGCGGGCGTGAGGCCGGGGCACGGGGAACTGCGCGAAGGGGAGCCGCACGTCAGCAAGGTCGCCGGACGGGTGGGTGGTTGGCGTCACCGCGCGATCCTGCGGCGGGTGCGGGGCCGCCCGCGCAGTTCCCCGCGCCCCTCCGTGCGCGGGCTGCTCGGGCCTACGGCCGGGGCAGTTGCGGGCGGCCGTCGGCCAGGCCCAGGACGGTGCGGGTGCCGAGCGGGCGGGCGAGGCGGAACTCGACCGGGACCAGGTGCAGGGCGGCGTCGCAGGCCCCGTCCGGGCCGGGCCCGCGCGGGTCGGCCCGGCCGATCAGGACCACCGCCCGGTCGGTCTCGTAGACGGTGCCCGGGCCGGGGACGGCGCAGCCGTACGGGACGACCGCGGTGAGGACCAGCCCGTCGGGGGAGACCGCGCGCAGCTCGGCGGGGATGCCGTCGTCGGGCTGGTCCGGGGTGCCGGTGGGCGGTGGCGGCTGCTGGGGGAGGACGGCGGGGTAGCGGAACGGCCCGGCGTAGCCGTCGAGGGTGAACTCCCAGGTGGCGATGGTGGCCCGGCCGCGGCTGGTGGTGACGGTGGCGGTGCCGGGCCGGACGGCGGTGACGGTGAGCCGGGTGTCGCAGTCGGCGGCGCAGGAGTCGCTGCGGTGGGTGAGCGAGGCGTAGACGTCCTGCGCGGAGCGCTGCGGCAGGGCGAGGGCGGAGCCGTCGGCGAACCGGACTTCGGTGAGGCCGGAGACCGAGACCGGCAGGGCGGTCCCCAGGTCGATCCGGCCGTCCAGGTAGGCGGCCTTGTCGCCCATGCCGCGGAAGGCCCCGTCCGGCAGCCACTCGGTGGGGGCGTCGAGCGGGAAGTAGCCGTGCTCCCACGTCCGTTGCAGCTCGGAGCCGGGCCAGGCGGCGGCGACCTCCGCGGCCCGCGCGGCGGACGCGCCGGTGGCGGGGCGCACCTCGGGCCCGGCGGTGATCCGGTCCGCCCCCGGCTGGACGGTCGGCATCGGCTCGATCGACCCGGCCGGCCCGCAGCCGCTCAGCAGCAGGGCCGCCGCGACCGCCGTGAGTACCGCTCGTGCGCGCATGCTCCGTCATCCCCCTGGCTCGCGGTCCGTGCTCCGGGCTCCGTGCTCCGGACGGGGGTTGGACGGGGCCGGGCGGAGGACGGTTCCCACCGGGTGCGCCGAGGGCCGTCCGGGGATGAACTCCCCTACGGCCCCCGGCGGTTGACGGCTAGAAGACCGGCACGCCGGCCCGGACCAGGCGCCAGCCGTCGGCGCCGTGGAAGTCGGCCGGGTCGATGACGCCCTTGGCCTTCACCCAGGAGATCATGGTGTTGCGGATCTCGTCGGAGTTCGCCCACACCTGCTGGGCGGCCGCCACGTGCGGGAAGTTGCCGCCGCCGCTGGCGCGGTAGTTGTTGACGGCCAGGACGAACTGCGCGGCCGGGTCGACCGGCGCGCCCTGGTGGGACAGGTTGACGATGCGGCTGCCGACGGGCTGCGCGATGTCGATGTCGTAGGACAGGCCGTAGATCGAGTCGTAGTTGTAGTCGGGGGTGTTGTTCGCCTGGTTGGTCAGGGCGTCGAGGTCGATCGCGGCCCCGGGGGCGACCTGGGCGTAGTACTTGGCGGAGTACTCCAGGTAGTCCTTGAGCTGGGCGCCGGTCAGGATCCGGGCCTCCAGGGTGTTCTCGTAGATGTACAGCCCGGCCGCGTCGCGCAGCTTGACCTCGCCGGCCGGGATCGCCGCGGTGCGGTTGAACGGCGCGGCCTGGGCGAGCACCGGCAGGGCGGCGTAGGGGCCGCCGGCCAGCGCGTCGCGCACCGCGTCGGCCTGGACGCGGCCGATCAGGTCGATGATCGGGGTGTCCTTGAACCGGGCCTCGGCGATGGAGAGGGCCTCCTTGCAGCTGCCGATGACCTGGTTGACGTAGGCGACGACCTTCTCGTGCTGCGCCGCGACCAGCGCGACGATCCCCGGGTCCTCGGCGACGGTGTTGGAGTTCAGCAGCCGGGCGCTGACGCCGGTGACGGTCCACTCGCCGCGGGCGAACTCGACCTCGAAGTCGAAGCAGGTCAGCCGCTCGCCCCAGAGCGCGGGCTCGGAGAGGACGACCTCCTTGCCGGTCCGCTCGTTGACCACGATCCGCTGCGGGATCTCCTTGTGGGCGTGGCCGACCAGGATCGCGTCGATGCCGGGGACGGTGGCGGCGGTCTCGGCGCCCGCGTTCTCCGAGTACGGCAGCTGGTCGCCCCAGGAGGAGCCGCCGTCCACGCCGGTGTGCGCGGTGACCACGACCACGTCGGCGCCCGCCGCGCGGACCTTGGGGACCCACTTGGCGGCGATCTCCGGGATGCCCGGGAAGGCCAGCTGCCCCTGCACGTTGGCCTTGTCCCAGATCGCGATGCCGGGGTTGGTCAGGCCGAGGATGCCGACCCGCAGCGGGCGGCCGTGGCCGAGGCGCAGCTCGCGGATGACGTACGGCGGGAAGGCGGGCTTCTCGGTCTTGGCGTCGACCGCGTTGGCGCCGAGCAGCGGGAACTCCAGCTGGTCCTGGTAGGCGCGCAGCAGCGGGATGCCGTAGTTGAACTCGTGGTTGCCGAGCGCGGCGGCGTCGTAGCCGATGGCGTTCATCGCGGCGGCCATCGGGTGGCGCGGGGCCTTCGTGCCGGTGATCGGCTCGACCCGGGCGAAGTAGTAGGAGAGCTGGGTGCCCTGGATGGTGTCGCCCGCGTCGATCAGCAGGGTGCGGCCGCGGCCCTTCTCCCGGCGGACCTGCTCGACCAGGGTGGAGATCTTGGCCAGGCCGACGTCGTTGCGCGCCTTGTCGTCGTACTCGGAGTCGGTGAAGTACTCCCAGTTGAGGACGTGGCCGTGCAGGTCGGTGGTGCCCATCACGGTGAAGGCGGCCTTGAAGGGGGCGGGTCCCCTGCCGCGGGCGTCGTCCCGGTCGTGGTCCGCGGCGGCGGCGGGGCCGGTCGCGAGGCCGCCGGCCAGGGCGGCACCGGCCGCGGTGGCGGCGGAGCGGGTGACGAAGTCACGGCGGTTCAGGGGCATCGAGGACTCCAAGTCGGGTGGTGCGGGCGGTCAGCGGGCGTCCGGGGCGGGGCAGGCAGCACCCCGCCACCCGTGGTGACGCGCGTAGAAACGTGGGTGGCAGTCTGCCGCTTTCCGGCCGCCGGGGCCAGACCCCCCGGCCGTCCAACAGGTGAGGGGCGGGTGACCCCCGCGTGTCGCCGACCTGCCCCGCGGCGGCCCCCGGGCCCCGGCCGGGACGCACGCGCGTGCGTCAACCCGTGCGGCGGGCGCTCACCCCGGGCACCACCCGCCGCACGGTGCAGGTCCGTTCACCGAATCTTCTGTCAACTGCCATGGGAGGACTGGCCGGAACCGCGCTGTTACGACCCGGTAATGCCTAGGCTCTGCTGTATGCGCCGAGCAAAAATCGTTTGTACTCTCGGGCCTGCCGCGGACTCGTACGACCAGATCAAGGCCCTGGTCGACGCGGGCATGGACATCGCCCGACTGAACCTCAGCCACGGCTCCCACGCGGAGCACGAGGACCGTTACCACCGGGTCCGCAAGGCCTCGGACGAGACGGGTCGCAGCGTCGGGGTGCTGGCCGACCTGCAGGGCCCCAAGATCCGCCTCGCCACCTTCGCCGACGGGCCCGTCCTGCTGGAACGCGGGGACGAGTTCACCATCACCGTCGACGACGTCCCGGGCGACCGGGAGATCTGCGGCACCACCTACAAGGGCCTGGCCGCGGACGTCTCGCGCGGCGAGCGGATCCTGGTCGACGACGGCCGGGTCTGCCTGGAGGTCACCCACGTCGAGGGCCCCCGGGTGCACTGCATCGTCATCGAGGGCGGACTGGTCTCCGACCACAAGGGCCTCAACCTCCCCGGCGTCGCCGTCTCCGTGCCCGCGCTCTCCGACAAGGACGTCGAGGACCTGCGCTGGGCGCTGCGGACCGGGGCCGACATCATCGCGCTGTCGTTCGTGCGCAGCGGGAAGGACGTCGAGGAGGTGCACCGGATCATGGCCGAGGAGGGCCGCAGGGTCCCGGTCATCGCCAAGATCGAGAAGCCGCAGGCGGTGGACAACCTGGAGTCCATCGTGGACGCCTTCGACGGCATCATGGTCGCCCGCGGCGACCTGGGCGTCGAACTCCCGCTGGAGCAGGTGCCGATCGTCCAGAAGCGCGCGGTCAAGCTGGCCAAGCGCAACGCCAAGCCGGTCATCGTCGCCACCCAGATGCTGGACTCGATGATCAACGCCTCCCGGCCGACCCGCGCCGAGGCGTCCGACGTCGCCAACGCGGTGCTGGACGGCACCGACGCGGTGATGCTCTCCGGCGAGACCTCGGTCGGCAAGTACCCGGTCGAGACGGTGAAGACCATGGCCCGGATCGTCGCGGCCGCCGAGGAGGACGTCCTCGCCGCGGGCCTGCCGCCGCTCACCGACAAGAACAAGCCCCGCACCCAGGGCGGCGCGGTCGCCCGGGCCGCCGCCGAGATCGGCGACTTCCTGGACGCCAAGTACCTGATCGCGTTCACCCAGAGCGGCGACACCGCCCGCCGGCTGACCCGCTACCGCTCGCCGATCCCGGTCCTGGCGTTCACCTACGAGCCCGCCGTGCGCAGCCAGTTGGCGCTGACCTGGGGCGTGGAGACCTTCCTCGGCCCGTTCGTCACCACCACCGACGAACTGGTCGCCCAGGTCGACTCGGCGCTGCTGAGCCTGGGCCGCTGCAAGCCCGGCGACGTCGTGATCATCACGGCCGGCTCCCCGCCCGGCCTGGCCGGCTCCACCAACCTGGTGCGCGTGCACCACGTCGGCGAGCTCGACAACTGACGCCCGCGCCGCCGGGCCCGCCCCCGGGTGAGGGGGCGGGTCCGGCGGCCCGTCGGGCGCGCGGCCCGGGGCCTGACGCATTGTCGGTAGCATGCCCTGGGCGGCGGCCGCGCGGGTCGGGCCCGTGTCGTGACCGGGGGGAAGACGCAGTTTGATACGCCGCCGCATCGCCGTGGCCTGCGCCGCGGCCGTCCTGACCGCCGGGTGCACCCCCTTCGGCGCGGACACCCTGCGGGCGGTGCCCTCCGGCAGCCCGGCGGGGCCGTCCCCGCGCACCGTCACGGTGGACCGGACCGCCTGGTGGGGCGGCAGCTCCTACCGGCTCACCGAAGTCACCGCCACCGCCCAGCCGGGCGGCCGGAGCCGGGTCGAACTCGTCCTGGAGGTCGGCATCGAGTCGCCGGTGCCGGTCGCGGCCGCGCTGCCCAGGGCGGCCCTGGAAGCCGACGGCGTCGCGGTCAGCGGCCCGCTGGAGGTACAGCCGCCGCCGTTCGGCCGGGCCTCGCTCAGCGTCACCGTGCAGGACGTCGGCACCCCCGGGGAGGAGCTCGACCCGGACCGGCTGGCCCTGGTGCTGACCGCCCCCGGCGCCGCCCGCGCGGTGCTCCCGGTCGGGGCGCACCCCGGGCAGGAGGCCGCCGACCTGAGGCCCACCCCGCTGCGGGCCTCCGCCGACAGCCTGCGGGCGGGCCGCCACCGGCTCGTGCTGGCCTCCGCCCGGCTGCGCGAGGACTGCACCGGCAGCCCGGTGCCCGCCCCCGCCGTGCCGCTCGGCAGCACGCCCTTCGTGCCCCGCGCGCTGCGCGCCCTGAAACCCGGTCAGCACACCGTGGAGGTCCTGTTCGAGGCCCCCGGGGGCACCGGCGGCGACCGGCTCGCGCTGCGGCTGGCCCTGCCCGACGGGCGGCGGCTGGCCCCCAGCGTCCCGCTCGGCACCACCCCGTACCCCGACCGGACGGGCCGGGTCAGCCTGGCGGCCTGGTTCGACTTCTACGGCGACACCGCCGGGACGTACACCCTGGAGGCCGTGGACCAGGACGCCCCCGACGCCCCCGCGGTGCTCACCCTGGTCGCCGGGTGAGCGTCCCGGTCCGGGTACGGCCCGGAGACGACTCCGCACCGGAACGGCCCTGCTGACGCCGCGGCAGTAGGCCGCGGGGCGCCCGCACCACGTCCTCGGGGGACCACCTCGGGAAACCGCCTCGGCCCGGCCGCCGCCACGGCCCTCGCCGTCCTGCTCGCCACCGGCTGCACCTGGTCGGACCCGGACCCGGCGCCCGCGCCGACGCCCACCGCCACCGCGCCCACCGCCACCGCCTCGCCCCGGCCGACGGCCGTCACCGTGCACCCGGAGCGGGTGGTCTGGTGGGGCGGCCGGTCGTTCGCCCTGCAGAGCCTGTCCGTCGCCGGGGCGCAGGACGGCGGGCCGGTGTACGACCTGGTGCTGCGGGTCGACACCGCCTCCCCGGTGAAGGTGGCCGTCTCCTTCCCCCGGATCGTGCTGGAGTCCGAGGGGGTGGCGGTGGCCGACAGCGGCACCACCAGGACGGATCCGCAGCGGTCCGATCCCGGCAGCGGCACCGTGCACGTGGTGCTCCGGGGCGGCGGCCCGGAGGGGGAGCCGCCGGACCTCGACGGGCTGGCCCTGGTGCTCACCGACCCGGACCCCGGCTCGGCCCGGGCCGTCCTGCCGGTCGGCGACCGCGGCCCGGAGCAGGTGGCGCTGGCCCCCGTCCCGCTGCACGCCTCCGCGGCGACCCTGGACACCGGCCGCTTCCACTGGGACGTGGTCTCCGCCCAACTGCGCGACGACGCCACCGGCAGCACCGCGCTGCTGCTCGACAACGGCCTCACCGTCAACCACGACAGCCGGGTGCTGCGCGGCCTCAAGCAGGGCCAGCACACCGTGCAGGTGCTGCTCGACGCCCCGGCCGGGGCGATCGGCGAGGCGCTCGGCTGGCAGCTGACCCTCCCCGACGGGCGGCAGGTCGCCCCGAGCGTCCCGGTCACGCTCACCACCTACCCGGACCGAACGGACCGGGTCAGCCTGGCGGCCTGGTTCGACTTCTACGGCGACACCGCCGGGACGTACACCCTGCGGGCGGCGGACGGGCAGCGGCCGGACGACCCGGCGGTGCTCACGCTGGTGGTGGGGTGAGGGCGCCGGGCGGCGCGACGGCTCCGAGGCGGCGAGACCTCGGTCGAGACGGTGGAGACCACGGCCCGGATCGTCGCGGCCGCCGAGGAGGAGATCCTCGCCGCGGGCCTGCCGCCGCTCACCGACAAGAACGAGCCCCGCACCGTCAGTCCTTCGGGCCGACGTGCGCGTCCAGTAGTTCCACGGCAGCCCGGCGGGCGATCGAGACGTTCACCGCTCCGGACGCCCGCCGGTTCGACTTCCACGGCACGCCGACGGCATCAAGGGTGTCGGTGAACAGCCGCACGATGTCGGGCGAGGCGTTGGTGAAGAGATACCGCGGGTATTCGTGGCGCCGGACCTCGCCGCGCACCGTCCGGGTCGCCCGGTTGGTGATCCGACAGCCGTCGGAGTGGATCAGCCCGCGCAGCAGCTCCCAGGGGTGGCGGTCGGCCAGCTCCCGCTGCCAGGGCTCGAGGACGACGGGGCGCTCGTGCTTCTTCCCGGGACCGTGCTGGGGGAAGTGACAGACCAGGTGGGTCGAGTAGACCTTGACGTCGTGGCAGCCGGTACGGCGAACCCGGCAGGGTCGGTTGCGGGGCAGCACCACGCGCATGGCCCGCTCGACGGAGTCCGTCACCCCGGGCCACTTGTCGTCGCAGGTGATCGAGAGAGCCGGGCTGCGGTGCTGCACGGGGTGCGTGATGTGGCCGTCCCCGAGGTAGAGGCCGAGGAGGTAGCAGTAGGCGGGGCCGTCGAGGGGATCGCCGAAGCAGCGAGGGCAGGTCGACCGCTTCCGGCCGGGTAGCGTGCCCCGTCCGGCGAGGTCTCGGTGTTTCCACCACGCGACCGTGCCGCTCGGCACGCACAGCCTCCGGGCGACGTCGGCGTTCGAGACCCCCTGTCGCAGCAGGTGGGTCGCCTGGTCCCGGATCGATCGCTCAACCATGGCGGCAGCATCGCCGGTCATAGTCCCGCCAGGGGCTGACTCGCCGGACTTCACCCCAAAAGGTGAGCCATCGGCGATCTTGCCCTTTGGTCGAGAAGTCATCGTGAGTGCCGGGTGCGGGATTCGAACCCGCAAGCCCTCTCGGGCAGATGTGTTTGAGACATCCGTGTATGCCGTTCCACCAACCCGGCGAGGGCGGGTGGGAGAAGGATACCCTGTGCGCACTCCCGATGGCAGCTGGGTAGGCTCATGCATGCAGCACCCCGCCGGACCGAGGAGCCCCGTGAGCACCCCCGACGAGCAGCCACAGCCGCTTGACACCGACTCGCCCCAGATCACCCGAATCGTCATCGCCGAGGACGAGGCGCTCATCCGCCTCGACCTCAAGGAGATGCTGGAGGAGGAGGGCTACACCGTCGTCGGTGAGGCCGGTGACGGCGAGACGGCGGTCAGGCTGGTCGAGGAGCTCAAGCCCGACCTGGCCATCCTGGACGTGAAGATGCCGGTCCTGGACGGCCTCTCGGCCGCCGAGCGGATCCACGAGCAGCACCTCGCGCCGGTGCTGATGCTGACCGCGTTCTCCCAGCGCGAGCTGGTCGACCGGGCCCGCGACGCCGGGGCGATGGCGTACATCGTCAAGCCGTTCAGCAAGAGCGACCTGGTGCCGGCGATCGAGATGGCGGTCTCCCGCTACACCGAGATGCGCACCCTGGAGCAGGAGATCGCGGACCTCTCGCAGCGACTGGAGACCCGCAAGCTGGTCGACCGCGCCAAGAGCGTGCTGCAGACCAAGTTCGGCCTGAACGAGCCCGCCGCGTTCCGCTGGATCCAGAAGACCTCGATGGACCGCCGGATGACGATGGCCGCCGTCGCCGAGGCCGTGATCGAGGAGGGCGCCGCCCAGGACCGCAAGAAGGCGGAGTCCGCCGAGGGCTGAGCCGCCCCGCGCGCACCAGCGCCCCCGTCCGATCGCATCGGACGGGGGCGCTCGCGTGCCCGGGTCAGTCCTCGCCGAGGTACTGGCGGCGCACCGACTCGTCGTGCAGCAGTTCCGCGCCGGTGCCGGAGAGGGTGATCCTCCCGGTGGTCATCACGTAGGCGCGGTCCGAGAGGGAGAGCGCGGCCTGGGCGTTCTGCTCGACCAGCAGGATGGTGGTGCCCGCGGCCTTCAGCTCCACGATGGTCGCCATGATCTTCTGCATCATCAGCGGCGACAGGCCCATCGACGGCTCGTCCAGCATCAGCAGCTTGGGCCGGGACATCAGCGCCCGCCCCATCGCGAGCATCTGCTGCTCGCCGCCGGAGAGGGTGCCCGCGGCCTGCTTGCGGCGCTCGGCGAGGATCGGGAACAGCGTGCAGGCCCGGTCGACGTCCGCGGCGATGCCCGCCGCGTCGCGCCGCAGGAAGGCGCCCAGCAGCAGGTTCTCCTCGATGGTCATCCGCGGGAAGATGTGCCGCCCCTCGGGGGAGTGGGCCAGGCCCAGGGCGACGATCCGGTGCGCGGGCACCGTGTCGATCGCCTGGCCGTCGAACAGGACCTTGCCCGAGGTCGGCCGCAGCAGCCCGGACAGGGTGCGCAGGGTGGTGGTCTTGCCCGCCCCGTTGGTGCCGATCAGGGTGGTGACCTTGCCCTGCTCGACGGTGAACGAGACGCCCTTGACGGCCTCGATCTTGCCGTAGGCGACACGGAGGTCCTCGACCTCCAGCAGAGCGGTCACTGGCCGTCCTCCTGAGCTGCGGTGGTTCCTTCGAGCGGGGCGCCGAGGTACGCGGTGACGACCCGTTCGTCGTTCTGGACGGTCTCCCGGTCGCCCTCGACGATCTTCTTGCCCTGCACCAGCACGGCGGTGCGGTCGCACAGGTTGAAGATGAACTTCATGTCGTGCTCGATCACCAGCACCGCGACGCCCAGGTCCCGGATCGCGAAGACCAGTTCCTCGGCGGCCCGGGTCTCCTGCGGGTTCATGCCCGCGGTCGGCTCGTCCAGCAGCAGCAGCCCCGGGTCGGAGGCCAGCGCCCGGGCGATCTCCAGCTTCCGCTGCTCGCCGTACGGCAGGTTGCGGGCCAGGTGGTCGGCCTTCGCGCCGAGGCCGCAGAACTCCAGCAGCTCCCGGGCCCGCTCCCGGCTCTCCGCCTCGGCCCGCCGGTAGCCCGGGCCGCGCAGGATCGCCGAGAACAGCCCCTCCTTGGTGCGGGTGTGCCGGCCGACCAGGACGTTCTCCAGCGCCGTCATGTTGGCGAACAGCCGGATGTTCTGGAAGGTCCGGGCGATGCCTGCCTGGGTGACCAGGTGCGGCTTCGGCGGCAGCACCGTGCCCTTGTACTTCACGGTGCCCTCGGTCGGGACGTACAGCCCCGTCAGGCAGTTGAAGAAGGTCGTCTTCCCGGCGCCGTTCGGGCCGATCAGGCCGACGATCTCGCCCTGGCGGACCGTCAGGTCGACGTCGTTCACGGCCGTCAGGCCGCCGAAGCGCATCACCACGCCGGAGGCCTCCAGCACGGGCTCGGCGGCGGGGGTCCTGGTCTCGGTGGTCACGGTGCTCACGCCCCCGCCTTGGTCGGTACGTCGTCGGCCGGGGCGGCCTGCGCGGGCAACTGCACGTCGTGGAACTCCAACTGCTGCCGGCGGCCCGCGATCAGGCCCTCCGGGCGGAAGCGCATCAGCAGGATCAGTGCCACGCCGAACGCCAGCAGCTGGTACGACTGCAGGAACTCCAGCTTCGCCGGGATCAGGAACAGCAGGGCCGCGCCCACCAGCGGGCCGCTGATGGTGCCCATGCCGCCGAGGATCACCGCGGCCAGCAGGAACGCCGAGTTCGGCGGCGTCGGGCTGCTGAACAGGTACTGGTCGGGCGAGACCGCGCCCGACACGTGCGCCTGCACCGCACCGGCCAGACCGGCCAGCGTCGCGCCCAGTGCGAAGGCGATCAGCTTCACCCGGAAGCCGTTGATGCCCATCGCCTCGGCCGCCGTCTCGTCCTCCCGGATCGCCACCCAGGCCCGGCCGATCCGGGAGTTGGCGACCCGCGCGAACACCGTCACCACGACCGCGGTGGCCACCAGCATCAGCAGCAGGTAGTTGCCGTTCTTGCCCAGGTGCAGGAGCCCGAAGTCGTGCGCCTCGCCGAAGTCGAAGCCGAACAGGTTGACGTCCGGGATCGCCGCGATGCCGTTCGGGCCGTTGGTCAGGCTCGGGCCCGACGTGCCGTCCAGGTTGTTCATCGCGATCCGGAAGATCTCGCCGAAGCCCAGCGTCACGATCGCCAGGTAGTCGCCGCGCAGCCGCAGCGTCGGCGCGCCGATCACCACGCCGAACACCAGCGCCGCCGCCGCACCGATCAGCACCGCGACCGGGAACGGCAGGTGCAGGTCCCGGAAGACCGAGAACCGCGAACCCGACACCAGCGCCGCCGCGTACGCGCCCACGCCCAGGAAGGCCACGTAGCCGAGGTCCAGCAGGCCCGCCAGGCCCACCACCACGTTCAGGCCGAGCGCCACCGTCGCGAAGATCAGGATGTTGGTGCCGATCAGCACGTACGTCTCGCTGCTCTGGGTGAACGGGAACGCGCCCGCCGCGGCGAACGCCGCGCCCGTGGTCACCGCCCGGTGCCGGGCCGTCAGCTCGCGCAGCCGGCCCACCGCGCCGGACGCCAGCAGCGCCGCGGTGGCGAAGGCGGTCAGCAGCAGGAAGCCGACGAACAGCTCCCCGTACTCGGTGGAGACGCCGAACTCGACCACGCCCAGGCCCACCGCGAACACCGCGGTCACCACCAGGATCTCCGCCCAGCCCGGCAGGGCGCGGGCGGCGGGCAGCGGACGCTCGATCCGGCCGATCCGCAGCCAGCCGTCCAGCAGGCGCCACAGCCGGAAGAGCGCGATCGCCACGGGCAGGGCGACGAAGAACCACAGGTTCTCGGTGAAGAGCGGCCGGATGCCCGGCGGCACGGCGTGCAGCGCCCAGCCCTGGCCCAGGCCCAGCCGCAGCACCGCGGAGACCGCCAGCGCCGCGTACAGGCCCCAGTGCAGCTCGGGGTGGCGGACGGTGCGGCGGCGGTCCAGCGGCAGGCCGAGCGCGCCCAGGACGGCGAGCAGCGAACCGACCGCGGCCAGCCAGCCGCCCGGGTCCAGGTTGACCAGGCCGTCCAGCTCCACGGCGATCGCCACCACCGCGTACCAGCACACCGCGAAGGTGCCGAGCGCGGCGAACAGCACGCCGTTGCCGCTGCCCGAGGGGCTCAGCCAGCGCAGGCCCTTCAGCCCGCGGGCGGCCAGCGCCAGCAGCGCGGTCAGCGCGCCGCCGACCAGGGCCAGCCACTGCAGGCCGGCCGGGGAGCCGTAGTACGTCAGGTCGCCGGGGAAGTCCGGCGTCCACGTCCAGGACATCGCCGCGGACGCGGCGGCCAGTACTCCGCCGCCGACCGCCGCGCCCAGCGCGAGGTGCGCGGGCAGCGGCAGGACCGGGGTGGTCTCGTGGGTCGTGCTCTCGGTCATCGTCCTCACACCCGATCCGCGACGCGCTCGCCCAGCAGGCCCTGCGGCCGCACCAGCAGGACGACGATCAGCAGCACGAACGCCCACACGTTGGCCCAGGCGCCGCCGCCGAGCTGGTGCATGCCGGGGACGTCCTGGACGTACGCGGTGGCCATCGACTCGGCGACGCCCAGCACCAGGCCGCCCAGCATCGCGCCGTAGACGTTGCCGATGCCGCCCAGCACCGCCGCGGTGAACGCCTTCAGACCGGCCAGGAAGCCCATCGTGAAGTCGACCTGTCCGTAGCGCAGGCCGTGCGCGACCGCCGCGACGGCCGCGAAGGCCGCGCCCAGCGCGAACGCGACCACGATGATCCGGTCGGTGTCGATGCCCATCAGCTTCGCGGTGTCCGGGTCCTGCGCGGTGGCCTGCATGGCCCGGCCGGTGCGGGTCAGCCGCACGAAGGCGGCCAGCACCAGCATGCACAGCGGCGCCGCGACCAGCAGGAACAGGTCGTTGCGCTGCAGGTGGAAGGAGCCCAGGCCGATCGGGTCGCCCCCGAACTGCGGGAAGGACAGCGCCTTCTTGCCGCCCGGGTAGAACGCCCACACCACCTGCTGCAGCGCGATCGACAGGCCGATCGCGGTGATCAGCGGCGCCAGCCGGGGCGCGGTGCGCAGCGGCCGGTAGGCGAACCGCTCGGCGGCGGTGGCGGTGAGCACGGAGGCGATCACACCGCCGAGGATCATGACCGGCAGCGCCAGCCAGAGGGAGGTGCCGTGCGGCAGCGCCGCGTAGGCGGTCAGCGCGCCGAAGCCGCCGATCATGAAGATCTCGCCGTGGGCGAAGTTGATGAGCTGGACGATGCCGTAGACCATCGTGTAGCCGATGGCGATCAGGCCGTACATCAGGCCGAGCATCAGTCCGTTGGCCAGGTTTTGCGGCAGTTCGTGCACCGCGGGCCTCCGTGGATTGGGGGGTACGAGAAGGCGGAGGGCACTTGTGGTGCCCTCCGCCTCACGGCTGTCTTAGCGGGGGGAGTGCGGTGCGGGTCAGCCGCTGTACGTACCGCTCTTGACCTTCTTCCAGGCGCCGGACTGGACGCTGTACACGGTCAGCTGCTTGTTGGTGGTGTCGCCGTACTCGTCGAAGGCGACCGGGCCGGTGACGCCGGTGAACTTCACCTTGCCGAGCTCCGCCAGCACCTGGGTGCGCAGGTCGGCCGGGACCTTGCCGCCGTTGTGCTCGACGGCGGCCTTGACCGCCTCGATGATCGCCCAGGCGGCGTCGTACGAGTAGCCGCCGTAGGCCGCGTACGGGTCCTTGTAGTTGGCCGCGGTGTAGTTGGCGACGAACTCCTTGGCGCTGTCCAGCTCCTCGACCGGGACGCCGACCGAGGTGGCCAGGTCGCCCTCGCCGTTGCCGTTGGCGAGCTTGACGAACTCCGGGTCGTAGATGCCGTCGCCGCCGAACAGCGGGACCTTCGCGCCGCCCTTCTTCAGCTGGTCGCTGAGCGGGCCGGCGTCCGGGTACTCGCCGCCGTAGTAGACCGAGTCGGCGCCGGCCCCGGCGACCTTGGTGGCGATCGCGGAGAAGTCCTTGTCGCCCGGGTTGATGTGGTCGGTGCCGACCACGGTGCCGCCGAGCCGCTTGAACTCGTCCGCGAAGATGGAGGCCAGGCCCGCGCCGTAGGTCTTCTTGTCGTCGATGACGTAGACCTTGGTCTTCTTGGCGTCGTTGTACAGGTACTGGGCGGCGAACTTGCCCTGCACCACGTCGGTGGTGGCGGTGCGGAAGTACGACTGGTACTGGCGGGCGAACTTGCCGCTGCCCCAGTCCGGGCCCAGCGACAGGTCGGGGCTGGTGTTGGCGGGGGAGATCTGGGCCAGCTTGGCGTCGTCGAAGACCTTCTGCATGGTCAGCGAGACGCTGGAGTTGAGCGGGCCGACCACGCCGACGACGCCCTTGGTGTCGACCAGGGCGGTGGCGTTCTGCTTGCCGGTGGTCGGGTTGGCCTGGTCGTCCTTGGCCTCGATGGAGAAGGTCACGCCCGGGACGTAGTTCTTGGCGTTGGCCTGCTTGGCCGCGAGCTCCACCGAGTTCCGGATGCCGAGGCCCAGGGCCGACAGGCTGCCGCTGATCGGGGCGTCGATGCCGATCACGACCTTGGTGCTGCTGCTGTTGCCGCCGCCGTTGCTGGCGCCCGCGTTGTCCGCGCCGGAGTCGGACTTGCCGCCGCGCGAACCGCAGGCGGACAGCGTCAGCGCCGCGGTCACTGCAATGGTCACGACAAGGAGTGAGCTCTTTCGCACGACGAGGGTCTCCTTCTGGATCTGGAGGACACGCGCACAGGGCTGGCGGTGCCGGATCGCGACGGCCCAGCCCGAAAACCGGACGGCGCGGTGACTGGGCGTGACTCTAGACCGCCGGTGCCGACTCGGGCAGTGGGACAGGAGAGGCTGTGATTCTCTTGTTATGACCATTGCGGAAGTTGATCTCACATCATGGTCGAAAACCCCAGGTGGAGCCCGAAATTCCGGGCTCCGTCCCGAGTCGCGGATGCTTGCACTCGCCAACTCCCTGGTCACCACCGGGTTGTCCGTTTATCGAACAGGTTTGTCCGGGTCGTCGGTGCTGGTCGCGGGCGTCCGGTTATCGGTGCCGTCGCAGGCCGCGTGCAGCGCCGCGGAGAGGTCCCGGGCGTAGTCGGCGCCCAGGATCTCGCTCACGGTCTCCATTGCGCGCGTGTTACGCAGCGTTACATCCAGGAAAGGGAGGGTCGCGTCCGCGGGGGCCCCCGAGCAGTCCGTCACCCGCAGGCCCACCCGCAGCGACACCGTCCCGCCGGGCGGCACCGTCCGCGGCAGCCAACCCGCCACCAGCACGGTCAGCCCCCGGTACCCCTGCCGCACCCCCAGCACGTCCACCGGGCCGGGGCCGGTGTTGTGCACCGCCAGCTCCAGCGCGAAGGCCTCCGGGCGGTCCGGGGCCGGGCCGACGTACTCGAACCGGGTGGACTGCGAAGGAAAAGGAACATCCTGCGGCGGAGGTGAATTCGCCGCCTGCTCAGGGTAGTTCGCGGCGCGCAGGATCGTCAGCGCCAGCGCGAGCAGCAGCAAGAAACTTGCCAGCAGGTACTTCTGACGTTTGCTCAGCAGCCGGGGCGGAGGCTCCGGGGGCGGCGCGGGGCGCAGCACGAGCGGGGCCCAGGTGCCCTCGCCCGGCTCGACCGGGCCGAGGAACCCCCCTGGGCCGCTCCGCGGTGCGCGCTCTCCGGCCATGGCGGTAGCCCCCTCGTCCAGCCGAGGCTGCCCCCGGCCGGCCCCCGCCAAACCGGCGGCGCGCCGCCCCGCCGGACCC
>NZ_JNYE01000075.1 GCF_000717185.1 Kitasatospora phosalacinea | reverse complement strand
ATGACCTGCGCGATCTGGCACAACCGCACCACCGGCCAACCCGTCACCCGATCACTCATCGCCTACGACCACTGACCCACTTCGGAACTACTCGTCTAGTTGCACCAGCCGTCCCGGTACGCCGCCCAGTGGTCCGGCGTCGCCGCGAAGTCCACGTACAGCGCGAGGCCGAAGTTCTGCCGTCCGCCCGGGCCCAGGCCGAGCCGGGCGCCGCGGACCGCCGCGCGGACGGTCTCGGCGTCGCCGCGGTGCGAGGGCGTGTCCGCCCAGTACGCGGGCAGGCCCATCAGCAGGTCGACCTCCGGCGGGGTGTTGGCCAGGGCGAGCGAGGTCTGCCGGGCCACGTAGCCGCCGTACAGCGACTCGACCGGCATCGAGGTGTCGTACGACATCACCGCGACCTGGTCGACCCGCCGGGCCGCCGCCGCGAAGTACCCGG
Organism: Kitasatospora phosalacinea; assembly: GCF_000717185.1. Taxonomy (GTDB): domain Bacteria; phylum Actinomycetota; class Actinomycetes; order Streptomycetales; family Streptomycetaceae; genus Kitasatospora; species Kitasatospora phosalacinea_A. The sequence continues at coordinate 36,704 of NZ_JNYE01000075.1, read as the reverse complement.
CGGACCAGTACTTGCCGTGGTTGCTGAGCGCGAAGGTGACCCGGCCCAGGCCCGGGACGGGGTCGATCTGCGGGGCGGCGATGGACAGCGGCACCGAGCGGGCCGCGGTCAGCGCGTGCACCTGGTCGAGCAGCGCGAGGAACCCGGGGGAGCCGGAGTGCACGGGCTCCAGGTCGAAGTGGACGCCGTCGAAGCCCAGGTCGAGGACCTGCCGCGCGGAGGCGGTGATCCGGTCCCGGACGTCGGGGCGGTCCAGGTGCAGGCCCTCCTTCTCGGGCGCCACCACGTCCCCCAGCCAGGACTGGATCCGCACCCCCGGCAGCGCCGCGTGCGCCCGGGCCAGGAAGTCCGCGGCCCCGGGCGCCAGCGCCGGGTCGAGCGAACCGTCGTGCTCCAGCGGCCCGGTGTGCACGTACAGGTCGTGGATGCCGGTGCTGCGCACCTTCGCGGCCAGCGCGGTCAGCTCCGCGGGCGTGCGCCGCCCGTCGACCCAGGCGTGGCCCAGCCAGAGCGCGTCCTTGCCGCGGGTGCGGGCGTCCGCGGCCGGGTCGCCCGCGTACTGCCAGCGCAGCGCCGCGGCCGCGCCCAGCACCGGCAGGACCAGCAGGGCGAGGACGGTGACGAGTGCGGTGAGGGCGCGCCGCCGCCCGCTCCAGCGGGTCCGCCCGCGCCAGCGCCGCCGCGCCCGGGCGGGCAGTGTCCGCCATTCGGACGCGCGCAGGGCGCGTCGGAGCCGCTTCCACCCGCTGTGTTCCCCCGAAGTGGGCATGATCGTTGCTCCCTTCCGGTGGACAAGGACGCCCACGATGTGGAAAGGGTTCCACCCGCACCCCGGCGGACCGATACCCTGGCGGGGTGCGCCCCCGGTCCGGACGGGACGCATAGCCGACAGCCGTCGCACTCAGGGAGCAGCCACATGGCCACCGTTGTACCCACGTCCGCCCAGCAGGACCGCGCCGACGCCCTGCGAGAGGCCCTCGCCACCCGAGTCGTGGTCGCCGACGGGGCGATGGGCACGATGCTCCAGGCACAGGACCCGACGATGGAGGACTTCCAGCAGCTGGAGGGCTGCAACGAGGTCCTGAACGTCACCCGCCCCGACATCGTGCGCTCGGTGCACGAGGCGTACTTCGCGGTCGGCGTGGACTGCGTGGAGACCAACACCTTCGGCGCCAACCACTGGGCGCTCAGCGAGTACGACGTCCCCGAGCGGATCTTCGAGCTGTCCGAGGCGGGCGCCCGGATCGCCCGCGAGACGGCCGACCGGTTCACCGCGCAGGACGGCCGCGTCCGCTGGGTGCTGGGCTCGATGGGCCCGGGCACCAAGCTGCCGACGCTCGGCCACACCACCTTCGAGGTGGTCCGCGAGGGCTTCCGGGAGAACGCGGCGGGCCTGATCGCGGGCGGCGTGGACGCGCTGCTGGTCGAGACCAGCCAGGACCTGCTGCAGACCAAGGCGGCGGTGTTGGGCTGTCAGGCCGCCCTGGCGGAGGCCGGGGTGAACCTGCCGATCCTCGCGCAGGTCACCGTCGAGACCACCGGCACCATGCTGCTGGGCTCGGAGATCGGCGCGGCGCTGACCGCGCTGGAGCCCCTCGGCATCGACTTCATCGGCATGAACTGCGCCACCGGCCCGGCCGAGATGAGCGAGCACCTGCGCTACCTGGCGAAGAACGCCAAGGTCGGCCTGTCCTGCATGCCGAACGCGGGCCTGCCGGTGCTCACCAAGGACGGCGCGCACTACCCGCTCAGCCCGGCCGAGCTCGCCGACGCTCACGAGGGCTTCGTCCGCGACTACGGCCTGGCCCTGGTCGGCGGCTGCTGCGGCACCACCCCCGAGCACCTGCGCCAGGTGGTCGAGCGGGTCCAGGGCCTGCCGATCACGCCGCGCGACCCGAAGCCGGAGGCGGCCGCCGCCTCGCTGTACCAGGCGGTGCCGTTCCGGCAGGACACCTCCTACCTGGCGATCGGCGAGCGCACCAACGCCAACGGCTCGAAGAAGTTCCGCGAGTCGATGATCGCGGGCGACTGGCAGGCCTGCGTGGAGATCGCCCGCGAGCAGATCCGCGAGGGCGCCCACCTGCTCGACCTGTGCGTGGACTACGTCGGCCGCGACGGCGTCGCCGACATGCGCGAGATCGCCGGCCGCCTGGCCACCGCCTCCACCCTGCCGATCGTGCTGGACTCCACCGAGCCGCCCGTGCTGAAGGCGGGCCTGGAGATGCTCGGCGGCCGGGCCGTCCTCAACTCCGTCAACTACGAGGACGGCGACGGCCCCGACACCCGCTTCGGCAGGATCGCCGCGCTGGCCCGCGAGCACGGCGCCGGCCTGATCGCGCTGACCATCGACGAGCAGGGCCAGGCCCGCACCGCCGAGACCAAGGTCGCCATCGCCGAGCGCCTGATCGAGCAGCTGGGCCGCGAGTACGGCATCGAGGAGAGCTCGATCCTGGTCGACTGCCTGGCCTTCACCCTGGCCACCGGCCAGGAGGAGTCCCGCCGCGACGGCATCGAGACCATCGAGGCGATCCGCGAGCTCAAGCGCCGCCACCCGGACGTGCAGACCACCCTGGGCCTGTCGAACATCTCCTTCGGCCTCAACCCGGCCGCCCGCCAGGTCGTCAACTCGGTGTTCCTGCACGAGTGCGTGGAGGCCGGCCTGGACTCCGCGATCGTGCACGCCGCCAAGATCCTCCCGATGAACCGGATCCCCGAGGACCGCCGGCAGACCGCCCTCGACCTGGTCTACGACCGCCGCAGCGAGGGCTACGACCCGCTGCAGAAGCTGCTCCAGCTCTTCGAGGGCGTCTCCGCCGCCTCCTCCGCCGCGTCCAAGGCCGAGGAGCTGGCCGCCCTCCCGCTGGAGGAGCGCCTGCAGCGCCGGATCATCGACGGCGAGCGCAACGGCCTGGAGGCCGACCTGGACGCCGCGCTGACCGAGCGTCCCGCGCTGGAGATCATCAACGACACGCTGCTGTCCGGCATGAAGGTGGTCGGCGAGCTGTTCGGCTCCGGCGAGATGCAGCTGCCGTTCGTGCTGCAGTCCGCCGAGGTGATGAAGGCCGCCGTCGCGCACCTCGAACCGCACATGGAGAAGTCCGACAGCGAGGGCAAGGGCACCATCGTGCTCGCCACCGTCAAGGGCGACGTGCACGACATCGGCAAGAACCTGGTCGACATCATCCTGTCCAACAACGGCTACAACGTGGTCAACCTGGGCATCAAGCAGCCCGTCTCGGCGATCGTCGAGGCCGCCCAGGAGCACAAGGCCGACGTGATCGGCATGTCCGGCCTGCTGGTCAAGTCCACGGTGATCATGAAGGAGAACCTGGAGGAGCTCAACCAGCGCGCCCTGGCCGCCGACTTCCCGGTCATCCTCGGCGGCGCCGCCCTCACCCGCGCCTACGTCGAGCAGGACCTGCACGAGATCTACGACGGCGAGGTCCGCTACGCCCGGGACGCCTTCGAGGGCCTGCGCCTGATGGACGCCCTGATCGGCATCAAGCGCGGCGTCCCCGGCGCGGCCCTGCCCGAGCTGCGCAAGCGCCGCCACGCCCGGGTCGAGGTCGAGGAGCCGGAGGAGGCCGACCTCGGCCAGATCCGCTCCGACGTGGCCGTCGACAACCGGATCCCGACCCCGCCGTTCTGGGGCGACCGGATCGTCAAGGGCATCCCGTTCCAGGACTACGCCTCCTGGCTGGACGAGGACGCCCTGTTCAAGGGCCAGTGGGGCCTCAAGGGCGGCCGCTCCGGAGGCCCGACGTACGAGGAGCTGGTGGAGACCGAGGGCCGCCCGCGGCTGCGCGGCTGGCTGGACCGCCTGCAGACCGAGGGCTGGCTGGAGCCCGCCGTGGTCTACGGCTACTTCCCGGCCAACTCCAAGGGCGACGACCTGGTCCTCTACCGCGAGGACGGCTCCGAGCTGACCCGCTTCACCTTCCCGCGCCAGCGCCGCGGCCGCCGCCTGTGCCTGGCCGACTTCTTCCGCCCGGAGGAGTCGGGGGAGCGCGACGTGGTCGGCCTCCAGGTGGTCACCATGGGCAACCGGATCTCCGAGGCCGCCAACGAGCTGTTCGCGGGCAACTCCTACCGCGACTACCTCGAACTGCACGGCCTGTCCGTCCAGTTGGCCGAGGCGCTGGCCGAGTTCTGGCACGCCCGGGTCCGCTACGAGCTCGGCTTCGGCGACGAGGACCCGCAGGACGTCCGGGACATGTTCGCGCTCAAGTACCGCGGCGCGCGCTTCTCGCTCGGCTACGGCGCCTGCCCCGAGCTGGAGGACCGGGCCAAGATCGCCGAGCTGCTCAGGCCCGAGCGGGTCGGCGTGATCCTCTCCGAGGAGTACCAGCTGCACCCCGAGCAGTCGACCGACGCCATCGTGGTCCACCACCCCGAGGCCAAGTACTTCAACGCCAGGTAAGTCTTCAACCGGGCATCATCCGTTCGCCGCACCGCCGCCCGGTGCAATCCCACCGGGCGGGCGTATTCTTGATGATCCTGAAACGGGCCGGTCCGCTGACCAGCGGGCCGGCCCGTGCCATCCCCCGACGCGTCCGCGCCGGGGCAGTCCACAGGAAGGCGGCGCGCATGACGACGGTCTCGACCCCGGTCCGCATCGGCGGGGACGGCGAGGACAGCGGCCTGCACGCCGTCCTGCTCGACATGGACGGCACCCTGGTCGACACCGAGGACTTCTGGTGGCAGGCCGAGGTCGACCTGTTCGCCGAGCTCGGCCACCGGCTCACCGCCGAGGACCGCACCCACGTGGTCGGCGGCCCGATGAGCCGGGTGATCGACTACCTGCTGGGCCGCACCGGCGTCACCCTCAGCCCGGCCGAGCTGACCGTGCTGATCAACCAGCGCTTCGTCGACCTGCTCGCCGGGGGCGTCCCGCTGATGCCCGGCGCCGAGCGGCTGCTCAACACCCTGGGCGCGCACGGCGTCCCGGCCGCGCTGGTCTCCGCCTCGCACCGGCACATCATCGACATCGTGCTGCGCAGCCTGGGCGCCCAGCACTTCGCCTTCACCGTGGCCGGCGACGAGGTCGCCCGCACCAAGCCGCACCCCGACCCCTACCTGGCCGCCGCCGCCCGGCTCGGCGCCGACCCGGCCCGCTGCGTGGTGGTCGAGGACACCCCGACCGGCGTCGCCGCCGCGGAGGCCGCGGGCTGCCCGGTCATCGCCGTCCCCTCCATCGCCGCCATCGACCCCGCCCCCGGCCGCCTGGTGGTGCCCTCGCTGGAGCACGTCGACCTCGGCCTGCTGCGCACCCTGGCGGCCGCCAGGGTGTGAGGTTCGTCTCCCGCGCACCCTTTGCCGGTTTCGTTCCGCGTCCGGTGGTACGCGGAACGTGTCCGCCGCCGCGGGTGAAAACGGGCATTGGCTGACAACTCGTCGACTGCCGGGACAAGGTCCTCCGAACCCGCCGCGACCGCCGTCCGGACCCTCGGTGACCGCCCGGAGCCGATGTGGCACGCTAAGGCGCGTTCGAGTCCCCGTGCCGCGCCGCCGCCCACCCCCGGAAAACCGGGACGACGGGCGGGCGCGGCCGCAGCAGTCCCGCGGCCCCGCCCCACCCCGGCGCCGGGCGGCGGGCACCGGCGACAGCCGGCCGCACGCAGTGAGGAAGACCACCCCGCATGACCACCCCCAACCGCCTGGCCGTGCTCGGCTGCGCCGCCCTCGTCGCCACCACCGCGGCGGGCTGCGCCTCCGTGGAGAAGGCCGCCGGCGGCGGCGACGACGGCACCATCACCATGGGCACCACCAACGTGACCAGCGTGCTGGACCCGGCCGGTGCGTACGACGCGGGCTCCTGGCTGATCCTCAACAACGCCTTCCAGTCGCTGCTGAGCTTCCCCTCCGGCGCGACCGTCCCGCAGCCCGACGCCGCCGAGTCCTGCCAGTTCACCGGCTCCGACGCGCTCACCTACACGTGCACGCTGCGCAGCGGCCTGAAGTTCTCCAACGGGCACCCGCTGACCGCCCAGGACGTCAAGTTCTCCATCGACCGGGTCAAGAAGATCGCCGACCCGTCCGGCCCCGGCCCGCTGCTGTCCACCATCGCCTCGGTGGACGCCTCCGGCGACCGCGAGATCACCTTCCACCTGGAGAGCCCCGACGCGGTGCTCCCGGCCAAGCTGGCCTCCGCGGCCGGCGCCATCGTCGACCACCAGGTCTTCCCGGCCGACAAGCTGCTCGACAACGCCTCCCTGGTCGGCTCCGGTCCGTACAAGATCGACTCGGTCGAGATGGACGGCAAGGCCCCCCGCAGGATCCAGCTCAGCGGCAACCCCGGCTACCAGGGCATCGCCGAGCGGAAGAACGACAAGTTCACCGTCCGCTACTTCGACAAGCCCGAGGAGCTGAAGTCCGCCCTCGACGGCGGCGACGTCGACCTCACCGACAACAGCCTCGACCCCGCCGTGGCCGCCAAGATCAAGTCCGACGACCTGGCCGGCACCGGCACCCTCCGGGTCGCCGAGGGCGCCTCCGGCGAGACCCGCTACCTGGTCTTCAACACCAAGGACGAGACCGCGGGCAACCAGGCCGTCCGGCAGGCCGCCGCCCAGCTGGTCGACCGCAAGTCGATCTCCCAGGACGTCTACGCGGGCACCGTGCAGCCGCTGTACTCGGTCGTCCCGGCGGGCCTGGCCGGCCACAACACCGCCTTCTTCGACAAGTACGGCGAGCCCGACCCGGCCAAGGCCAAGCGCATCCTCACCAACGCGCACGTCACCACCCCGGTCAAGCTCACCCTGACCTGGTCCCGCGCCCGGGCCGGCGCCGCCGAGCTGGAGGCCGTCAAGCAGGAGCTGGAGAACGGCGGCCTGTTCCAGGTCACCGTCGAGCAGGAGCCCGACTGGACCGCCTACCAGGCGGGCTGGAAGAACGGCAGCTACCAGGCGTACACCGTCGGCTGGACCCCCGACTACGCCGACGCCGACGACTACATCAGCCCGCTGGTGGTCAACGGCGGCGCCTACCACAACGGCTGGAACAACACCCAGATCAGCGACAAGCTGGTGCCCGAGTCGATCAAGCTCACCGACCGCTCCGGCGGCGGCGCCTACGACCAGATCCAGAAGATCCTGGCCGACGCCGTCCCGATGGTGCCGCTGTTCCAGAACAAGTCGTTCTACGTCTACCGCCCCGGCATCACCGGCGTGGACAGCACCATGGACAACACCGGCGTCTTCCGGTTTTGGGAGATCGGCCGCACCGCCGAGTGACACCCCGGCAGGACGCCGGACGGCCCGCCGCCCCCCTCGGGGGCAGCGGGCCGTCCGGCGCTCCGGCGGGCTACAGCGAACCCGGGCGCACCAGGCCGCTCTCGTACGCGTACACCGCCGCCTGCACCCGGTCGCGCAGCTGCAGCTTGGTCAGCACGTGGCCGACGTGCGTCTTCACCGTCGTCTCCGAGACGAACAGCTCGGCGGCGATCTCCGCGTTCGACAGGCCGCGCGCCACCAGCCGCAGCACCTCCACCTCGCGCTCGGTCAGCACCGTCAGCGCCTGCGGCGGCGCCTCGTCGCCCGAGGGCAGCTTGGTGGCGTACATGTCCAGCAGGCGGCGGGTCACCGACGGGGCCAGCATCGCCGCGCCGTCCGCCACCACCCGGATCGCCTGCACCAGCTCCTCGGCCGGCACGTCCTTCAGCAGGAAGCCGCTGGCGCCCGCGCGCAGCGCCTCCACCACGTACTCGTCCAGGTCGAAGGTGGTCAGCACCAGCACCTTCGCCGGGCCGTCCCGGTCCGGACCGGCGATCCGCCGGGTCGCCTCCACGCCGTCCATCCGCGGCATCCGGATGTCCATCAGCACCACGTCCGGCTGCAGGGCGCGGACCTGGTCCAGCGCCTGCTGCCCGTCGCCCGCCTCGCCGACCACCGCCAGGTCGGACTCCGCCTCCAGGATCATCCGGAAACCGGTACGCAGCAGCGGCTGGTCGTCCACCAGCAGCACACGGATCGTCACCTACGACTCCTCGCCGGGATTGGTCACAGTGGTCAGGGGCAGCGGGTACGGCGGGGGAGTGCCGCCGAACTCCGGGCACGACGCCTTGTGGTCGCACCAGTCGCACAGCCGGTTGCGCGTCGCCGGGAAGTCACCGGTGGCCACCGCCGCCGAGATCGCCTCCCACAGCGCCTCCAGCTTCCGCTCCACCGAGAGCAGGTCCGCCTCGTCCGGGTCGTACGTCACCACGTCCCCGCCGCCGCCCAGGTAGACCAGCTGCAGCCGCTTGGGGACGACGCCCTTCCAGCGCCACACCACCAGGGCGTAGAACTTCATCTGGAACATCGCCCTGCCCTCGAAGTCCCGCGAGGGCGCCCGGCCGGTCTTGTAGTCCACCAGCCGCACCTCGCCGGACGGCGCGACGTCCACCCGGTCGATGTACCCGCGCAGCAGCAGGCCCGAGGGCAGCGCCGTCTCCACGTACAGCTCCCGCTCCACCGGGTGCAGCCGGGTCGGGTCCTCCAGCCGGAACCACTTCTCCACCAGCTTCTCGGCGTCCCCCAGCCAGCCGGCCAACTTCTCCGGCTCGCCCGGGAACAGTTCCGCCAGCTCCGGCCGTTCCCCCAGCAACCGCTCCCACTGCGGGCCCAGCAGCCCGAGCGCCCGCCCCGGCGTCCGCTCGGCCGGCGGGTGGTCGAACAGCCGCTCCAGCACCGCGTGCACCAGCGTGCCCCTGGTCGCGGCCGCGGACGGCGGCTCCGGCAGCCGGTCGATCACCCGCAGCCGGTACAGCAGCGGGCAGGTCATGAAGTCACCCGCCCGCGAGGGCGACAGCCCCGTCGGCCGGGCGGCCGGACGCGGAGCGGGCGAAGGGTCGGTCTGCTGCATGCCACGACCCTATTGCACCGAACCGACACCGAGGGCGCACGGGTCGAAGACCTGGGTATAGGAGAAGGGAGGGCGGGGTGCGCCGCCGTTCCCGGGGCGAGATCACGTAGCGTACGAGGCACCAGCGGACGGCGGGACGGAAGGAGCACGGTGAACGACACCGAGGGGCGGGCACCGGAGAAGCCGAAGCCCGACGACCAGCCGCGCGGCGGCATCCTGATGGGCCGTCCGTTCGGCGTGCCCGTCTACGTCACCCCGTCCTGGTTCCTGGTCGCCGCACTCATCACCTGGATCTTCGGCAGCCGCCTCGCCGACGTCCTGCCCGACCTCGGCGGCGCCCGCTACCTGCTCGCCTTCTCCTTCGCCGTCGCCTTCTACGGCTCGGTGCTGGTCCACGAACTCGCCCACACCGTCGTCGGGATCCGCTACAGGCTCGGCGTCCGCCGGATCCAGCTCCAGTTCCTCGGCGGCGTCTCCGAGATCGAGAAGGAGGCCGACCGCCCCTGGCGCGAGTTCTGGCTCGCCTTCGTCGGCCCGCTGCTCTCGCTGCTGCTCGGCGGCGCCTTCTGGCTCGGCCTGCGCGCCGTCGAACCCGCCACCGTCCCCGGCGTGCTGCTCGCCGGACTCATGGTCTCCAACCTGGTCGTCGCCGCCTTCAACCTGCTCCCCGGCCTCCCGCTGGACGGCGGCCGGATGCTGCGCGCCGTCGTCTGGGCCGTCACCGGCAACCCGATGAAGGGCACCCTGGCCGCGGTCTGGGTCGGCCGCGCCCTCGCGATCGCCGTCGTCCTCGGCCTGCCGATCTTCAGCTCCTCCCAGGACGTCGAGCGCTCCGCCACCGAGGCCATGGTCGACGGCGTGCTCGCCGCGATCCTCGGCTTCATCATCTGGCAGGGCGCGGGCAACTCGCTGCGCAACGCCCGCCTCAAGGAGGTGCTGCCCCGGCTCAAGGTCCGCGAGATGGCCCGCCGCAGCATCGACGTCCCCGCCGACACCCCCCTCGGCGAGGCCATGCGCCGGGCCCGGGAGGTGCACGCCGGGGCGATCGTGGTGGTCGACGGACGCGGCGAGCCGATCGCCGTGGTCAAGGAGTCCGCGGTCAGCGCCGTCCCCGAGCACCGCCGCCCCTGGATCGCCGTCACCGCCGTCTCCCGCGACCTCGAACCCGGCCTCACCGTCCCCGTCGACCTGGCCGGCGAGCAGATCCTCGACACCCTGCGCCGCGCCCCCGCCACCGAGTACCTGGTGGTCCGCCCCGACGGCTCGGTCTACGGCGTCCTCTCCCTCACCGACCTGGAGCGCAAGCTCACCGCCGCGCTCCAGGGCCGGGCCGCGGGCGCGGACTGATCATGTGGTCGGGGGCAGCCCTCCGGCTCCCGTAGGATGGCCCCCATGTCCGAACCGACCGGTGCCACCCGCCGACGCGGGCCCTTCCAGGTCGGGGACCAGGTCCAGCTGACCGACCCCAAGGGCCGCCACTACACGTTCACGCTCCAGGCCGGGAACCAGTTCCACACCCACAAGGGTATGTTCCCGCACGACGAGCTGATCGGCGCTCCCGAGGGCACGGTCGTCCGCACGACGGGCAACGTCCCGTACCTCGCGCTGCGCCCCCTGCTCCCCGACTACGTCCTGTCCATGCCGCGCGGCGCGGCCGTGATCTACCCCAAGGACGCGGGCCAGATCCTGGCCATGGCCGACATCTTCGCCGGCGCCCGGGTGGTCGAGGCGGGCGTCGGCTCCGGCGCCCTCTCCACCTACCTGCTGCGCGCCGTCGGCGACACCGGCTCGCTGGCCTCCTACGAGCGCCGCCAGGACTTCGCCGACATCGCCAGGAGCAACGTCGAGCGCTACTTCGGCGGCCCGCACCCGGCCTGGAAGCTCACCGTCGGCGACCTCCAGGACAACCTGGTCGAGACCGACGTCGACCGCGTCATCCTCGACATGCTCGCCCCCTGGGAGTGCCTGGACGTCGCCTCCAAGGCGCTCGTCCCCGGCGGCCTGATCTGCTGCTACGTGGCCACCACCACGCAGATGTCGCGCACCGTCGAGGCGCTGCGCGAGCACGGCACCTTCACCGAGCCGCAGGCCTGGGAGACCATGGTCCGCACCTGGCACCTCGAGGGCCTCGCCGTCCGCCCCGACCACCGCATGATCGGGCACACCGGCTTCCTGCTCACCGCCCGCCGCCTCGCCGACGGGGTCGAGCCCCCGCTGCGCCGCCGCCGCCCCGCGAAGGGCTCCTACGGCGAGGACTACGAGACCGGCCCCGAGAGCGAGCTCTCGCTCGCCGAGCGCGCGGCCGTCCGCAAGGCGCAGCGCCAGGCGGCCTCGCACGACGCCCGGGAACTCCCCGAGTAGCACGCGGAACCGCGTACCGGCAGCCAGGTCGTGAGGAGGGGGGCACCTCCCAGCCCTCCGGGGCCGGGGGAGGCAAGTCACCGCCCCCCTCGCGACCTGGCTGTCGGCGTCTTCCGCCCCGCGCAGTTCCCCGCGCCCCTGACGGGCCGCTCCGGGGCCCGGTGTGGAAGGATGCCCGGACCGGAAAGAGGGGAGTCTCGTGGTGACGGAGCGTCGGATACCCGGGCACGCGCGGTCGGGGCTGAAGCACTGGGCGCTGGTCGCGGCGGGCTGCGCGGCCGTGGTGGGCGGGGCGCTGGGCGCGACCTCGGCGACCGGGGCGGTGACGGGCGGTCAGCGGGCGGCCGACGGGCCGGTCGCGGAGCCGGTGCCCACGGCCTCGCCGCTGCCGGAGGCGGACCTGGCGAAGGTGCGGCTGCCGCTGGAGTGCGGGCCGTTCCCGGTCGCGGTGAGCCTGAAGGCGTCCGCGGTGCTGGACGGGGAGCCGGTGACCGTCGCCGCCGCGCACTGCCGGGCGGACATGGGCACTCCGCCGGACGGGGTGTTCCTGGTCGGCGCCGACGGCGCCCCCGTGCTGCTGCTGCCGGACGCCGACGGCCTGACCGTCACCGAGCTGGCGGTCCGCAGCGACGGCTCGATCCGCGGGAAGGCCCGCGGCTACTCCTCCCCGGACGTGCCCCGCTTCTCGCCCGACCTCCAGGTCGAGCTGGTCTGGACGCGCTCCGGCGGGGCCTGGGCGAAGACCGAGACCAGGACGCCGGTGCAGAGCGCCTGAACGGCCCGAGCAGCTGGGCGCCTGAGCGCCCGTCAGGGCCGAACGGGCGTCAGTCCGCGTCCGGCCCGTAGACCTCGACGCCGTCCGCCGCCCGGCGGACGTGGATGCAGTCGCCGGGGCAGTCCTTGACGGAGTCGACCACGTCCTGAAGGAGCGTCAGCGGCACGGGGACGGTCTCGCCCGGCTGCTGGCGCAACTCGTCGTCCGCGCCCTTGACGTAGGCGAGCCCGTCGATGTCGAGCTCGAAGACCTCGGGCGCGTACTGCGCGCAGATGCCGTCGCCGGTGCACAGATCCTGGTCGATCCAGACTTCGAGTGCCTCGCCAGTCCCCGCCATTGCCCCTGCCGTTTCTGCTCACGTCGCCCCGTATTCGGGGACATTCCTGTCACGATACATCCGCGCTGCTTTGAACCGTTGAGCGGTGGGCATCTCCTCTACCAAGAGGGGAAGCACGCAGGGCGAACAACCGGACACGCCCGACCCGCCTTTCTGATCACTAAGGGGTTTACATCGCCCTGGTCCCAGGTAGGTTTGGGTCGTCCAGCTCCCCCAGGAGGAGGTGAGGACCGTGGCAGCCCACGATGACGAGTACGACCGCAGCGCCGGCAGGCCCGCACGGGGGTCCGACGAGGCCGCGCAGGTCTCCTACCTCGAGCAGGAGATCGCCGTCCTTCGGCGCCGGCTCGCCGATTCGCCCCGTGGTTCGAGGGTTCTCGAGGAGCGGATCGTCGAGCTGCAGACCAACCTGGCCGGTGTGACCGCCCAGAACGAGAGGCTCGTCGCCACCCTGCGCGAGGCCCGCGACCAGATCGTGGCCCTCAAGGAGGAGGTCGACCGGCTCGCCCAGCCGCCGGCCGGATTCGGCACCTTCCTCGAACAGAACGAGGACGGGACGGCCGACATCTTCACCGGGGGCCGAAAGCTCCGGGTCAACGTCAGCCCCAACGTCGAGTTGGACGAGCTGCGCCGCGGCCAGGAGGTGATGCTCAACGAGGCGCTGAACGTCGTCGAGGCGATGGCGTTCGAGCGGATCGGCGAGATCGTCACGCTCAAGGAGGTGCTGGAGGGCGGCGACCGCGCGCTGGTCACCGGCCACACCGACGAGGAGCGCGTGGTGCGGCTCGCCGAGCCGCTGCACGGCGCCACGCTCCGCCCGGGCGACGCACTGCTGCTGGAGCCCCGCTCCGGCTACGTGTACGAGGTGGTGCCGAAGTCCGAGGTCGAGGAGCTGGTCCTCGAGGAGGTCCCGGACATCGACTACCGGCAGATCGGCGGCCTCGCCGGCCAGATCGAGCAGATCCGGGACGCGGTGGAGCTCCCGTACCTGCACGCCGACCTGTTCAAGGAGTACGAGCTCCGCCCGCCCAAGGGCGTCCTGCTCTACGGCCCGCCCGGCTGCGGCAAGACGCTGATCGCCAAGGCGGTCGCCAACTCGCTGGCCAAGAAGGTCGCCGAGGTGACCGGCCGCCCGCAGGGCAAGAGCTACTTCCTCAACATCAAGGGCCCCGAGCTGCTCAACAAGTACGTGGGCGAGACCGAGCGGCAGATCCGCCTGGTCTTCCAGCGGGCCCGGGAGAAGGCGAGCGAGGGCACGCCCGTCATCGTCTTCTTCGACGAGATGGAGTCGCTCTTCCGCACCCGCGGCTCCGGCGTCAGCTCGGACGTGGAGAACACCATCGTCCCGCAGCTGCTGGCGGAGATCGACGGCGTGGAGGGCCTGGAGAACGTCATCGTCATCGGCGCCTCCAACCGCGAGGACATGATCGACCCGGCGATCCTGCGGCCCGGCCGCCTGGACGTCAAGATCAAGATCGAGCGGCCGGACGCCGAGGCGGCCAAGGACATCTTCTCCAAGTACCTGCGGGACACCCTCCCGTTCCACCCGGACGACCTCAAGGAGCACGACGGCTCGGTGTCGGTCACCGTCGCCGCCATGATCCAGTCGGTGGTCGAGCGGATGTACTCGGAGACCGAGGAGAACCGCTTCCTGGAGGTCACCTACGCCAACGGTGACAAGGAGGTCCTGTACTTCAAGGACTTCAACTCCGGCGCCATGATCCAGAACATCGTGGACCGGGCGAAGAAGATGGCCATCAAGGACTACCTCGACCACGGCCAGCGCGGTCTGCGCGTCTCCCACCTGCTCGCCGCCTGCGTGGACGAGTTCAAGGAGAACGAGGACCTGCCCAACACCACCAACCCGGACGACTGGGCCCGCATCTCCGGCAAGAAGGGCGAGCGGATCGTCTTCATCCGCACCCTCGTCACCGGCAAGCAGGGTGCCGAGTCCGGCCGATCCATCGACACCGTCGCCAACACGGGGCAGTACCTGTAGCACGCGTACGACCCCGTCCGGCTGCGGCGCTCGGCAGGGCTCCGCAGCCGGACGGCGCGTCTGCACCGGCAGCACCAGCAGGACCCAGCAGGACCCACAGGTCAGGAGGGCCGCATGACCGTACGGCGCGTGATGGGGATCGAGACCGAGTACGGCATCTCCGTGCCCGGGCACCCCAACGCCAACGCCATGCTCACCTCGTCCCAGGTCGTCAACGCGTACGCCGCGGCGATGCACCGGGCGCGCCGCGCCCGCTGGGACTTCGAGGAGGAGAATCCGCTGCGCGACGCCCGGGGCTTCGACCTGGCCCGGGAGGTGGCGGACGCCAGCCAGCTCACCGACGAGGACATCGGCCTGGCCAACGTCATCCTCACCAACGGCGCCCGCTTCTACGTCGACCACGCGCACCCCGAGTACTCCTCGCCCGAGGTCACCAACCCGCGCGACGCGGTGCTCTGGGACAAGGCGGGCGAGCGGATCATGGCGGCGGCCGCCGAGCGGGCCCTGGAGCTGCCGAACGGGCAGCGGATCCTGCTCTACAAGAACAACACCGACAACAAGGGCGCCTCCTACGGCACCCACGAGAACTACCTGATGCAGCGGGCCACCCCGTTCGCCGACATCGTCCGCCACCTCACCCCGTTCTTCGTCTCCCGCCAGGTGGTGTGCGGCGCGGGCCGGGTGGGCATCGGTCAGGAGGGCGGCGGCCACGGCTTCCAGATCAGCCAGCGCGCCGACTACTTCGAGGTCGAGGTCGGCCTGGAGACGACGCTCAAGCGCCCCATCATCAACACCCGCGACGAACCGCACGCCGACGCCGAGAAGTACCGCCGGCTGCACGTCATCATCGGCGACGCCAACCTCTCCGAGATCTCCACCTACCTCAAGCTCGGCACCACCGCCCTGGTCCTGTCGATGATCGAGGACGGCTTCATCGCCGTCGACCTCGCCGTCGACCAGCCCGTGCGCACCCTGCACCGCGTCTCCCACGACCCCGACCTCAAGCAGCTGGTCCAGCTGCGCAGCGGCCGCCGCCTGACGGCCGTCCAGCTCCAGATGGAGTACTGCGAACTGGCCCGCAAGTACGTCGAGGACCGCCACGGGCAGGACGCCGACGACCAGACCCTGGACGTGCTGGCCCGCTGGGAGGACGTGCTGGGCCGCCTGGAGCGCGACCCGATGAGCCTGTCCCGGCAGCTCGACTGGATCGCCAAGAAGGAGCTCCTGGAGGGCTACCGGCAGCGCGACGGCCTGGACTGGGACAGCCCCCGGCTCCAGCTGGTCGACCTCCAGTACAGCGACGTGCGGGCCGACAAGGGCCTGTACAACCGCCTGGAGGCGCGCGGCCGGTTCGAGCGGCTCTTCGCCGAGGAGGACGTCCTGCGGGCCGTGCACCAGCCCCCCGACGACACCCGGGCCTACTTCCGCGGCCGCTGCCTGGAGCAGTACGCCGACCACGTGGCCGCGGCCTCCTGGGACTCCGTGATCTTCGACCTGCCCGGCCACGACAGCCTGCAGCGCGTCCCGACCATGGAGCCGCTGCGCGGCACCCGGGAGCACGTCAAGGACCTGCTCGACCGGTGCCGCACCGCCGAGGACCTGGTGCGCGTCCTCTCCGGCGGGTAACTTTTCGATCACCGGGGGTGAACATTTCCCCGACGGGGAATCATTCCGGTGAGCAGCCAGCGTTGAACGAGAACACCGAACGAGCGGGGTGAGGGAAATGGCGGAGAAGGACACCGGCGGCGGCCAGCAGCGGGCCAACCGCTCCTCCGAGGAGGTCGAGGAGCAGGCCGCGGAAACCCAGGCCGCGGACGAGCTCAAGGAGCGGCAGGAAAAGCTCAGCGACGACGTCGACTCGGTGCTCGACGAAATCGACGAGGTACTGGAATCCAACGCGGAGGATTTCGTGCGCGGATTCGTCCAGAAGGGCGGCGAGTAGCCGGGGAAACCCCCCGCGCGCGTCGAGAACAGCAGCACGAGCGCCGCAGGTGTGCCCTGAGCGCGCCTGCGGCCTCGTGTTCCCGCAGAACCCCCGAAGGAAGAGTGGAACCGGCCCCCGAAACGGGTAGGGTCCGGGGCACCAACCAACTTTCGATCTTCGATCCGGAAGGACACGTGTGGAAGCCAACCTCAGTGGCACCGGGCGTCTGCCGGCCGCCTTCCTCACCCCCGGCTCCTCCTCGTTCCTCGACTTCCTCGACAGCCACGCGCCCCAGCTGCTCCCCGGCCGGCGCACCCTCCCCGAGGGGATGACCGTCGAGGCGCCGCACGGCACCACCATCGTCTCCGCGGTGTTCGACGGCGGCGTGGTGCTGGCCGGTGACCGCCGCGCCACCATGGGCAACGTCATCGCCCAGCGGGACATCGAGAAGGTCTTCCCGGCGGACGAGTACAGCGCCGTCGGCATCGCCGGCACGGCCGGCCTCGCGGTCGAGATGGTCCGGCTGTTCCAGCTGGAGCTGGAGCACTACGAGAAGATCGAGGGCGCCGTGCTCTCGTTCGAGGGCAAGGCCAACCGGCTCACCACGATGATCCGCTCCAACCTGGCGATGGCCATGCAGGGCCTCGCGGTCGTCCCGGTGTTCGCCGGCTACGACCTCGACCTCGGCCGCGGCCGGATCTTCACCTACGACGTGACCGGCGGCCGCTCCGAGGAGCGGTCCGGCTTCGCCGCCACCGGCTCCGGCTCGGTGTTCGCCCGCGGCGCGATGAAGAAGCTCTACCGGGACGGGCTGACCGGCGAGCAGGCCGCCACCCTCGCCGTCCAGGCGCTCTACGACGCCGCCGACGACGACTCGGCGACCGGCGGCCCGGACCTGGCCCGCAAGATCTTCCCGATCGTCACGCTGATCACCGAGGACGGCTTCCGCCGGCTCGACGAGGACGAGGTCGCCGCGATCGCGGTCACCATCACCGAACAGCGCCGCGAGCACCCGAACGGTCCGCAGGCCCCGCTCCTCTGAGTCCGCCCCCACCACCCGAAGGGAGACCGGCGGTGTCCACGCCGTTCTACGTCTCACCCCAGCAGGCCATGGCGGACCGCGCGGAGTACGCCCGCAAGGGCATCGCCCGCGGTCGGAGCGTGGTCGTGCTCACCTACGCCGACGGCATCGTCTTCGTCGCGGAGAACACCTCCCGCGCGCTGCACAAGGTCTCCGAGATCTACGACAAGATCGCCTTCGCCGCGGTCGGCCGCTACAACGAGTTCGAGAACCTGCGGATCGGCGGCGTCCGCTACGCCGACCTGCGCGGCTACTCCTACGACCGGGCCGACGTCACCGCCCGCGGCCTGGCCAACGTGTACGCGCAGACCCTCGGCACCATCTTCTCCTCGGTCGGGGAGAAGCCCTACGAGGTCGAGCTGATCGTCGCCGAGGTCGGCCGGACGGACGCCGACGACCAGATCTACCGGCTCACCCCCGACGGCTCGGTGGTGGACGAGAAGAACGCGGTGGTGGTCGGCGGCAACGCCGACTCCATCGGCAGCTACCTCGGCCAGCGCCACCGCTCCGGCCTGGGCCTGGCGGAGGCGCTCAAGCTGGCCGTCGACGGCCTCGCCCGCGACCCCAACGGCGGCAGCCCCCGCACCCTGACGCCGGAGCAGCTGGAGGTCGCCGTGCTGGACCGCCAGCGCCCCCGGCAGCGCAAGTTCAAGCGCATCCTGGGCGGCCAGCTGGCCCGGCTGCTCAGCGGCGACGAGTCGGCCGCCGCCGAGGACGAGGGCGACGCGAGCGCCGACACCGAATGACCGCCCCGGGCGGCCCGCCGCGCACGGCGGGCCGCCCGACCGTCCACCCGCCGCCTCCGAGGGGTTCCACCGAGCTTCGAACAGAGAAGAGTCGCCCATGGACCGTCGAATTTTCGGGATCGAGAACGAGTACGGCGTCACCTGCACCTTCCGCGGCCAGCGCCGGCTGTCGCCGGACGAGGTGGCCCGCTACCTCTTCCGCCGGGTCGTCTCCTGGGGCCGCAGCAGCAACGTCTTCCTGAAGAACGGCGCCCGCCTCTACCTCGACGTCGGCTCCCACCCCGAGTACGCGACCCCCGAGTGCGACGACGTCACCGAGCTGGTCACCCACGACAAGTCCGGCGAGCGGATCCTCGAGGGGCTGCTGGTGGACGCGGAGCGGCGGCTGCACGAGGAGGGCATCGCCGGGGACGTCTACCTGTTCAAGAACAACACCGACTCGGCCGGCAACTCCTACGGCTGCCACGAGAACTACCTGGTGGCCCGGCACGGCGAGTTCTCCCGGCTGGCGGACGTGCTGATCCCGTTCCTGGTGACCCGGCAGCTGATCTGCGGCGCCGGGAAGGTGCTGCAGACCCCGCGCGGCGCGGTGTACTGCGTCAGCCAGCGGGCCGAGCACATCTGGGAGGGCGTCAGCTCGGCGACCACCCGCTCCCGTCCGATCATCAACACCCGCGACGAGCCGCACGCCGACGCCGAGCGCTACCGGCGGCTGCACGTCATCGTCGGCGACTCCAACATGTCGGAGACCACCACGCTGCTCAAGGTCGGCGCCACCGACCTGGTGCTGCGGCTGATCGAGGCCGGGGTGGTGATGCGGGACCTCACGCTGGAGAACCCGATCCGGGCGATCCGCGAGGTCAGCCACGACCTGACCGGCACCCACCAGGTCCGGCTGGCCAACGGCCGGGAGGCCTCCGCGCTGGAGATCCAGGAGGAGTACTACACCAAGGCGCTGGAGTTCGCCGACCGCAAGGGCCTCAACGAGGGCACCGTGGCCCGGGTGCTGGACCTGTGGGGCCGCACCCTGGAGGCGGTGCGCAGCGAGGACCTGGCCAAGGTCGGCACCGAGATCGACTGGATCATGAAGTACCAGCTGATCGAGAAGTACCGGGCCAAGCACCAGATGACCATGTCCAACCCGCGGGTCGCCCAGATCGACCTGGCCTACCACGACATCCACCGCCGCCGCGGCCTGTTCTACCTGCTGCAGAAGAACGGCCAGGCCCAGCGGGTCACCACCGACCTGCTGACCTTCCAGGGCAAGTCGGTACCCCCGCAGACCACCCGGGCCCGGCTGCGCGGCGACTTCATCCGCCGCGCCCAGGAGCAGCGCCGCGACTTCACCGTCGACTGGGTGCACCTGAAGCTGAACGACCAGGCGCAGCGCACCGTGCTGTGCAAGGACCCGTTCCGTTCGGTCGACGAGCGGGTGGAGAAGCTGATCGCCGGGATGTGACCGACCGGCCGTGACGGTCCGTCGGGGGCGCGCCGAGCGCCTCCGACGGACCGGACGAATCGGGTCATAGGCTGGCGCCATGCGTCGAATCGCCTGCCTGCTCACCGTTCCCCTGACCGCCGTGCTGATCGCCGGATGCAGCAGTTCGGACGGGTCCGGCAAGTCCGCCGCGACGACGCCCCCGGCCTCCTCGGCCTCCGCGCCCGAGGTGCCGAGCCCGGTGGCCTCCGCCTCGCCGATGCCGACCGTCAGCGGCGACTTCGGCTCGAAGGCGACGATCACGCTGCCGTCCGGGCAGCCGAGCGGCGACTTCGTGGTGAGCGTCGTGAGCGAGGGTTCCGGGGCCGAGGTCAAGAAGGACGACTGGGTGACGGTCAACTACACCGTCAAGGACTGGACCAGCGGCAAGGACCTCTCCAGCTCCTACGACTCCGGCGGCAAGCCGCAGCTCTACCAGGCGGGCAGCGGGCAGCTGGTGCCCGCGTTCGACCAGAGCGTGGTCGGCAAGAAGGTCGGCTCCCGGGTGCTGGTGGTCGCCCCGCCCGCGGCCGGGTTCGGCAGCCAGGGGTCGAGCGCGCTGGGCGTCGGCAAGGACGACACCGTGGTGTTCGTGCTGGACGTGGTGAGCGCGGTGCCGCCGGACACCACCGTCCCCGGGGACCTCACCCAGCCGCCCGCCAACGCCCCGCAGGTGAAGGACAACGGCAAGGCCGCGCCCACCATCACCGTCCCCTCCGGCGAGCAGCCGCCCGCCGACCTGCAGCAGTACGTGCTGGTCAAGGGCACCGGCCCGGAGGTGCAGAGCGGGCAGACGCTGCTGGTCCAGTACACCGGCGTGACCTGGGCGGACGGCAAGCAGTTCGACTCCTCGTGGAACCACGGCGGCGCGCAGGCGCTCCAGGTCGGCACCGGCAGCCTGATCAAGGGGTGGGACCAGGGGCTGGTCGGCAAGACCGTCGGCAGCCGGGTGCTGCTGGTGGTGCCGCCCTCGCTGGGCTACGGGGACCAGGCCAGCGGGTCGATCCCGGCGAACTCCACCCTGGTGTTCGTGATCGACATCCTGGAAGCCGTCTGAGAACCGCCTGACAGCGGGGGCACCGACCGGCCCGAACGGCTCTCATGCCGACCTGGCATACTGCTGCCCCGCACCAGTGGTACACGCGTCGTCGGGCGAGTCGAATGGGGAGTCATGTCTGAGAAAGCGTCGAGCCCGGGCGAGGCCGACAACACCGGGAACCAGCCCACGGTGGACCGCGAGTCGATCGTCGTCCCCGCGGAGATCCTGACCCAGGCCGGCTGGGCGCCGCCGACCAACCCGGTCAGCCCCGACGCCAAGGGCGAGCAGGCCCCGCAGGTCTTCGCGTCCAACCAGCGCAAGGTCCCGCTCTCCGAGGCCGGGTACGACGAGGACCCGGGCGGGGTGGGCCGGCTCGGCGTCATCCTGGGCTCGGTCCTCGCGGTGCTGCTGGTCGCGTCCGCCGTGACGATGTACTACGTCAACAAGGACGGCGACAGCAAGCCCGCCGCCAAGTCGGACTCCGCGACGGCCAGCCCCAGCGCGGCCGCCTCGGACGCGCCGACCCAGGAGCCGGTGCCGCCGATCAAGGACAGCGCCAAGGTGCTGCCCACGGTCTCCGGCGACTTCGGCTCCAAGGCCGCCATCACGCTGCCCAAGGACGCGCCCGACGGCACCTTCGTGGTCAAGGAGCTGTCCGAGGGCAGCGGCGCGAAGGTCGAGAAGGGCAACTGGGTCTCCGTCGACTACACCGCGATGGACTGGCAGACCGGCAAGGAGATCCCCGGCTCGTACGGGGAGGAGAACGGCAAGCCGCAGCTCTACCAGGCCGGCAACGGGTCGCTGATCGCCGCGCTGGACAACGCCGTCGTGGGCCACAAGGCCGGCAGCCGCCTGCTGGTGGTCGCCCCGCCCGCGGCCGCGTTCGGCACGCAGGGCAACAGCGGCCTGGGCATCGCGGGCACCGACAGCCTGGTGTTCGTGCTGGACATCCGGCAGTCCACCGCGCCCGGCGCGGTGCTCTCCGGTGACGTGACCCCGCCGCCCGCGGACTTCCCGCAGGTCAAGGACAACGGCAGCAAGCCCGCCGAGATCACCCCCGTCCCGGGCGCCGCGGACCCGACCGAGCTGAAGAGCCACGTGCTCATCCAGGGCAAGGGCCGCAAGGTCGAGTCCGGCGAGAAGGTGCTGGTCCAGTACACCGGCGTGCTCTACAAGGACGGCAAGAAGTTCGACTCCTCGCTCGACCGCGGGCAGGCGTTCACCTTCACCACCGGCGCCGGCAGCGTCATCCAGGGCTGGGACCAGGGCATCACCGGCCAGAACATCGGCAGCCGGGTCGAGCTGGTCATCCCCGCCTCGCTGGGCTACAAGGACCAGGCCAGCGACAGCATCCCGGCCAACTCCACCCTGGTGTTCGTGGTGGACATCCTGGACGCGGGCGTCGGCGGCGACAGCTGACCGGCCGTCGGTGCGCCTAGGATGAACCCCGTTCACGCAACCGAACGAGAAGAGCAATCGTGAGCCTGACCAAGCCGGAGATCGACTTCCCGGGCGGCGACGCCCCGACCGAGCTCCAGATCCGCGACATCGTGGTCGGCGACGGTGCCGAGGCCAAGGCCGGCGCGGTCGTCGAGGTCCACTACGTGGGTGTCACCTTCGCCTCCGGCGAGGAGTTCGACGCCTCCTGGAACCGCGGCCAGACCTTCAAGTTCCCGCTGGGCGGGGGCCGGGTCATCAAGGGCTGGGACCAGGGCGTCGAGGGCATGCGCGTCGGCGGCCGCCGCGAGCTGGTCATCCCGCCGCACCTGGCCTACGGCAACCAGTCGCCGAGCCCGCTCATCCCGGCCGGCTCCACCCTGATCTTCGTGGTGGACCTGCTGGGCGTCTGACCTCGGACGCACCACCGGACCCCCGGCTCCACCAGGAGCCGGGGGTCCGGCTTTCTCTGAACGTGCCCGTACCGGTACGGTCAGGCAGGTCACCCCCGATCGGAGGAAGGGTCAGCGATGGCGATCGCCAAGGCAGAGCGGCTGATGAACCTCGCCCTGTGCCTGATGAACACCCGGCGTCCGCTCTCCAAGAAAGAGCTGCGCGAGTCCGTCGAGGCGTACCGGGAGGCCTGGCAGCAGGGCTCCGAGGACGCCTTCAACCGGATGTTCGAGCGCGACAAGGACGACCTGCGGGAACTCGGACTGATCATCGACGTGGACGAGAACGCGCTCGACGGCGAGATCGGCTACCTCGCCCGCCGCGACCGCAACCGCCTCCCCGAGATCGCCCTGGACGCCGAGGAGGCCGCCGCGCTGGCGCTGGCCGCCCGGGTCTGGCAGCAGGCCAAGATGTCCGGCGCCGCCAGCGGCGCCCTGCAGAAGCTGCGCGCCGCGGGCGTCCCGTTCGCCGAGGACCGCGAGCACGGCGCGCTGGAGCCGCGAATCCCCGGCCGGGAGGCCGCGTTCGAGCCGCTGCTCACCGCCGCCCGCGACCGGCGCCCGGTCACCTTCGACTACCGCAAGGCCGGCGCCGCGACCGCCGAGCCGCGCTCGGTCGAGCCCTGGGCGCTGGAGTGCTGGCGCGGCCACTGGTACCTGGCCGGGTACGACCGCGACCGCGGCTCGGCCCGGGTGTTCCGGCTCTCCCGGATCACCGGCAAGGTCCGCTCCCGGGCGGGCGCGTTCACCGGCGAGGTGCCCGAGCACGTGGACGTCCGGGCCGTGGTGGCCCGGTTCGCGGGCGAGGGCGCGACCGCGGTGGCGCGGGTCAAGGTGCGCTCGGGCGCGGCCTACCCGCTGCGCCAGCGGGCGCTGGAGACCCGGCCGGTGGACGCCGACTGGGACGAGCTGGACATCCCGCACGGCAACGGCCTGGGCGCCGACCTGGCCGAGTACGGCCCCGACGTCATCGTGATCGGCCCCGAGGACCTGCGGGCCGACGTCATCGACCGGCTGCGCGCCGTCGCCGGTCTCGCGGAGGTTCAGGCATGAGTAACGCGATCGACCAGACGCGGCGGATGCTGTCGCTGGTCACCTACCTGCGCGAGCGGCCCGGGGCCGAGGTGGCCGAGGTGGCGCGGGCGTTCGGGATCACCGAGCGGGAGCTGATCGGCGACCTCAACGTGCTGCCGATGTGCGGGACGTCCTTCCGCGGCGGCGACCTGCTCGACATCGACACCGACGGCGAGCGGATCTGGTGGCACAACGTCGACGACGTCGCCCAGCCGCTGCGGCTGGCCGCCGACGAGGCCACCGCGCTCCTGGTCGCCGCCCGCGCCGTCGCGGGCCTGCCCGGGCTGCGCGAGCGCGACCGGCAGGCGCTGACCCGGGCCGTCGCCAAGATCGAGGACGCGGCGGGCGAGAACGCCGAGTCCGCCGCCCGGATCGGCGTCACCTTCGAGGCCGAGGGCACCGTCTTCGCCGACATCGACCGCGCCCTCAGCGAGGGCCGGCTGATCTGGCTGCGCTACTGGTCGCACGGCCGCGGCGAGCTGACCGAGCGCGAGGTCGACCCGATCCGGCTGGTCACCGAGGGCCACACCTACCTGGAGGGCTGGTGCCGGACCTCCGAGGACCGGCGCACCTTCCGGCTCGACCGGATCGCCGAGATCAAGGTGCTGGACGAGCCCGCCAACCCGCCCCGCCTCCAGCCCCGCGACCTGTCCGCCGGGCTGGTCGCCCCCACCGCGGACGACCCGCAGGTGGTGGTCGAGGTCGGCCCCGGCGGCCGCTGGGTCGCCGAGTACTACACCCACGACAGCGCCGAGGAGCTCCCCGACGGCGGCCTGCGGATCACCCTGCGCTCCGCCGAACCGGCCGGCCTGCGCACCCTCGCCCTGCGCCTGGGCCGGGACGGCCGCTTCACCGCCCCCGCCCAGCTCGCCGAACAGGCCCGCACCGCCGCGCTGGCCGCGCTGGAGCACTACCGGGACGGACAGGTCAGCGCCACGTGACCGACGGCACCAGGTTCAAGGTGTACTGCTCGCAGTGCCGGGAGAAGGTCGAGCTCCCGGCCGCCGAGTTCCGGCTGGCCCTCGGCGCCAGCAAGGAGCGCACCTTCTACAGCTTCACCTGTCCGGCCTGCGGGGCGTCCGTCCGCAAGATCGCCGGGGAGAAGATCGTCGCCGCGCTCACCGAGGCCGGCGTGCACACCATGCGGCTGCTGCCGGTGGACGGATAGGGAAGGGGCGGCGCACGTGAACTGGACCCTGGTCGGGGCCGTCCTGCTGTCCACCGCGGGCCTGCTGGTGCTCGGCGCGCTCGCGCTGCGGCTGTGGCTGGACGCCCGGGCGCTGGCCCGCGAGGTGGACGGCGCGGTCACCGCGCTGCAGCGGGCGAGCGGGTCCGACTGACGCGGCGCGGCGGGGGCCGGTCGGCCCGGTGCGGCGGGGGTCGGCCGGTGCGGTGCGGCGGGGGCGGACCGGTACCCGATCGTTGGGGACCGGGTTCCCGCCGCGACACCACGAGCGGCTACCATCGCCCGCAGAGGGGGAGCCCTGCCTCCCGGACAAGGAAGGCGGTGCCCGAGATGCGACTCCTTTCGCCCGGCTCGCTGCTGCTGGTCACGGTGTTCGCGGTGCTGCTGTTCGGCGGCAAGCGGCTGCCGGACGCGGCGCGGGCGCTCGGACGCTCGCTGCGGATCCTCAAGAGCGAGGGCAAGGCGCTGCGCCGGGAGTTCGACTCCGGCCGCGAGGCCGCCGCGCCCCCCTCCGGCTCCGCCGCCGCCCCCGCCGAGCCGGACCGGGTGGTCAAGGCCGCCCCCGGCGCGTCCCGCACCGACCGGGCCGCCTGAGCACCTCCCCCGAGCACCCACTGAACACCCACGTCGGGCTCCCGCCCCACTCCGACTACGACGAGCGCACGATTCGAGGACCGGGTTGAGCAAGACGACCAAGGCGGCCAAGGACCCTGAGGGGCGCATGGCGCTCGCCGACCATCTCCGCGAACTGCGCAACCGGGTGGTCAAGGCACTGCTGGCGATCATCGTCTTCACGATCGTTGCGATGTTCTACCACAAGCGGCTGCTCGACTTCCTGATCGCGCCGCTGCCCGCCTGCGGCCCGGACGGCAAGCCGACCGGCGGCATGGACCACTGCGCCGAGATCTCCAACATCGGCCTGACCACGCCGTTCACGGTCATGCTGAAGGTCAGCCTCACGGCCGGCGTGGTGGCCGCCACCCCGGTGTGGCTGTACCAGCTGTGGAAGTTCGTCTCGCCGGGCCTGCACCAGCACGAGCGGCGCTACTCGATCACCTTCCTGGCCGTCGGCACCCCGCTGTTCCTGGCGGGCGCGGTGCTCGCGTACGTGGTCATGCCGGTCACCGCGCAGATGCTGATCAGCTTCATCGCGGACGGCGTCACTTCGATCGTGCCGGTGGAGGACTACCTCGACCTGATCACCCGCATGGTGCTGGTGTTCGGCGCGGGCTTCGAGCTGCCGCTGTTCCTGGTGATGCTCAACCTGGTCGGGGTGCTCACCGGCAAGCGGCTGCTCGGCTGGTGGCGCGCGATGGTCATGGGCATCACGGTGTTCGCGGCCTTCGCCACCCCGTCCGCCGACCCGCTGTCGATGCTGGCGCTGGCCGCGCCGATCTGGGCGCTGTACTTCCTGGCGGTCGGC
Source organism: Kitasatospora phosalacinea (assembly GCF_000717185.1). Taxonomy (GTDB): domain Bacteria; phylum Actinomycetota; class Actinomycetes; order Streptomycetales; family Streptomycetaceae; genus Kitasatospora; species Kitasatospora phosalacinea_A. Next base: position 10,552 of record NZ_JNYE01000075.1, on the reverse strand, counting down.
ATCTCGCTGCTGAACGACAAGCGCAAGGCCGCCCGCAACCCGTACGCCGGGCTGAGCGACGAGGAGGCCTCCGAGGTCGACCTGACGGTCGAGGGCGTGGCGGAGGCGGAGTCGGTCGGCGGGGTGGAGCCGGTGGAGGCCTCGGCGCCGATCCCGGCCGCGCGCCGCGACCAGATCGACGACGACATCACCTGATGACCCCCTGAGCGGTCGAACGGCCCCGGACCCCTGTGGTCCGGGGCCGTTCCGCGTTCCGGGGGAGTTGCAGGGAAGGGCGTTCCAGGGAGGGGGTCTCGGGGAGGGGGAGGCGGGGGAGATCGGTGCTGGTGGGGGGCTTGCCCGCGGTTCGAGCCATGTGACATATTACTGACGTGCTCAAGCGAACCCCCTACGACGTCGTGGTGGTCGGCGCCGGTGTCGTCGGCGCCGCCTGCGCCTACTACGCGGCCCGCGCCGGCCTGAAGGTCGCCGTGGTGGACCGCGGGCCGGTGGCCGGCGGGACCACCGGCGCGGGCGAGGGCAACCTGCTGGTCTCCGACAAGGAACCCGGCCCCGAACTCGACCTCGCCCTGCTCTCCACCCGCCTGTGGCGCGAACTCGCCGAGGAGTTCGGCGACCGCGTCGAGTACGAGCCCAAGGGCGGCCTGGTGGTCGCCACCGGGCCCGCCGGACTCGACCTGCTGCACGGCTTCGCCGCGAAGCAGCGCGCCGTCGGAGTGGAGGCCCTCCCGGTCGCCGCCGACGAACTGCGCACCCACGAACCCCACCTGGCCGAGGGCCTCCCCGGCGGCTACCTGTACCCGCAGGACGCCCAGGTGCAGCCCGCCCTCGCCGCCGCCCACCTGCTGCGCGCCTCCGGCGCCGACCGCTACCTCGGCGAGGCCGTCACCGCCCTGCTGCGCGGCCCCGGCGGCAGCGTCACCGGCGTCGCCACCACCCGCCGCGAACTCGCCGCACCCGCCGTGGTCAACGCCGCGGGCACCTGGGGCGGCGAACTCGCCGCCCTGGCCGGCGTCCGCCTGCCGGTGCTGCCCCGGCGCGGCTTCGTCCTCGTCACCGAACCGCTACCGCGGATCGTCCGGCACAAGGTCTACGCCGCCGACTACGTCGCCGACGTCGCCTCCGGCTCGGCCGACCTGCAGTCCTCCGCCGTGGTCGAGGGCACCCCCGCCGGGCCGGTGCTGATCGGCGCCAGCCGCGAACGGGTCGGCTTCGACCGCACCCTCGACCCCGAGGTGCTGCACCGGCTCGCCGCCCAGGCCGCCGCGCTCTTCCCGGTGCTGCGCACCGTCCAGGTCCAGCGCTCCTACCGGGGCTTCCGCCCCTACCTGCCCGACCACCTGCCCGCGATCGGCCCGGACGCCCGCGTCCCCGGCCTGCACCACGCCTGCGGGCACGAGGGCGCGGGCATCGGCCTGGCGCCCGCCACCGGGCTGCTGATCAGCCGTCGACTGACCGGGCGGGAACCGGAACTGGACCTCGCGCCGTTCCGCCCCGAGCGCTTCGAGGGCGCGGAGGCTGCGGAGGCTGCGGAGGGGGAGTCGTGAACGGGGCCGCGACCGGGGGCGGGCGCGGGGCGGCGGCTCCGGCGGCTCCGACGGCTCCGGCGGCGGTGCGGAGGGTCGGGGGCCCGGGGGCCGGGGGAACTGGGGGGAGCTGGGGGAGTCGGGGGAGCCGTGCGGTACGAAGCATGCGAAGGCGAGGAGTAGCCATGGACCCGCTCGACCTGGTGGGCGCCGAACCCGGGCCCGCCCGGACCGTCCTGTTCGACGGGCGCCCGGTGCCCGCGCTGCCCGGGCAGACGCTGGCCGCCGCGCTGTGGGCCGACGGCGTGCTCGCCTGGCGCACCACCCGCGGCGGGGGCCGTCCGCGGGGCGCGTTCTGCGGGATCGGACAGTGCTTCGACTGCCTCGCCACCGTCAACGGCCGCCCCAACCAGCGCCTGTGCCTGCTGCCCGCCGAGCACGGCGACACCGTCACCACCCAGGAGGGCCACGGCCATGCCGACCTCGAAGTCTGAGCCGTCCGGCGGCCGTGCGGAGGTCCACGACCTCGCGGTGATCGGCGCGGGCCCCGCCGGACTGGCCGCGGCCGACGCCGCCGCCGGGCTCGGCCTGCGGGTCGCGCTGGTCGACGCGGGCAGCCGCCCCGGCGGCCAGTACTACCGGCACCCCGCGCCCGGACTCGGCGCGGCCCGGCCGGAGAAGCTGCACCACGGCTGGGCGGCGTTCGCCCGGCTGCGTGCCCGGCTGGCGGCCTCGCCGCTGGTCGACCACCTGCCCGGCCACCACGTGTGGGCGGCCGAAGCGGGCGTCCCCGGCGACGGGGAGCGCCCCTGGCGCCTGCACGCCACCCGCGGCCCCGAGGCCGGCGACCGGGCCACCGTCCTGGCCCGCGCCGTCCTGCTGGCCACCGGCGCCTACGAGCGGCACCTGCCCTTCCCCGGCTGGACGCTGCCCGGAGTGGTCACCGCGGGCGGCGCGCAGGCGATGCTCAAGTCCTCCCTGGTGCTGCCCGGCCGACGGATCGTGGTGTCCGGCAGCGGCCCTCTGCTGCTGGCCGCCGCCTCCTCGCTGGTCTCGGCCGGCGCGGAGGTCCCCGCGATCGTGGAGGCCACCTCGTACCTCGGCTACGCCCGCGGACTGCCGGCGCTGGCCGGCAACCCCGCGAAGCTCGCCGAGGGCGCCTCGCACGGCGCCAGGCTGCTGCGGCGCGGCGTGCGGCTGCGCCGCAGCAGTGCCGTGGTCGAGGCGCACGGCACCGACCGGGTCACCGCCGTCACGGTGGCCCGACTGGACGCCCGGTGGAAGCCGGTGCCCGGCAGCGAACGGCGCATCGCGTGCGACGCGCTGGCGATCGGGCACGGACTCGTCCCGCAGATCGAACTCGCCACCGAACTCGGCGCCGAGACGGTCACCGGACCGGACGGCGCAGCCGCCCTCAAGGTCGACGCCGAGCAGCGCACCAGCGTGCCCGGGCTGTGGGCCGCGGGGGAGACCTGCGGCGTCGGCGGCGCCGACCTGGCGCTCGCCGAAGGCGTCCTGGCCGCCCACGCGGTCGCCGGACGCCCCGCCCCCGCCCGGGAGACCGCCACCCGGCGGCGACGGCGCGCGTTCGCCGCGCTGATGGCCGCCGCGCACGCTCCCGGACCGGACTGGACCAGCTGGGTCACCGACGACACCGACGTCTGCCGGTGCGAGGAAGTCCCGGCGGGCGAGATCCGGGCAGCCGTCGAGGAACTCGGCGCCGGCGACGCCCGGACGGTCAAACTGCTCACCCGGGCCGGGATGGGCTGGTGCCAGGGCCGGATGTGCGGGCCCGCGGTGGCCTGCCTGTCCGGCGACGGCGGGGGCGGGCGGGCGGACAGTCGACCGCTCTCCTGTCCGGTGCCACTGGCGCAACTGGCGCAACTGGCGGGGCCGGTCGAGCCGGAGCAGCGGAGACGGGACTAGCCGGTCGGCGGGCCGGCGCCGGGCCGGGGGCGGTTGCCTCCGGTGTGGCGCCGGGACGTGCTGGACGGTGGGCCGGGCAGTCGGGCAGTCGGGCAGGTGGACGGCCTGGCGGCCGGATGGCCGGGCAGTTGGTGCCGGAGGCTGAGGCGGCCTGATCGCCTGACCGTCGCTGCCAGGCGCCGGAGGCTGAGGTGGCCGGGGGCCGGGTGGCCGGAGGCCGGGTGCTGGGCAGTTGGCTGTCGGGCCTCGGGTGCCGGGCAGTTGGTGCCGGAGGCGGCCGGACGGCCGGATAGCTGGGCAGTCGGGCAACCGGGTGCTGGATGCCGGGCAGTTGGTGCCGGAGGCTGAGGCGGCCTGATCGCCTGACCGTCGGTGCCAGGTACCAGGTGCCAGGTGCCAGGTGCCGGAGGCTGAGGTGGCCGGGGCTGTTGGTGGGGCCGGTGGTTCGGGGGCGTGTCGGGGCGGGAGGTGTCGTTCTCGGTGCGGGTTCCGGGCCGGGTGTTCGGCTGGATCGACTCGGGTGGCGGGTCCTCTTGTGGACTCGGCTCGCCCACTTATAAAATGTCACACATCATATCTAGGGAGACCCCCATGACCCGCACCCCCCACGACTCCACCCGGCCCTGGCGCGGCATCATGGTCGCCACCACCCTCCCCTTCCGGGATGACCTCACGGTGGACTACGACGCCTACGCCGAGCACGTCCGCTGGCTGATCGACAACGGTTGCGACGGCGTCGTCCCCAACGGCTCGCTCGGCGAGTACCAGACGCTCACGCCGGAGGAGCGCGCCAAGGTCGTCACCACCGCGGTCGAGGCGGCCGGGGACGGGGCCCGGGTGATGCCCGGGGTCGCCGCGTACGGCAGTGCGGAGTCGCGCCGCTGGGCCGAGCAGGCGGCCGAGGCCGGGGCCGGTTCGGTGCTGCTGCTGCCGCCGAACGCCTACCGGGCCGACCACGCCGCGGTGCGGGCCCACTACGCCGAGGTCGCGAAGGTCGGGGTGCCGGTCGTCGCGTACAACAACCCGATCGACACCAAGGTCGACCTCGTCCCGGCGCTGCTGGCGCAGTTGCACGCGGACGGTTCGATCGTCGCGGTCAAGGAGTTCTCCGGCGACGTCCGCCGCGCCTACGAGATCGGCGAGCTGGCCCCGGGCCTGGACCTGCTGATCGGTGCCGACGACGTGCTGCTGGAGCTGGCCGTCGCCGGTGCGGTCGGCTGGATCGCGGGCTACCCGAACGCGCTGCCCGCGGCCAGCTCCGCGCTGTACCACGCCGCCGTCTCCGGCGACCTGGCCACCGCCGTCCCGCTCTACAAGTCGCTGCACTCGCTGCTGCGCTGGGACTCCAAGACCGAGTTCGTGCAGTCCATCAAGCTCTCGATGGACATCGCGGGCCGCCCCGGCGGCCCGACCCGCGCCCCGCGCCTGCCGCTGGCGCCGGAGATCGAGGCCGCGGTGCGCGCCGCGACCGAGAAGGCGCTCGCCGAGGGCCACCGGTAACCACCCCGCGCGGGAGGCCCGGACCGGCACCGGGGGAGCCGGTCCGGGCCCCGCGCCCCCGTCCCGACACCCGCCAGCTGACTGGAGAGCACCGCGATGCGGACCCGTCACGTCTTCCACGCCGTCGACTCGCACACCGAGGGCATGCCCACCCGGGTGATCACCGGCGGCTTCGGCACCGTCCCCGGCGCCACCATGGCCGAGCGGCGCACCCACTTCCAGCAGCACCTGGACGGGTTCCGCACGCTGCTGATGTACGAACCCCGCGGCCACGCCGCGATGAGCGGCGCGATCCTGCAGCCGCCCACCCGGCCGGACGCCGACTTCGGGGTGCTGTACATCGAGGTCTCCGGGCTGCTGCCGATGTGCGGCCACGGCACCATCGGCGTCGCCACCGTGCTGGTGGAGACCGGGATGGTGCCGGTGGTCGAACCCGTCACGACCGTGCGGCTGGACACCCCCGCCGGGCTGGTGGTCGCCGAGGTCGCGGTGCGCGACGGGGCCGCGGTCGCCGTCACCATCCGCAACGTGCCCTCGTACTCCGTCGCGCTGGAACGGGAGTTGGCGGTGCCCGGGTACGGGACGGTCCGCTACGACCTCGCGTACGGCGGCAACTACTACGCGATCCTGCCGCTGGAGCAGTTCGGGCTGCCGTTCGAGCGCGGGCGCAAGGACGAGATCCTGGCCGCCGGGCTGGCCGTGATGGAGGCGGTCAACGCCTCGGAGGAGCACCGGCCGGTGCACCCCGAGGACCCGTCCATCCACGGCTGCCACCACGTCCAGCTGCTCGCGCCCGGCTCGGACGCGGTGCACTCGCGGCACGCGATGGCCATCCACCCCGGCTGGTTCGACCGCTCGCCCTGCGGGACGGGCACCTCCGCGCGGATGGCGCAGCTGCACGCCCGCGGCGAGCTGGCGATCGGCGCCGGCTTCCGCAACGACTCCTTCATCGGGACGACCTTCACCGGCCGCCTGGTCGCGGAGACCACCGTGGCCGGCCTGCCCGCCGTCGTCCCGACCGTCACCGGCCGGGCCTGGCTGACCGGCACCGCGCAGTACTTCCTCGACCCGGCGGACCCGTTCCCGACCGGCTTCCTGCTGTAGCGGCCCCCCGCCCGCTCCGCCAACTCCCCTCCAGCGAAAGGTTCCTGACCCATGACCACGATCGACTCGTACAATCCCGCCGACCCCGACGACCTGGTCGCCTCGGTGCCGTCGACCGGGGCCGAGGGCGTCGCGGCGGCGCTCGCGGGCGCGCGCGAGGCGCAGCGCGGCTGGTGGGCGCTGGGGGCGGCCGGGCGGTCGCTCGCGCTGACGGCGGCGGCCGCGGCGATCGAGGGGGCCGCCGACGAACTGGTCGAGCTGGTCGTCCGGGAGGTCGGCAAGCCGGTCGCCGAGGCCCGCGGCGAGGTCGCCCGCACGGTGGCGATCTGGCGCTACTACGCGCAGGCGCCGTTCGCCGCCTCCGGCGAGGTGCACGAGCCCGCCGCCGGGCCGGGCCTGCTGCTGACCCGCCGCCGCCCGTACGGGGTGGCCGGGCTGATCACGCCGTGGAACTTCCCGCTGGCGATCCCCAGTTGGAAGGCCGCGCCCGCGCTGGCCGTCGGCAACGCGGTGGTGCTCAAGCCGTCCTCGGAGGCGGTCGCGGTGGCGCTGCGGCTGGCCGAGCTGGCGGGCCTGCCCGAGGGCGTGCTGACGGTCGTGCCGGGCGGTGCCGAGGCGGGGACGGCACTGATCGGCGGCGCCGACGTGGTCTCCTTCACCGGCTCGACCGGGGTGGGCCGCTCGGTGATCGCCGGGGCGACCGGGCGCGGCATCCCGGTGCAGGCCGAGATGGGCGGCCTGAACGCCGCCCTGGTGCTGCCCGACGCCGACATCGCCCGGGCCGCCGCGGACCTGGCGGGCGCCATCGCGGGCTACGCGGGCCAGAAGTGCACCGCCACCAGCCGGGTGATCGCCGTCGGCGACGCGTACGAGCCGCTGGCCGAGGCGCTGGTGAAGGCGTTGGAGCAGACCCCGGCGGCCGACCCGTCCGCGCCGACCACCTCCTGCGGCCCGGTGATCAACCGGCAGGCGCTGGAGCGGCTGACCGACGCCGTCGACACCGCCCGGGCGGGCGGCGCCACCGTGCTGGCGGGCGGGGCGCGGGCCGAACGGGCGGGCTGGTTCCTGGAGCCGACCCTGGTGGAGGGCGTCCCGGCCGGGCACCCGCTGCTGGCGGAGGAGTTCTTCGGCCCCGTCGCCGTGCTGCTGCCCGCCGCCGACCTGGACGAGGCGGTCGCGCTGGCCAACGACACCCGGCACAGCCTCTCCACCTCCGTCCACTCGCGCAGCCTGGACGTGGCGCTGGCCGCCGCCGACCGGCTGGACGCGGGCATGGTCCGGATCAACGCGCCCTCCAGCGGCGTTGACTTCCACCTGCCGTTCGGCGGCGCCAAGGGCGCCTCGTACGGCTCCCGCGAGCAGGGCCGGGCCGCGCTCGACTTCTACACCGCCTCGCGCACCGTCAGCGTGCTGCCCGCCGGGGAGCAGTGATGCAGCAGATCTCCACCACCGACTACCACACCGCGGGCGAGCCGTTCCGGATCGTCGTCGCGGGCCTGCCGCCGGTGCCCGGCGACACCGTCGCCGAACGCCGCTCGATCGCGATCGGCGCGGGCGGCAGCGCCACCGCGCCGCGCCCCGGCGCGCTGGACGACGTGCGCCGCCTGCTGACCCGCGAACCGCGCGGGCACGCCGGGATGTACGGCGGGTTCGTCGTCCCCGCGGACGACGGCGAGGCGCACTTCGGCGTCCTGTTCTGGCACAAGGACGGCTACTCGACCGCGTGCGGCCACGGCACCATGGCGCTCGGCGCCTGGGCCGTGGACACCGGCCTGGTCGCCGCCCCCGAGGACGGCACCGCGCTGGTGCGCATCGACGTCCCCTCCGGCCGGGTCAGCGCCACCGTGCACCGCCGCGGCGGCCGCACCACCGCCGTGACCTTCCGCAACGTGCCGACCCGGGTGCTGGCCCGCAAGGTCGAACTGACGGCGGGAGGACGCACGGTGGCCGTCGACCTGGCGCACTCCGGCGCGGTCTACGCCTCGCTGCCCGCCGCCGCGCTCGGCCTGTCCGTCGTCCCCGACCGGCTCGCCGAACTCACCGCCGCCGGACGGGAGGTCCGCGCCGCACTGGAGGGCCACGAGGCGCTCGCCGGGCACCGTGACGGCGTCTACGGCGTCATCCTGTACGACGAACTGCCCGACACGCCGACCGGTCCGCACCAGCGCAACGTCACCGTCTTCGCCGACGGCCAGATCGACCGCTCCCCGTGCGGCTCCGGCACCTCCGCCCGGCTCGCCCTGCTCGCCGACGAGGGCGCCCTCACCGGCGGCCGCGTCCTGCGCCACGACTCGATCATCGGCACCGTCTTCACCGGCCGCGTCCGCGGGCCGCAGGACGGCGCAGTGGTCACCGAGGTCACCGGCACCGCCCACCGCACCGGCGAGCACCGCTTCGTCCTCGACGGCGAGGACACCCTCGGAGCGGGGTTCCTGCTTTGACCGTCGCGCAGTTGGAACTGACGCTCGACCACGCCGCCGCCGTGGCCGCGCTGGAGCGGGCCCTGCTGGACGGGCTGGACGTGGAGGGGTGCCCGCCGCGGTCCAACGTGCCAGTGCCGGCGGGGGAGTTGCTGCTGATGCCCGCCGCGACCGGGCGGTACGCCGGGGTGAAGATCGCCGGGGTGGCGCCGGCCAACCCGGCGGCCGGGCTGCCCCGGATCACCGGGGCGTACCTGCTGCTCGACGGCCCCACCCTCCAGCCGCTGGCGCTGCTGGACGGGGCGGCGCTCACCGCGCTGCGCACCCCCGCGGTCACCGCGCTGGCGGTGCGGGCGCTGGCGGCGCCGGACGTGCGGCACCTGGTGCTGTTCGGTGCCGGGCCGCAGGCGCTCGGCCACCTGGAGGCGCTGCGGGCGGTGCTGCCCGGGCTGGACCGGGTCACCGTGGTGGCCCGGCGGCCGGGGCCGGCGGCCGAACTGGTCGCCCGCGCCGCCGCGCCGGGCCTGGACGCGGCCGTCGGCACGCCCGGGGCGGTCGCCGACGCGGACCTCGTGGTGTGCTGCACCACCGCCCGCACCCCGCTGTTCGACGGCGCGCTGGTGCCGGACCGGGCGGTGGTCGCCGCGGTCGGCTCGCACGAGCCGGGGGCCCGCGAGGTGGACGCCGAACTGGTCGGCCGCGCCGACCTGTTCGTCGAGGCCCGGGAGGTCGCGCTGCGCGAGGCCGGGGACCTGCTGATGGCCGGGGTCGGGGCCGGACGGCTCGTCAATCTGGCCGAACTGGTCGCCGGGAAGGCCGCCGTCCGCCATGATCGACCCAGGTTCTTCAAGAGCGTGGGCATGGCGTGGCAGGATCTTGCGGTGGCGGCGGCGCAGTACGCGGCGGCGGGGTAGCGCCCCGGCTCCCGGACACGGACGGCGACATCCGCCCGTAGGGCATTCACTCTCCGCAACGTGACATTGTACAATGGGGTTCTGTTGAACCTCCGGAGGAACACCATGGCCGACCTCAAGCCCCGCAACCTCATCTCCGTCCAGGAGCGGCTGCGCGACCAGGTCGCCCACGCCCTGCGTGCGGCACTCATCTCCGGGGAACTGCGCCCCGGCGTGGTCTACTCCGCCCCGACCCTGGCCGCCGACTTCGGGGTCTCCGCCACCCCCGTCCGCGAGGCGATGCTCGACCTGGCCCGGGAGGGCCTGGTCGAGGCCGTCCGCAACAAGGGCTTCCGGGTCACCGAGCTCTCCGACCGGGACCTCGACGAGTTCACCGAGATCCGCGCGCTCATCGAGATCCCCACCGTCGGCCAGGTCGCCCGGACCGCCACCGCCGAACAGCTCGAAGCGCTGCGCCCGCAGGCCGAGGCGATCGTCGCGGCCGCCCGCAAGCACGACCTGATCGGCTACCTGGAGGCCGACCGGCAGTTCCACCTCGACCTGCTCGCCCTGGCCGGCAACGCCCGCCTGGTCGAGACCGTGGGCGACCTGCGCAAGCGCTCCCGCCTCTACGGCCTCAACCGGCTCGACCAGCAGGGCGAGCTCGTCACCTCCGCCGAGGAGCACCTCGAACTGCTCGACGTGCTGCTGACCGGCGACGCCGAGGCCGCCCAGGCGTGCATGACCCGCCACCTCGGCCACATCCGCCACCTGTGGGCGGTCGGCGACAAGCCCGCCGGGTAGTCCGGCGGGCAGGCAGGAGGGCCGGGGGGCAGGCCGGTAGGCCGGAGGGTGCGCTGCGGCTGTCGGGGCGCCGGTGGGGCGCTGACCGCCTGTCAGGCCCGCGCGGTCGCCGTCCGTCCGAGCAGGAACCACGCCCCCGTGCGCACCCGCCAGCCGCCCTCGCGCCGACGGGGCCCACCGCCTGCGGGCCCGAGGCCTCCGGCGGGGCGGGCGCCGCGGGCCCGGCACCCTCCGCCGCGCCCCCGCGGAGAGCAGCCCGGCCTTCCCGGCCCCCGTCGAGCGCGCTAGCTGTTCTGTCCTGTGAGGTTGGGGACGCGGCTGGCGGGTGGTTGGCCGGCGAGTGCGGTGTGTCCGCGGTGGTGATTGTAGGTGTGGAGCC
>NZ_JNYE01000074.1 GCF_000717185.1 Kitasatospora phosalacinea | reverse complement strand
CTCCTTCGCCACCCCGCCGTTGCACGACGCAGGCGAGTACCGGTGCCCCCACCGGTCACCCAACGCCAACGCCGCCAACACCCCGCACTCGTCCGGCGCTCGCACCGACAACCGCATCTCCACCCGGTACCCCACCGCAACACAACTCAGCCGCGCCTCCCCACCCCCCGCCGACGCCAACCGCTCCGCCAACTCCCACGCCCGCAACCGCAACACCTCCGAATGCCCCTCCCGCACCTCCAACCCCTCCGGCACCGTCACGGGCGGTCCGCGAGCAGCTGGTCCTGGACCGCGTCGCCGCCGCTGCCGTCGGCGGTGCAGCGCGGGCACGCACAGGCCGGCCAGGTCAACGCCGAGAGCGGCGACGGCACGAGCGGCTCGTCGGACGTGCAGGACGAGACCTCCACCCGGGTGCCGTCGGCCCGCACCCGGTAGATGCGGATCGTCAACTTCGCTTCCGAGTACGGGTAGCCGCTCGGGTGCGGCTCCTCCGGGTAGAACTGACTGAGGGTCATGGTGCTTTCTCCGTCGTGCAATTGGCCCGGCCCGGGGATTACTGTCTGCACTCCAAGCGTCACTGTTCGGCGCTACGCTGAGAAGGTGCGGCATGTCCGCACGGAGAACTCGGATATTTGGGGGAGCACATGGGCGCCCAGGAGCGGACGCTGTACCCGGAGCGTTCGGTGCGCGACCTGTTCGGGTTCCACCTCCGCCGGATCCGCAAGGAGCGGGGCCTCTCGCTCGCCGACCTCGCCGCGGAACTCAAGCACGGCAAGACGGTCCTCGCCGACGTCGAGACGGCCGACCGCCCGATCCCCAAGGGGCTCGCGGAGGAGCTCGACGAGTTCTTCGACGCCGGGGGGATCTTCGGGCACCTGTTCAAACTCGCCTACCTGGAGGCCTTCCCGGACTGGTCCCGCCGGTTCATGGAACTCGAACCGCTGGCCTCCCACGTGGGGAAGTACGCCGCCGGGTTGTTCCCCGGTCTGTGGCAGACCGAGGAGTACGGCCTGGCCGCCCTCCGGCTGGGCCTGCCGCGGGCCGACGCTGCCGAGATCGAGCAGGTCTGGTCCACCCGAGCGGCCCGCCAGTCGCTACTGCACAGCGCAGACCCGCCCTTCGTCTGGGTGGTGTTGGACGAGAGCGTGATCCGTCGGCAGGTCGGCGGCCCCTCGGTGATGGCCCGGCAGATCGCGCACGTGCTGGAGCATGCGGAGGGGCCCCACGCCGTGGTGCAGGTGCTCCCGTTCTCGGCCGGAGGCCACGGAGTGGGGAGTTCGATCACGCTGCTCGACTTCCTCGACGCCCCGCGGGTGGTGTACGCGGAGGGCTACGGCATCGGCCAACTCCTGGAGTCTCCGGCCGAGGTGCAGGCCGCCGCCCTGGCCTACGATCTCCTTCAGGCGGCAGCCCTGCCACCGGAGGAGTCGAGGGTGTGGCTCCGATGCGCAATGGAGGAACTCCGAACATGAGCACCGCATCCCGTCCGTCCCTCGCCGACCTGACTACAGCAAGAACCCCACCGGCCCCGCCCTCCTCGTCCCCGTCACCGCCTGGAACGCCTTCGCCACCGCAACCGCCGCAGGCGAGTTCGGCACACAGCAAGAACCCCACCGGCCCCGCCCTCCTCGTCCCCGTCACCGCCTGGAACGCCTTCGCCACCGCAACCGCCGCAGGCGAGTTCGGCACGGTCTGACGCCCCGACGGCCTGACTTCCCGGCAGCTGTCGGGGGGTCAGGCCGCCAGCGGGTCAGTCCTGGTGGTCGGCGGTGCGCTGGCGGCGGGTCGCGGTGCGGGTGAACTCGCCGGAGGTGACGCGGGCGGCGAGGGTGTCGTCGGGGCCGGAGAGCAGGGAGCCGTAGCCGGTGGCGGCCCAGAGGCTGCGGTCGGCCGGGACTTCGAAGTACGGGACGGTGCGGCCCTGGTCGCGGACGGCGAGGACCTGCGGGGAGCGGCGGGCCTTGAGCGCCTGGGTGCAGTCCTCGCAGACGGCGACGTCGACGCGTTCGCGGCGGCCCAGGGGGCGCCAGGTGGTGCGGCGGGCGGCGGTGCCGTGCCGGGGGTCGAAGAAGCAGAGCGGCAGGCGCTCCCCGGTGGCGAGGGCGGCGCGTCCTTCGGCGGTGAGGGCGAGGACGCCGGCCAGGTCGGGCAGGCCGTCGGCGGCGTCGAGGACGCGCCCGGCGGCGTCGTAGGCGTCCAGGGCGCGGCCCAGGCCGGGGGTGGTGGCGCCGTCGGCGCCGTCCAGGGCGGCGCCGAGGGCGAGGACCTCGTCGGCGGCCTGGCGGCGCAGCCCGGCCTCGTCGGCGGCCCGGTCGGCGGCGAACACCGCGTCGGGGAAGGTGAAGGCGGTGTGCCGGGGGCGGCGGCGGCTGCGGACCAGGAGGGCGCCGCCGACGACCAGGGCGAGCACCAGCAGCGCGGCGATCGCGAACGGGCCGCTGGTGGCGGAGGAGCCGGACGGGACGTCGGTGTCGCGGTCCTCGGTCGCGGGGCGGGCCGAGCGTTCCCGGTCGAGGCGGTCGGTCTCGGCCTTGTAGACCTCGGTGCCCTTGCCGGTGCTGATCAGTTCGATGGTCCGGCCGACCTTGGCGGCCAGTCCGGCGTCCTTGAGCTCCTTGATCATGCCGACGGCGGAGGCCGCGTCGCGGACCTGGCGGCTGTCGCCCGCGGGCCATTCGTAGCCGTTGAGCCAGCTGCCGTAGTCGTCACTGGTGATCATGATCAGCGGGCTCCGGCCGAGGCGTTCCTGCACGACGGCGGCCATCGCCTTGGCGTCGCCGCCGAAGGCGTCGCCCTTCTGCAACGGCACCAGCACCACCTTGATCGGCAGGCCGGTGGCGGCGATCTGCTCGGTGATCTGCTGCTGCTGGGCGGGGGTGACGGCGGCGGCGAAGGCCGGGTCGACGTACACGGCGGAGGTCTTGAGGGCCTCGGCGATGCTCGCGCCGGTGGCCGTGGTGGCGGGGGTGGCGTCGGCGGCCCGGGCGGCGGGGCTGCCGGTGCCGAGCAGGACGGCGCCGGCCAGCAGCAGGGCCGCCAGCAGCGCGCGCAGCGAGGTGCTCAGCGGCGCGCGCAGCGAGGTGCTCAGCGGCGCGCGCAGCGAGGTGCGCAGCGGGCGGGGCGTCGTCGTGGTGGGGCGGTCACTGGACACTGGCGGACTCCCTGGCCCTGAGGATGAGTGCGTCGAGGCCGTCGAGGGCGGCCGGCAGGACCTGCCCGGCCTCGTGCCAGACGGTGCTGCTGCCGCCGTCCGGGTCGGGGACCCGCAGCAGCCGCTCGTCGGCCTCGGAGCGGCGGGCGGCCAGGGCGGCGGCGGAGCGGTCGGCGCCGCTGCTGCGGAAGGCGCCCCGGCAGTCGGGGCAGATCCGGGCGGACTTGGGGCCGAGGTCGACGGAGGCGAACCAGAACGGGGCCTTGCCGCCGTCGGCGGCTCCGTGCAGCGGGTTGGCGCGGCACAGCAGCGGGGCGGGGCGGCCGGTCAGCGCGTCGGTCCCGGCGCGGGCGAGGGCGACGGCGGCGGCCAGGTCGGACGGGTCGGCGGTGCGGCCGCCGTCCTCGCCGAGCAGGAGTTCGGCGGCGTCCAGGCAGTCCCAGGCGCGGGCCCGGCCGGGGGCGTCCTGCTCCACGGCGGCGAGCCGGGCGGCCAGGGCGCGGGCGTCCTCGGCGGCCCAGGAGCGCAGTTGGCGGACGGTGGGCCGGGCGGCGAGGCGGCGGGGCCCGGTGACGGGCGGCGCCGCGGACGGGTCGGCGGGCGGGGCGGCGGCGGCCGCGCGCCGGGCGCGGAGGACGGCCTGGGCGGCGGCGATCGCGGCCCAGCCGAGCAGCACCAGGACGCCGAGCAGCAGGGCGCCGAGGAAGAGGCCGGGCCCGAAGTCGCTGCTGAACAGCGGCGGCAGCTTGTTGCTGCGCAGTTCGGGCAGGTCGGAGCCTTCGGCGCTGTTGCCGGTGCGGCCGGTGGGCTGGGCGGCGGCGACCTCGTCCAGGACGGTGTTCAGCCGCTCGGGGAGCTTCAGGTCGTCGGACTCGGCGCTGCGGTCGGGGTAGCGGAGGTCGGCGCGCGAGAACTGGCGCTCGACGTCCGTCGCGGCGGGGCCGTACTCGGCGAGTTCGAGGTAGCCGTTGACCGGGTCGACCTGCACGTACACGCCGTCCCGGCCGGTGCGCAGGCGGACCTGGGCGAGCAGGGTGTCGCCGTCGCCCTCGCTCTCGTCGTCGCCGTTGGAGGAGGTGAACAGCAGGTGCACCGGGGTCTTGGCGGCGAGTTCGGACATCCGCTGCCGGACGGCCGCCAACTGCTCGGTGGTGAGCGGGTTGGGGGCGGAGGCGTCCTGGTAGATGCCGTCGGCGGTGAGCGCGGCGGCGGCCTCGGTGACGCGGGCCTCCAGGTCGGCCCGGGTGACGGTCAGGTCGGGGTCGTCGATGGTCTGCGGGAAGACGGCGGGCGCGGCGAGCACCACGCCGATCGCGGCGGCGACCGTGGCCAGCAGGGTCGCCGCCAGCACGCCGACGCGCAGCGGCGCGGGGGCGGCGGCCCCGGCGGGGCGGCCGGGCTGCGGGCGCTTGACCGCGGAGGCCTTCGGCGTCGGTCTCGGCTTCGGCTTCCCGGTGCCCTTGGTCAGGGTGACGGCCGACTGCTCGGTCAGCGGGACGGCCCGGCCCGGCGCGGGGACGGACGGCCGGTCGCCGCCGCGGCGGCGGGAGAGCCGCAGGCCGAGGGCGAGCAGCAGGCCGGGGAGGACCACCACGGCGAGGCCGAGCAGCAGGTTCTGGTTCTGCCGGTCGGTGCTGGAGATGTACTGCCGGGGCGTCTCGTCGCCGTGGTCCCGGTAGATCTCCTCCAGCTCGGCCTCGACCCGGCCGGCGTCCTGGACGACCTTGTCGACGAAGGCGTCGAACTGGACGAGCGGCCCGGCGTCGTACGGCACCGTGTGGTTGACGATCCGGGCGGCGGACTCGGCGGGCAGGTCGACGCCGAACGCGGAGACGGTGATGTTGCCGAGGTCGCCGACCAGCACGTACAGGCCGTCGGCGCCGAGCCGGTCGTGCACCTGGGCGAGCGTCGTGCGGTCGGCGTCGGGCAGCACCAGGACGTAGGTGGGCACGCCGGTGCGCTTCGCGGCGGCCGCGAACGCGGGCGCCAGCGAGCGGGGCACCACGCGCGGCAGGTCGGCCGAGATGTAGACCGGGTCCTTGCGCAGCTCGGCGGCCAGGCGCTCGGACTGCGGCGCCTCGGCGGGCAGCCGGCCGGGGGCGGGCGTGCCGGTGGGCGTGCTCGCGGGTGCGCTCGCGCTCGGGGACGCGCTCGGGTCGGCCGCGGACGCCGGGGCGGCGGCGTTGAGCAGCACCAGCCCGGCCAGCGCGGCGGCGGCGGCGAGCGCGGCGCCCGGGGCCGTCCGCGCCGTGGACCGTCGCCGGTCCGGTGTCCGCTGCTGCGTCCGCATGGTGCCTCCCGGGTGGTTCGGCCGGTCACTTTACCCGCGCTTGGTGAGGACGAGAACCGGTCTCCGTCGGTTCCGGGTGGTTGGATCGGGGCGGGCGGCGCCGCCACGGGCGCCGCGGACGGAGGGACGAGGACGATGAGCGGCGCGGCACGGGCGGGCGGCGGGGACGGGCAGCACCCGGCGGACAGCCACGACCTGATCAGGGTGCACGGGGCCCGGGTGAACAACTTGAAGGACGTCAGCGTGGAACTGCCCAAGCGCAGGCTGACGGTGTTCACCGGGGTGTCGGGCTCGGGCAAGAGCTCGCTGGTGTTCGGGACGGTCGCGGCGGAGTCGCAGCGGCTGATCAACGAGACGTACAGCGCCTTCGTCCAGGGCTTCATGCCGTCCCTGAGCCGCCCCGAGGTGGACGTGCTGGAGGGCCTGACCACGGCGATCGTCGTCGACCAGCAGCGGATGGGCGCCGACCCGCGCTCGACGGTGGGCACCGCGACGGACGCCAACGCGATGCTGCGGATCCTGTTCAGCCGCCTCGGCGACCCGCACGTCGGCCCGCCGCCCGCGTTCTCCTTCAACGTGCCGACGGTGCACGGCGCGGGCGCGATCACGGTGGAGCGCGGCGGGGAGCCGACCACCGAGGAGCGGACGTTCGGGCGGGCGGGCGGCATGTGCCCGCGCTGCGAGGGGCGGGGCAGCGTCTCGGACATCGACCTGGGGCAGCTGTTCGACGGCTCGCTGTCGCTGAACGAGGGCGCGCTGACCATCCCCGGCTACAAGCCGGGCGGCTGGAACTACCGGCTGTACACCGAGTCCGGCCTGGTCGACCCGGACAAGGCGATCGACGCGTACACCGAGCAGGAGCGGCACGACTTCCTGTACCGCGAACCGGTCCGGATGAAGATCGCCGGGATCAACATGACGTACGAGGGCCTGGTCGTGCGGATCCAGAAGTCGATGCTGGCCAAGGACCGGGCCGCCCTGCAGCCGCACATCCGGGCGTTCGTGGACCGGGCCGTCGCCTTCACCACCTGCCCCGAGTGCGACGGCACCCGGCTCAGCGCGGGCGCCCGCTCCTCGAAGGTCAACGGCATCTCGATCGCCGACGCCTGCGCCATGCAGGTCAGCGACCTCGCCGACTGGGTGCGGGAGTTGGACGAGCCCTCGGTGCGCCCGCTGCTGGAGTCGCTGGGCCAGCTGCTGGACTCCTTCACCGGCATCGGCCTCGGCTACCTCTCGCTGGACCGCCCCGCCGGGACGCTCTCCGGCGGCGAGGCGCAGCGGGTCAAGATGATCCGGCACCTGGGCTCCTCGCTGACCGACGTCACGTACGTCTTCGACGAGCCGACCACCGGGCTGCACCCGCACGACATCCAGCGGATGAACGGGCTGCTGCGCCGGCTCCGCGACAAGGGCAACACGGTGCTGGTGGTCGAGCACAAGCCGGAGACCATCGCGATCGCCGACCACGTGGTCGACCTCGGCCCCGGCGCCGGTTCGGCGGGCGGCGAGGTGTGCTTCGAGGGCGACGTGGCCGGGCTGCGGGCCAGCGGCACCGTCACCGGCCGGCACTTCGACGACCGGGCCGCGCTCAAGACCGCGGTCCGCACCCCCACCGGGGCGCTGGAGGTCCGCGGGGCCGACGCGCACAACCTGCGCAAGGTCGACGTGGACGTGCCGCTGGGCGTGCTGACGGTCATCACCGGCGTGGCGGGCTCCGGGAAGAGCTCGCTGGTGCACGGCTCGCTGGTGAACGGCGCGGCGCTGACGGGCGGGGCCGTCCCGGACGGGGTGGTGGCGATCGACCAGAGCCCGATCCGCGGCTCGCGGCGCTCCAACCCGGCGACGTACTCGGGCCTGCTGGAGCCGATCCGCAAGGCCTTCGCCAAGGCGAACGGGGTCAAGCCCGCGCTGTTCAGCGCCAACTCCGAGGGCGCCTGCCCGGCCTGCAACGGCGCGGGCGTGGTCTACACCGACCTCGGCATGATGGCCGGGGTCGCGACGGTCTGCGAGGACTGCGAGGGCAGGCGCTTCCAGGCCGCGGTGCTGGAGTACCGGCTCGGCGGCCGGAACATCGCCGAGGTGCTCGCGATGTCGGTGGACGCCGCCGAGGAGTTCTTCGGCACCGGCGAGGCCCGCACCCCCGCCGCGCACACCGTCCTGAAGCGGCTCTCCGACGTCGGCCTCGGCTACCTGACGCTCGGCCAGCCGCTCACCACCCTCTCCGGCGGCGAGCGCCAACGCCTCAAGCTGGCCGCGCAGATGGCCGAGAAGGGCAGCGTCTACGTGCTGGACGAGCCCACCGCCGGACTGCACCTCGCCGACGTCCAGCAGCTGCTCGGCCTGCTCGACCGGCTGGTCGACTCCGGCCGGTCGGTGATCGTGGTCGAGCACCACCAGGCCGTGATGGCGCACGCCGACTGGATCATCGACCTCGGCCCCGGCGCGGGCCACGACGGCGGCCGGATCGTCTTCGAGGGCACCCCCGCCGCCCTGGTCGCCGACCGCACCACCCTCACCGGGCAGCACCTCGCCGAGTACGTCGGCGCCTGACCGGCCGTCACCCCGTCACCCTTTCACCCCGTCACCCTTTCACCCCCGCCTCCCGGGCTCCTCGCCGACCGTCGCCGACCCTCGCCGACCGTCGCCGCGGAGCCCGGGAGGCGGTTGCGCGGCGACGGTCGGCCACCGCGCCGATCCCTTGGGTGACCCTCCATCACTCCCCCGCATCACCTCGGCAAAGTTTTCGTCCCGGGCCGGAAATCCCCACGACAGCACGGCGGTCCCCGCCGAGAATGACAGCCGATCTTCACGGGGCACGACTTCACTGGGCACCACGGAGTACGGGGGAGCGCATGACCACCGAAATACCGCTGACCGCACTGGACGACGCCCTGTGGGAGGGCCTGGAGACCGCGCACTGGTCGAGCCCGGCGACGATGGTGCCGCGGGTCCTGCACCGCCTGGCGCTGGCCGGGCCGGACGCCAGGCCCGAGGACTGCGACCTGCTGCACTGCCTCGTCCCCGAGCCCGGGCGGCCCGCGCCGTCCGCCGCCCACGTCGCGCTGCCGCTGCTGCTCGCGCTGGCCACCGACCCGGAGATGGGCCGCACCCGCGTCCCGCTGACCGTGCTGCTGGCGCGGCTGCTGCCCGCCGACCCCGCGCTGACCGGGCGGTACCGCTCCGGCGCCCTGCCGCTGCTCGCCGACCCGGACCCGGCGGTCCGCCGCGCCGCGCTCCCGCTCGCCCCCGACCCGGCGACCCTGCTCGGCCTGTGGCGCACCGAGGGCGAGCCGTCCGTCCGGCTCGCCCTGCTGCGGGCGCTCGCCCTCACCGGCACCACCGGCGCCCGCGCCGTCCTCGCCGAGACGCTCACCGAGGAGCACCCGGCGCTGTACGTCGCCGCCGTGCACGCCTCCGCCGCGTTCGACCCGGACCTGCCGGTGCGCCACCTGCGCCGGGTGCTCACCCTGCTCACCGACCCGGCGCTGCGCCCCCGCTTCGCGGACGTCTGGTACGCCCCGCACCGCCCCGACCCGCTGACCCGCGAGCACCTGCTCTGGGCCACCTACGGCCTGCTCGCCCACCGCCCCGACCTCCAGGCCGCCTTCCCCGACGAGTTGCTCGCCGCGGCCGACCGCACCGGCGACGGGGCGCTGCGCCGGGAGGCCGTCCTGCTGGCCCGGCACCACGCGGGCTGACCGGGCCCTTCAGTCGGCGGACGGGCGGAGCGCGGCGGCGGCCAGGGCGGCGCGCAGGCGGGTGAGGCGGGCGATCTCGGCGTCCAGGGCGGCCAGCCTCCGGCGGACCACCGGGCCGCCGGAGGCGTTCGCGCAGCGGCGGGCCGGGTCGGCGGCCAGCAGGTCGAAGGACTCGGCGTGACCGCGGAGGTCCTCGATGGTGAGGCCGAGGGAGAGCAGGGTGCGGATCACCCGGACCCGGGCCACGTCCGTGCTGTCGTAGCAGCGCTGGCCGCTGGTGGTGCGGACGGGCGGCGGCAGCAGGCCGCGCTGCTCGTACAGGCGCAGTGCCCTGGGCGTGGCTCCGGCGGCGGCGGCCGCGTCCCCGATCCGCATCATGTCCCTGCGTCCTCCTGCCCGCCGGTGCTCCGATGGTCGGTGGAACCACCGGCGCCGCCCGGTCATTCCGCGGGCAGCTCGACCAGCACCGTGCCGAAGTGCCGTCCCTCGGTCATCTCCTGGAAGGCCTGCGGGGCCCGCTCCAGTCCGACCACCCGGACGTGCGGGAAGGTGATCCGCCCCTCGCGCAGCCACCTGCCGAAGCGGGGCCGCCACCCGGCCTCCGCCTCGGCCTGACCGGCGCCCCCCGAACCGGTCAACTGCACGCCCTTGACGATGAGTTGGAAGGCGTCCAGGCGCAGCGGGGGGTGCGCGGCCGGGGTGTCGCCGAGCTGCCCGGAGAGCACGCCGACCAGGGCGGCGCGGGCGCCGGGGCGGGCGGCGGCGAGGGCCGCCTCGGCCTGGTGGCCGCCGACGTTGTCGACCAGCAGGTCGATGCCGCCGGGCGCGGCCTCGGCGAGCTGCCGGGCGAAGCGTTCGGCGCGGGCGGCCCCGTCGCCGGTGCGTTCGTCCACCAGCACGGCGTCGTAGCCGAGTTCGCGCAGCCGTCCGGCCTTGGCCGGGGAGCCGGTGGTGCCGATGACGGTGCCCGCGCCGAGCAGCCGGGCGGTCTGGCCGACCAGGGTGCCGACGCCTCCGGCCGCGCCGGTGACCAGCACGGTGTCGCCGGGGCGGACGGGCGCGATCCGGGTGAGCACCCCGTAGCCGACCGCGCCGGGCGCGAGGTGCGCCGCCGGATCGTCCAACTCCTTTTCGAGTGGCGTGAGTTCGGACGGTTCGGCAACCGCGTACTCGCGCCAGCCGCGGAAGTGGACGACCAGGTCGCCGGGGTGCAGCCCGCTGCCCGCCGGGGCGTCCACCACCTCCCCGACGGCGGGCCCGAACAGGGTGTCGCCGGGGGCGATCGACGGCCACGGCGCGCCCGGCGGGGTCTCGCCGAGCAGCGTCGCCAGACCGGCGAACAGCAGGAACCACCGGTTGCGCAACAGGACTTGGCCCGCGGCGCGCTCCGGGGCGGGCGTCTCGACCACCACCAGGTCGGCGGCGACCGGACGGCCCTGCGGGCGGCGGGCGAGGCGGACCTCGCGGACGGTTTCGGGCACACTCATGGACGGCTCCTCGGGGAGTGGGGGTGGGAGTGCCGGGCGGCAGGTGCCGGAACGCTAATCCTTGACCCGCGGGTCAGGGTCAAGGGCGTCCGTGCGGGTCGCTTCAACTGCGGTGGACGGAGCGGGAGATGGACGCGGGGATGCAGGGGCAGGGGCGGAGGCGGGGGCGGGTGCGGGGGCGCGTGCAGGGACGCGTGCGGGTGCGCGCGGGGCGGCCGGCGGACGCGGCCGGGCTGGTGCGGCTGGCCGGGCAGGTCGAGCACTGGTTCGGGCCGATGGTCGACGACCCCGGGTTCCACGCCGCCGTCGAGCAGCAACTCGCCGACGGCAGCGCCCTGGTGGCCGTCGACGGCGAAGGCGGTGGTGAGGGCGGTGGTGAGGACGGTGGCGTGGGCGGCGGCTCCGCCGTGCTGGGTGGCCTGCTGGTCGGCCAGGAGCCGCCGGTGTGCCACCTGCACTGGCTGGTGGTGGACGCCGCGGCCCGCGGCCTGGGCCTCGGCCGGGCCCTGGTCGCCGAGGCGCTGTCCCGCTGTCCGGCGGGGGTGCGGACGGTCGAGGTGGTGACCTTCGGCGCGGACCACCCGGGCGCGGTGGCCGGCGGCGCCCGGGTCTTCTACGAACGCCTGGGCTTCACCCCCGCCGAGGCCACCGCCCCGGGACCGGAGGGCGGCTCGCGCCAGGTGTACCGGCGCCCGCTGTGACGCCGCGCCGCCGTACCGTTCCCGGCCGTACCGCTCCCGGCCGGACCACTCCCGGCCGGATTGCCCGTCGGGCGGCCGGGTAGCCGGGAGGCACGTCCCGCACCCGAGGAGGCTCCGATGACCGCACGCCGCGACCGCGCACCCGAGGACCCGGGGCCGGACCGGGGCCCGAACCGGGGCCCGGGGCCGGACCGGGGCCCGGGGCCGGACCGTCCGGACGCCGAGGGCGACCGCCGCTACGGGGACCGGGCCGCCGGTGTCCGGCCCGCCCGGGAGCCCGACCCGGACGTCCGCGGCCCGCAGGAGGGCTACGACGCCACCGCAGAGGCCGCCGCCGGAACCTCGGCCGACGACACCTCGGCCGACACCGCGGCCGAGCCCGCCGCCGACACCACCCGCCGCACCGGCCCGGCCCCGGAACGGCGTTGAGCCCGGCGCGTCCGGGCCGCCCGGTGTCGGTGGCGGCTGGCAGGCTGGCCGGATGAGCGATGAACCCACCACCTCGCCGCAGAACTTCTCCCCCGCCTGGTCCGACGCCGCGGCCCGCGCCGACCCGCCGCTGGTCGGTGACGAACGGGAGATCCTGCTGTCGTACCTGGACTTCCACCGCGAGACCTTCGCGCTGAAGTGCGCGGGCGTCCCGGCCGGGCGGCTGTCGGAGTTCCTGGTGCCGCCGTCCGGGCTGACCCTGCACGGCCTGGTCCGGCACCTGGCCGGGGTCGAGCAGTGGTGGCTGCAGATCCAGTTCGCCGGGGACGAGTCCCGGCCGGTGCTCTACTACTCGGACGACGACCCGGACCAGGACTTCGAGCACCTCGACGGTGACTTCGACCAGGCCTTCGCCACCTGGCGCGCCCAGGTCGACACCTCCCGCCGGATCGTCGCCGACACCCCCTCGCTGGACGCCACCGGCGTGCACAAGGCCACCGGGCAGCCGGTCTCGCTGCGCCGCATCCTGGTCCACCTGCTCGCCGAGTACGCCCGCCACAACGGGCACGCGGACCTGCTGCGCGAACGCATCGACGGCGCCACCGGCTACTGACCCCGCTGGCGACCGGACCCGTCCGCCCGGCACCACCGGCCGCCGTACGCCCGGGAGTCCCCGCTGCCACCGGGGGGCTTCCGGGCGTAGCCTTGAACGGGTGCCCCTCCTCGTCGGCCGCCGCCGCCCGGGCCCGTACCGCGCCACCGACCCGCCCGTCCGCCCCGGCCGGCCCGGCCCCGTTCCCCCGTCGCCACCCCCGCGGACGCACCCCCATGACGCAGCACCCCGCCTCCCTCCCCGTCATCGACCTCTCGCTCGCCGACGGCACCCCCGCCGACCGGGCCCGCCTGCACCACGACCTGCGCACGGCGGCGACCGGGGTCGGCTTCTTCCAGCTCACCGGCCACGGCGTCACCCCCGCCGAGACCGCCGCCCTGAACTCCGCGATGCGCGCCTTCTTCGCCCTCCCGGAGGCCGACCGGCTGGCCGTCAGCAACCTCAACTCCCCGCACTTCCGCGGCTACACCCGCACCGGCGACGAACGCACCGGCGGCCGCCGGGACTGGCGCGACCAGCTCGACATCGGTCCCGAACTCCCGCCGCACGTCCCGGCCCCGGGCGAGCCCGCGTACTGGTGGCTGGAGGGCCCCAACCAGTGGCCGCCCGCACTGCCCGGGCTGCGCACCGCCGCCCTGCACTGGATCGACCGCCTCGACGCCGTCGCCCACCGCCTGCTGCACGAGCTGCTCGCCTCGATCGGCGCCCGCCCCGACTTCTACGACGACGCCTTCGCCCCGCACCCGCACCTGCACCTCAAGCTGGTCCGCTACCCCGGCACCGCCCCCGACGGCCCCCCGCAGGGCGTCGGCACCCACAAGGACTACGGCTTCATCACCCTCCTCCTCCAGGACACCGTCGGCGGCCTCCAGGTCGAACGCCCCGACCGCACCTTCCTCGACGTCCCCCCGCTGGAGGGCGCCTTCGTCGTCAACCTCGGCGAACTCCTCGAAGTCGCCACCGACGGCTACCTCAAGGCCACCTCCCACCGCGTCCTCTCCCCACCCGGCGCCCGCGAACGCTTCTCCGTCCCGTTCTTCTACAACCCCCGCCTCGACGCCCACATCGCCCCGCTCGACTTCCCGCACGCCCACCACGCCCCCGGCATCACCCAGGACCCTTCGAACCCCCTCCACTCCGACTTCGGCACAAACGAATTGAAGGGATACTCCCGAGCCCACCCTGCGGTCACCAGGCGCCACCACCCCGAACTGCTCCCACTGGGCTGAGCCCCCGGCCACCGGCGGTACGCTCCCCGCCCCGCTACGGGAGGGGAGACGAGGCATGACCGCGTACGACCACTGGTTCCGGCTCGACCTGGAGGTGACGGGCACGGTCGGCGGCCGGGCGTCGCGCCGCCCCCGGCGGACGGCGAGCCGAACCCGATCGGCACCGAACTGGACCGGGGTGGGCTCACCGGCACCCTTACCCTGCCGATCCGGACAGCGGTGTCGCTGCTCGTCTGCGGGGTGGCGGCGGTCCTGCTGGCCGGGCTGGCGTTCGGCAGCCTGGACGCGGGCCCCGCGGCCTGTGCCCTCGGCACGTTCAGGGCGTCGGCCCTCGGCGCGTTCGGGGCGTCAGCCCTCGCCGGGTCGGCCGCGCCGGCCGGTGCATCGTCGGACCGGCTCCGGCCCACCGCTCTGGCCGTGATCGGCGTACTGCTGTGCGGCAACGGGCTGCGGCTGCTGACAGACCGCTCTCCTGGTGCGACCGTGGGGGCAGTGCGACACTACTGCTGTCACAGTGGGGTCGGGGCTAGGGGTCGGCGTGGTGGACGGGCACGGGCCGCGGTGGACGGTGGAGGAGTTGGCGGGGCGGGCCGGGGTGACGGTGCGGACGCTGCGGTTCTACGGGGCGAAGGGGCTGCTGCCGCCGCCGGAGCTGGGGGCGCGGCGGGTGGGGTGGTACGGGGCCGAGCACCTGGGGCGGTTGGAGCTGATCGAGGAGTTGCAGCGGCAGGGGCTGACGCTGGCCGCGATCGAACGGTACTTGGCGCAACTGCCGCAGGACATCGGTGAGTTGGACTTGGCGATCCACCGGGCCCTGGTGGCGTCCTGGACGCCGGAGTCGGCCGAGGAGGCGAGCCGGGAGCAGGTGGAGCGGCGGGCCGGGCGGCCGCTGTCGGATGCGGACCTGGACGCGCTGACGGCGATGGGCGCGCTGCACCGCACCGACGACCCGGGGGTGTTCAAGGTCGATCCGGGCCTGCTGCCGCTGGGGGTGCGGGTGCTGGACGTGCCGATCCCGCTGGAGACGCTGGTGGCGGCGCGGGCGGTGGTGCGGCTGCACAGCCGGGCGACGGCGCACGACCTGCACCGGCTGTTCCGGGACACGGTGTGGCGCCCGTACCGGGAGAGCGGGCCGGAGGCCGCGGAGCTGGAGCGGATGCGGGAGTTGACGGACCGGATCCAGCCGGTGGTGGTGCAGGCGCTGGTGACGGCGTTCCAGCGGTCGCTGGCGGAGGAGCTGGCCCGCCCCCGCGAGGAGGACGAGGGGGCGGGCCCCGGGAGTGCTCAGTAGCGGCCGCCGCTCTCGGCGAGGGCGACCAGGGAGGCGGGCGGGGTGAAGCGTTCGCCGTAGGCGGCGGCGAGTTCGCGGGCGCGGGCGGTGAAGCCGGCCGGGCCGCCGGGGTAGCCGTTGACGTACTGGAGGACGCCGCCGGTCCAGGCGGGGAAGCCGATGCCGAGGACGGAGCCGATGTTGGCGTCGGCGGCGGAGGTGAGGACGTTCTCGTCGAGGCAGCGGATCGAGTCGATGGCCTCGGCGAACAGCATCCGCTCCTTCATGTCCGCGAACGGGATCTCCGCGCCGGGGCGGGCGAAGTGTTCGCGCAGGCCGGGCCAGAGCCGGGTGCGGCGCCCGTCGGCGTACTCGTAGAAGCCCGCGCCGCCGCTGCGGCCGGGGCGGTCGAACTCGTCGAGCATCCGGTCCATGACGGCCTCGCCGGGGTGGGCGGTCCAGGTGCCGCCGGACTCCTCGACGGCGCGGCGGGCCTCGTTGCGGATCTTGCGCGGCAGGGTGAGGGTGAGTTCGTCCAGCAGCGCGAGGACCTTGGCGGGGTAGCCGGCCTGGGCGGCGGCCTGTTCGACGGAGGACGGGTCGAGGCCCTCGCCGATCATCGCGACGCCCTCGTTGAGGAACTGGCCGATCACCCGGGAGGTGAAGAAGCCGCGGGAGTCGTTGACCACGATCGGGGTCTTGCGGATCTGCCGGACGAGGTCGAAGGCCCGGGCGAGGGCCTCGTCGCCGGTGCGCGGGCCGCGGATGATCTCGACCAGCGGCATCTTGTCGACGGGTGAGAAGAAGTGCAGGCCGATGAAGTCGGCGGGCCGCTCGACGCCCTCGGCGAGCAGGCCGATCGGCAGGGTGGAGGTGTTGGAGCACAGCAGCGCGTCGGGCGCGACCACGTGCTGGACCTCCTGGAACACCTTGTGCTTGAGCTCGGGGTTCTCGAAGACCGCCTCGATGACGGTGTCGCAGCCGGCCAGGTCGGCGGCGTCCGCGGTCGGGGTGATCCGGGCCAGCAGCGCGGCGCGCTCGTCGGCGGTCATCCGGCCGCGGGCCACCTGCTTGTCCAACAGGCCCGCGCTGTAGGCCTTTCCGCGTTCGGCGGCCTCCCGGGTGACGTCCTTGAGCAGGACCTCCAGACCCGCCCTGGCGCAGGAGTACGCGATGCCCGCGCCCATCATGCCCGCGCCCAGTACGGCGACCTTCGCGGCCTTCCGGGCGGGCACCGAACTCGGGCGGGAGGCGCCGGAGTTGACGGCCTGCATGTCGAAGAAGAAGGCCCGGATCATGTTCTTGGAGGTGGGCCCGCAGGCGAGTTCGGTGAAGTACCGGGCCTCGATCGCGAACGCGGTGTCCACGTCGACCTGGCTGCTCTCCACGGCCGCGGCCAGGATGTTGCGCGGCGCCGGGTAGGGCGCGCCGTTCAGCTGCTTGCGCAGGTTGGCGGGGAAGGCGGGCAGGTTGGCGGCGAGCGCGGGGGTGCTGGGCGTGCCGCCGGGGATCTTGTACCCCTTGGTGTCCCAGGGCTGGAGGCTGGTCGGGTGGGCGGCGATGAAGGCGCGCGCCTTGGCGTCCATCTCCTCGGCGGTGGCGGCGAGTTCGTGCACCAGGCCGTTCTCCAGGGCCTGGGCCGGACGGTACTGCTGCCCTTGGAGGAGCACCTTGAGCAGGGCGTCGGTGATGCCGAGCATCCGCACGGTGCGCACCACCCCGCCGCCGCCGGGCAGCAGGCCGAGGGTGACCTCGGGCAGGCCGATCTTGCTGCCGGGGGCGTCCAGGGCGATCCGGTGGTGGCAGGCGAGGGCGATCTCCAGGCCGCCGCCGAGGGCCGCGCCGTTGATCGCGGCGACCACCGGCTTGCCGAGCGTCTCCAGGCGGCGCAGCGCCCGCTTGATCCGCATCGAGTCGGCGAACACCCGCTCGGCGTCCTCGGGCTGGGCCGCGGAGAGCAGTTTGAGGTCACCGCCCGCGAAGAAGGTCTTCTTCGCCGAGGTGACGACGACGCCGGTCAACTCCTCGGTGGCGGCGAGCCGTTCGACGACCCCTTCGAGCGCGTCGGTGAACGCGGCGTTCATGGTGTTGGCGGACTGGGCGGGGTCGTCGAGGACGAGGGTGACCACGCCGTCCTGGTCCTGCTCCCAGCGGATGGGGCTGCTCACGTCGGTCATGTCTGTGAAGTCCTTGGGTGAGTACGTGAGTTGACGAGTGGTCAGGCGGTGACGCGCTCGATGACGGTGGCGATGCCCATGCCGCCGCCGACGCACAGGGCGGCCAGGCCGTAGCGCAGGTCGCGGCGCTCCAGTTCGTCGACCAGGGTGCCGATCAGCATCGCGCCGGTCGCGCCGAGCGGGTGGCCGAGCGCGATCGCGCCGCCGTTGACGTTCACCTGTTCGTGCCGGAAGCCGAGTTCGCGCATGAAGCGGAGCGCGACCGCGGCGAACGCCTCGTTGATCTCGACCAGGTCGATGTCGGCGGCGGTCAGCCCTGCCTTGGCGAGCGCCTTGCGGGTGGCGGGGGCGGGGCCGGTGAGCATGATGGTCGGCTCGGAGCCGGAGACCGCGGCGGAGACGATCCGGGCCCGCGGGACGAGGCCGTAGCGCTCGCCGATCTCGCGCGAGCCGATCGCGACCAGGGCCGCGCCGTCCACGATGCCGGAGGAGTTGCCCGCGTGGTGGACGTGGTCGATCGACTCCACCCAGTGGTACTTCTGCAGCGCGACGGCGTCGAAGCCGCCGAGCTCGCCGATGTCGGCGAAGGACGGCTTGAGCCCGGCCAGCGACTCGACGGTGGTGCCGGGGCGGATGAACTCGTCGCGGCCCAGCACCACCAGCCCGTTGCGGTCGCGCACCGGCACCACCGAGCGGTCGAACAGGCCGTCGGCCTGCGCCTTCGCGGCGCGGGCCTGCGACTCGGCGGCGAACGCGTCCACGTCGGTGCGGCTGAGGCCCTCGACGGTGGCGATCAGGTCGGCGCCGATGCCCTGCGGCACGAAGCCGGTCTCGTACGCGGTCATCGGGTCGGCGAACCAGGCGCCGCCGTCGGAGCCCATCTTCACCCGGGACATCGACTCGACGCCGCCCGCCAGGATCAGGTCCTCCCAGCCCGAACGGACCTTCGCCGCGGCCAGGTTGACCGCCTCCAGGCCGGACGCGCAGAAGCGGTTCTCCTGCACGCCCGCGACGGTGTCGGGCAGCCCGGCGGCGATCGCCGCGACCCGGGCGATGTCGGAGCCCTGGTCGCCGATCGGGCTGACCACGCCGAGCACGATGTCGTCGATCGCAGCCGGGTCCAACGACGGGAACCGGCGGCGCAGTTCGTGGATCAGGCCGACCACCAGGTCGATCGGCTTGGTGCCGTGCAGGGAGCCGGTCTGCTTGCCGCGTCCGCGCGGGGTGCGGATCGCGTCGTAGACGTACGCTTCGGTGGTCACGGTGTGGACGCCTCTCAAACAGGGTTCAGGGGGACTTCAGGCCAGGAGCGCGCGGCCGACGATCTCTTTCATGATCTCGGTGGTGCCGCCGTAGATGGTCTGGACGCGCCCGTCGGTGAACGCCCGGGCGACCGCGCTGTCACTCATGTAGCCGGAGCCGCCGTGCAGTTGCAGGCAGCGGTCGGCGGTGCGCTTCTGCAGCTCGGTGGCCCACCACTTGGCCATCGAGGCGTCCACCGGGGTCAGCGCGTACCGGTTGTGCTCGCTCACGCAGCGGTCCACGAACGCGCGGGTGACGGCGCACTCGGTGGCCAGCTCGGCGATCTCGAACCGGACGTGCTGCAGCCCGGCCAGCGGGCGGCCGAACGCGGTGCGCTGCTTGACGTACCCGATGGTCTCCGCGAGGACGGCCTCGGCGGCGGCGATCGCGGCGACCGCGATGGTCAGCCGCTCCTGGGCCAGGTTGCGCATCAGGTACAGGAAGCCCTGGTGCTCCTCGCCGAGCAGGTTGGCCTTCGGCACCCGGGCGTCGCGGAAGAACAACTCGGCGGTGTCCTGGGCCTTCTGGCCGATCTTGTCGAGGTTGCGGCCGCGCTCGAAGCCCAGCGTGCCGCGCTCCACCACCAGCAGGCTCAGCCCGTACGCGCCGCCCTCGGCGGTGGTCCTGGCGACCACCACGACCAGGTCGGCCAGGATGCCGTTGGAGATGAAGGTCTTCGCGCCGTTCAGCAGGTAGTGGTCGCCCGCGTCGACGGCGGTGGTGCGGATCGCCTGGAGGTCGGAGCCGGTCTCCGGCTCGGTCATCGCGATCGCGGTGACCAGCTCGCCCGAGCAGAACCCGGGCAGCCAGCGCTCCTTCTGCTCCTCGGTGGCCAGGCCGGTCAGGTACGGGCCGATGACGTCGTTGTGCAGGCCGACGGCCAGGCCGCTGGCCCCGGCCCGGACGAACTCCTCGGCCAGCACCGCGGCGAACCGGAAGTCGGCGCTGCCCCCGCCCCCGTACCGCTCCTCCACCGCCAGGCCGAGCAGCCCGGCCCTCCCGGCGGCCAGCCAGGCCGAGCGGTCGACGACGCCCTGCTGCTCCCAGCGGGCGTGGTGCGGGGCGACCTCCCGGGCGAGGAAGGCCCGGACGGTGGCGCGGAAGTCCTCGTGCTCCTCGGTGTAGAGCTCGCGCTGCACGGGCGGGTTCCTTCCTTCGGGGGGTCAGGAGGTGTGCGGGGCAAGGGAGTCCAGGCCGGGGACGGCCCAGTCGCGGGCCACCTCCGCGGTGTGCTCGCCGGGCCGGGCGGGCGGGGTGCGCAGCGCGCCCGGGGTGGCGGAGAAGCGCGGGGCGGTGCCGGGCTGGCGGACGCCGCCGTGCTCGGTGTAGCTGCCGCGGGCGGCCAGGTGCGGGTGCGCGGCGGCCTGGCCGAGCGTCAGGACGGGGGCCACGCAGGCGTCGTGGTCGGCGAACAGCTCCGTCCACTCGGCCTGGGTGCGGGTCGCGAAGCGGGCCGCGAGGACGGCCCGCAGCTCGGGCCAGCGCGGCAGGTCGTACTGCTCAGGGGCGTCCGGGCCCAGCTCCAGCAGCCGGGCGAACTCGGCGTAGAAGCGCGGCTCCAGCGGGCCGACCGCCATCCAGCGGCCGTCCGAGGTCTCGTACGTCCCGTACCAGGGGGCGCCGCCGTCCAGCAGGTTGACGC
The DNA here is from genome assembly GCF_000717185.1 of Kitasatospora phosalacinea. Lineage (GTDB taxonomy): Bacteria > Actinomycetota > Actinomycetes > Streptomycetales > Streptomycetaceae > Kitasatospora > Kitasatospora phosalacinea_A. Next base: position 19,534 of record NZ_JNYE01000074.1, on the reverse strand, counting down.
CGCGGCGGTCCTGCCAGAGCCCCGCGTCGACCAGGCCCCACAGCATGGTGGACAGGTGCGCGGCGCCGTCCACGATCGCGGCGTCGACGACCTGGCCGGTGCCGGTCGCGCGGGCGTGGTGCAGGGCGGCCAGCAGGCCGACCACCAGGTACAGCGAGCCGCCCGCGTAGTCGCCGAGCAGGTTCGCCGGGACGGCCGGGGGCCCGTCGGCCGCCCCGATCAACCCCAGCAGGCCGGAGGTCGCCAGGTACGTGACGTCGTGCCCGGCCCGCTGGGCCAGCGGCCCGTCCTGCCCCCAGCCGGTCATCCGCCCGTACACCAGCGCCGGGTTGCGGGCCAGGCAGGCGTCCGGCCCGATCCCGAGCCGCTCCGCGACACCGGGCCGCCAGCCCTCGACCAGCAGGTCCGCGCGGGCCGCGAGGTCGAGCACCGCGGCGACGCCCTCCGGTGCCTTCAGGTCGACCAGCACCGACCGCTTGTTCCGGTTGGTCAGGTCACGCGCCGGCTCCGGCCCGAGCCCCTGCCCACCGGGCCGGTCGACCCGCACCACGTCCGCCCCCAGGTCCGCCAGCAGCATCGCCGCGAACGGCCCGGGCCCGATGCCCGCGAGCTCCAGCACCCGCACCCCCGCCAACGGGCCGGACGGGCGGGACGGGGGTGTGGCGGGGGGTGTTGCGGGGGTCATCGTCGACCGCCTCCCAGGTTTGACAGTGAAGCTGTCACAGTGGCGATGATAGGGACGTGACTCGCCGGTAACAAGAGCCCGCCACGCCCCGCACGACCGCGCCTGCGGCGGGCAAGCGGCCGGAGCAGGCCACGCGAAAGCCAGCGGCGCAGGCCCTGGACAACGCGGGCGGGCCGGGCGAACGTCTGCGGCGGGCGGGCCCGCGTCGAAGTCGCACCCGACGGCCGCCGCACCGCCCTCACCCAACCACCCCACCCCGCCACGCCCCCTGCGACCGCGCCTGCGGCGGGCCGTGGACGACGGGAACGAACAGGAGCCGGACGAACGCCTGCGGCGGGCAAGCGGCCGGAGCAGGCCACGCGAAAGCCAGCGGCGCAGGCCCTGGACAACGCGGGCGGGCCGGGCGAGCGCCTGCGGCGGGCGGGCCCGCGTCGAAGTCGCACCCGACGGCCGCCACACCGCCCTCGCCCCCCGCGACCGCGCCTGCGGCGGGCCGTGGACGACGGGAACGAACGGGGCGGGCAAATGCCTGCGGGGGTGGGGGCGGTGGGTGGGTGATCATGGGGTGGAGCGATCGACCGGAGGGATCCGAGGACATGGGTGCACTGGACACCGGCGTACTGGACGACCCCGTGGGGGCCTCGTTGGGCGGGGTGCACGCGCGCCTGGCGCGGCGGTGCGGGGAGGCCGTGCGGTACGACCCGGAGGTGGCGAGTTTCAGCAGTGTCGGTGTCGCGCCCGGGCCCGGGGCGTGGGACGACCTGGCGGGGTTGCTGGGGGCGGGCGAGTTCGCGGACCTGTTCAACTGTCCGGCGCTGCCGCCCGACCGCTGGGAACCCGAGTTCGCGTTGGAGGGGCACCAGTTGGTGCAGCAGCGGGAGGTCCGTCCGGCCGCGCCCGCGGGGCTGCGGGTGGTCGAGCTGGGGGCGGCGGACGTGCCCGAGATGCTGGCGCTGGTGGAGCGCACCCGGCCCGGCCCGTTCCGGCCGCGGACCCGCGAACTGGGCACCTACCTGGGCGTCCGCGACGGCGACGGCGACGGCAAGGGCGGGGGCGGGGGCGCGCTGCTCGCGATGGCGGGCGAGCGCCTGCACCCGCCGGGTTTCACCGAGGTCTCCGCGGTCTGCACCGCCCCCGAGGCCCGCGGCCGCGGCCTGGCCGCGCACCTGGTCGGCGAGCTCGCCGCCCGGATCGCGGCCCGCGGCGAGCGCCCGTTCCTGCACGTGGCGGCCGCCAACACCGGTGCGCTCGCGCTGTACGAGCGGCTGGGCTTCGTCCGCCGCGCCGACGTGGTCTTCCGCGGCTTCCGCACCCCCTGAGCACCCCCGAGCACCCCGAACGCCCCCGGACGCCCGCCGGACGCACGCTGAGCGCCCGCCGAGCACGCGCTGAGCGTCCGCCGAGCGCGCGCTGAGCGTCCGCTGACCGGAGGCCACACCCGTCCGGCCCCGGCGTTGTGCCCTTCCGACCTGGGCCGCGGCCGGGCCGGTTGGCGATCATGGGAGCGTCCCGTCCGTCCGCCGCCAGGAGCCGCCCCGTGCCCGCCGCAGCCTCCGCAGCCGCAGCCGCCCACGACGACGTCGAGCACCTGGACGTGCTGGTGGTCGGCGCCGGGATCTCCGGCATCGGCGCGGGCCGCCACCTCGCGGTGGAGCACCCGGGCCGGAGCTTCGCGATCCTGGAGGCCCGGGACGGCTGCGGCGGCACCTGGGACCTGTTCCGCTACCCGGGCGTCCGCTCCGACTCCGACCTGTACACCTTCGGCTACGCGTTCAAGCCGTGGCGCCGGGAGGAGTCGATCGCCCGCGGCCCGCAGATCCTCGCCTACCTGCGCGAGACCGTCCGCGAGCACGGGCTGGAGCGGCGGATCCGCTACCGGCAGCGGGTGGTCGGCGCGTCCTGGTCGACCGCGCGGGCCCGCTGGACGGTCGTGGTCGAGCACGCCGGCACCGGCGAGCGCACCACCCTGACCTGCGGCTGGCTGTTCTGCGCGGCCGGGTACTTCCGCTACGACCGCGGCCACACCCCGCCGCTGCCCGGCCTGGAGCGCTTCGCCGGCCCCGTCGTCCACCCCCAGCACTGGCCCGCCGACCTCGACCACGCCGACCGCCGGGTCCTGGTCGTCGGCAGCGGCGCCACCGCCGTGACCCTGCTGCCCGCGCTCGCCGAACGGGCCGCGCACGTGACGATGCTGCAGCGCACCCCGACGTACGTGATGCCGGTGTCGCGCCGCGACCGCCCCGCCGTCCTGCTGCGCCGCCTGCTCGGCGACCGGCGCGGCCACGCGCTGGCCCGCCGCCGCAACATCGCCCGGCAGCAGGCCGTCTGGGCGTTCTGCCGCCGCCACCCGGGGGCGGCCCGGCGGATCATCCGCTGGGTGAACGCCCGCCGCCTGCCGCCCGGCTACCCCGTGGACGAGCACTTCCGGCCGCCGTACGACCCCTGGGACCAGCGGCTGTGCGCGGTGCCGGACGGCGACCTGTTCACCGCGATCCGCGACGGCCGGGCCTCCGTGATCACCGACCGGATCGAGCGCTTCACCGCGCACGGCGTCCGGCTGGCCTCCGGGCGGGAACTCGCCGCGGACGTCGTCGTCACCGCCACCGGGCTGGAGGTGCAGGCCCTCGGCGGCATCCCGCTGCGGGTGGACGGGGTGCCGGTGCGGCCCGCGGAGACGGTCGCGTACAAGGGCGTGATGCTCTCCGGCGTCCCCAACCTGGTGTTCGCGATCGGCTACCCGCACGCCTCCTGGACCCTGAAGGTCGACCTGCTCTGCACCCACTTCGGCCGCCTGCTCGCCCACATGGACCGGCACGGCCACCGGATCTGCCGCCCCGAGCCCGCCGACCCCGCGATGCCCGTCCGCCCGCTGCTCGACTTCGCCGCGGGCTACCTGCGCCGCGCCGCCCACCTGCTCCCCCGGCAGGGCGACCGGCCGCCCTGGCGCACCCCGTCCGGCTACCGCGAGGACGCCCGCCTGCTCGGCACCGGCCCCGTCACCGACCCCGAGCTGCACTTCGCGCCCTGACCGCCGCCACGCCGCGGGCCTCGCACCGCGGGCTGTTGACGGCCCCCCGGCCGCGGCGGACGCTGGAGGGAACGAGGCGCACCGGCCGCCCGTGCGCCGGTGCGCACCCGGAAGGTGAACCGCCATGCAGAACCACTGGGTCGTCGACCTGACCTTCGACGAGGACGAGTCCCGCACCACCTGCACCGCCGCGCTCAGCGGCTTCAGCGCCCCCGGCGCCCGCGGCACCGGCACCGCCCGGCGCAACCCCGTCGACGACGCCGACACCGCGGTCGGCGAGGAGCTCGCCGCCGCCCGCGCCTGCAACGACCTCGCCCGACAGCTGATCGGCAGCGCCGCGACCGGCATCGAGAGCCACACCCACACGCCCGCGCAGCTGTCCTTCTGAGCCCGCGGACGGGCGGGCACCACCCCGGACCGGTGATCTTTTCCGACCGCCGAACCGGCGGGTAGAGTGCGGCGATCTGTCGTGCCCACGGGGGGCACCGCCGAAACGAACGTCCGGTGACCGCATGACCGTCTGGGCCCGCCCCGCCACCTGGTGGCGCTCCGCCATCGTCCTGTCCGCGTTCCTGGGGATCTTCCTCAGCAACAGCTCACTGGTGTACTTCACCATCCAGAGCAACGTGATCGTGCTCGGCTACTTCCTCGCCGCGATCTACTGGACGGCCAGGCGCGACACCGCCGACGCCCCGGCCCCCCGACTGCGCGGCGCCGCCGTCCTGTACATCACCATCACCGGCATCGTCGCGCACGTCCTGCTCAACCACGGCGAGAACCCGCTCCCCGGCCTGTTCTCCGGCCCCGAGCGCCTCCAGCACTGGTCCAGCTTCTTCCTGCACTACACCACCCCGCTGCTGGTCCTCGTCGAGTGGCTGCTGTGCTCCCCCCGCAACGCCTCCCGCTGGCGCGACCTCCCGCTCTGGCTCGCCTACCCCCTCGGCTACGCCGTCCTCACCGAGACCCGCGCGATCCTCTTCCCCGACTTCCCCGTCCGCTACCCCTACTTCTTCCTCGACCCCACCGAGAACGGCTACGCCTGGGTCGCCCTCCAGATGGTCCAGCTCGTCGCCGAGTTCGCCGCCCTCGGCGCCCTGGTCATCGGCCTCGACCGCCTCGGCACCAGGCTCCGCCGCACCCCGGCGACCGAGACCACCGAGACCACCGAAACCGCCGGGGCCTGACCGTTTGCCCGCCCGCTCCCTGACGGACCATCATGGCTCTCCGGACCGGACGAGGGTGGGATTCATGACGGAGAACAGCATCAGCGGCGGGACGTTCGGCGGCGTCGTCCAGGCTGGAACCGTCAACAGCATCACCATCACCTCCTCGCCCATGGCGTCCGCCTACCGGCAGGCGTTCCTGGCGTTCGAGTGCCTCGGCAAGCAGCCCGGCATCAGCCTCGCGGTCCTCCGCGACTCCGATGCCGTCCGGGAGACCTGCGACCAGGTCCGCCGACAGTTCGCCCTGCTGCAGGAGGTGGAAACGGACATCCGCCTGTTCGCCCCCGAAGACCTGCACGCCCTGTTCCGGGAGGGTCTCGCCCACTGCCGGACCCTCCTCTTCCGCATGTACGAAATCCGCCTCCCCGACCTCGACGCCGACCGGCTGCTGCGCTGCCTCACCGAGATCGCTGAACGCCGGGCCGCCCTGGAGGACCTGCCCGACGCCTTCGCCCGGCTGGTTCCGAAGCAGTAGCCCGCCGCCGCGGCCTCAGCGGGTGGAGCCCATCCGGCGGGAGACGCGGGCGGCGGTGGCCGCGACGACGGGGCCGAGTTCGCGGGCGCGGGCGGCGGTGATGCGGGAGGTGAGGGCGGAGGTGGAGATGGCGCCGATGACGGTGTTGTTGTGGTCGAAGACGGGGGCGGCGATGCAGCGGACCTCGGGTTCGTTCTCGCGGTCGTCGACGGCGTAGCCGCGGGTGCGGATGCGAGTGAGGTCGGTGCGCAGGGCGGCGGCGGAGGTGAGGGTGCGGGTGGTGACGGCGGGGAGGCCGTCGGCGACGACGGTGGCGAAGGCCTCGTCGGGGAGCCAGGCGAGCATGGCCTTGCCGACGGCGGTGCAGTACATGGGGGCGCGGCTGCCGATCCGGGAGGCCATCCGGACGGCGGTCTCGTTCTCGACCTTGTCGACGTAGACGACGTACGGGGCGTCGGGGACGCACAGGTGCACGGTGCCGCCGACCTCGCGCATCAGCTGGTGGGCCTCCTCGGAGGCGGCGGTGCGCAGGTCGAGGGTGGCGAGGTAGGCCTGGCCGAGCTGGAGGGCGCCGGGGCCGAGCCGGAAGTGGCCGGTGTCGCGGTCGCGGGCGAGGAGCTGGGCGTCGACCAGCGGGGCGGCCAGCCGCAGCACGGTGGACTTGGACATCTCCAGGCCGTCGGCGAGCGCGGTGAGGCTGAGGTCGGTGCCGGCCGCCGCGCGGTCCCGGACGTGTTCGAGCACGGCGAGGGCGCGGCGCAGCGACGCGGACTGGTTGCGTTCCGGTCGGCCCTCGGCGGGTCGGCTCTCGGCGGCGGTGCTGGTCATGGGGTGTGACGCTACGGCGCGGCGGGGCGCCGTGCCAGATCCGCAGCACATCGTTTTGCAGTGCAGAACTTTCCGGGTCTGCTCTTGTCGCCGTGCCCGGTGAGTTTCTAACGTCCCGCTCACACCGATCCCCCACTGCATGTCCCGGTTCGTCCCGGGGCGCGCAGGTGCGTCCCGCTGCGGCGAGGAGATGACGTTGAGCATGAAGAAGCTGGCCCGTGGTGCCGCCCTTGCCGTGCTGGCCGGCACCGTGGCCACGGCCTGTGCGCCGGGCACCGCGAAGACCGCGACGTCCGAGGACAAGCAGACCGGCACCGTGAAGGTGTGGCTGTACGACGAGGCGAACCGGGCGCCGAAGGAGCAGGTGGTGGCGCAGGCCGTCGCCGACTTCAAGGCGAAGCACGCGGGCGTCGAGGTCGAGGTGTCGTACATCCCGACCGACGCCGGTCCGCGCGCCGAGAAGATGAAGGGCGCGTTCAACGACCCGTCCTCGGCGCCGGACGTGGTGGAGTTCGGCAACACCGACCTGTTCGGCTACACCGCCTCGGGCGGCCTGGCCGACATCACCTCCGACCTGGCGGGCTGGGAGGAGGGCAAGGACCTGCCGCAGGACCTGAAGGACACCGCGGTGGTGGACGGCAAGGCGTACGGTCTGCCGTGGTGGCTGGGCGTGCGGGCGCTGTACTACCGCACCGACGTGTTCGCCGAGCTGGGCCTGCAGGCGCCGACCACGTACGAGGAGCTGAAGTCGGCGGCGGAGAAGGTCCGGGCCGCGCACGGCGACATGCTGGGCATCGCGGTCGGCGGCAAGTACACCTTCGGCGCGCTGCCGTTCGTGTGGGCCAACGGCGGCGACCTGGCGACGCCGAGCGGCGCGGCGTACACCTCGGCGATCGACTCGGCGCAGTCGCAGGCGGGCGTCAAGCAGTACACCGACCTGTTCACGGACGCGATCTGCCCGGCGCAGCAGTGCGTCGACCTGACCGGCGGCAAGACCGTGGAGGCGTTCGCGGCGGGCAAGGCCGGCATGGCGATCCTGCCGAACTCCTCGCGCAGCGCGGTGGAGGCGGGCGCGGCGAAGGGCAAGTACGCGATCGTGCCGCTGCCGGGCACCGCGGCCGGGAAGATCGCCCCGGCGTTCTCCGGCGGCAACGACCTGGGCGTGATGAAGTCGACCCGGCACCGCAGCCTGGCGGTCGACTTCATGAAGGAACTGGCGTCCGAGAAGAACCAGTTGGCGCTGTTCGACGCGATGGGCAACCTGCCGACGCTGTCCACCGCGCGCGCCGAGGTGGTGCAGAAGCAGCCGTGGCTGAAGCCGTTCACCGACACCATCGCGGCGGGCACCAAGTTCGTCCCGAAGGACGCGGCCTGGGCCAAGATCGACGCCCAGAACGTGGTGCCGACGATGCTGCAGAAGGTCATCACCGGCAAGTCCGACGTGGCGGGTGCCACGAAGGAGGCCGCGGCCGCGATGAACTCCTCGTTCAGCGGCAAGTAGCCACCGGCCCGTAGAGAAGCGGAAGTTGTCGATGCCTGCCACGACCGTCACCGCCCCGGCGGACCGGGGGGACTCCCCGGCCCGCCCGGCGGGCGGCGCCCCCGCACCGGGCCGCCGCCGCTCCGGGCCGCTGGCCCGGATCCCCGTCCCGCTGTGGCTGCTGCTGCCCGCCGCACTGGTGCTGATCCCGCTGTTCGGGTACCCGCTGTACCAGCTGGGCCTGCTGTCGGTGCTCGAGTTCGGGCAGCCGCAGGCGTCCGGCGGGGTGCCGACCGAGTTCGTCGGGCTGTCGAACTACACCGACGTGCTGGGCGACGGGCAGTTCTGGTCGGTGCTCGGCCAGACCCTGGCGTTCGCCGCGTTCTGCGTGCTGACCACCCTGGCGGTCGGCGCGACCTGCGCGGTGCTGCTGACCCGGGTCGGCAGGTGGCCGCGGCTGATGCTGATGTTCGGCGCGCTGGGCGCCTGGGCGGCGCCCGCGATGACCGGCTCCACGGTGTGGATGTTCCTGCTGGACACCAACACCGGCCTGGTCAACGAAGTCCTCGGCACCCAGGGCCACAACTGGATGTACGACAAGTGGTCGGCGTTCGCGATGGTCGCCGTGGTCGTGGTCTGGCACAGCTTCCCGTTCGTGATGATCACCCTGTACGCGGGCATCCAGGCGATCCCGGACTCCGTGCTGGAGGCCGCCCGGCTGGACGGCGCCGGGACGGTCACGGTGTTCCGGAGGATCATGCTGCCGATGCTGCGGCCGCTGCTGGTGATCGTGGTGATCCAGTCGATCATCTGGGACTTCAAGGTGTTCACCCAGATCTACGTGATGACCGGGGGCGGCGGCATCGCCGGCCAGAACCTGGTCCTCAACGTCTACGCCTACCAGAAGGCCTTCGTCGCCGAGAACTACAGCCTCGGCGCGGCGATCGGCGTCCTGATGACGCTGATCCTGCTGGCCGTCACCGCCGTCTACGTCCGCAGCCTGCGCCGCTCCGGGGAGGAACTGTGATCAGCAAGCGCGACAACCGGGTGCTGCGGCAGGGCGCGAACACCGCCGCCGTGGTGCTGGCCCTGCTGACGGTGTTCCCGCTGTACTGGATGGTGCTGTCGGCGCTGAAGCCGAAGGGCGAGATCACCTCGGCGCACCCGCGGCCGTGGACGTTCGCGCCGACGCTGGAGAACTTCCGGGGCGCCCTGGGGGTGTCCGGGTTCGGGCGGTACTTCCTGAACAGCATGGCGGTGGCGGTGGTCGTGGTGGTGGTGTCCGCCGCGATCGCGTTCCTGGCGGCGGTGGCGCTGTCCCGGTTCAGGTTCCGGTTCCGGACCACGATCCTGATCATGTTCCTGGTGGCGCAGATGGTGCCGGTGGAGGCGCTGACCATCCCGCTGTTCTTCCTGGTCCGGGACATCGGCACCGTCGCGCCGGGCTTCGGCCTGTCGTCGCTGGGCTCGCTGATGCTGGTGAACCTGGCGTTCTCGCTGCCGTTCGCGGTGTGGATGCTGCGCGGGTTCGTGGCCGCGGTGCCGGAGTCGCTGGAGGAGGCGGCCCGGATCGACGGGGCGAGCCGGTTCACCATCCTGTGGCGGATCCTGTTCCCGCTGGTCGCCCCGGGCCTGGCGGCGACCAGCGTGTTCTCCTTCATCACGGCGTGGAACGACTTCGTGTTCGCGAAGACCCTGATCCTGGACACCGACCACCAGACGCTGCCCGCCGCGCTGATGGTGTTCTTCAAGCCGGACGAGAACGACTGGGGCGGCATCATGGCCGCGTCGACCTTGATGACGGTGCCGGTGCTGGTCTTCTTCGTGCTGGTCCAGCGGCACATGGTCTCGGGCCTGGGCGGAGCGGTGAAGGACTGACCCCGCCCTCCCCGTTCGCCGCCTGGCGGTCTCAGCCCTCCGGCCGGGCCGCCCAGGCGGCGAACGCGTCGTGGAAGCCGGGGAAGGTCTTGCGGACGCAGCCCGGGTCGTCGAAGGTCGTGCCGGGGGTGCGCAGCCCGGCGACGGCGAAGGACATCACGATCCGGTGGTCGCCGCGGGTCTCGATCTCGACGGGCTCCGGGGTGCCGGGGCGGATCTCGATCCAGTCCCGGCCGGTGGCGACGTCGACGCCCTGGCGGCGCAGGTTCTCCGCGCAGGCGTCGAGCCGGTCGCACTCCTTGATCCGGGTGTTGTAGACGTCCTCGATCCGGATCGGGCCGGAGGCGAACGGGGCGATGGCGGCCAGCGTCGGCATGGTGTCGGAGATGTCGCGCATGTTGACGGTGCCGCCGGTGAGCGTGCCGCCGGTGACGGTGGTGGCGTCCGCCCCGACCTCGACCTTCGCGCCGAGCCGCTCCAGCACCTCGACGAACTTCAGGTCGCCCTGGAGCGCGCCGCGGCCCAGGCCCGGGACGGTCACCTCGCGGCCGGTCAGCGCGGCGGCGGCGAAGAAGTACGAGGCGGTGGAGGCGTCCGGCTCGACCGGGTACCGGGCGGCGGTGTAGCCGCCGGGCGGGACGTCGAACACGTTCCCCTCGCGGGCCACCTCGACGCCGAAGCTGCGCATCATCGCGAGGGTGATCTCGACGTACGGGGCGGAGACCAGGTCGGTGACGCGGATCCGCAGGCCGGTGCGGGTGAGCGGGCCGAGCAGCAGCAGCGCCGTCAGGTACTGCGAGGACAGCCCGGCGTCGAGCGTCACCTCGCCGCCCTCGACGCCCGCCGCGCGGACGGTCAGCGGGTGGTGGCCCTCGGCGCCGTGGTGCTCCAGGTCGACGCCGAGGTCGCGCAGCGCGGTGGTGAGCGGGCCGAGCGGGCGGCGGCGCATCTGCTCGGACGCGTCGAAGTGGAAGGTGCCGTGCCCGGCGGCGGCCAGCGTCGGCAGGAAGCGCGCGGTGGTGGCGCCGTCCCGGCAGAACACCGACGCCCCGTCGGCCCCGGGCCCCTGCGGGCGCCCGGTGATCCGCCACTCCCGCTCCCCGCGCTCCACCCGGTACCCGAGCGCGCCCAGCCCCGCGGCGAAGCCCTCGGTGTCGTCCGACACCAGCGGCCGCACCAGCGTGGTCACCCCGTCCGCCGCGGCGGCCAGGAACAGCGCCCGCGCCGTCACCGACTTCGAACCGGGGATCTCGACCAGCGCCACGACGCACACTCCAGCGGGACAACGACAACAGGACGCCCCCGATCCTGCCCTCCCGGCCCCCGCCCGGGCCCACTCGTCCCACTGTGCGGACACCGGAACGGGACGGGCGGGCCGGGCAGCGGGCGGTCAGCGGCGGGGATCGGTCAGCGCGGGTCGGTCGGGCGGAGTTCGCCCCCTTCCCACTCCAGCCAGCGGGTGATGCCGATCTCCCGGAGGAAGGGGAGGTCGTGGCTGGCGACGATCAGCGTGCCGCGGTAGCCGGCGAGGGCCTGGGTGAGTTGGCGGACGCTGGCGAGGTCGAGGTTGTTGGTGGGTTCGTCGAGCAGCAGGAGCTGCGGGGGCGGGTCGGCCAGTAGCAGGGCGGCGAGGGTGGCCCGGAAGCGTTCGCCGCCGGAGAGGGTGCCGGCGGGCTGGTCGGCGCGGGCGCCGCGGAACAGGAAGCGGGCCAGCCGGGCGCGGATCTCGTTGTCGGTGGCGGCGGGGGCGTGCGCCTTGACGTTCCGGAAGACCGTCTCCTCGTCGTCCAGGACGTCCAACTGCTGTGGGAGGTACCGCAGTTGCACCGGGGTGGTGACCATGCCCTCGGCGGGGGCGAGCTCACCGGCGACGGTGCGCAGCAGCGTGGTCTTGCCGGAGCCGTTGCGGCCGGTGAGGGCGATCCGTTCGGGGCCGCGCAGGTCGAGGTCGATCCGGCCGCGGCCGCCGTGGGCGAGGCGGACGCCCTCCAGGGTGAGGACGGTGCGCCCGGCGGGGACGGCGGTGCGGGGCAGGTCGATCCGGATCTCGGCGTCGTCGCGGACGGCCTCCTCGGCGGTGGCGAGGCGCTCCTTGGCGTCGTTGAGGCGTTCGGTGTGCATGCCGCGCAGGCGGCCCGCGGTCTCCTCGCCCCTGCCCTGGAGCTTGTCGGCCAGCGCCTTGGGGTCGTTGCGGCGCACCGAGCGCTGCTTGCCGTAGGCGGCGGACTTGGCGAGCCGCTGGGTGGCCTCGACCAGATCCCGCCTCTGGCGCTTGACGTCGGCCTCGGCGTTGCGGACGAGGCGTTCGGCGGCCTCCTGCTCGGTCTCCAGGGCCTCCTGGTAGGCGCTGAAGTTGCCGCCGTACCAGGTGACTTCGCCGTCCCGTAGGTCGGCGATCTGGTCGACCCGCTCCAGCAGTTCGCGGTCGTGGCTGACCAGCAGCAGCACGCCGGGGAAGGCGGCCACCGCGTCGTACAGCCGGGCGCGGGCCCGGACGTCCAGGTTGTTGGTGGGTTCGTCGAGCAGCAGCACGTCGGGGCGGCGCAGCAGCAGGGCGGCGAGGTGCAGCAGGACGGCCTGGCCGCCGGAGAGCTCGCCGGTGGTGCGGTCGAGGTCGAGCCCGGTGAGGCCGAGGCGGTCGAGGGTGGCGCGGGCGCGCTCCTCGACGTCCCAGTCGTCGCCGACGGTGGTGAAGTGGCGTTCGTCCACGTCTCCGGACTCGATGGCGTGCAGGGCCTCGCGCCGGGCCCGGATGCCGAGCGTCTCGTCGACCCGCTGGTCGGCGGCGACCGTCAGGTCCTGCGGCAGGTAGGCGAGTTCGCCCGCGACGCGGACGCTGCCCGCGGCGGGGGTGAGCTCGCCCGCGATCAGCCGCAGCAGCGTGGACTTGCCCGCGCCGTTGAGGCCGACCAGCCCGGTGCGGCCGGGGCCGACGGCGAGGTGGAAACCGCTCAGCACGGGGCGGCCGTCGGGCCATTCGAAGCCGAGGTCGGTGCAGAGGATCGAGGTGGTGGGTTGCGCCATGAGGGCCTCCTGGAGGTTGCCGCGAAGGGAAGGGGAGCAACACGGGAGACACCGGGGACGCGGGAACGCGGAGGGCCGTCGCGGGGAGCACCGCTGGAAACGGGGAACCCGCACGGGAGCCGTGGAACGCTGCCCTGCCGAGGTCGCACTCGCGCCCGCACGCTCAACGGACCCGGAAAGGACACGGGTGTGGCGTGGCGCGGTGTCTCATGACCTCAGACGAGCAACGGCCTTCTCCAGACGTGCGGGGATGCAACGTCTTCGAGGGTACGGAACCCGCCGGAGCCCCCGCAACGGAATTAAGTCCCGACCCCGTCCCCGTCCCCCGTCCCCCGTCCCCCGGCCCCCGGCCCGCCTGTCAGTGGCCCCCGGCACGCTGGACGGCCATGGACGAGGACGAGTTCTGGCAGCTGCTGGAGGAGCACCGCCCGCCCGGGGCGGACCCGGACGCGGAGGGCCTGGCCGCCGCGCTGGAGGAGCACCTGTCGGCGGGCCCGGTCGCGGCGGTGGCCGGCTTCGCCGAGCGGCTGTCGACGGCGCTGCACCGGCTGGACCGCCGCGAGCTGGGCGAAGGGCTGGGCGGCGACGCCTTCCTGTACACCCGGGCCGCGGTGGTCGCCGACGGCCGCGCCGCGTACCAGGCGGTGCTGGCCGACCCGCGCCGCTTCGCGCCGTACGCCGGGGAGTTCCTCTGGGCCGAGCCGCTGCTGTACGTCCCGGACCGGGCGTACCGGCGGCTGACCGGCGGGGAGTGGGGGCGCGCCACGGCGCACAGCTACGAGTCGTACTCCAACGCCGAGGGCTGGGCCCGGTAGCGCCGCCCGTCCGGGGCGGGCCGGGGCGGCCCGGGCCGCGGCCTAGAATCGACCCCATCATGACTGCCACTCTCGTCGTCAAGGACCTCGCCGCCGGCCACGGCGAGCGCACGCTGTTCTCCGGGCTGGACCTGGTCGTCGCCCCCGGGGACGTGATCGGCCTGGTCGGGGTGAACGGCGCCGGGAAGTCGACGCTGCTGCGCCTGCTGGCCGGGCTGGACGCCCCGGAGGGCGGCAGCCTCAGGCTGAGCCCGCCGACCGCGAACGTCGGCCACCTGCCGCAGGAGCCGGAGCGCCGCGAGGGCGAGTCGGTGCGCGACTTCCTGGCCCGCCGCACGGGTGTCGCGGCGGCGCAGGCCGCGCTGGACGAGGCCACCGAGGGCCTGGTGGAGGGCCGTCCGGGCGCGGACGACGCGTACGCGGAGAGCCTGGACCGCTGGCTGGAGCTGGGCGGCGCGGACTTGGAGGAGCGGGCCGAGGAGGTCGCGGACTCGCTGGGCCTGAAGGTGTCGCTGGACGTGCCGATGACGGCGCTGTCCGGCGGCCAGGCGGCCCGCGCGGGCCTGGCCTCGCTGCTGCTGTCGCGCTACGACGTGTTCCTGCTGGACGAGCCCACCAACGACCTGGACCTGGACGGCCTGGAGCGCCTGGAGGCGTTCGTGAAGGGCCTGCGCGCGGGCACCGTGCTGATCAGCCACGACCGCGAGTTCCTGGCCCGCACCGTCACCCGCGTCCTGGAGCTGGACCTGCACCAGGGCCAGGTGAACCTGTACGGCGGCGGCTACGAGGCGTACCTGGAGGAGCGGGCGATCTCCCGGCGGCACGCCCGCGAGCAGTACGAGGAGTTCGCGGACACCAAGTCCGGCCTGGAGGCGCGCGCCCAGATGCAGCGCAACTGGATGGAGCACGGCGTCCGCAACGCCCGGCGCAAGGGCGGCGACAACGACAAGAAGGCCCGGGCGCAGCGCGCCGAGTCGACCGAGAAGCAGGCCGCGAAGGCCCGGCAGACCCAGCGGATGATCGAGCGCCTGGACGTGGTGGAGGAGCCCCGCAAGGAGTGGGAGCTGCGGATGGAGATCGCCGCCGCGCCGCGCTCCGGCTCGGTGGTGGCGACGCTCCGCCAGGCCGCCGTCCGGCGCGGGGAGTTCGCGTTCGGCCCGGTGGACCTGCAGGTCGACTGGGCGGACCGGGTGGCGATCACCGGCGCGAACGGCGCGGGCAAGTCGACGCTGCTGGCGGCGCTGCTGGGCCGCCTGGAGCTGGACTCGGGCTCCGCCGCGCTGGGTTCGGGCGTGCTGGTCGGCGAGGTGGAGCAGGCCCGCGGGCACCTGTTCGGCGGCGACGCCGGGCGTCCGCTGCTGGAGGCGTTCGCCGCGGCCGTGCCGGAGCTGAACCCGGAGGACGTGCGGACGCTGCTGGCCAAGTTCGGCCTGAAGGCGGTGCACGTGATGCGCCCGGCCGGGACGCTCTCCCCGGGCGAGCGGACCAGGGCGGCGCTGGCGCTGCTCCAGGGGCGCGGGGTGAACCTGCTGGTGCTGGACGAGCCGACCAACCACCTGGACCTGCCCGCGATCGAGCAGTTGGAGTCGGCGCTGGCCTCGTACACCGGCACCCTGCTGCTGGTCACCCACGACCGGCGGATGCTGGAGGCCGTGCAGGTGAACCGGCGCCTGGTGGTCGCGGACGGGAAGGTCACCGAGTCCTGAGGCCCGCCCCCTCCTCCCGCGCGACTTGCCAGTAGTCGCCGACCGCGCCCCGGCCCCTTCCGCCGGGGCGCGCGGCGTGCTGGGGTAACGCGCATGGCTGACCGTGACCCCTCCCGCGCGCCGTCCGACCCGACGCCGCCGCACCCGATGACGCCGTCCCACCCGACGACGCCGCTGCACCCGATGAGCGTGCCCGCCCACGAGGCGGCCGACCGCTGCCGGGGCTTCTACCGCGTGATGGACCAGCGCCGCACCGTGCGCGACTACTCGACCCGACCGCTGCCCGAGGGGGTGCTGGAGTGGGCGGTGCGGACGGCGGCGACCGCGCCGAGCGGCGCGCACGTGCAGCCGTGGCGGTTCGTGGTGGTCACCGACCCGGAGCGCAAGCGGCGGCTGCGGGAGGCCGCGGAGGCGGAGGAGCGCGAGTTCTACCAGCACCGGGCGTCCGAGGAGTGGCTGGCGGCGCTGGCGCCGATCGGCACCGACTGGCACAAGCCGTTCCTGGAGGACGCGCCCGCGGTGATCGTGGTGTTCGAGGTGCACAAGGGCCCGCACTCGCCGCGCCCGTACTACACCAAGGAGTCGGTCGGCATCGCGGTCGGCTTCCTGCTGTCCGCCCTGCACCAGGCGGGCCTGGCCACGCTGACCCACACGCCCAGCCCGATGCGCTTCCTGAACGAGGTCTGCGACCGCCCGCCGGAGGAGCGCGCCGCGTACGTCATCCCGGTCGGCTACCCCGCCGAGGACGCCCGGGTGCCGGACCTGGTCCGCAAGCCGCTGGACGAGGTGCTGGTGCGGCTGTGACCCGCGGCGGCGGGCGGCCGCGACCCGCGGCCGGGGCGGTGCGCAAGGGTGGCGGAACGGATATCCGCTGGTCGGGGCGGTCGTGCATGGCGCATACTCCGTCCATGAGTCACTCCACCGACGCACCTGACGACACTGTGCGACCGATCACCGCGGGCCGCCCGCCCGAGTTGCTGCCGCTCGGCGACGGCACCCACCTGCGCCGCCGCCGACCGGCGGACGCGGCCGGGCTGAACGCCGCGGTGATCGCCAACCTCGCCCACCTGCGTCCGTGGATGCCCTGGGCGCAGCACGTGCCGACGCTCGCGGAGAGCGAGCAGATCTCGGCGAGCGGCGAGCAGGCCTGGGAGCAGGGCACCGACTTCCTGTACCTGCTGGGCCTGGACGCGGACCCGGCCGCGGTCATCGGCGCCTTCGGCCTGCACAGCCGGATCGGCCCGGGCGCGCTGGAGATCGGCTACTGGGTGCACCACGAGCACACCGGCCGCGGCCTGGCCACCGCCGCCGCCCGCGCCCTGACCGGCGCGGCCCTGGCCCTGCCCGGGATCGCCCGCGCCGAGATCCACTGCGACGAGTCGAACGCCGCCAGCGCCGCCGTCCCCCGCAAGCTCGGCTACGTCCTGGACCGGATCGACGAGGAGGCCCCGACCGCCCCCGCCGAGACCGGCCGCAAGATGATCTGGCTGACCCGCGGCTGACGACCGTCCGCGCGCACCGCGGAGGGGACGGCCGACCGGCCGTCCCCTCCGCGCGTTCCCCTTCGGCCCCTCGGCCCCTTGTCTCCTCGGCCCCTCGCCCCCGGGCCGCTCAGCGGCGGGCGATCCGTTCGACCAGGGTCTGCCAGCCGTCCGCGAGCAGGGTGCCCAGGTCGTTCTCGCCGCACCCGGCGGGCTGGCCCCCGGGGGGCTGGCCCCCGGGCGGCTGGTCGGCGACCAGGAAGAGCAGCGCGGGGCCCTCCAGGGCGCTGGCGAGCTGCAGCGAGAGGGTGTCCGGGTCGGGGAGGCCCAGGGCGGCCTGGCCGAGCAGCATCCGGATGTGCGGGCGGGAGAAGTTCGGGCCGACCGCGGGCGGGACGGGGCCCTTGCGCTCGAACGCGGCGCGGGCGATGTCGTGGCGCTCCAGCAGGAAGCGGGTGCGGGCGCGGCCGTAGGCGATCAGCCGGTCGACCGGGTCGCCGCCGGGCCCGAGCGGGGGCGGGCCGGAGAGCACCTGGCACTGGAAGCGCTGCTCCTCGGCGTCGAGCAGGGCGCGGAAGATCCCGGCCCGGGTGCCGAAGCGGCGGAACACGGTGCCCTTGCCCAGCCCGGCGCGTTCGGCGAGCCCGTCCATGGTCACGTGGTCCGCCCCGAGTTCGGCGATCATCGCGCGGGCGGTGCAGAGCAGGACCTCGCGGTTGCGGGCGGCGTCCGCGCGTTCGGTGGGGGGGCTGCCGAAGGGGACCAGGGGGCTGTCCATGGGCGCCAATTTACCCGGCGAGAGAAACGGGGTAAAGTCCGTTTACGTCGAGTGCGGCGCCTCCCGGCCCGCGCCTCCGCCCTACCGTGCCCGCCCGCACCCGCCCCTGGCGGGACGCGAACCGAGGAGTCACTGTCATGAACCTGTTCCGCCTGGACGCCAGCATCATGCCCGGCACCTCCACCAGCGCCGAACTCGCCACCGCCGCCGAGGCCGAGTGGACCGCCGCCCACCCCGAGGGCACCGTCACCCGCCGCAACCTCGGCACCGACCCGCTGCCCGGCGACGTCTGGGCCGCCGCCACCCTGGCCGCCTTCACCCCCGAGGACCAGCGCACCCCCGAGCAGCGGGACGCCGCCGCCCTCGGCGCCTCCCTCGCCGCGGAGCTCAGCGCCGCCGACGCCGCGATCATCGCCCTCCCGCTCTACAACTGGGGCGTCTCCCAGCACTTCAAGACCTGGGTCGACCTGGTCATCGCGAGCGCCGGCCCGACCGCCGAACTCCTCAAGGACAAGCCGGTCGTCCTGGTCACCTCCTTCGGCGGCGGCTTCGCCCCCGGCACCCCCCGCGAGGGCTGGGACCACTCCACCCCGTACGTCGAGCGCATCCTGCGCGACGTCTGGGGCGCCGACCTCACCACCGTCCGCCGCGAGCTGACCCTCGCCGCCGTCAACCCGGCGATGGAGAGCCTGCGCGACCTCGCCGCCGAGTACCACACCCAGGCCCTGGACGCCGCGACCGCCGCCGGCAAGGCCCTCGTCCGCTCCTGAGGCCCCGGCACCGGGCACGCACGCGGAGGGCGCCACCGGCCACCGGCCGACGGCGCCCTCCGCGCGTCCCGGGCCCGCCCGTCCCGGCCCCCGGACGTGACGGCCTATCATCTCGACATGCCCACAGCCGAGTTGGTCCGCATCGTCTCCCGCTCCTCGCCCATGGCGCTCGCCCAGGTGGAACGCGTCCGCGCCGAACTGGCCGCGCTCCACCCGGGCATCCGGACGGAGGTGGTGCCCGTCACCACCTCCGGCGACCGCTGGACGGGCGACCTGGCCGCCCTCGGCGGGAAGGGCGCCTTCACCAAGGAGGTCGACCAGGCCCTGCTCGCCGGTGCGGCCGACCTTGCGGTGCACTGCCTCAAGGACGTCCCCGCCGACCGCCCGCTGCCGGCCGGCACCACCTTCGCCGCCCACCTGCGGCGCGACGACATCCGCGACGCCCTGGTCCACCCCGACGGCCTGACCCTCGACCAGCTCCCGCCCGGCGCCCGGATCGGCACCTCCTCCGTCCGCCGGATCGCCCAACTCGCCGTCTCCCACCCGCACCTGGAGACCGTCCCGATCCGCGGCAACGCCAACAGCCGACTCGCCAAACTGGCCGCCGGCGAGGCCGACGCCCTACTGCTGGCCGTCTCCGGCCTGGAGCGCATCGGCGCCACCGACCGGATCAGCGAGATCCTCACCGTCGAGACGATGTGCCCCCCGATCGGCGCCGGGATCCTCGCCCTGCAGTGCCGCGAGGACGACACCCGCACCATCGACACCGTCTCCGCCCTCGGCCACCACGGCACCTGGCGCGAAGCCGCCGCCGAACGCATGTTCCTCCACGTCCTGCAGGGCCACTGCAACTCCCCCATCGCCGGCTACGCAAAGGCCGAACCCGACGGCACCCTCTCCCTGCGCGGCCACGTCTTCACCCCCGACGGCAAGCGCATCCTGAAGGCCCACGAATGGGCCGGCCCGCTCTCCCCCGAAGACCTCGGCACCTCCGTCGCCCTCACCCTCAAGCGCGCCGGCGCCGCCGAACTCATCGCCGCCATCCCGCACTGAGCCCCCCGCCACGCCCTCCACCCGGACCACGCGGACCGCCCGTGACGGGGCCGGAGGTGTCGGAGGGGTTGGAGGTGCGGGAGGGGCATTCGGAGGTGTTGGGGTTGCGGGCGTGGGAGTTGGCGGAGCGGTTGGCGTCGGCGGGGGTGGGGAGGCGCGGCTGAGTTGTGTTGCGGTGGGGTACCGGGTGGAGATGCGGTTGTCGGTGCGGGCGCCGGACGAGTGCGGGGTGTTGGCGGCGTTGGCGTTGGGTGACCGGTGGGGGCACCGGTACTCGCCTGCGTCGTGCAACGGCGGGGTGGCGAAGGAG
>NZ_JNYE01000073.1 GCF_000717185.1 Kitasatospora phosalacinea | reverse complement strand
CCCTTGCCCCGCGCTCCCCGCCCCCGCTCCCGGCCCTGCGCCCCCTGCTCTCCTGCCCCCCGCCGGGCGTCCTCGCCCCCTGAGCCCTCCGCCCCGGCGGCCGAGCCGATGGCAGGAAAAGTGGGGCCGGTGTCCTTGCTGCCACCCGCCGCACGCCCCAGGCTGGGGGCATGTCCTCCCGCAGCGTGCTGATCGTCCTGTTCGACGGGGTGCAGAGCCTCGACGTCACCGGCCCGCTGGAGGTGTTCCACGAGGCCGGGTACCGCGTCACCACCGCCTCGCCGGGCGGCCTGCCGGTGCGCAGCGGCAGCGGCCTGGCCCTGCTGCCCGACACCGACCTCGACCTGGCGGATCCGGCCGACACCCTGCTGGTCCCGGGCGGGGCGGGCAGCCGCGGCGAGATCGGTCCCGAGCTGACCGACCGGATCGCGGCCCTCGCGGCCGACGCGCGGCGGGTCGTCTCGGTCTGCACCGGCACCTTCCTGCTGGCCGCGGCCGGGCTGCTGGCGGGCCGCCGGGTCACCACCCACTGGCAGCACTGCGCGGCGCTGGCCGCCCGCCACCCGGAGCTGACCGTCGACCCGGAGCCGATCTACGTCCGGGACGGCCGCTTCCTGTCCTCGGCGGGGGTCACCGCGGGCATCGACCTGGCGCTGCACCTGGTCGAGGAGGACCTCGGCCGGGAGGTCGCGCTGGCGGTCGCCCGCACCATGGTGGTGTTCCTGCGCCGCCCGGGCGGGCAGGCCCAGTTCTCCACCCAGCTGTCGGCGCAGTTCGCCGAGCGGGACGCGGTGCGGGAGGTGCAGCGCTGGATCGTCGAGCACCCGGAGGAGGACCTGTCGGTGGAGTCGCTGGCCCGCCGCGCCTCGCTGTCGCCGCGCCAGTTCGCCCGGGTCTTCGCCTCGGACGTCGGCACGACCCCCGGCCGGTACGTGGCCCGGGCCCGGCTGGAGGCGGCCCGCCGCCGGCTGGAGGACAGCCGGGACGGGATCGAGCAGGTCGCCCGCTCCTGCGGCTACGGCTCGACCGAGGCGATGCGCCGGGCCTTCGCCCGGACCCTGGCCACCACCCCGGCCGACTACCGCCGCCGCACCCGCTGAGGCCCGCGGCGGCGGGCCGTCCTCAGACCGCGGTCACCACTGCGACCAGGTCAGGTTCCAGCCGCTCAGGCCGTTGGCGGGGTCCAGCGGCTGCTTCTTGACCGAGTTCCGGACGACCACCACGTCGCCGATCTTCGAGGCGTTGTAGACCTTGCCGCCGGGGGTGTCGTCGCTGCCCTCCGGGGTGTCGGGCAGGCCGATGCAGCCGTGGCTGATGTTCGCCCGCCCGGCCGCGCCGCGGGCGGCCGGGTTGCCGTGCAGGTAGGTGCCGGAGGTGGTCAGCCGCATCGCGTGCGGCTCCATCGCCTCGTAGCCCGGGCCCTTCAGGTTGGTCTGGCCCTCGGAGGTCATCTTCTCCATCCGGCTCTTGGCGGAGATGACCATGGTGCCGTTCCAGGACGGGTTGTCGTCGGTGCCCGCGACGATCGGGACGGTCTGGTCGGGCTTGCCGTCCTCGTGGACCACCATCTGGTGGGCGGCGGCGTCGACCTCGCTGATCCGGGAGCGGGCGACGGTGAAGTGCTCGTCGCGCTCGGTGGCGCCGTACACGCCGGGGGCCAGTTCCACGCTCTTGGTGCGCAGGTGGACCTGGACGGTGGTGCCGGGCTTCCAGTAGGCGGCGGGGCGCAGGTCGAGCCGGGTGTCGTTGTCGAACCAGTGGCCCCTGACCTCGGTGCCGTCGGAGGCCTCGACGACGATCGCCCGCTCGGCGGCCGCCTTGTCCTTGACCTTCAGACCGCCGAAGTTCACCGAGATGATCATGCCGACGCCGAAGTCCTGGCCGGTCACCACGTTGTCCTCGACCTTGACGGTCCGCTTCGGGACGAGGGTGGTGAAGGTGCTGCTGGCGGTGGCGGCGAGGCCGTCGGCGTCGGCGGCCTCCGCGTGCACCCGGTAGGTCGCGCCGACCGCGAGGGCGCCCGCGGCCGGGGCCCAGGTGAGGCCGTCGGCGGCCAGGGCGCCGTCGACCGGCCGCCCGTCCTGGCCGGTGACGGTGACCCCGGTCAGCTTCCCGGTCGCCACCGAGACCTTGACCGCGCCGGGGGCGACGTCCTTCGCCCCGTCCCCGGGCTCGATCGACAGCACGGCCGCGGAGGCCCTCGGCGCCGCCGCCGGGGCGCCCGCCGCGTCCCCGCCCGCCGGGCCCCCGGCCCCGCCGCCCGCACCCCCGCTGCTGCACGCGGTCAGCAGCAGCGCCCCGCCCAGTACCGCGCCCACCATCGACATCCGTCGCACGACAGCTCCCCCTCCATCGGATCTTCCGGAAGAGGTACACGCCCCGGGCGCCGCCCGGGTTTCGGCCCGGAGCCCGGAGAAGTGTCACGGTTCTGTACGGGCCCGGGGCCGCCGCGACGTGGCCCCGCCGCGACCGGGCCCGCGCTCCGCCGCGACCGTGCCCCGCCGCCACCGGCCCCGCGCCCCGCCGCTCGGGTCAGCCCGCGTCCGCGCCGTCCGGGCGCTGGAACTCCGGCTGGTCCAGCAGCCGCAGCCAGCTGCCGTCCGGCTGCTGCCGCACCACCTGGGCGCGGGCCCCGGCGCCGTCCTTCGGCGGGGTCGCGGTCAGCGCGATGCCGTCGGCGGCCAGCGTCGGCAGCGGCGGTTCGGGGGTGAACCGCGGCCGGTGGGCGAGCACCTGCGCCCACAGCTCCCGGATCGCGTCCCGGCCGACCGTCACCTGCCCGGGCGGGTACGCCAGCACCGCGTGCTCCTCGTACAGCGCCGCGACCCCGGCGGCGTCGCCCGCGTTGGAGCGCTCCACGAACAGCCGGGTCAGGTCCTCGGGCCGCATCGCCTTCTCGTACTCGCCCATCGCCGTTCCTCCTCGTCGTCCTGTCGTCGTCCTGTCGTTCCTCCACCCTCCTCCCGCCCCTGGCCAGAAGTCCAACAGCTGGTCCTGCTCCGAACTAGAATCACCAGTCATGGAACTGAGGCAGCTGGAGTACTTCGTCGCGGTCGCCGAGGAGCGCAACTTCACCCGCGCCGCCGAGCGGGTGCACATCAGCCAGTCCGGGGTGAGCGCCCAGATCCGGCAGCTGGAACGGGAGTTGGGTGCCGAACTGTTCGACCGCTCGGCCCGCGCGGTGACGCTCACCGTCGCGGGCAAGGCCGCGCTGGAGCACGCCCGGCAGGCGCTGGCCGCCGCCCGGGCGGTCGGGCAGGCGGTCGGCGAGGTCACCGACCTGGTCCGCGGCAGCCTGCGCCTGGGCATGGTCGCGGGCTGTACCCTCACCCCGCTGTTCGACGGTCTGGCCGCCTTCCACCGGGACCACCCGGGCGTCGAACTCGCCCTGCTGGAGGGCGACTCCGAGCAGCTGACCGAGGACGTCCGCACCGGCGCCCTCGACCTCGCCCTGATCGGCCGCCCCGCCCCCGCCCCCGAGGGACTGGACGCGCACGTGCTGCTCAGCGAACCCCTGGTCGCCGCCGCCCCGCCCGGCCACCCGCTGCTGGACGGCGGCGCCACCACCCTCGCCGACCTGCTCGCCCACCCGCTGGTCTGCATGCCCCGCGGCACCGGCCTGCGCGCCGTCCTGGACCGCGACTGCGCCGCCCGCGGCCTCACCCCGCGCATCGCCCTGGAGGCGGGCGTCGCCGCCGCGATCGCCGACCTGGCCGCCCGCGGCCTCGGCGTGGCCGTGCTCAGCCGCTCGATGGCCGAGGCCTTCCCGGCGCTCGTCCCCGTCCCCGTCACCGACCTGACCACCCCGGCCCTGCTCGCCCTGGTCAACCGCCCGTCCCCGCCCCCGGCCCTGCGCGCCCTGCTCTCCGCCCTGCGCTGCGCCTTCCGCCTCCCGCCCCCGGCATGACGGAGGGCCGCCGGAACCCCGACGGCCCTTCGCCCTGCCCGCCCCTCAGTTCACGAAGGCCAGTTCGTGCGGCGTCCCGTTGAACCGCAGCCCGCCGTCCTCGGTGACCGTCACGATGTCCTCGATCCGGATGCCGAACCTCCCCGGCAGGTAGACCCCCGGCTCGATCGAGAAGCACATCCCGGGCACCAGCGGCTGGGTCTCGCCCTCGACCATGTACGGCGGCTCGTGGGTGGTGAGCCCGATGCCGTGGCCGACCCGGTGGACGAAGTACTCGCCGTACCCGCCGTCGGTGATCACCTTGCGGGCGACCCGGTCGATGTCCTGGCAGGCCACCCCGGGCGCGACGGCGTCGAACGCGGCCTGCTGGGCGCGCCGCACCAGGTCGTGGACGGCGAGCACCTCCGCGGGCGGCTCGGTGCCGACGAACACGGTGCGGGTGGTGTCGGAGCCGTAGCCGTCCTTCAGCCCGCCGAAGTCCAGCACCACGGTGTCGCCGCGCCGGATCACCCGCTCCCCGGCCTCGTGGTGCGGGTTCGCCCCGTTCGGCCCGGAGCCGACCACGGTGAAGTCGACCTGGCTGTGCCCGTGCTTCGTCAGCAGCGCGGCCAGGTCGGCGGCCACCTGGTTCTCGGTCCGCCCGGCGAAGTCGACGCCCAGGACCTCCCCGTACGCCAGGTCCGCCGCCGCCCCGGCCGCGGCCAGCCGCTCCAGCTCGTCGTGGTCCTTCACCGCCCGCAGCATCGGTAGCACCGAGGTCAGCGCCGCGTACGAGCTGCCCGGCAGCGCCTGCTGCAGCCCGAGCAGGTGCATCGCCCAGGCGCTGTCGGAGATCCCGTACCGGCCGCCGCCGTCCAGGTTCGGCGCGAGCGCCGCGTACGGGTCGCTGCCGTCCGTCCAGTCGGCCATCCGGACGGCCTCCGCGCCCGGCGCCTTCTCGGCGTCCGGACGCTCCAACTTCGGTACCAGCAGCACCGGTTCGGCACCGGCCGCGATCACCAGGGCGGTCAGCCGCTCGGTCAGGGCGGTCGGCCGGTAGCCCGTCAGGTAGGTGAGGTCGGGGCCGGGGGTGACGACCAGTCCGGCCAGTCCGGCGTCCGCGGCGGCGGTCGCGGCGCGGGCCATCCGGGCCTGGAAGTCGGCGGTGGTGAACGGTGCGGGCATGGGCTCCCTCTCAGCTCAGCGGTGGGCGGCGGCCGCGTAGTGGCGCAGGAACAGCGCCTCCACGGTGGCCATGTGCTCGATCTCGGACGGGTCGACGCTCTCGTTGGGCGCGTGGATCAGGCAGCGCGGCTCCTCCACGCCCATCAGGATGATCTCCGAGTCCGGGTACTGCGCCGCCAGCACGTTGCACAGCGGGATCGACCCGCCCTGCCCGAGGAAGGACAGCGGCGTCCCGTAGACCTCCCGCGCCGCGGCGTCCAGCGCCGCGTACGCCCGGCCGTCGGTGGCGGCCCTGAACGGCGAGCCCTTCGACTCCGGCTCCACCGTCACCTGCGCGCCCCACGGCGCCGCCGCGACCAGGTGCGCGGTCAGCGCGTCCTGCGCGGTGCCGGGGTCCATGCCGGGCGGCACCCGCAGGCTGACCCGGGCCCGGGCGGTGCCGGGGACCGCCGCGGCCGAACCGACCACCGGCGCGCAGTCGATGCCCAGCACCGTCACCGCCGGGCGGGCCCACAGCCGGTCCGCGACCGTCCCGGAACCGGTCAGGCCGACGCCCTCCAGCACGCCCGCGTCCGCCCGGAACTGCTGCTCGTCGTAGCCGACGCCGCTCCACGTCCCGCCGTTGTCCAGCCCGTCGATCCTGGTCCCGCCCTCGGCGTCGCGCAGCGAGTCGAGGATCCGGACCAGCGCGGCCAGCGCGTCCGGCGCGGGGCCGCCGAACATCCCGGAGTGCACGTCCGACCGCAGCGTCCGCACCGTCACCACGACGTTCGCCAGGCCGCGCAGCGAGGTCGTCGCGGTCGGCACCCCGACCGCCGCGTTGCCGGTGTCGCAGACCAGCAGCACGTCCGCGTGCAGGTCCTCGGGGTGCTGCGGGACGTACGCCTCCAGGCCGCCGGTGCCCTGCTCCTCCGAACCCTCCGCGACCAGCTTGACCCCCACCGGCAGGTCGTCGCCGAGCGCCCGCAGCGCGGTGAGGTGCATGACGATGTTGCCCTTGCAGTCCGCGCTGCCGCGCCCGTACCAGCGCCCGTCCCGCTCGGTCAGCTCGAACGGGGGCGTCGTCCAGGCGGCGTCGTCCAGCGGCGGCTGCACGTCGTAGTGGCAGTACAGCAGCACGGTCGGCGCGCCCGGCGGCGGCGGCCGGTGCCCGAGGACGGCGTGGCTGCCGTCCGGGGTCTCCACCAGCCGGACGTCCTGCAGCCCCGCGCCGGTGAACGCGGCGGCCACCCACTCGGCGGCCTCGCGGCACCGCTCCGGCGGCTGCTGCCGCGGGTCGGCGACCGACGGGATGGCGACCAGTTCGGCCAGGTCCCGCCGGGCCTGCGGCATCAGCGCCGCGACGCGGGCGGCGAGCTCGGTGTCACTGCTCATCGTCTGCCCCTCAGTTCCTGACCGTGTCATCGGTCTTGATGTCCTCGATCTTCTCCTGGTAGTCGTCCAGCTGGTCCGGGCAGTAGACGCTCAGGATCAGTGCCTCCGCCTGCACCGTCCGGGCCGCCACGATGATCGGCCGCTGCCCGGGGCCGGCCGCCCCGTTCGACATCTGCACCCGCTGCAGGCCGGTCTTCAGCGAACTCGCCGGGTCCTCGCAGACCGCGCCGCCGTCCGTCCCCAGCGTCCGGGCGACCTGCTCCCGGTCCGGCGTCGGGTAGCCGTTCTCCTGCAGCTTCGAGATCAGCTCGTCGGCCTTCCGGAACGACTCGTTGTTGGCGTGCTGCTGGGTGAACGTCAGCAGGCCGACCACCGCCATCGCGACCAGCAGCACGATCGCGCCGACGTAGATCCACCTGTGCTGCGAAGCCATCCGGGTGCTCATGCTGCTTCCCCCTCGATGGCCGCGGCCGCCGCGGGGTCGCGCCACTCCGGCTTGCTGGCCTTCAGGAAGCCGAACGGGATGATCACGCCCAGCAGCAGCAGACCGCCGCCGACGATCCCGATGTACGCCCAGACGCTGCCGCCCCCGAACTGCGAGGACGGCACGAACCCGATCACCATCGCCGCCGCCGACGCCAGCAGGCCCACCACGCACAGCACCCCCAGCGCCGGGGCCCGGTAGCCGCGCGGGTGGTTCGGCTGGAGCTTCCGCAGCCGGATCGCCGCCAGGAACATCAGCAGGTAGACGATCAGGTACACCTGCGTGGTGATCACCGAGAAGATCCAGTACACGCTGGAGACGTCCGGGATCAGCGCGTACATCAGCGCGATCACCGTGGTCACCGCGCCCTGCGCGACCAGGATGTTCTGCTGCACCCCGTGGCCGTTCAGCCGCTGCAGCGACGGCGGCAGGTAGCCCTCCTGCCGGGAGATCATCAGCAGGCCCTTCGACGGGCCGGCCAGCCAGGTCAGCATGCCGCCCAGCGAGGCCGCGACCAGGCCCACCGCGACCAGCGGCGTCAGCCAGCCGATGTGGAAGTACTGGAAGAACGCGTCGAACGCCTGCATCACGCCCGCCGTCAGCGACAGCTGGTCGGCCGGCACCACCCAGCTGATCGCCAGCGCCGGCAGGATGAAGATCAGCAGCACCATCCCGACCGCCAGGAACATCGAGCGCGGGAACTCCTTGCCCGGGTTCCTCAGCGAGGAGACGTGCACCGCGTTCATCTCCATGCCCGAGTAGCTCAGGAAGTTGTTGACGATCAGCACCAGGCTCGCCAGCCCCGTCCAGGCCGGCAGCAGGTGGTCCGCCGACATCGGCGCCGCCGAGGGGTTGCCCTGCCCCAGGAACACGAAGCCCAGCACCACCAGCAGCGCCCCCGGGATCAGCGTCCCGATGATCAGCCCCCACGACGCCAGACCCGCCACCGCACCCGTCCCGCGCGAGGACACCCACACGCCCGTCCAGTACAGCACCATGATCACGATCGCCGTGTACAGGCCGTTGCTGGCCAGGCTCGGATCCACCACGTACGCGATCGTGCTCGCCACGTACGCCAGCAGGCTCGGGTAGTAGAAGATCGTCATCGCGAACTGGCACCACACCGCCAGGAACCCCAGCGGCTTCGACAGCCCCTGGGCCACCCAGTTGTACACACCCCCCTCCCACCCCGACGCCAGCTCCGCCGAGACCAGCGCCGTCGGCAGCAGGAACACGATCGCCGGCACCACGTACAGGAACACGCACGCCAGCCCGTACACCGCCATCGTCGGCGAGGACCGCAGGCTCGCCACCGAACTGGTCGTCATCAGCGCCAACGTCACCCAGGTCATCCTGGGCGTCGCCACCGCCTTCACCCGCTTCGCCGCCACCGCCCCCGCAGCCCCGTCCGGCCTCGGCACATCTGCCGCGCTCATCCACCGCCTCCTCGCCGCGGCCCCGCCCACCGGAGCCCGCCCCTCCACCCTCCGGCCCCCACCCCCACCCCGCATCCGATAACCCGTCACCACCTCCTCCCCACTCACCGGAACAGCCCAACGCCCCGGCCTGACACCCCCTCACCCGCCCCGCCGCCGCCCTGTCCACAGCCTGTGGACAGGGCGGCGAATGGTCGAGGCGCCCACCCGATCGATCGGGTGGGCCCCTCCGTCCGTCATGTTCCTACCGCGTCCTCGCCCGTCGACGGGCGGTTTCAGGCCCGTGCGTGATGCTCACGGTGGTAGGCCAAGAAGCGACGCTCGATCTGGTGGGTGGGGACCTCGTGCAACCGGCCGATGACCTGTCCGGTGGACCGGTCGGTGATCGCCAGGTCGTCAGCGATGGTCAACATGCCGAAGTCGAAGAGCGTGTGGTGATTAGGGCAGAGACAGAGGACGTTTGAGGCGATGTCGGGGCCGTTGTGCGGTCGCCCCAGCCCCCGGATGTGCGCGGCTTCCGCGTAGGCCCCGGTTGGTGTCTCCAGCCGGATGCCGCACACCTGGCAACAGAAATCGTGGGCCCGCTTCACGTAGTTCGCGATGGCGGTACTCCGGACGATGCGCAGGATCGACGCCTCGACACGTGTCAACGTCTCCCGACCGACCGGAACGGGGAGGGTCGGAGCCGGAGCAGCGGGCAGGAACGGTTCGCTGGGCAGTCTGACCAGTCGGTAACGCCAGACCAGGTAGCCGGACTGCCCGCGTTCGGACCAGCAGTCGTCGACGAGGTAGAGCCCGTCGTACCTGTACCCGGACTCGGGGGAGTGCAGTGGATCACCGCTCGCCCCGCGGACGACGCGCACCGGCCGCCCAGTGGTCCTGCTGGTGACGAGGGCCGCGTTCCCCAGAGTGAGTTGCTGGTCGGACACCTGCTGACCGGTGCGCTCGTCACGACCGCCCTGACCCGTGTAGATGATCGTGTCGCCAAGGTCCTCGTCGTCCTCGTACCCACCTGACACGACGATGGACTCAGCGCCGCTCTCCCTGGTCCCGCAGATGCCGCCTTGGGGCGGCCGGTGCACCTGTGCATGGTGGAGCGCCGCACGGTTGGCGAAGACGGTGCCCTCCTTGACACCGGGGACTGGCCCGAAGCCGTCGAACACCGGGCCCAGCAGCAAGGCGTCCTCCAGCAAGCCCTGCGGTGCCTCTCCTTCGAAGAACAGGGTCACCAGATCGTCAGCGACCAGGCGCCTGGCCTCCGGGTCATCGGAGAGGAGGTCGTACACCCAGCCCTCCAGACCGCCCCGAGGGTTCTGGGCGTTCAGCCAGGGCAGGAGCTTCGAGCCCCGCGCCGCAGGAACGTCGCCCACGACACCGTCGAGCTGCCACAGGCCCGAGTTCTGAAGGGCCACGAACGGGTACTGCGGTGCCGGGTCGGACCCGGGGCGACCGTACTTCTTCAGGAGCCGCTTCAAGTCTGGTCTGGCGTCCTTCCACGGCAGCAGCCGAGTCCGCCCCGTCGCTGCCCTGCCCATCGCCCAGAGCAGGGTGATCGGCTGGTGTCGAGCGGGCTGTCCGGAGGACCGGTCAACGTGGAGCCTGGCCACAGCCGAGCGGACATCATCTACGTGCTTCGCCATCAGATACCGCATCCCCTCTTGGTCACTCGAAGGTGGGCGCCACCCGGAGCATGAGCCGTCCAGGCGCTTGCGCACAACGAGGAAGGGCCCTACCGGATCTCTCCGGTAGGGCCCTCACCTGCACTTACGAAGTCGGGGTAGCGGGATTTGAACCCACGGCCTCTTCGTCCCGAACGAAGCGCGCTACCAAGCTGCGCTATACCCCGGTCCTGCTTCGTTGCCTTCCGTGTCCGGCGCAACGAGTAGAACTCTACAGGAGGTGGGGCCAGAGACGAAATCCGGTTTAGGGGCTGGTCAGCGTGGGGCGGGGGTGAGGGTGAGGAGGGTGGCTTCGGGGGGGCAGGCGAAGCGGACGGGGGTGTAGCGGTTGGTGCCGCAGCCTGCGGAGACGTGGAGGTAGGAGCGGTGGTGGGGGGTGGTGTGGGTGGAGAGGCCCTTGACGCGGGCGGGGTCGAGGTCGCAGTTGGTGACGAGGGCGCCGTAGAAGGGGATGCAGAGCTGGCCGCCGTGGGTGTGGCCGGCCAGGATCAGGGGGTAGCCGTCGGCGGTGAAGGCGTCGAGGGTGCGGAGGTAGGGGGCGTGGACGACGGCGAGGGAGAGGTCGGCGTCGGGGGAGGGGCCGCCGGCGACGGCGGTGTAGTCGTCGTGGCGGATGTGGGGGTCGTCGAGGCCGGTGAACTCGATGTCGAGGTCGGCCAGGGTGAGGCGGCCGCGGGCGTTGTTGAGGTTGAGCCAGCCGGCCTGGTCGAAGCCGTCGCGGAGCTTCTGCCAGGGGTTGTGGACGGCGCCGGAGATGCCGCGGCGGCCGGTGCCGTCGGGGTTGTTGAGGCCGTGGACGCCGCTGCGGAGGGCCTTGAGGTAGCGGGTGGGGCTCTTGCGGGCGGGGCCGTAGTAGTCGTTGGAGCCGAAGACGTAGACGCCGGGGAAGTCCATCAGCGGGCCGAGGGCGTCCAGGGCGGCGGGGACGCCGAGCGGGTCGGAGAGGTTGTCGCCGGTGTTGACGACGAGGTCGGGGCGGAGCCCGGCGAGGCTCTTCAGCCAGCGCTGCTTCTTGGCCTGGCCGTTGACCATGTGGATGTCGGAGACCTGGAGGATCCGGAGCGGCCGGGCGCCGGCGGGCAGGATCGGGACCTCGACGCGGCGCAGGCGGAACGAGCGGACCTCGTACCCGGCGGCGTAGACGAGACAGGCGGCGCCGGTGGCGGCGACACCGAGCGGGACGGAGTACAGCGGTCGCATCGGTCCATGGTCGCAGACCGTCCGAACGCCCCGGCGGGGGCCCGGGGGTGGAGCGTGCTGACGGGGGGTCGGGGACCGCGGGGTGGCGGGGGAGGAGGTAAATGGGGCGGCGCGGGGGCCGGGCAGGTGCCAGAATCGGCGGCATGACGACGTTGAAGGGGCAGCTGCAGGATGACCTCACGGCTGCGATCAAGGCCCGGGACGAGCTGCGCTCGTCCACCCTCCGGCTGACGCTGGCCGCGGTCACCAGTGCGGAGGTGGCGGGCAAGGAGAAGAAGGAGCTGTCCGACGCCGAGGTGCTGCAGGTGATCGGCAAGGAGGCGAAGAAGCGCCGGGAGGCGGCGGACGCCTTCGAGGGCGCCGGTCGGGTCGATCAGGCGGCGCGGGAGCGGGCCGAGGGCGAGGTGCTGGCCGGGTTCCTGCCGAAGCAGCTGTCGGACGAGGAGCTGGCGGCGATCGTGGCCGCCGCGGTGGCGGAGTCCGGGGCGAGCGGCCCGCAGGGCATGGGTGCGGTGATGAAGCTGGTGCGTCCGCAGGTGGAGGGCAAGGCGGACGGCGGCCGGGTGGCCGCCGCGGTGAAGGCCGCCCTGGCCGGCTGAGCCCGCTGCGGGGGAGACGGACGGAAGACGGACGGAAGACCCCCGGAAGACGCACGGAAGACGGACGACGGGGCCGCCTCCGAGGAGGGATTCTCCTCGGGGGCGGCCCCGTCGGCGTGTGCCGGTGGATCGGTGCTGCCGGTGGAACCGGTGCCGGTGGGTCAGCGGTGGCCGGGTTTGCCGTTGTTGCCGCCGATGACGCCGGGCGGGAGGGACACGCCGCCGGTGGTGACGCCGCCGGGCCAGCCGGTGTTGCCGCCCTGGGCGTTGTCGCCGGAGGGGACGGAGGGGCTGTCGCTGGGGTCGGGCGTCTGGGTGGGCTGCGGGATGTCGACCCGCTGGAAGGTGCGCGGCTCGCTGCCCTTGAGGGCGTCGTTCATGGCCTTCTGCCAGATCGGGCCGGGGCCGTCGGCGCCGTAGACCGCGGGGCGGTAGAGGCCGCCGATGTAGATCTTCTTCATCGAGACGTTGCCGCCGACGCCGCCGAGCCAGACCGAGGTGGCCAGGTCGGGGGTGTAGCCGGTGAACCAGGCCGCGAACCGCTCGTCGGTGGTGCCGGTCTTGCCGGCGATCTGGCGGCCGTCGTTGAGGCCGAGGGCGGAGCCGGTGCCCTTCTCGGTGACGCCGAGCAGCAGGGTGTTGATGCCGTCCGCGGTGGTCTGGGACATCGCCTGGGTGCAGTTGGCGCTCGGGACGCCGATGTTCTTGCCGTTGGAGCCGGTGACCGAGGTGATCGCGATCGGCGAGCAGTAGAGGCCGCGGGCGGCGAACGCCGCGTAGGCGCTGGCCATCTGGAGCGGGCTGACCTCCTGGGTGCCGAGCACCATGGAGGCGATCTGCTTGATCTTGGTGCCGTTGGCGAGGGTGCCGAGGCCGAGCTTGTCGGCCATCTGCTTGACGGGGCAGAGGCCCATCTGCTCCTCGAGCTGGATGAAGTAGGTGTTGACCGACTTCTGCATGGCGACCTGCAGGTTGTACGGGCCGTGCTCGCTGGTGGACTCGTTGGTCAGCATCGGCGTGTCGTTGGTGGGGCCGTCGCAGGTGGACATCTTGGGGTACGCCATGGTGTACGGCGAGGAGTACTCCTGGGTGATCGGGATGCCCGAGTCGAGGGCGGCCGCGGCGACGATCGGCTTGAAGGTCGAGCCGGGGGAGAAGCCGTTGCCGCCGCCCATGGACGCGCCGACGTTGAGGTTCAGCACGATCTGGTTCTTCGAGGTGTCCAGGCCGTACGGGCGGGTCTGCGCCATGGCGAGGATCTTGCCGGTGCCGGGCTCGACCATGCTGCCCGCGGCGGACACCGGGTCGGTCACGTAGACCTTCTTGGTGACCGCGTTGTACATGGCGGCCTGCTTGTCCGGGTCGATGGTGGTGTTGATCTTCAACCCGCCCTGGGCCCAGAGCTTCTGGCGGTCCGCGGCGGTCGCGCCGAACGCCGGGTCCTGCTTGACCACGTGGCGCACGTAGTCGCAGAAGAAGCCCATGCCGTTCTGCGCGGTGATGCAGCCGTTCTGCGGCTCGGAGTACTTGATGCCGAGCTCGGAGTCGCGGGCGGCCTTGGCCTCCTCGGGCGTGATGTGCTTGTACTCCAGCAGCTTGTCGATCACCGTGTTGCGGCGGGTCTTCGCGGCCTGCGGGTGGGCGATCGGGTCGTACGCCGTGGGGTTCTGCACCAGGCCGGCCAGCATCGCGGCCTCGGGGACGGTCAGGTCCTTGGCGCTCTTGCTGAAGTACCGGTTGGCGGCGGCCTCGACGCCGTACGCCTGGTGGCCGTAGAAGGTGATGTTCAGGTAGTTGGTGAGGATCTGGTCCTTGGACAGGTCCTCCTCCAGCTTGATGGCGTACTTGAGCTCCTGGATCTTGCGGCCCAGGCTCTTCCTGGTGGCTTCCAGGAACGCCTGCTGGTCGTCGCCGGCCTGCTCGACGAAGACGTTCTTCACGTACTGCTGGGTGAGCGTGGAGGCGCCCTGCGCGGCGGTGCCGGACTCGGCGTTCTTGGTGATGGCGCGGAGCACGCCCTTGAGGTCGACGGCGCCGTGCTCGTAGAAGCGGGCGTCCTCGATGTCGACCTGGGCCTGGCGCATCACGGGGGCCATCTGGTCCGCGGTGAGGATGGTGCGGTCGCGGTCGTAGACCTTGGCGATCAGGCCGCCCTTGGCGTCGTAGATCATCGACGCCTGGGAGAGGGTGGGCTGCTTGAAGTCGTCCGGGATGTTGTCGAACGACTCAGCGGTGTCCTTCGCGGTCAGGCCGAAGGCTCCGACCGCGGGCAGCGCCATTCCGGCGACCAGGACGCCGGCCAGGATCGAGCCGCCCAGGAACTTGACGCCGTGCCCTGCCTTGTCCATGAGGGTGCCGGTGGATCGCGAAGGTGCCATGGGGAGAACCCTACGTCGCGGAATCCCGTACAGGGGGGCAGGTGTTCGCCTACGCTTGTCACAGAACTGCGACAGCTTCGCTCTGTTCATCGTCATCACTCTTGTGAGTGATGAGCTTTGTCTGATTCGCGGCATTGTGCCCGTAATCCGGATGGGTGCAGGGTGGGCCGCTGTCGCGCACCGTGACGAAAGTGGTCCTTCCCGTCCCGACAAGGCCCCCGACCTGCGGTCACTCCAACGAGTGAGCTGCTGGACACCCATAGTCCGATCGGGTCATGCGAGATTG
Organism: Kitasatospora phosalacinea; assembly: GCF_000717185.1. GTDB lineage: Bacteria > Actinomycetota > Actinomycetes > Streptomycetales > Streptomycetaceae > Kitasatospora > Kitasatospora phosalacinea_A. The sequence goes on along the minus strand of NZ_JNYE01000073.1, from coordinate 23,549 downwards.
GGCATACAGGGGCTGTTGCGTCGTGCCGTTCTTCCGTAACGTCCTCAACTGGCAACGGTGAATATGCCGTTGCCGCCGTGGGGGAGCCCCGAATCGGGAGAGGACGGCGCCGGGATGGGCTGGGTGGACGACTGGAGCGCGCAGGCGGCGTGCCGCACGAGCGATCCGGATGAACTGTTCGTGCAGGGGGCGGCGCAGAACCGCGCCAAGGCGGTGTGCAGCGGGTGCCCCGTGCGCACCGAGTGCCTCGCGGACGCGCTCGACAACCGGGTCGAGTTCGGCGTCTGGGGCGGGATGACGGAGCGCGAGCGACGGGCGCTGCTGCGCCGCCGGCCGACCGTGGACTCCTGGCGCCGACTGCTGGAGACCGCGCGCACCGAGTACGAGGAGTCGCTGGCGACCGGGGTGGTCCTGCGGGACTACGCCCAGGCGGGCTGAGGCCTCGTCAGGCTGACGCTCCGTCAGGAAGTGCTGGCGGGTGGGCCGTCGGGCCGTTCGGTGGGGGAGCCGAGCAGTTCGCCGATGGCCCGCAGGCCGTCCAGGTCGTGGACGTCGCCGGGCAGGGCGGGCACCTCGACGATCGGTACGTCCGGGTAGACCGAGGCGAAGCGGTTGCGGGTGCGCCGTTCCCTCGTCATGATCTGCACCCGTTCGGCGTGCAGCCGCAGCAGCCCGGCGGCCAGGGTCTCGGCCTGGGCGGTGGAGTGCGGGGTGCCGTTCTCCTCCAGGGCCTCGGCGGCGGCGAGCGCGCGTTCGGCGGTGAGTTGCGGGGCGCCGGTGGAGTGGACCCGGTTGAGCACCAGTCCGGCCAGCGGCATGTCGTCCTCGGCGAGCCGGTCGACGAAGTACGCGGCCTCGCGCAGCGCGTCCCGCTCCGGGGCGGCGACCACCAGGAACGCGGTGCCCTCGGCCTTGAGCAACTGGTAGGTGCGGTCGGCGCGTTCCCGGAAGCCGCCGAACATCGAGTCGGTCGCGGAGACGAACGTCTGGATGTCGGTGAGGAGTTGGGCGCCGAAGATCTTGCCGAGGGTGCCGCTGATCAGCCCCATGCCGACGTTGAGGAACTTCATCGCGGAGCGGCCGCCGACCTTGGCGGGGGCGGTCAGCAGCCGGATCACCCGGCCGTCCAGGAAGGACCCGAGGCGGCTGGGGGCGTCCAGGAAGTCCAGTGCGGAGCGCGACGGCGGGGTGTCGACGACGATCAGGTCCCAGTGGTCCTCGGCGCGGAGCTGGCCGAGCTTCTCCATCGCCATGTACTCCTGGGTGCCCGCGAAACCGGCCGACAGCGACTGGTAGAACGGGTTGTCCATGATCGCCTTGGCGCGGTCGGGCTCCGCGTGGGCCAGCACGACCTCGTCGAAGGTCCGCTTCATGTCCAGCATCATGGCCTGGAGCTCGCCGTCGCCGCGGGTGCCCGCGACCACCCGCGGGGTGTTGTCGAGCTCGCTCAGGCCCATCGACTGGGCCAGTCGGCGGGCCGGGTCGATGGTCAGCACCACGACGCGGCGGCCGCGTTCGGCGGCGCGCAGGCCGATCGCCGCGGCGGTGGTGGTCTTGCCGACGCCGCCGGAGCCGCAGCAGACCACGATCCGGGTCCGCGGGTCGTCGATCAGGGCGTCGATGTCCAGCCCGGTCATGCCGCTCCCCGCCGTCGCGTCCCCGCCGGCGCCCTTGCCCGTCCCCGCGCCCGTGCCTCTGCTCGTACCGGTGCCCTTGCTCGCGCCCGTGCTCACGCCGCTCCCTGCCGCTTCAGCTCGCCCGCCAGCCGGTACAGCCCGGCCAGGTCCATGCCCTCGCCGATCAACGGCAACTCGTAGGTGGGGAGCTTGAGTTGCTGGAGCTCGGCGCGCTGGGCGCGCTCCAGCTCGACCCGTTCGGCGTGCTCCCTGGCCTGTTCCAGCAGTGGGTCGAGCAGCGGCTCGACGTGCGCCCGGACGGTCTCCGGCTTGCGCGAGCGCCCGCCCAGGCCGGCCTCGCCGAGGGCCAGCGCCACCTCCTCGCGGTGGTCGCCGTCCACGGCCGCCACCGCCGCCGCGTCCAGTATCGGCGGGCGCACCAGGTTGACCAGCACGCCGCCGACCGGCAGGCCGGAGTCGCGCAGCTCGGCGACGCCGTCCACGGTCTCCTGCACCGGCATCTCCTCCAGCAGGGTGGTGAAGTGCACCGCCGTCTCCGGGGAGCGCAGCACCCGCATCACCGCCTGCGCCTGGGAGTGGATCGGCCCTATCCGGGCCAGGCCGGCGACCTCGGAGTTCACGTTCAGGAAGCGGGTCAGCCGGCCGGTCGGCGGGGCGTCCATCACCACCGCGTCGTAGCGGCGGCGCCCGTCCGGGCCCTTGCGGCGGGCCGCCTCGCAGGCCTTGCCGGTGAGCAGCACGTCGCGCACGCCCGGGGCGACGGTGGTCGCGAAGTCCACGAAGCCGACCTTCTGCAGGGCCTTCCCGGCCCGGCCCAGCTTGTAGAACATCTCCAGGTACTCCAGCAGCGCCTGCTCGGTGTCGATCGCCAGCGCGTGCACCTCGCCGTGGCCCCGGCCGGGCAGCCCGAGCTGAGCGGGCGTCACGGTGGCCACCCGGCGCTCCTCGTACGGCAGCGCGGCGATCTGGAACAGCTCGGCGATGCCCTGCCGGCCCTCCACCTCGATCAGCAGGGTGCGGCCGCCCTCGGCGGCCAGCGCCAGGGCCAGCGCGGCGGCCAGCGTGGTCTTGCCGGTGCCGCCCTTCCCGCTGACCACGTGCAGCCGGACGCCCTCCCAGTCGGGCTCCCGCGGTGCCTGCTCGCCCGGCCCCGCAGTGCCGCTGGTGCCCGCCACGCCCGCTCTCCGTCCGTCGCTCCCGTTCGGGGCCCGAGGCACCCCTCCACGCGAGGGTAACCAGCGCGCGCGCCGGATGCCGGGAGCATCCCGGCGGCCCCGGCGAATCATGCCCGCTTTGTGTCCCACCTCACACCGGCCCGGGCGGCTAGAGTCACCCCCATGACCAAGTGGGAATACGTCACCGTGCCGCTGCTCGTGCACGCCACCAAGCAGATCCTCGACACCTGGGGCCAGGACGGCTGGGAGCTCGTCCAGGTCGTCCCCGGGCCGAACCCGGAGCAGCTGGTCGCGTACCTCAAGCGCGAGAAGGAGTAGTCATGGGCCAGGTCGAGCAGAGGCTCGCCGACCTCGGGCTGACGCTGCCCGAGGTCGCCGCCCCGGTCGCCGCGTACGTCCCGGCGGTGCGCGACGGCGTGCACGTGCTGACCTCCGGACAGCTGCCGTTCGTCGGCGGGAAGCTCCCGCTGACCGGCAAGGTCGGCGCCGAGGTCACCGCCGAGGACGCCAAGGAGCTCGCGCAGGTCTGCGCGCTGAACGCGCTGGCCGCGGTCAAGTCGGTGGTCGGCGACCTGAACCGGGTCGAGCAGGTCGTGAAGGTGGTCGGCTTCGTCGCCTCCGCGCCCGACTTCACCGGCCAGCCCGGCGTGGTCAACGGCACCAGCGAGCTGCTGGGCAAGGTCTTCGGCGAGCGGGGCGTGCACGCTCGCAGCGCCGTCGGCGTGGCGGTGCTGCCGCTGGACGCGCCGGTCGAGGTCGAGCTGATGGTGCGGGTCCGGGACTGACCCCGCCCCTTCCGTCTTCCGTACGGGCCCGTCGCCGTTCGCGGTGGCGGGCCCCCGGCGTTCCCGGCGGTCCCTGCGCTCCCGGCGTTCCCTGCGTTCCCGGAGGCCGACCGCCCGGGCGGTGCGGTTAACATCCGTGAACATGCTGGAGATGCCGCCGTCCTGGCCCGCCCGAATCCGTGCCCTGGCCGCCGGGGAGCTCGCCCCCGTGCCGCCGAAGCCCTCCGCCACCGTGGTGCTGCTGCGCGAGGGCGCGGCCGGGCCCGAGGCGTACCTGCTGCGGCGGCGGGCCACGATGGCCTTCGCCGGGGGCATGTACGCCTACCCGGGCGGCGGGGTGGATCCGCGGGACCGGGAGGTGCGTCCGCCGTGGGCCGGGCCGTCGGCCGCTCGGTGGGCCGGGCTGCTGGGGGTGGACGAGCCGACCGCGTGCGCGGTGCTGTGCGCGGCCGTCCGGGAGACCTTCGAGGAGGCCGGGGTGCTGCTGGCCGGGCCGGACGCGGGCACGCTGGTGGAGCCCCGGGACTGGGCCGCCGAGCGGGGCGCGCTGGAGCGCCACGAGGTGTCGCTGGCCGAGTTCCTGACGGAGCAGCGGCTGGTGCTGCGCAGCGACCTGCTGGCGCCCTGGGCGCGCTGGGTGACGCCCGAGTTCGAGGAGCGGCGCTTCGACACCTGGTTCTTCGTCGCCGCGCTGCCGCCCGGGCAGGTCGCCGCGGACACCGTCGGGGAGGCCGACCGGGTCGCCTGGCTGACCCCCGCGGCGGCGGTGGCCGGGTTCGAGGCGGGCGAGTTCGGGATGCTGCCGCCGACCGTCACGGTGCTGCGCGAGCTGCTGCCGCTGGGCAGTGCGGCCGGGGCGGCGGCCGCGGCGCGGGGGCGGGCGGTGGCCCCGGTGCTGGGGCGGGCCGAGGTCGTCGGGGACCGCATGACGGTGCGGTGGAGCGGGTATGACGAGCTGACTATCGACGGCGTGTTCCCGGCGTGAGAACCTTCCCCCGGAACGATCACCGGCCCCGCCGGGCGACCCGTTCCGGGACCGGCCCGCACCGGGCCGTACCGTTGACCAGCAACCGCACCGACCGTCCTGACCTCGGAAGGAGACTCCGATGACCCACAACGACGTGGCTCGCCGGACCTCGGCCATGCCCGCCCGCACCGTCACCCTCCGCGCCGCCTGCGACGAGAGCGCGCCCAGGGAGACCACCCGCCTGCTGACCCGCGACCTGCCCGGCCGCGCCCTGGTCCGCCCGCTCCCGATGCGCCGCCTCAGCCGCGCCGAACGGGACGCCGCGTGAGCGCAGCACGCCGCTTGGGTGCGGCGCACCGCGTGGGCGCAGCACACCGGGTGGGCGCGGCGCACGGGACCGGTGCGGCGCACCGGGTGGGCGCGCGCTCCGGGGGCACCGCGTGAGCGGTCCGCTGCCGGGCGACCCCGCCGACACCGTCGGCGGGGTCGCCACCCCGCGCGCCCAGTGCGTGCTCGCCCCCAACCCGTCCCCGATGACGCTGGACGGCACCAACACCTGGCTGCTCTCCGAGCCCGGCTCCGACCTCGCCGCCGTCGTCGACCCCGGCCCGCTCGACGAGGCCCACCTGCGCCGGATCGTCGACCTCGCCGAGCAGCAGGGCAAGCGGATCGCCCTCACCCTGCTCACCCACGGCCACGCCGACCACGCCGAGGGCGCCGCCCGGTTCGCCGAACTCACCGGCACCCCCGTCCGCGCCCTCGACCCGGCGCTGCGGCTCGGCGAGGAGGGCCTGCACGGCGGGCAGCGCCTCGACGTCGGCGGCCTCGACCTGCGGGTCGTCGGCACCCCCGGGCACACCTCCGACTCGCTGACCTTCCACCTGCCCGCGGACGGCGCGATCCTCACCGGCGACACCGTCCTGGGCCGCGGCACCACGATGGTCGCCCACCCCGACGGGCGCCTGGGCGACTACCTCGACTCGCTGCGCCGCCTGCACGCGATGGCCGCCGAGCACGGCGTGCGCACCGTCCTGCCCGGCCACGGCCCCGTCCTCGCGGACGCGCTCGGCGCCGTCGACTACTACCTCGCCCACCGCGCGGCCCGGCTCGCCCAGGTCGAGACCGCGGTCGAGGCGGGCTGCCGCACCGCGCCCGAGGTGGTCGCCCGGGTGTACGCGGACGTCGACCCGGCGCTGTGGCCCGCGGCGGAGCTCTCGGTGCGGGCCCAGCTCACGTACCTGGAGGACCGGGGCCTGATCTGAGGCGGGCCGCGGCCCCGGAACGCGGAACCGCGCCCGGGGGCACCTGGCGGTGCGGTCGGGCGCGGTTCCGGCGGGGATCAGCGGGAGCGGCGGGAGAGCCGCTCGACGTCGAGCAGGACGACCGCGCGGGCCTCCAGCTTGAGCCAGCCGCGGCCGGCGAAGTCGGCGAGGGCCTTGTTGACCGTCTCGCGGGAGGCGCCGACCAGCTGGGCGAGCTCCTCCTGGGTGAGGTCGTGGGCGACGTGGATGCCCTCGTCGGACTGGACGCCGAAGCGGCGGGAGAGGTCGAGCAGGGCCTTGGCGACGCGGCCGGGCACGTCGGAGAAGACCAGGTCGGACATCACGTCGTTGGTGCGGCGCAGGCGGCGGGCGATGGCGCGCAGCAGGGCGATGGAGACCTCGGGGCGGGCGTGCAGCAGCGGCAGCAGGTCGCCGTGGCCGAGGCCGAGGAGCTTGACCTCGGTGAGGGCGGTGGCGGTGGCGGTGCGCGGGCCCGGGTCGAAGAGCGAGAGTTCGCCGATCATCTCGGAGGGGCCGAGCACGGCGAGCATGTTCTCGCGGCCGTCGGGGGAGGCCCGGTGCAGCTTGACCTTGCCCTCGACCACGACGTAGAGCCGGTCGCCCGGGTCGCCCTCGTGGAACAGCGACTCACCGCGGGCGAGCGTCACCTCGGTCATGGAAGCGCGGAGCTCGGCAGCCTGGTCGTCGTCGAGTGCCGCGAACAGCGCGGCGCGCCGCAGAACGTCGTCCACGAGCTTCCTCCTGCTGGTGTCTGGGCAGTGCTACTCACCACCAAGGATGACGCATGTCGCTCCGATCATATGAGGAGGGGGTGTGCCGAGGTGGGGCCTACGGGGCCATTCGCGCAGTTCGGGTGGGCGTTTCCCGTCTCCGGCGGCTACCCGCCGAGGGCCTGCCGGGCGAAGGCGCGGGTCCCGGCGACGTGGTGGCGGGCGAGGGCGGCGGCGGTCTCGGGGTCGCGGGCCCTGATGGCGTCGAGGAGCTGCTGGTGCTCGGTGCACGTCGGGAGGCTGGTCCCGAGGTCGGAGGTGAGCCGGAACAGGCGGCGCAGGCGGCCGTCGAGCGGGGCCATCAGGTCGCGCAGCAGCGGGTTGCCGGAGAGTTCGACGATCTCGCGGTGGAAGTCGGCGTTCAGGCTGACGGTCTCCCGCAGGCGGCCGGCCTCGGCGGCCTTGCGGGCGCGGGCCAGGAGGCGTTCGAGGCCGCGGACGCCGGCGGGGGTGGCGTGCTGCGCGGCGAGGCTGGCGGCGAGCGCCTCCAGGGACTCGCGGACGGCGAAGAAGTGCTCGGCCTCCTCGGGGCCGAAGTCGGCGACGACGGCGCCGCGGCGGGCCTGGACGGCGAGGAAGCCCTCGCGTTCGAGGCGCTGCACGGCCTCGCGGACCGGGATCCGGGAGACGCCCGTGCCGTCGGCGAGTTCGCGTTCGACCAGGCGCTGCCCGGCGGGGTACTCGCCCTCGATGATCCGTTCGCGCAACTGGACGTAGACGAGGTCCGCCAGCGACTGGTGGGCGTCACCGGGGGTGTCGGGCATCGGGGGCTCCAGGCGGAAGCGGGCGGAGGGAGCGGGCAGTAGATCAGATCATTCCAGGACGGGACGGGCGGCGGGCCGGATCGCGCCCGGCGTGCGGAGGGCCGTTGGAAGCGCTCCCAAGAAAGATCCGTACGCGTCTTCTGCAGCGGAGGCGAACCGAAGTACAAAGGAGGCGGCGGAAGTTCGGGCTGTGGGGGCCGGAACGTCCGCATTCGGAGCGGCCCGGGCGGTGCGTGGGGGCACTGCCCGGGCCGCACGTCCGCCGTTCCCGGAGCGGACCGAAAGAAATTCCCGCCCGGGGTGAACCGCTGCCGGGGGCGGCAGCGAGCAGGGGGTGTGGCAGGGGAGACGGAGCAGCGGGCGGAGCACGCGGCGCTGCTGCTCGCGGCCACCGCCGTCCTGGCCCGGGCGTCCCGCTGCTGGTGGTCACCGCAGTGCTGCTGCCGGACCGGTTCGCGCTCTTCCTGCCCCCGGGGCATCCGCACTGGTCCGGCGCGCACCTGCTCTGGGCGGTACTGCTCGGAGCGGCTCTGGCCTTCGGTGGGTGCCTGGCCCGAGCGGATCCCTGACGCCGGTCCGGACCAGGGCCGCGGCCGGGTTCCGTCCCGGGCGTTCCACAATGGACGGCATGAGCGCGCACGAGGACGGACTCCCCGAGGTGGCCCGGCTGCTGGACGGCGGCGGGGTGGTGGTGCTGAGCGGGGCCGGGCTGTCCACCGAGTCCGGGATCCCGGACTACCGGGGCCCGGACGGGGTGCGCCGCAACCGGGCGCCGATGACGTACCAGGAGTTCCTCGCGGGGGAGCCGGCCCGCCGCCGCTACTGGGCGCGCAGCCACGCCGGGCGGGCGGTGATCGCCCGGGCCCGGCCGAACGCCGGGCACCTCGCGGTGGCCCGGCTGCGGGCGGCGGGCCGGGTCTCCGCGGTGATCACCCAGAACGTGGACGGCCTGCACCGCGCCGCCGGCACCCCCGACGCGGTCGAGCTGCACGGCGGCCTGGACCGGGTGGTCTGCCTCGACTGCGGCGCCGTCACCGCCCGCACCGCCCTCGACGAGCGCCTCGCCGCCCTCAACCCGGCCTTCCGGGACGCCGGTTCGCGGATCAACCCGGACGGCGACGTCGAGCTGCCGGACGACCTGGTCGCCTCCTTCGCCGTCGCCCCGTGCGCAGCCTGCGGCGGCGTCCTCAAACCGGACGTGGTGTTCTTCGGCGAGAGCGTGCCCAAGGCCCGGGTCGAGCACTGCTACCGGCTGGTGGACGAGGGCCGGGCCCTGCTGGTGCTCGGCTCCTCGCTCGCGGTGATGTCCGGCCTGCGGTTCGTCCGGCACGCCGCGAAGGCCGGCAAGCCGGTGGCGATCGTCACCCGCGGCACCACCCGCGGCGACGACCTCGCCACCGCCCGGATCGACGCCCCGCTCGGCGAGACCCTGACCGCCCTGGCCGCCGACCTGGTCTGACCCGGGGGGCGTACGGGTCCGCAACCGGCGCGCGGGCCGCCGAGGCGGCGTCAAGGCGGCGTCAAAGCGGCCGGGGCGGCCGTATGGGGAGCGTCAGGGGCCGCCGGAACGGGGGTCGGCGCTGCTTGGCTCGGGGAGCCGGCGAAAGCGCCGGTCCCCGTTCCGAGCCACCTTGGTGGATGCCATGTCAGACCTGCTCCACGTCGGCGTCACGGTCGCCGTGTTCGCCGTCATCGCCCTGATCGCGCGGGGGGTGGAGAAGCTGTGAGCGCCGAGCACACAGCGGGTCTCCTCGTCGCCGCCGCGCTGGTCGGCTACCTCGTCCTCGCCCTGGTCCACCCGGAGAAGTTCTGACATGGGCGCCACTCCCGCCGGGTGGCTGCAGGCGATCGCGCTGGTCGGCGCGCTGGCCCTGTGCCACCGCCCGCTCGGCGACCACATCGCCGGGCTCCTCACCTCCGCCCGCCACCTGAGAGCCGAGAAGGCCCTCTACAAGGCGGTCGGCGTCGACGCCGACGCCGACCAGCGCTGGCCGGTCTACCTGCGCTCGGTGCTGGCGTTCTCCGCGCTCTCCGTGCTGTTCCTGTACGGGCTGATCCGCCTCCAGACGCACCTGCTGCTGAGCCTGGGCGTGCCCGAGATGGAAGCGCACCAGGCCTGGAACACCGCGGTCTCCTTCACCACCAACACCAACTGGCAGTCGTACAGCGGCGAGTCGGCGATGGGCCACCTGGTGCAGATGGCCGGTCTGGCGGTGCAGAACTTCGTCTCGGCGGCGGTCGGCATCGCGGTGGTCGCGGCACTGGTCCGCGGCTTCAGCCGCCACCGCACCGACCGGGTCGGCAACTTCTGGGTCGACCTGACCCGGATCTCGCTGCGCCTGCTGCTGCCGGTCTCCGTCCTGTTCGCCCTCGTCCTGGCCGCGAACGGCGTCGTGCAGAACTTCCACGGCTTCGAGCAGGTCACCACCCTCTCGGGCGGGCAGCAGTCGATCCCCGGCGGGCCGGTGGCCTCGCAGGAGGCGATCAAGCTGCTGGGCACCAACGGCGGCGGCTTCTACAACGCCAACTCGGCGCACCCGTTCGAGAACCCGACCGGCTTCACCAACCTGCTGGAGGTGTTCCTGCTGCTGGTGATCCCGTTCGCGCTGCCGCGGACCTTCGGCCGGATGGTCGGCGACCACCGCCAGGGCCACGCGGTCGTCGCCGTGATGGGCCTGTTCTGGGCGGCCTCGGCGGTGCTGGTCACCTTCTTCGAGCACCAGCACTCCGGCAGCGCGCTACAGGCGGCCGGGGCGGCGATGGAGGGCAAGGAGCAGCGCTTCGGCGTCGCGGCCTCCAGCCTGTTCGCGGCGTCCACCACGCTGACCTCGACGGGCGCGGTGAACTCCTTCCACGACTCGTTCACGCCGTTCGGCGGCGGGCTGACCGTCTTCGACATGATGCTGGGCGAGATCGCGCCCGGCGGCACCGGCTCCGGCCTGTACGGGATGCTGGTGCTGGCGGTCGTCGCGGTGTTCGTCGCGGGCCTGATGGTCGGCCGCACCCCCGAGTACCTGGGCAAGAAGCTCGGCGGCCGGGAGATGAAGTTCGCCTCCCTCTACATCCTCACCACCCCGACGATCGTGCTGGTCGGCACCGGCTGCGCGATCGCCCTGCCCGGTGAGCGGGCCGGGATGCTGAACGACGGCGCGCACGGCTTCTCCGAGGTGCTGTACGCGTTCACCTCGGCGGCGAACAACAACGGTTCGGCGTTCGCCGGGATCACCGTCAACACCGCGTGGTACGACACGGCGCTGGGCCTGGCGATGGTGTTCGGCCGGTTCCTGCCGGTGGTGTTCGTGCTGGCGCTGGCCGGTTCGCTCGCCAGGCAGCGGCCCGTCCCGGCGAGCGCGGGCACGCTGCCCACGCACGGGCCGCTGTTCGTCGGCCTGCTCTCGGCCGTGGTCCTGATCGTCGTCGGCCTCACCTACTTCCCGGCCCTGGCCCTCGGGCCGATCGCAGAAGGTCTCCACTGATGTCCACCAGCGTTCCCGAAACCGCCCCGCAGCGGGCCGCGGCCGGCCTGCTCGATCCGCAACTGCTGCTCGCCGCGCTGCCCGACGCGGTGCGCAAGCTCGACCCCCGGGTGATGGTGAAGAACCCGGTGATGTTCGTGGTCGAGGTCGGCTCGGTGGTCACCACCGTCGCCGCGGTCGCCGACCCGTCCGTCTTCGCCTGGGCGATCACCGGCTGGCTGTGGCTGACCGCGGTCTTCGCCAACCTGGCCGAGGCCGTCGCCGAGGGCCGCGGCAAGGCGCAGGCCGACACGCTGCGCCGGGCCAGGACGGAGTCCGTCGCCCGCCGACTCACCGACTGGCCCGCCGGTGCGGCCGAGGAAGAGGTGCCCGGCACCGCGCTGCGCCTCGGCGACCACGTCGTCGTGGAGGCCGGGCAGACCGTCCCCGGTGACGGCGACGTGGTCGAGGGCGTGGCCAGCGTCGACGAGTCGGCGATCACCGGCGAGTCCGCGCCGGTGATCCGCGAGTCCGGCGGCGACCGCTCCGCGGTGACCGGCGGCACCAGGGTGCTCTCCGACCGGATCGTTGTGCGGATCACCTCCGAGCCCGGCAGGACCTTCATCGACCGGATGATCGCCCTGGTCGAGGGCGCGGCCCGGCAGCGGACGCCGAACGAGATCGCCCTGAACATCCTGCTGGCCTCCCTCACCGTCGTGTTCCTGGTCGCCGTGGTCACCCTCCAGCCGATGGCCGCCTACGCCGGGGCCCCGCAGTCGACCGTCGTGCTGGTCGCGCTGGTCGTGGCGCTGATCCCGACCACCATCGGCGCGCTGCTCTCCGCGATCGGCATCGCGGGCATGGACCGCCTCGTGCAGCGCAACGTGCTCGCCATGTCCGGTCGCGCGGTGGAGGCCGCGGGCGACGTGAACACGCTGCTGCTCGACAAGACCGGCACCATCACCCTCGGCAACCGGCAGGCCGCCGAGTTCCTGCCCGCGCCCGGCGTGGACGTCGGCCGACTCGCCGACGCCGCCCAGCTGTCCTCGCTCGCGGACGAGACCCCGGAGGGCCGCTCGATCGTCGTCCTCGCCAAGACCGGCCACGGCCTGCGGGCCCGCGCCCGGGGCGAGTTGGCGCACGCCGCCTGGGTGCCGTTCACCGCGCAGACCCGGATGTCCGGCGTGGACGCGGACGGGCGGCAGGTCCGCAAGGGCGCGGCCGGCTCGGTCGCCAACTGGGTGACCGGGCACGGTGGTTCGGTCGGTACGGAGGTGACCGCACTGGTCGACGGGATCTCCGCCGCGGGCGGCACCCCGCTGGTGGTGGCCGAGCGCGACGGCGGCGGCGTGCCGCGGGTCCTCGGGGTGGTCCACCTCAAGGACGTGGTCAAGCCGGGCATGCGGGAGCGCTTCGCGGAGCTCCGCCGGATGGGCATCAGGACCGTGATGATCACCGGCGACAACCCGCTGACCGCCCGGGCCATCGCGGAGGAGGCGGGCGTCGACGACTTCCTCGCCGAGGCCACGCCCGAGGACAAGATGGCCCTGATCAAGAAGGAGCAGGAGGGCGGCAAGCTGGTCGCGATGACCGGCGACGGCACCAACGACGCCCCCGCGCTCGCCCAGGCCGACGTCGGCGTCGCGATGAACACCGGCACCATGGCGGCCAAGGAGGCCGGGAACATGGTCGACCTGGACTCCAACCCCACCAAGCTGATCGAGATCGTCGAGATCGGCAAGCAACTCCTGATCACCCGGGGCGCGTTGACGACCTTCTCGATCGCCAACGACGTCGCCAAGTACTTCGCGATCATCCCGGCGATGTTCGCCGCCGCCCACCCCGGCCTGCGCCACCTCAACGTCATGGGTCTGCACAGCCCGACCTCCGCGATCACCTCGGCGATCGTCTTCAACGCCCTGGTCATCGTCGGCCTGGTCCCGCTCGCCCTGCGCGGCGTCAAGTACCGCCCCACCGACGCGAGTTCGCTGCTGGCCCGGAACATCGGGATCTACGGCCTGGGCGGCCTGGCCGTCCCCTTCGTCGGCATCAAACTCATCGACCTGGCCGTCCAGTTCGTCCCCGGCCTGAGCTGAGAGGAGCCACACCCACCGTGCCCGCCTTCCTGCGCACCCACCTCACCGCCCTGCGGATGCTGCTGGCGATGACCGCGATCCTCGGCCTCGCCTACCCGCTGCTGGTCACCGGCATCAGCCAACTCGCCTTCCCCGCACGGGCCGACGGCTCGATCGTCGAGCACGACGGCAAGCCGGCCGGCTCCCGCCTGATCGGCCAGGCCTTCGACCTGCCGCAGACCGACCCGGACGCCCCGGCCCGGCCCGACCCGAAGTGGTTCCAGCCCCGCCCCTCCGCGGGCGGCTACGACCCGACCGCCTCCGGCGCCTCCAACCTCGGCCCCACCAGCACCGACCTGCTGGACGCCGTCGCGGAACGCCGCGCCGCGATCGCCGCCTTCGACGGCGTCGACCCGGCCACCGTCCCGCCGGACGCCCTGACCGCCTCCGGCTCCGGCCTCGACCCGCACATCTCCGTCGCCTACGCCAGGGAACAGGTCAACCGCGTCGCCCGCGAACGCGGCATCCCCGCACAGCAGTTGAACCACCTGATCGACCGGCACACCGACGGCCGCCCGCTCGGCTTCCTCGGCCAGGGAGGAGTCAACGTCCTCCAGCTCAACCTGGCCGTCGCCGCCCTCGGATGAGACCGGCCCCTGGCGGGCCCCTGGTGCGGCGCCCGACGGTCCCCTGGTGGGCCCCCGGGCGCGGTGCCCGGCGCGAACCCCTCAGCCGCCCGGCCACCACTCGTCGATGCCCGCGACCACGCTCCCCGCGACCGTCCCGAGCAGGGCGCCCGCGACCACGTCGCCCGGGTAGTGGACGCCGGTGTGGACGCGGGAGTAGCCGACCGAGGCGGCCAGCAGGCCCAGCGGCGCCGCGGCCCACGGCAGGCGGGAGGCCACGCCGGTGGCGAAGGCGAAGGCGGACGCGGTGTGCCCGGAGGGGAAGGACGCCGACTCGGGCATCGGCACGTGCCGGGCCTCCGGCACCTTGCCCGCGACGCGGTCCGGCCGGTGGCGCCGGGCCAGCGACTTGCCGAGCAGGTTCGCCGCCGCCGAGGCCGTCGCCACCGACGCCAGCCCGACCAGCGCCGCCCGCCGCGGCCGTCCCGGGACGAGGGCCAGCCCGCAGGCCACCGCGATCGAGATCTTCGAGTGGTTCGCGGCCGTGGAGAGCTGCCGCAGCCGCTCGTCCAGGGTCGGCGTCGGGGTCGCGGCCACCGCCACGTACACCGCCTCGTCCACCGCCGACAGGTCCGCGACCACGCGCTGTCCGGCCAGCACCCACCGCGTCAACGCCCTCACCGCGCACCACCGTTCTCTTCCGTTCGGCCCGACGCGAGGTGCGCCAGCCGGCTCCACTTCAGGGTCGGCGCCGGTGCCACCGTGCCCGGCCGGTCGCGCGGGACCCGCACCCGCAGCGCACCGGGACGGATGACGCAGCGCACCGGCACGTCCAGCTCCAGGGCCTCGCCGTCCACCGCGACCGGGATGCTCGCCACGTCCGCCGTGACCAGCACCTCCCGGCCGACCAGCACCGTCACCGCCTCCGCACTCGTACCACGCAGCGCCAGGTCCGCGGCCTGCGCCGCGCCGTCCACCTTCACGCCGAGCACGCCGAGCCGCCCGCGGTCCAGCCGGGAGCGCCGCCCGGGGTCGAGCAGGTCGCCCGCGTCGTACGGGTTGTTGCTGACCAGGACGGCCTGCGGGCGCTCCAGCCGCTCCCCGCCCGCCTCGGCGGACAGCTGCGCGCCCGCGTAGCCGACCAGCAGGTCGGGCAGCATGGCGAGGATCGTGGCGGCCTTCGCGTCCCGGTACTCGGGGTTCTGGACGATCTCCGCGTAGGTGCCGAACGAGACGTTGTTGACGAAGGCCCGGCCCGCGACCTCGCCCAGGTCGACCCGCAGCTCCACGCCGTCGGTCAGCGCGTCCAGGCAGCGGGACGGGTCGGTGCGGTCCAGGCCCAGGTCGAGGGCGAAGTGGTTGCGGGTGCCCGCCGACACCACCAGGAACGGCAGCCCGTGCCGGGCCGCGACCTGCGCGACCAGCGCCTGGGTGCCGTCGCCGCCCGCCACGCCCAGCAGGTCCGCGCCGTCCGCGACGGCCCGCTCGGCCAGCTCCACGACGTCCTGGTGGGCGTCCGGGTCCAGCAGCACGACCTGCGCGCCGAGCTCGCGGGCCCGCTCCGCCAGCCGGAACTTCTCGACCTTCCCGCCGCCGGACCTCGGGTTCATGATCAGCACGGGTCTGCGCGGCGCGTCGACCTCCCGCTCCGGCATCTCCCTGGTCCGCCGCGCCGACCGCAGCGCCGTCCGGGCCAGCCACAGGCCCACCGCCCACAGCGCCACCGAACCCAGCACCCACGGCCACGTCCCCGCGCCCACGTACAGCGCCACCGCCGCCACCGGGGCCGCCACCGCCAGCAGCGCCCCCAGCCAGCGCAGCGGCCCGCGCCGCGACAGCGCCCACCACCCGCCGACCGCCATCACCACCAGCGCGGCCACCCCGACCGCCACCACCAGCGCCCCGCGCAGCCCCGCCCCGGCGGCCAGCACCAGCACCGCCGCCACCCCGCAGCCGATCGCCGCCCGCGCCAGCCACACCGTCCTCGCCGGCCACGCCACCTTTGCCGCCTCTCCCATCCATCGACGGTAACGCCCGGTCAGCTACCCCGCCCGGCACGCCACATGCCTGCCGACCCGCCCCGCGCGCCCGACGGCCGCCGTCCCCGGACACGCCGGTGGCGCGCGGCAGACCGCCGCGCGCCACCCGTCCTGCTGGCTCCGTAGTGCTACTGCTGCTACTCCTGCCGCTCCTGCCGCTCCTACTGCTCCCGCTACTCCGCGAGGGGCGTGCCGTCCGCGGCGATCCGGGCGAAGCCCAGGTACGGGTGCAGGGCCTTGGGCAGCAGCACCGAGCCGTCGGCCTGCTGGTGCTGCTCCAGCACCGCCGCGATGGTGCGGCCCAGCGGCAGGCCCGAGCCGTTGACGGTGGCGGCCGGCGTCGGCTTGCCCTTCTCGTCACGGGTGCGGATACCGGCCCGGCGGCCCTGGAAGGTCCCGAAGTCCGACACCGAGGAGATCTCCCGGTAGGTGTCCTGGCCGGGCAGCCACACCTCCAGGTCGTACGTCAGCTGCGAGGAGAAGCCGGTGTCACCGGCCGCCAACGCGACGACGCGGTACGCGAGTCCGAGCTCCTGGAGGCAGGCCTCGGCGTGCGAGACCATCAGCTGCATCTGCTCCCGGGACTGCTCGGCCGTGCAGATCCGCACCATCTCGACCTTCGAGAACTGGTGCAGCCGGATCAGCCCGCGGGTGTCCCGCCCGTACGAACCGGCCTCCGAGCGGAAGCACGGGGTGTGCGCGGTGAGCGCCAGCGGCAGCTCGGCCGGCGGGACGATCTCGTCGGCGTACAGGTTGGTCAGCGGGACCTCGGCGGTCGGGATCAGGAACAGGTCCCGGTCCGCGACGCCGGTCCTGAACAGGTCCTCCTCGAACTTCGGCAGCTGCCCGGTACCGGTCATGGTGCGCCGGTTCACCAGGTACGGCACCGCGTGCTCGACGTACCCGTGGCGACGGGTGTGCAGGTCCAGCAGCAGGGCGACGATCGCCCGCTCCAGCGCGGCACCGGCGCCGCGCAGCACGCTGAAGCGCGAGCCCGACAGCTTGGTGGCGCGGCCGAAGTCCATGATGCCCATGGTCTCGCCGAGGTCGACGTGGTCCTTGGGCGCGAAGTCGAAGCGCTGCGGCTCGCCGACCCGGCGCAGCTCGCGGGCGTCCTCGTCGGAGAAGCCGTCGGGGGCCTCGTCGTCGGGCAGGTTGGGGACGGTCAGCAGCAGGTCGGTCAGCTCCTGCTGGACCTGCTCCAGCTCCGCCTCGTTCTGCTGGACCTGCTCCTTCAGCGCGCGGGCGGTCTCCTTCAGCTCGCTGACGTCCCCGCCCTGCTTCGCGGTGCGCTGCACCTCCTGGGCGACCTGCTTCGAGCGGGCCCGCAGCTCGTCACCGGCCTGGATGCCGCTGTTGCGGCGGGACTGCAGCGCCTGCAGCGCGGACAGGTCGAGCTGGTAGCCGCGACGTGCCAGAAGCCGGACGGCTTCGTCCCCCAGGTCGATCAGGACGCGGGCATCATGCATCGGAGTCGGTTCTCCTCGGGTTGCAGCGGTTTCCGCTGGGTCGAATTCGTCCCGACCGTAGCAGGGCGGGGGAAACCGGTGCAGTGCCTTTCCAGGCCCTCGCGCCCTGTCCGCGCTCCTCCCTTGCGGTGATGATCCCTGCGCGGATAATCTCTGCGTAGATGAAGTCGAGCACAGGGGGAACCGCCATGTGGCAACACGAGTACACCGCCGAGACCGCCGCCGCGCCGCACGCCGTCTGGGCCGTGCTCAGCGACCTGGACCGCTGGACGGACTGGGACACCTCGATGGAGGCCGTCACCCTGGACGGCCCGTTCGCCGTCGGCGGCAGGGTCTCGATGACCCCGACCGGGCAGGACCCGATCGTCTCCGTCATCACCCGGATCGAGCCCGGCCGCGCCTACGCCGACCGCACCGAGTTCGGCGGCGCCGTGCTGGACTTCTCGCACACCCTCACCGCCCTCCCCGGCGGCGGCACCCGGGTGGCCCACCGCCTGGAGATCACCGGCCCGGACGCCGACCGGCTCGGCCCCGAACTCGGCCCGATGATCACCGAGGACTTCCCGGAGGCGATGGCCGGCCTCCTCGCCCGCGCCGAACGGGCCGCCTGACCACTCGCCCGCCTGACCGCTCGCCGCTTGAAACGTACGAACCCGACCCGCCGGAACCCACCGGCGCCCGTCGGCACCTACCGGAACTTACCGGCACCCACCGGCACCCACGAAGGAGCGCGCCATGGACGGACTGGTCGAAGGCCCGGCGAACAGCCCCGGCTTCTGGCTGTGGCACACCACCCTGCGCTGGCAGCGCGAGGTCGCCGCCGCCCTCGCCCCGCACGACCTGACGCACCCGCAGTTCGTGCTGCTCTCCTGCGCCTGGTGGCTCAACGAACAGGGCACCACCCCCAACCAGCAGGAACTCTCCGCGCAGGCCGGCACCGACGTCCGCACCACCTCCCAAGTGGTGCGGAAACTGGAGGCCAAGGGCCTGCTGGACCGCACCACCGACCCGGACGACACCCGGGCCCGCCGCCTGCGCATCACCCCGCGCGGCACCGCCCTCGCCCGCGCCGCGATCCCGGCCGTCGAAGCCGTCGACCGCACCTTCTTCGCTCCGGCGGCCCACGGCGTCCCCGCCCTGGACGGGGAGGGGCTCAGCCGCCTGCTGCGCCGCCTGGTCGACGCGCCGTAGCCCCGGGAGGGCCCGCCGCTCACCCCCGGGCGACGAACCCGGCCACCACCGGCCCCAGCACCTCCGGCGCGACCTCGTGCGTCTGCCCCGCCAGGGTGCGGTGCTCCGCGCCCGCGGCGGCGGCCGTCGCGGCGGCCGCGTCGCGCAGCAGGGCCGGGCTGAGCTCGCCGTCGGCCACCAGCACCGGCACCGGCAGCCCGGCCAGCAGGGCGGTCGGCACCGGAGCGCCCGCCGCCCCGTCCAGCACCTCGGCGTCGTGCACCAGCGTCGGCGCCACCGCCGTGAACGCGGGCCACGCGGGCGACTCGCGCAACTGCGCGACCACCGGCTCGGGGGCGCCGACGAAGGCCATGAACCGGGCCACCGCATCGCCCGGTTCGCCCGCGAGGACGTCCTTCTCGACGCCCGCCCGGTACTCCGCGAACCGGGCCCGCTGCTCCCCGGAGGTGCTGAACGGCGGCTCGTACGCCACCACCCGCTCCACCCCGATGCCCGCCCCCGCCGCCCGCAGCGCGAGCGCCGCACCGGAGGACAGCCCCAGCAGCGTCGCCCGGCCGCCCGCCGCCGCGACGACCGCCGCCAGGTCCTCCACCTCCCGCTCCACGGCGTACGGCCCGCCCGCACCGCTCTCGCCGCGCCCGCGCCGGTCGTAGCTGAACACCCGGTGCGCACCGGCCAGTTCGGCCGCCATCCCGCCGGAGGGCCCGAACGCCCGGTGGCACAGCGCACCGTCCACGACCACCACGACCGGGCCGTCTACTCCCGCCACCTGGAGGGCGATGCGGGTGCCGTCGGCGGAGGTCACGTACTCGGTCATTCCAACTCCCTTGTGCACGACTACGGTTACTGATGATGGCTCTGGTGGCTGGCGGCGCTGGACCGCTGGCGGCGCTGGCTACTCGCCGCGGGCGGCGAGGTTGTACGCCACCAGCGCGTTGGCGTGGCCGTGGCCCAGCCCGTACTCGGACTTCAGCCAGGCGACCAGCTCCATGTGCCTGGTCAGCGGCGAGTCGGTGATCAACTGCTGCCACTCGGCGACCGGGCGCCCGTACTTCTTCTCGATCGAGGGGAAGTAACTGGCCGGCCCCTTGACCTTCTCCTCGGTGCTCATCGCGCAACTCCGTCCGTTCCACCTGCTCCATACTGCCGTCACGGGGTTGGACGAGCCGCACCGGCGGAACTCATCGGTCCTCGCGGAACTCTTTTCCGGCCCGTACGGTCGGGCCATGGCACGCATCGACGACAGCACGATCGACCGGGCAGCCGAGTACCTGTGGACGGCGGGCCGGGTCCTCGAACAGCGGCGCTTCGCACACCACTTCGGCGCCGCCCCCGACCCGGTGGGCGTCCTCGCCGCCCTGGACGCCTACCGCGCCCCCGGCGGCGGCTGGGCGTACGGCCTGGAGCCGGACGTCCGCGGGCCCGCCGCCCAGCCCCTCGCCGCCGGAGCCGCCGCCCGGATCCTCGCCGAGGCCGACGCCCTGAACGGCCCGCGCGGCACCGAACTCTGCGACTGGGCAGCCGCCTCGACCACCCCGGACGGCGGCGTCCCGGCCGTCCTGCCCAGCCTGCGCGACTACCCGCACCCGCCCTTCCTGCCGATCGCCGACGCGCCGCCCGCCGAACTGCTCTCCACCGGCCAGATCGCCGCCCCGCTGCTCCGGGCAGGCCTGCAGCACCCCTGGCTGACCGGCGCGGAAGCCTTCTGCCGCCGCGCGATCGAGGCGATCGGCAGCACCCACCCGTACGAGGTGATCACCGCCGTCGGCTTCCTGGACGCCGCACCCGACCGCGCCTGGGCCGCCGAACAGGCCGCCCGCCTAGGCGAGTTGGTGCGCAGCCAGCAGTTGGTGCTGCTCGACCCGGCGCACCCCGAGCAGGTCCGGCTCGCCCCCGGCTACGCGCCCGGCGAGTTCCACCTCCCGCACGACTATGCGCCCCGCCCGGACAGCCTGGCCCGGTCCTGGTTCACCGACGCCGAGGTCGAACGCGGCCTCGACCACCTCGCCTCCCGCCAACTCCCGGACGGCGGCTGGCCGATCAACTGGGCCCGCTGGTCCGCCGCCACCGAGAACGAGGCCCGCCCGGGCGTCACCCTGGCGGCCCTGCTCACCCTCCGTGCGTACGAAGGGGGTGGGACCCGTTAGGCCCCGTCCGGCGTCGTGCGCCCGGCAAGATCGGCCGGACAGGGCCTAAGGCAGCGCGTCCAGCCACCCGTCCGCGACGGCCGTCCGGGCGTACAGCACGCAGCGCCCGGCCCGGTGCGAGGAGACCAGGCCCGCAGTGCGCAGCGCGGTCAGGTGCTGGGAGACCGCGGGCGCGGTGAGCCCGCAGCGGGCGGCGAGTTCGGTGGTGGAGGCGGGGACGTCGAGTTCGGCCAGCAGCCGGGTGCGGGTGCGGCCGAGCACCGGCGCGAGCGCCTCCGCGCGCGGGCGCGGACGGTGCTCCCAGACGGTCGCGGCGGACAGCGCGGGGTAGCACAGCTGCGGGGGGTCGGGGGCGACGGTGCGGGTCAGCAGCCGGGGCCAGGCGAACACCGAGGGCACCAGCAGCAGCCCGGCGCCGGTCGCGATCCGGGTGACGGCGCAGTGCCGCTCCGACAGGTGCAGCGTGCCGTCCGCCCAGCGCACCGTCCCGTGCAACTCGCCGAGCATGCCCGCGCTGCCCCGCTCGGCGGCCCGCCGGGCGCGCTGCAGGACGTCCGCCTCCAGCACCGCGCGGATCCGCGACCAGTACGGGGCGAGGGCGAGCTGCCAGAACGCCTCGACCTCGTTGCTGATCCGCCGCAGCGCCTGCTCCGGCTCGCGCTCCAGCAGCCGCAGCCGCCCGTCCCCCCGCCCGTTCCCCCGTCCGCCCGGGCTCCCGCCGCCGCCCTCCCGGTCGGCGCGCAGGCAGGCCAGGTCGTGCCGGAGCAGGACGGAGCCGGTGGCCCGGACCGCCGCCAGTTCCGCCGCCAGGTCGGTGACCGGCTCGGCGGGGACGGGGTTGAGGAAGTCCGGCAGGTGCCCGTGCGGCGGGATCAGCTCGGCCAGCCAGCCCCGGTCCAGCCCGGCAGCGGCCAGCCGCGGCCGGACCTGCGCGGCCCAGCGGCGGTGCGGCACGGGCACCGGGTCGGCGGCCAGGGCGCGGAAGGCGGTCACCACCTCCCACATCGGCGAGATCGCGAACCTGGTCAGGGCGAGGTCGCCCACCGACAGCGGCAACCCGGTCCGCACCCCTGCCACCCCCTCGCCACCGCTGCCTGCCACCGTCGATTCGGCCCCAGCTTAATCATTCGGCACCCACCGGGCGGACGGGGCAGCATCGACCCGTACCCGCCCGCGCACCCGCAACCGCACCTGCACCCGTACGTGCATGCGTACGCGCGCTGCACCACACCGCACCGCACCGAAAGCGAGACCCGCATGTCGAACCGCACCCTCCCCGCCCGGTCCCCCGAGCACGCCGCCACCCTCCGCGCGCTGGCCGCCGCCGACGTGCCGCTCCTGCTCCCGAACGCCTGGGACGCGGGCAGCGCGGCGGTGGTCGCCGCGGCCGGCGCGTCCGCGATCGCCACCACCAGCGGCGGCGTCTCCTGGTCGGCGGGCCGCGGCGACGGGCAGGGCCTGGACCGGGCGGCGATGGCCGAGGCGGTGCGCCGGATCGTCGCCGCCGTGGACGTCCCGGTGACCGCCGACGTCGAGGGCGGCTACGGCCCGACCCCCGAGGACGTGGCCGAGACCGTCCGCGCGGTGGTCGCGGCGGGCGCGGTCGGCATCAACCTGGAGGACTCGACCGCCCCGGGCGGCCCGCTGTTCACCCCCGCCGAACAGTCCGCCCGCCTGCGCGCCGCCCGGACGGCCGCCACCGAAGCCGGCCTGCCCGACCTGCTGGTCAACGCCCGCACCGACGTCCACCTGTTCGGCACCGGCCCGGCCGCCGACCGCCCCGCGGAGGTGCTCCGCCGCGCAGAGGCGTACGCCGAGGCCGGGGCCGACTCGCTCTTCGTCCCCGGCCTGCTCGACCTCGCCGCGCTCAAGGAACTGACCGCCGCGTCCCCGCTGCCCGTCAACGCGATGGCCGTCCCGAACGGCCCGACCGTCACGGAACTCGCCACCGCCGGAGTCCGCCGGATCAGCCTCGGCACCGCCCTCGCCCAGGCGGCCTACACCGCCGCCCACCGGGCCACCGCCGAACTCCTCGCCACCGGCACGTACGACGCGCTGGGCGGCGCACTCGACTACGGCACCCTGAACGGCCTGCTGGCCGGACGCCGACCGTGACCGGGCCGACTGCTGCTACTGCCGCTGCCGCTGTCGTCGATCGGCAACGGTCGATCAACTGACGACGGTCGGTCGGCTGGCGAGGACCAATCAACTGACGACGAGCACCCGAGCAGCACCAGCTCAGCCGGCTGACGAAGACCAGACCGGCCGACAACGATCAATCAACTGATGAAGGTCGGCCAACTGATGGTGATCAAACCGCCGACCCCCGCCCGGGCTCAGGACACCGCGCGCTTCACCAGGTCGGCGACCCGGGCGGCCTCCGCCTCGCCCAGGTCGGCGATCGCGAAGTAGGTCGGCCACATCGCGCCGTCGTCCAGCTTGGCGTTGTCGCTGAAGCCGATCAGCGCGTACCGGGACTTGAACTTGGCGGCGCTCTGGAAAAAGCACACCGGCTTGCCGTCCGCGTTGTTGTACGCGGGCATGCCGTACCAGGTCTTCGGGGCCAGCTGCGGGGCGGTCTCGGTGACGATCTCGTGGAAGCGCTGGGCCAGCACCCGGTCCGCCTCGGGCATCTCGGCGATCTTCTCCAGCAGGTCCTGCTCCGCCTCGGCCGCCTTCGCCGCCGCCGACGCCCGCTTGGACTCCGCCTTCATCTCCTTCGCGCGCTCCTTCATCGCCGCGCGCTCGTCCGCCGTGAAACCCTCGTGCTTCTCCGCCATGACCGGTCCTCCCGTTCCCGTTCCCGTGTCCTGCTGACGTCCTCAATCCTAGGAACGAAGCGGCTGCGGCGGCTTCTCGGAAACTGACCGGTCCGGCCCGGGAGGGGTTCCCGGGCCGGACCGCGATCGGTTCCGCAGGGCCTCAGCGGGCCTCACCAGGTCTCAGCGGGCCTCAGCGGGCCTTGAAGGTCCGCAGGCGCAGGCTGTTGCCGACCACGAAGACGGAGGAGAAGGCCATCGCGGCGCCCGCGATCATCGGGTTGAGGAGTCCGGCGGCGGCGAGCGGCAGGGCGGCGACGTTGTAGGCGAAGGCCCAGAAGAGGTTGCCCTTGATGGTGGCGAGGGTGCGGCGGGAGAGGCGGATGGCGTCGGCGGCGGAGCGCAGG
>NZ_JNYE01000072.1 GCF_000717185.1 Kitasatospora phosalacinea | reverse complement strand
GGCGGGGGCGGGGGCGGGGGCGGGGACGGGAGCGGGAGCGGGAGCGGGGAGGGCGGTGCGCGGAGCCTCCCGGGAGGGGCGGCCGCCGCTGCCGCCCGACTGGGCCCGGCCGGTGTTCGAACCCTGAGCGGTGCGCGGCCGCGCAGCGGTACGGGACCTCCACCACCGCCGAGTCCAGGGCCGCCGCGCAGGCCGCGACCACCGTCGACCCGGCGCCCTGCTGGGCCCAGCACCGCATCGACGGCTGACCGGACGCCAGTGGTTCCCGGCCGGTCCCGCCCCCTGGACGCTAGCGGTTCCGGGGTCCCGGCCGGTCCGCCGTCGGCCCCTGCCCGGCGGCGGTACCGGGCGGGGCCGCGCCGTGGCGCCGGGAGCGGCGGGCGAGCAGCGCGCCCAGCAGACCGGCCAGCGCGCCCCAGCCCGCGGCGATCGGCACCGCCGTCAGCAGGTCCGGCTCCAGCACCGTCCGGCCCCCGCCGCCCAGGCCCAGCAGCGACAACCCGAACACCGCCGACACCCGCGTCACCAGCCCGACCGCCAGCACCGCCAGCGCCAGCACCACCGCCCACTGCGCGGCCGACCGCCACACCGGCAGCACCGGACGCGTCCGGGCCACCGACACCGCACCCGCCGCCAGCACCAGCAGCGCCGCCAGCGGCAGCAGCAGCCACGCCCAGCCGTTCTGCTCCGCCAACGCGCCCAGGTCCAGCGTCACGTCCTGCCCGGAACGCAGCACCGCCGCCAGCGGGTGCGGGAACGGCAGGCCCAGACTGTTCGTGACGTGGCCGTGCCAGGACGCGCCCAGGCCCACGCCGAACGCCAACCAGGCCAGGTTCGGCAGCCCCAGGAAGACCACCGCCAACGTCTCCCGCGGCTCGCTCCCCGTCACCACCGCCACCAGACCCCCCACCAGCGCCAGCACCACGTACACCAGCAGCAGCACCAGCACCGCGTGCACCGTCGGCCGCAGCGTGCCGTGCCAGCGCACCAGGGCGGTCGGCAACGGCGCCCGGCGCGAAGCCGCCAGCGCCAACAGCACCACCACCGCCAACCACAGCAGGCCGAAACCCACCGCCGGACCGGGATCCACCCGGAACCCCACCACCGGCGCCGCACCGAACGCCCCGCCCAACTCGTCGAGCAGCGGCTCACCCGTCGACACCGTGAAGGAGTGCCGCGCCGCCGCCGACAGCAGCAGCACCGCCACCACCCAGCAGGCCGCCAGCGCCAGTACCCGGGCCAGCAGCAACCGCCCGCCCACCACCGCGTGCCGACGCAACGGACGCAGGAACAGGTACGCCGCCACCAGCGCCCCCACCAGCGTCACCGACAACGGCATCGCCGCGATCCCGCCCTGCGCGGCCGCCACGAAGGCCGCACCGCCCTCCAACTGCGCCGGCGCGCCCAGCGCCATCAGCAGCGTCGCCGCCAGCACCGGGCCGAAACCGCCGCCCGGCAGTTCGTCCGCGCCCGCCAGCCACAGGCCGAGCGCAGCCACCACCGCCATCGCCGCGAGCGACCCCGCCACCGTCACCAGCGCGGAGACCACGACGGCCACGGGCGCGGACAGCCGATCGGACGGGGAGGAGGGCGCAGGGGAGCGCGGTGGCGAGGGTTGGCGGGGGTTCGCAGGAGTGGCGGCACCAGACACGCGCCTCACCGGCCCTTCGAGCGCTTCCCCGGCGTCGGCCCGGACCGGCCGACCTTTCCAGCTTCCGACAGGGCGCGACGGACGGCGAGTCGCCGCAGACGGGAGTGCCTCGGGCGGTGGGGCGGCCGGGTCCGGGGAGCCCGGGTTGCGGAGGGGCGGGTTCGGAGGGGCGCGTTCGGAGGGGCGGGCGGACAATGGTGGGTGCGCACGTGGACTCGGGGGAGTCCGACCGGGAGGCAGTCCCGTGACCGAGCAGCCGACGCCCCGGCAGCCTGAAGAACCCGAACCCGAACCCGAACCCGGGCTCGAAGGACCGGGCAACGAGAACGGCGATGCCCAGGCCCCGCCGCCACACCGCCCCACCGAGCTGGTGGACGGTTCGGCCGGGCCGCCGACCGAGCTGGTGGAGCGGGCGAGCGGTGCGGACGGGCCCGGTGCGGGGAGCGGGGGCGGAGCGCCGGCCGGGGCGCCGCAGCCCACGGAGGTGGTGCGGCCGCCGACCGGGAGCGGGGCGGGCGGTGCGGCGCCGGTCGGAGGCGCGTTCGGCGTCGGTGTCGGTGGTGCGGCGGCTTCCGGGGGCGAGGCCGGGCCGGCGGGGCCGCCGTCCGGGCCGCTGTCGGCGGGCGGGCTGCGTCCGTCGGCCGCTTCGGGGAGTTCGGCCGCTTCGGGGAGTTCGGAGGCTGCGGGGGGTTCGGGCAGCGGGGTGCCACCGGGCGGTGGCGGAGCCTCGGCCGGGGGCGGGCCGCCGAGCGGCGGACGGCCGACGGCCGGGGGCGGGGCGTCGTCCGGTGACGGCGGGGGAGGGGGGAGGCCGTGGTGGCGGAGGGGGCCGGTGCTCGCCGGGGCGGTCCTCGTCGCCGGGCTGGGCATCGCACTCGGCGTGGTCGCCACCGGCGGCTCGGGCGGCGGCAGCAGTGCGCAGGCCGTCGAGATGCAGCCGGTGTCCGCCTCCGGGCAGGAGCCCTTCACGGACTCGGTCGCCAACGGCAGTGCGCCCGCCTCGGCCTCCCCCAGCGGCGCCACCTCGGCCGCGGGTTCCGCCCAGTCCCCGACCGTCGGGAGCCCGACCGCGTCCGGCGGCACCGTGAACGGCGACCAGCCCGGCCTGTACGGCGGGACCCGAGAGGTCGCCAGCTGCGACGTGCCGAAGCTCTCCGCGTACCTCGCCGCCAACACCGACAAGGCCCGGGCCTGGGCCGGCGTCGAGGGCATCGACAGCTCGCAGATCAACGGCTACCTCAGCGGACTGACGCCCGTGGTGCTCCGCCAGGACACCCGGGTCACCAACCACGGCTACGAGAACGGGCAGGCCACCCCCTACCAGGCCGTCCTGCAGTCCGGGACGGCCGTGCTGGTCGACAACCAGGGCGTGCCGCGGGTGCGCTGCGCCTGCGGCAACCCGCTGACGCCGCCGAGCGGTACGGGCGGCACGTACACCGGGACGGCCTGGTCCTCGTTCCACCCGGACGGGGTGGTGACGGTGCAGCCCGCACCGGCGCCGGTGAACCGGATCGTGCTGGTGGACCAGGCGACGGGCCGTCAGTTCGACCGCCCCGCGGGCGGGACGGGCGGAACCGACGGGTCGGCCTCGCCCGGCGCGTCCGGCTCGGGTCCGTCCGGCAGCCAGTCCGGGACGGGCAAGCCCTCCGGGGGCTCCTCCTCGGCCCCCGCCTCCGGGGCGTCCTCGGCGCCCGGGTCCGGCGGCGGCTCGGGCTCGCCCGGCCACTCCGGCTCGTCCGGTCCGGCCGGCTCGCCGGGCGGCGGCGCGGGCTCGGGCTCGGGCGGGGCGTCGGGGAACGGGAGTTCGGCCGGGTCCGCCGGGGCGCCCGCGGGTGCCTCGCAGGCGCCGGGCACGCCGTGACGAGGTCCGGTGTCCGGCTTCCGGTGTCCTGCGGTGCAGTGGTCGCCTCCTGCGGTCGGGTGCGGGTGCGGGTACGGGTGCCGGCTGTGCGGGCGGTGCACGGCCGGGGCGGGGTCAGCGGCGCAGGTAGCGGAGCAGCATGACGCCACTGTCGAAGGTGCGCCTCTCGGCGAGCACCAGGTCGGTGCGGGTGTCGGAGGGCGGGAACAGCGGGCGGCCGCGGCCCAGCACCACCGGGTGGACGTAGAGGCTGTACTCGTCGATCAGGTCCAGCCGGCGGAGTTCGGCGGCGAGGACGGCGCCGCCGACGGCCAGATCGGATGCGGAGGAGGACTTGAGCGCGGTGATCTCCCGGGGGTCGACGGTGCGGGCGATCGTGGTGTTCCAGTCGGCGTGGTCGAGGGTGCGGGAGAAGACCGTCTTCGGCATCTCCCGCCAGATCCGGGCGAACTCGACCACCGGCGGGGTACTGGTCGGGTCCTGGTCGGCGGTGGGCCAGTAGTCGGCCATCAGTTGGTACGTGACGCGGCCGTCGAGGAAGCCGCTCATCGCGGCCAGTCGGCGGTTGAAGTGCTCGTGCAGCTCGTCGTCGATGAGCTGCCAGCCCAGCTCGCCGTCGGGACCGGCGAAACAGCCGTCGATCGACACGGACATCATCAACACCAGGTCGGACATCGAAACCTCCGGGACCAGCGGCGGTCAAGGGCGCGGGTCACGCTACTCGCGCCCGGCACCCGGACGGCGGAAGCGGAGGGCGGCGGGTGCGCGTGCCGCGGAAAAGCATCCATCGGTTGACACCGGGGTCAACCGATCGTCTGACGGGTCGTCTGACACCGGGGTCAACCGATCGTCTGACGGGTCGTCAACCGATCGGTGTGCGAACGGCATCCGATCGTCGGGTGGGTGGGCGACGGGGGCCGGGCACACTCTTCTCAACAGGAGACAGAAGGTACGGACGGTGCCGATCGGGCACCGCTGTCGAAAGGGGACCGACATGCGCGAGGTGCACGAGGTGCGCGGGGCGGGCGAGCTGCGCGCGGGGAGCGGACCGCACGGTGCGGGCGGCCTGCAGGCGCTGTTGGACCGCTGGGTCGCAGCCGGGGCGGTGCCCGGGGCGGTCGCCCTGGTCGCCCGCGAGGGGCAGGTCGAGACGGCCGCCGCGGGCGAGTTGGGCAGGGAGTCGCCGGTGCGGATCGCCTCGGTGGGCAAGCCCGTCACGGCCGCGGCGGTGCTCCAGTTGGTCGACGACGGGGTGCTCGCGCTGGACGACCCGGTCGAGCGCTGGCTGCCGGAGCTGGCCGACCGGCGCGTGGTGCGGGCCCCGGGCGCCCCGGTGACGGACACCGTCCCGGCCGACCGGCCGTTCACGGTGCGGGACGTGCTGGAGTCGCGGGCCGGCTACGGCTTCCCGGCGGACTTCACCCTGCCCGCGCTGGCCCCGCTGGTCACGGAGCTCGGGCAGGGGCCGCCGCAGCCGCAGCAGGTCGTCCCGCCCGAGGAGTGGACGGCCCTCCTGGCGGGGATCCCGATGCTCCACCAGCCCGGCGAGGCCTGGCTGTACAACACCTGCTCGGACATCCAGGGCGTCCTGGTCGCCAGGGCGACCGGCCAACCGCTCGACCAGGTGCTGGAGGAGCGGCTGTTCGACCCCCTGGGCATGCCCGACACGGCCTTCCACGCGCCACCCGGCCGCCTGGGCCCGCTGTACCGTCCGACCCCCGACGGCACGCTGGAGGTGGCCGACCCACCGGACGGCCAGTGGAGCACCCCGCCCCCGTTCCCGTCCGGGGCCGGCGGCCTGGTGTCCACGCTCGACGACGTGTTCACGTTCCTGCGGATGCTGCGCGCGGGCGGCCGCGCCGAGGACGGGCGGCGGGTGCTCTCCTTCGGCGCGGTGCGGCTGATGACCACCGACCACCTGACGGAGCGCCAGCGTGCGGACAGCGAACTCTTCCTGGAGGGGCAGGGCTGGGGGTACGGCGGCTCGGTGGACGTGGCCCGCCGCGAGCCGTGGAACGTACCGGGCCGCTACGGCTGGGTCGGCGGCACCGGCACCGCAGCGCACGTGGTGCGGTCGACCGGGCTGGTGACGGTGCTCCTCACCCAGCGGGAGATGACCAGCCCCACCCCGCCGCCGCTGATGCGGGAGTTCTGGCGCTACGCGGCGGACGGCTGAGCGCCGTCCGGGCCCGCCGGGGCAGCGGGCGCGTCGGCCGGAGCGGTGCCGGTCGGGCGGTAGCTCGACCCGTCCCGGGTGCGGGTCAGCAGCAGGGCCTCGACCAGGTAGCGGCGGAGCATGGAGGTGTCGGGGTGGACGGTGAGCAGGGCCTCGTTGACCTCCTGCTCGGTGTACGAGCGCTCGGGGTCGAAGAGGGTGCGCGCGAGGTGTTCGAGCAGGGCGGTGCGGCGGGCCGGCTTGCGCGGGATCGACGTCAGACGGCCATCGGTGAAGAACGCGGCGAGGGTGGCCGGCGGTTCGTGAGCAGACATGACAGGCAGCCTGTCAGGGCGGTTACCGGGAGACAAACGGATTACCGGACGGGGTGTCGGTCCGTCGAACCGGGCCGACACCCCGCAGGAGAGGAGGAACGGATGGGGACGGTCACCCCGGGGCAGGGCCGGTCCCGGCGGGCGCGGACCGGAGGGAGGGTTGTGGCCGAACCGCAACGTGCCGGGGGCGGTGAACGCGGAGGACGGCTGGCGATGATGACCGGTACGGGAGACGGGGAGAGGACGGGGGAAGGGCGTGGAGGACGGAACGGGCCGCAGCAGGTACGTGGACCTGCTGCGCGCGGGGGCG
This sequence comes from Kitasatospora phosalacinea, assembly GCF_000717185.1. Lineage (GTDB taxonomy): Bacteria > Actinomycetota > Actinomycetes > Streptomycetales > Streptomycetaceae > Kitasatospora > Kitasatospora phosalacinea_A. The sequence goes on along the minus strand of NZ_JNYE01000072.1, from coordinate 32,609 downwards.
ATCGTGCTGGTGGTGCTCGGCCACTGGCTGATCACCGCCCTGGTGCGGGAACCCGACGGGGCCTTGACGGCACCCGAGTTGATGGTGACCGTGCCGTGGACGCAGTGGCTGACCCTGGGCTTCCAGATCATGCCGGTGTTCTTCCTGGCCGGGGGCTACGCGGCAGCCGGTTCCTGGGAGCGCTGCCGGGCCGGGGGCGGGACGGCAGCGGGCTGGATCCGCGGCCGGGCCCTTCGGTTGCTGCTGCCCACCGCCGCGTACCTGGTGCCGACCCTGGGCGGCCTGGCGGTCGCAGGGGCGTGCGGGGCCGATCCGGCGCTGCTCGGCATGGTCGGGTGGGCCCTGGCGATGCAGTTCTGGTTCCTGCCCGTCTACCTGGCGATCAGCGCGCTGACGCCCTGGCTGGCCGCACTGCACCGGCATTGGGGCTTGGGCTCGGTCGCGGTCCTCGCCGCCGCGGGGGCGGGTGTCGACCTGCTGGTGCTCGGCGCGGACACCGGCTGGGCGGACCGCGTCGGCCTGCTGAACTACCTGCTGGTCTGGGCCGTCGCCTACCAACTCGGCCTCGCCTGGCGGGAGGGCGGCCCGACGGCCCGTCCGGCGTTCGCGGCGGCGCTGACCGCGGGCGGCGTCGCCGGGTACGCGGCACTGGTCGGGTTCGGGCCGTTCCCGGTCAGCCTGGTCCTGGTCAGCGGCGAGGGGGTCTCGAACACCGACCCGCCGTCACTGGCGATGCTGGCCTGGCTGGCCGCCCAGTGCGGCCTGTGCCTGCTGCTCGCCCCGCACGCCGAGCGGGCCCTGCGGGCCCGGCGGCGGGCGGGCCGCCTGGTCGAACCGCTCGGCCGGGTCAGCATGTCGCTGTACCTCTGGCACATGGTGCCCGTGCTGGCCGCCGGAGCAGCCTTCTACCTCACCGACCTGGCCCCCGAACCGGAGGTCGGCTCGGCGCCCTGGTGGGCCTGGCGGCCGGTGTGGGTGCTACTGCTGGCAGCGTTGCTCGGCGGGCTGCTGGTCGTGCTCCGCCCGGTCGACGGCCTGCTGCTGCGCCTGGCCCGGCGCCTGCGACCACAGGCCCGGACCGCGGGCCCGGGCCGGGCCGTCGTCCTGCTCGCGGGGCTGGCAGCCGCGGGCTGGGCGCTGGCCCGCTGGGCGGTCCTCGGCCTTGCCCGCGACGGAGCGCCGGACCTGCCGGTGCTGCTCGCCTTCGCAGCCGGCACGGCCCTGGTCGCCGGTGCGGCGGGCCGGTGGGCGGGCGCGGGGGCTGCTGACCGCCCGGCCGGTGCGGGGGTGCAGCCGGACGGGGCGGTGGAGCAGGTGGGGTGAGCCGAGCGGGGCGGCCTACCGGAGCGGCCTACCGGAGCAGGGAGAGGCGGAACTCGACGGAGCGGTGGGTGCTGCGGTAGCCCAGGGCGCGGTTGACCGCCAGCATGCCGGTGTTGTGGGCGGCGGTGTCGGTGAGCAGCCCGGTGATCCCGGGGTGCTCGGCCCGCGTCCAGCGGATCGCCTCGGCCTTCATCGCCCGGGCAAGGCCGCGCCTGCGGTGGGCGGGTTGGACGGCGGTGCCGTAGTGCTGGGCGTCGCCGGAGCGGTCGGCGGGGAGCACCAGTTCGCTGAAGCCGACCAGTTCACCGGTGGCGGTCTCCAGCGCCGCGACGGTGTGCAGCAGTTCGCCCCGGTCGGCGACCGCCCGGGCCGCGGCCAGCACCCGGTCCTCGTCCCAGAGGACCGTGCCGAATACCGCGTCGCCCATCGGCATGTCGTCCATGGCGGTGCGCGAGCGGGCGAAGGCGGACAACCGCTCCCTGGGGCAGCTGCCGACCCAGGAGACCAGCCGGTAGCCGGGCGGGAGTTCGACACCAGGAGCAGGAGCAGGAGCAGGAGCAGGAGCAGGGGCAGTGGCCAGGTCCAGTCGGCCGAAGTCGAGGACGAGGGCCCGTTCGAAGCCGCGGGCGGAGAGGAATGCGTCGCCCGGGGAGCCCTCGACGGCCTGGGCGAGCAGCGAGCCGCGCCCGTCCTCCCGGGCCGCGGCCACGGCGGCCGCGAGCAGCGCCGACCCCGCTCCGCGCCGCCGCTCGGCGGGGTGGACGTCCAGGGCGAGTTCGCACAGGTGGGCCTGGCCGGGGGAGGTGAACAGCCGGAGGAAGGCACTGCCGAGCGGGGTGCCGTCAGGGGCGGCGGCCAGCCAGGCGAGACGGCGCGAGAGGGGGCTCGCAGCAGGGTCGGTGAGGGCGGTCAGGCGGAAGGTCACGGGCAGCGGGCTCCAGGGCGGACGGGACGGACGGGCACGCGCCACCGAAGCAGGTCCGGCCGTCCGGGGCAATCGGATTTCGGAACCGGGGAAGGAGGGCGGGGTGGCAGGGGAACTGATGGCCAGTCATCTCGCATGCAGGAAAGATTTTCTGACGATTGATCAGGAAACAGTGACACCCGCGCGGACACTGGTGTGCCCGGGCCGGGGGCGGGATCATCGTCGCTGTGGCGGACCGGTCCGCGCGCGGCGGGCCGGGTGGCGGAGGTGGTGGGCGGATGACCGAGGCACGGCTCACGGTGGAGCGGCTGCGGAGCTTGGTGGCCGAGGGCGCGGTGGAGACGGTCGTGCTGGCCGTCACCGACATGCAGGGCCGGTTGCAGGGCAAACGCCTGGACGCCGGGTACTTCCTCACCGAGGTGCTGACCGGCGGCGCCGAGGGCTGCGGCTACCTGCTGGCGGTGGACGTGGAGATGAACACCGTCGACGGCTACACCGTCTCCTCCTGGGAGAGCGGCTACGGGGACCTGGTCTTCGCTCCCGACCTCGCCACCCTGCGGATGGTGCCCTGGCACCCGGCCACCGCCATGGTCCAGTGCGACCTCGCCCACCACGACGGCACTCCGGTCGCGGTCTCGCCCCGCCAGGTGCTGCGCCGCCAACTGGAACGGCTGGCGGGCTACGGCTGGGGCGCGTACGTGGGCACCGAGCTGGAGTTCATGGTGTTCCGGGACAGCTACGAGCACGCCTGGGAGAAGCACTACCAGGACCTCACGCCCGTCAACCAGTACAACGTCGACTACTCGATCCTCGGCACCGCCCGGATCGAACCGCTGCTGCGCCGCCTGCGCACCGGCATGGCCGGGGCCGGGCTGACCGTGGAGTCCGCGAAGGGCGAGTGCAACCTCGGGCAGCACGAGATCGCGTTCCGCTACGCCGACGCGCTGACCACCTGCGACGACCACGCGGTCTACAAGACCGGCGCCAAGGAGATCGCCGCGCAGGAGGGCGTCAGCCTCACCTTCATGGCCAAGTACGACGAGCGCGAGGGCAACTCCTGCCACGTGCACCTGAGCCTGCGCGACGAGCGGGGCCGCCCGGTGTTCCCCGGTGAGGGCCCGCACGGCTTCTCCCGGACGATGGAGCACTTCCTGGCCGGGCAGCTCGCCTGCCTCGACCGGTTCGCGCTGCTGCTCGCCCCGACCGTCAACTCCTACAAGCGCTACGTACCGGGCAGCTTCGCCCCCACCGCGATCGCCTGGGGCCGCGACAACCGGACGTGCGCGCTGCGGGTGGTCGGGCACGGGGCCTCGCTGCGGTTCGAGAACCGGGTGCCCGGCGGCGACGTCAACCCGTACCTGGCGGTGGCCGCGCTGATCGCGGCCGGGCTGCACGGGGTGGAGCACCAGCTGCCGCTCGAGGCCGAGTTCACCGGCAACGCCTACGCCTCCGACGCGCCCCGGGTGCCCGCGACGCTGCGCGAGGCGGTCGACCGGTTCGAGGGCAGCGAGGCCGCCACCGAGGCGTTCGGCAAGGACGTCGTGCGGCACTACGTCCACGCCGGGCGGGTCGAACTCGCCGCGTACGACGCCGCGGTGACCGACTGGGAGCGCCGCCGCGGCTTCGAACGGCTGTGAGGCGCGCACGGGACGAGCACGACACGAGCACGAGGAGGAGCAGGTGACCGAGGGGTCCGAGCCGTACCAGGTGGTCAATCCCGCCACCGAGGAGGTGATCGCCACCGTCGAGCTGGCCGACCTGGCCGCGACCGACGCCGCGATCGCCCGGGCCGGGGCGGCGTTCGAGGGCTGGCGGAACGTGGCGCCCGGCGACCGGGCCCGGCTGCTGCGCCGCTTCGCCGCCGAGGTCGACGCCGAGCGCGAGCAACTGGCCCTCCTGGAGGTCGCCAATGCCGGGCACACCATCGGCAACGCCCGCTGGGAGGCCGGCAACGCCCGGGACGTGATCGAGTACTACGCGGGCGCGCCCGAGCGGCTGTTCGGCCGCCAGATCCCGGTCGCCGGCGGTCTCGACGTCACCTTCCACGAGCCGCTGGGCGTGGTCGGCGTGATCGTCCCGTGGAACTTCCCGCTGCCGATCGCGGCCTGGGCGCTGGCCCCCGCGCTGGCCGCCGGGAACACCGTCATCGTCAAACCGGCCGAGCTCACCCCGCTCACCGCGCTGCGGCTGGCCGAACTCGCGCTGCGCGCGGGCCTGCCCGAGGGCGTGCTGCAGGTGCTGCCCGGCCGCGGGCCGGTGGTCGGGCAGCGCTTCGTCACCCACCCCGGCGTCCGCAAGGTGGTGTTCACCGGTTCCACCGCCGTCGGCAGGTCGGTGATGGCGGGCTGCGCCGCCCAGGTCAAACCCGTCACGCTGGAACTCGGCGGCAAGAGCGCCAACATCGTCTTCGCCGACGCCGACCTGGACAAGGCCGCCGCCACCGCCCCCTACGCGGTCTTCGACAACGCCGGGCAGGACTGCTGCGCGCGCTCCCGGATCCTGGTCGAGGCGAGCGTGCACGAGGAGTTCCTGGAGCGGTTGGAGCGCGCGGTCCGCGGGGTGCGGGTCGGCGACCCGGCGGACGAGAAGACCGAGATGGGGCCGCTGATCTCGGCCGCGCACCGGGCCCGGGTGGCGTCCTACGTGGACGGCGACACCGAGGTGGCGTTCCGCGGCAGCGCGCCCGAGGGGCCGGGCTTCTGGTACCCGCCGACGGTGCTGGCGCCGATCGCCCCCGACCACCGGGCGTTCACCGAGGAGGTGTTCGGCCCGGTGGTCGCGGTGGTCCCGTTCCGCGGCGAGAGCGACGCGGTGCGGATCGCCAACGCCACCGAGTACGGCCTGTCCGGGTCGATCTGGACCAGGGACGTGGGCCGGGCGCTGCGCGTCGCCCGGGCGGTGGAGGCGGGCAACCTGTCCGTCAACTCGCACTCCTCGGTGCGCTACTGGACGCCCTTCGGCGGTTTCAAGCAGTCCGGCCTGGGCCGCGAGCTCGGACCGGACGCCCTGCACGCCTTCACCGAGACCAAGAACGTCTTCATCGCCACGGAGGAATGAACCACATGAGCAAGCGACTTGACGGCCGGGTGGCGGTCGTCACCGGCGCGGGCAGCGGCATCGGCCTGGCCACGGTGCGCCGCTTCGCCGCCGAGGGGGCGAAGGTGGTGTGCGCCGACATCGACGAGGAGACCGGCGCCAAGGCCGCCAACGAGGTCGGCGGCCTGTTCGTGCGCACCGACGTGACCGACGAGGAGCAGGTCCGGGCGCTGTTCGACACCGCCGTCGAGCACTACGGCAGCCTGGACGTGGCCTTCAACAACGCGGGCATCTCCCCGCCGGACGACGACTCCATCCTGGTCACCGGCCTGGAGGCGTGGAAGCGCGTCCAGGACGTCAACCTGACCTCCGTGTACCTGTGCTGCAAGTACGCGATCGGCCACATGCGGCGGCAGGGCAAGGGATCGATCATCAACACCGCGTCCTTCGTGGCGGTGATGGGCGCCGCGACCTCGCAGATCTCCTACAGCGCCTCCAAGGGCGGCGTGCTGGCGATGAGCCGGGAGCTGGGCGTGGAGTTCGCCCGCGAGGGCATCCGGGTCAACGCGCTGTGCCCCGGCCCGGTCAACACCCCGCTGCTGCAGGAGCTGTTCGCCAAGGACCCGGAGCGCGCCGCCCGCCGCCTGGTGCACATCCCGCTCGGCCGGTTCGCCGAACCCGAGGAGATCGCCGCCGCGGTGGCCTTCCTGGCCAGCGACGACTCCTCCTTCATGACCGCCAGCACCTTCCTGGTGGACGGCGGCATCTCCGGCGCGTACGTCACCCCGCTCTCCTGACGGCACCGCGGCCGGGCGGACCCCAGAGGGGTCCGCCCGGCCGCCGGAGCACCGAGGGGCGTCAGTGCGAGGAGAAGGCGTCCCCGCCGACCGCGAGGGCGTCGCCGCCGTTGCCCAGCGCGTCGCCGCCGACGGCCAGGGCCGAGCCGCACAGCGCCTCGGCGTCGCCGCCGACCGCGCCCGCGTTCCCGCCCTCGGCCCAGGCGTCCCCGCCGACCGCACCGGCGTTGCCGCCCAGCGCGCCCGCGTCCCCGCCGACGCCCAGCGCGTCGCCGCCCTCGGCCCAGGCGTCGCCGCCCACCGCGCCCGCGTCGCCGCCCTGGGCCGCCGCGTCGCCGCCGACGGCGAGCGCCCCGTGCGGGTGCATGTGGTGGCCGTGGCCGTGGCCGTGGGCGGAGGCGGTGCCCGCGGTGCCGAGCAGGGCGAGCCCGGTGAGGAGGGTGGCGGTGGTGACCTTGGCGAGGCTGGAACGCATCGAGTTCTCCAAGCTTGGCGTCGAACGCGGTGGCGCCGGACGCGGGTTGGTGCCGGACGCGACGATCATCGGCGCCCGCGGGCCCGGGCCGCACGCCGCGGGCCGGGCGGTCACCCGGCCGGGGCAAGGGCACCGCCGCGACGGGTGAGCGCGGTACCGCCGGATGCCGTACGGGGTGACGCACGGCGTTGACCCACCTGCAGCAGAAGGGAGTTGACGTTGCGTCAGTGTGATGATCGGACCGGGAGCTCCATCTCGAACCAGACCACCTTGCCGTCCCGGGTCGCCCGGCTGCCCCAGCGGTGCGCCAACTCGTTGATCAGCAGCATCCCCCGCCCGCCCTCGTCGTGCTCGCCCACCGGCCGCAGCCGCGGTTCCCGGCTGTCCGCGTCCGACACCTCCACGGTCAGCAGCGCCCCCCGGAACATCCGCAGCTGCATCGGCGAACCCGCGTGCAGCACCGCGTTCGCCAGCAGCTCGCCGGTCAGCAGCACCACCGGCTCCACCAGCGAGCCGAGCCCCCACCCGGTCAGCGTCCGCCGGGTGAACTCCCGGGCGTGCCGCAGCAGCGCCGGATCCCCGGACAGCGCCAGGGTCGCCAGCCGGTCCGCGCCGACCGGACCGGAGTGCGCCATGATCACCGCCACGTCGTCCTGCCCCAGCGTCGCCCCGAACGCCCCCAGCACCGCGTCGCAGCCCTGCTCCAGGGTCGGCTGCCGCCGGGTGACCGTCGCGCGCAGCAGCTCCAGGCCGTCGTCCAGGTCCTGCCCGCGCCGCTCCACCAGCCCGTCCGTGTACAGCACCAGCAGCCCGTCCTCGCGCAGCGGGAAGCGCACCGACTCGAACGGCACCCCGCCCACGCCCAGCGGCGCGCCCGGCGGCGGCTCCACCAGCCGGGCCTCGCCGTCCCGCTCCGAGAGCACCGGCGGCAGGTGTCCCGCGGAGGCCAGGATGCACTCCTCGTCCACCGGGTCGAACACCGCGCACACGCACGTCGCGAACTGGCCCTCGCCGAGCTGCGCGGTCGCCTCGTCCAGCCGCCGCAGCACCCGCGCCGGATCCAGGTCCAGCGTGACCAGCGTCCGGGCCACCGTCCGCAGCTGGCCCATCGTCGCGGCCGCCCGGATGCCGTGCCCCATCACGTCCCCGACGATCAGCGCCACCCGGCCGCCGGTCAGCGGCACCACGTCGAACCAGTCGCCGCCGATCTCGTCACCCACCGTCGACGGCAGGTAGCGGTGCGCGATCTCCAGCCCCGGAGTGCCGTGCACGTCCTGCGGCAGCAGGCTGCGCTGCAGCGTCAGCGCGGTGTCCCGCTCCCGCCGGTACAGCCGGGCGTTGTCGATGCACACCGCGGCCCGCGCCGCCAGCTCCTCGCCCAGCGCCTGGTCCGCCGGGGTGAACGACTCCGGGTTCGCCAGCCGCACGAACTCCACCCCGCCCAGCACCTGCCCGCGGGCCAGCAGCGGCACCATCAGGTACGAGTGGATCCCGGCGTCCAGGCCCGGCTGGACCCGGTCCTGGTGCGCGACGATCCGGCGCAGCTCGGACTCGTCCACGTGCGGCACCAGGATCGACCGGCCGGTGCGCATCGCCTGCGCGTACAGCTTGGCCGAACGGGTGGTCTCCCCGATCGGGTCCGCCGCCCCGGTCAGCAGCGTGCCGTCCTCCCCCTCGCCCACCGCGACCGCCCGCAGCGCCACCGAACCGGACTCCGGCACCGGCTCCGGGTCCTCGCCGGTCAGCACGGCCTCGCGGATGTCCACCGTCACGAAGTCCGCGAACCGCGGGATCACCACGTCCACCAGCTCCTGCGCGGTGATCGACAGGTCCAGCGTGGTGCCGATCCGGGTGGAGGCCTCGTTCAGCAGCGCCAGCCGCTGCTGGGCGGCCTCCGTGGCCTCCAGGGCCCGCTGCCGCTGCTCGGCCGCGTCCCGCTCCCGGGTGTACAGCAGCGCGTTGTCGATCGAGACCGCCGCCCGCGCCGCCAGCTCGCTCGCCAGCGCCAGGTCGGCGCGGTCGTACGGCGCCGTGCTGCGGGAGCGGAAGAACGTGGCGGTGCCGATCGCCGCGCCGCGCGCGATCAGCGGCACCACCATCAGCGAACGCACCCCCTGGGCCCGGATCTCCCCGCCGCGCACCGGGTCGTTCGCGAACCAGCTCATCGCGGCGCCGTCCGTGCGCGGCACCAGCACCGGCTTCCCGTGCGACAGCGCCCACGCGTACGGCGTGCTCGGGTGCAGCCGCTGCACGGTGCCCGCCGGGGCGATCGAGGTGATTCCGCTGTCCGGCACGGTGTGGAACGCCATCCGGCGCAGCACCGCGGACCGGTCCGCCCGGCCCGGCAGCGCGGCCGGCTCGCCCCGCACCAGGCCGTCCAGCACCTCCACCACCACGGTGTCGGCCAGGATCGGGGCGGCGGTCTCGGCCAGCTCGCGGGCCGTGGTGGCCAGGTCCAGCGTGGTGCCGATCCGGGTGGAGGCCTCGTTCAGCAGCGCCAGCCGCTGCTGGGCGGCCTCGGCGCTGGTCTCCGCCTCGAAGCGGTCGGTGATGTCCACCACCGTGGTGCTGACCCCCAGCACCGTGCCGTCCGGCTGCTCCAGCCGGAAGCTCGACACCGACCAGGCGTGCTCGCGCTCCGGGTCGGCCGCCGTCCGGCCGTGCGTCCGCAGGTCCACCAGCGGCTCGCCGTCGGCCAGGATGCGGCGCATCGTCTCCTCGGCCGTCCGGCCGTCGATCCCCGGCAGCACCTCGGACAGCCGCCGCCCCAGGTGCCGCGCCACCGGCAGCCCGTTGATCCGGGCCAGCGCCTCGTTCAGCCGGACGAAGCGCAGCTCGGTGTCGAACACGCCCATGCCGACCGGCGACTGCGTGAAGAACCCGTCCAGCACCGCCAGGTCCGCCGCCAGCCGCCGCACCTCGCTGACGTCGGACGCCACCGCCAGCACCATCGGCGAGCCGCTGCGGTCCAGCACCGGGTAGGTCCGGAAGTCGAGCCGCACCAGGTGCCCGTCCCGGTGCCGCACCGGGAACACCCCCGCCCAGGCGCGGCCGCTCAGGATCCGGGCGAACAGCTCCAGCGCCGCCGGGCGCCGCTCCGGGCCGACCAGGATGTCCGCCGCGCGCGTCCCCACCGCCCGGTCCGCCGGGAAGCCGAGCAGGGCCTCCGCGTCCGGGCTCCAGTGCAGGATCCGGCCGTCCGCCGCGATCAGCGCCGTGGCCACCGGGATCGCCAGCAGGCCGTCCGGTACCGGCGCGCCACCCGCCGCGAGCGGGGAGGTGGGGCGGGTCCGGGAAACCGTGCGCTGTTTGTCGGTGTCCATCTGGCCACCTGCCGTTCCGGGGGCGGTCACCGCCCTGCCATCGTCGCACGGCGGGCCGCCCGCGCCCAGACGGGTGACCTGCCGCTAGGGTGGGCCGGATGGACACCCGTCGGACGAGACCCCCGGTGGCGCGCGGTGGTGCGTAGGAAACCCGCCCCCGTCAGCCCGCTGCCGCAACGCGACGGCATCGATCCCGTACACGTCAAACTGCCGCTGGACGGCGCCTGGCCGACGGTGCGCGCCTACCTGGAGGAGCGCTACGGGGCCGCCGCCGGGGACGGGCGGATCGGCGCGATGCTCGCGGCCGGCGAGTTCGTCGCCGCCGACGGCCCGGTCGGCGCCGACACGCCCTACCGGCCCGGCGGCCACGTCTGGTTCCACCGCGAACCCGGACCGCCCGAGCCCGTGGTGCCCTTCCCGGTCGAGGTCCTGCACCGCGACGAGCGCATCGTGGTCGCCGACAAGCCGCACTTCCTCGCCACCACCCCGCGCGGCAGCCACGCCACCGAGACCGCCCTCGCCCGGCTGCGCCGCGACCTCGGCCTGCCCCGGCTCAGCCCCGCCCACCGCCTGGACCGGCTCACCGCGGGCGTGGTGCTGTTCGTCGCCGACCCCGCGCTGCGCGGCGCCTACCAGGGCCTGTTCGAGCGCCGCGAGGCCGTCAAGGAGTACGAGGCGGTCGCCCGGTACGAGGAGGGCGCGGCGGCCCGGCTGCCCGCCGTGGTGCGCACCCGGATCCTCAAGGACCGCGGTCGGCTCGACGCGTACGAGGTGCCCGGCGAGCCCAACGCGGAGAGCCGGATCGAACTGGCCGAGGCCCGCGGCGGCCTGGGCCGCTACCGCCTCGCCCCGCGCACCGGGCGCACCCACCAGCTGCGGGTGCACATGAACGGGCTGGGCCTGCCGATCCTGGGCGACCCGCTCTACCCCGCGGTGCTGGGCGAGGGGGACCCGGAGGACTACCGGCGCCCGCTGCAACTGCTGGCGCGCTCGCTGGAGTTCACCGACCCGCTGGACGGGCGGCGGATGCGCTTCACCAGCGGGCGGGTGCTGGCGGCCTGGCAGGACCCGGCCGGGTGGGGCGGCTGACCGCCCGTCAAGGGGCGGCCGGGGCCGCTTCGCGCGCGGTGTATTGACGGAAAGTCTAATAACTTCTACCTTCGCGGCAGTGCCACCACTCCACCCTCTCCGCCCCCACCGCGAAGGAGCCGGCATGCCGCCCCAACCCGCCCGCACCGCCCCCGACCGGGAGCGCACCGCCGAACGCCTGCTCGCCTCCTCCGCGAAGCTCTCGTTCAACCCCCTCACGGACGTCGACTGGGACGCCGACCCCGTCCCCGGCGCCTACTACTGCCCGCCCCGCCACCTCTCCCTCTACGGCACCGACCTCTGGGAGCGGATGACCGAGGAGCAGCGGATCGAGCTCTCCAAGCACGAGGTCGCCTCCATCGCCAGCGTCGGCATCTGGTTCGAGGAGATCCTCATGCAGATGCTGCTGCGCCACGCCTTCGACCGGGACCCGACCAGCAACCACGTCCAGTACGCGCTCACCGAGATCGCCGACGAGTGCCGCCACTCGATCATGTTCGCCCGCATGATCGCCAAGATGGGCGTCCCCGCGTACGGCGCCGGGTTCGTCGCCCACAACCTCGGCCGGCTGTTCAAGGCGATCTCGACCCACAGCCAGACCTTCGGCGGCACCATGTACGTCGAGGAGATCCTGGACGCCTTCCAGCGCGAGGTGATGAACGACGACACCCTCCAGCCGCTCACCCGCCAGGTCTCCCGGATCCACGTCATCGAGGAGGCCCGGCACATCAGCTACGCCCGCGAGGAGCTCGTCCGCAAGCGCCTCGGCCCGGTCCGCCGCCGGTACGAGCAGCTGTTCATCGGACTCATCGTCTACTACGCCACCACCGCGCTGATCCACCCCCGGCTCTACGCCGCCGTCGGCGTCGACCCCCGGGTCGGCAAGGCCGCGGCCCGCGCCAACCCGCGCTGGCGGGCCACCAAGGTCGAGATGGCGCAGAAGGTCGTCTCCGTGCTCGACCGGGCCGGGCTGGTCGGCCGCACCAACCGCTGGCTGCTGCGCGCCGCAGGCGTGCTGGCCTGAGCGGACGGCCCCGGGCCGGGATCGTGATCGTTTCGGTGTCCGTGTGGACTTCCGGTGTTCGAGCGGCGCGGATAAAGTGCGTCGTCACCGAACTGCCGGGGGGTCCGTTCATGCACCGCACCACGGTCGGCACAGCCGCTGCCGCCGCCACCGTCCTGTTGCTCAGCACCGTCGCCGGATGCGGCGGTCCGGAGCCCTCCGCGGACCGGGCCGCCACCGGCAGCGCCACCACCGCCGCCACCGCGGACCCGACGGCCGCGCCGACGGCCGCCGAGCCCACCGGACCGGCCTCCGGGCCGTCGGAGGGGAGCGCCCCGGCGAGCCCCGGCGCGGCCGGCAGCATCACGGTGGCGTTCGCCGGGGACGTCCACTTCGAGGGGCGCACCGCCTCCCGGCTCGGCGCCGCCAAGGCCGACACCGCACTCGGCCCGATCTCCGGCACGCTGTCCGCCGCCGACCTGGCGGTGCTCAACCTGGAGACCGCGATCACCAGCCGGGGCAGGGCCGAACCCAAGACCTACACCTTCCGCACCACGCCCAAGGCGCTCGACGCGCTCAAGGACGCGGGCGTCGACGTGGTCTCCCAGGCCAACAACCACGCCGTCGACTTCGGCCCCGACGGCCTCGCCGACACCCTCGCCGCCAAGGCCGCCTCCCCGATACCGGTGGTCGGCATCGGCAAGGACGCCGCGGAGGCGTACGCCCCGTACGTCACCACCGTGCGCGGCGTGAAGGTCGCCGTCCTGGCGGCCAGCCAGGTCAACGAGATCACCAACCAGAAGTGGCGGGCCGGCGCCCACAAGCCGGGCATCGCCTCCGCCCTCGACGAGAACGCGCTGCTGCACGCCGTCGCCGCCGCGAAGGCGCAGGCACCCGTGGTCCTGGTCTACCTGCACTGGGGCGACGAGGGCGTGGCCTGCCCGACCCGCGCGCAGACCGGCCTCGCCAAGGAGCTCGCCGACGCCGGAGCGACCGCCGTGGTCGGCACCCACGCCCACACCATGCTCGGCGCGGGCATGCTCGGGAAGACCTACGTGTCGTACGGCTTCGGCAACTTCCTCTGGTACGGCACCTCGAACTACACCGCCTCCAACGAGACCGGCGTCACCACGCTCACCGTCACCGCCGACGGCCGCGTCACCGGCGAGAGCTTCACCCCCGCCCACATCGACGGCCGCGGCGTGCCCGTCCCGCAGACCGGCAGCGCCGCGAAGGCCGCCCAGCAGCGCCGCGACGGCCTGCGCGGCTGCACCGGGCTGGCCGCCGTCCCGAAGTGACGGCGGCTCAGCCGGGCGCGCACCGGCCGGGCCGGGGTCAGCCCAGCTCCAGCACCTGACCGGGGCGGATCAGGTCCGGGTTCTGGCCGACCACCTGCTGGTTCGACTCGTAGAGCTCGGACCAGCCGCCGCCCACGGCGTGCTCGCGGGCGATCGCGGCCAGCGTGTCACCGGGGTTGACGGTGTACGCCTGCGCGGACGGAGCGGGGGACGCGGCCGCGGGCGGGGCCGCCGGTGCGGCGGACGCGCTCGCGCTCGCGGCCGGGGTCGCGGGCGTCGCGGTGCCGGTGGGCGAGGCCTCGGCGGGGGTGGCGCCGGAGGCGTCGGCGGACGGGCTGGGCGACGGGACGACCGGGAGGGCGGGGACCAGGCCGTCGCCGTTCCCGTTGCCGTTGTTGCCGTTCCCGTTGCCGGGGTTGCTCCCGTTGCCGTTGCCGTTGCCGTTGCCGTTGTTGCCGGTTCCGTCGCTGTTGCCGTTGCCGTTCGAGTTGCCGTGGTCGCCGTCGGCGGGCGTGCTCGGGCTGGGCGTGGCGCTCGGGTCGGTGGGCAGCAGCGGGACGCCGGGGGCGACCGGCGGGACGGACGGCGTGCTCGGGGCGTCCGGGGCGGGGGTGCTCGGCTGCGGCTGGGGGTGGGTCAGCTGCATGTAGCGCTCGTACAGGCTCTGGTGGCTGGTCCAGAACCAGGCGCCGTTCTTCTCGTACCAGTACACGTGCGAGACCGGGTCGTAGCCGGGCAGGCCGGAGAAGACCGGCGCGGCGTTCCCGGCCGGGACGGTGCTGCCGTCCGGGGCGGCGTTGACCGCCGCGATGCCGCGGGCGCCGCGCAGCGAACCCGTCTCGTCCGCGGAGTCGTTGTCGTCGACGACGCCCGGTGCGGTGGCGGTCTCCAGGCCCGCGTCGTCCGCGCAGGCGGACCAGGGAGAGGGGCCCTCGGTGGCCAGGATGCGCTCGGCCACGGCGATCTGCTGGCTGCGGGTGGCCCCGTTCGGCAGCGGGGCGTACTGGGTGCCGCCGTAGTCGGTCCAGCGCTGGGCGTTGATCTGCAGGCCGCCGTAGAGGCCGGTGCCCGGGTTGGAGGCCCAGTTCCCTCCGCTTTCGCAGTCGGCGACCCGGTCCCAGGCCGCGCTGGGAGCGGCGTGCGCACCGGTCACGGCGAGCAGCGGCAGGGCGATGCCGACGCCGGCCACGCCGGCTGCCGCGATCGCGCGCTCGGCGGCCTTCTCCGCCGGACCCTGCCGGCGGTGGCGTCCCGAACCCGTGAAGAGCATGCGAGATCCTCTCCGCACGCCTGCGAGGTGAGCTGTCGGGTTCGGGCCGGGAGAGTGGCCCGGCCGCCGCGCCCCGGTCAACCGGTGCGGACGGCTTCACCCCTAGCCGTGGGGGACGGCAACAATCGTGGTTCCCCCGCCCCTGTCCGAAGGTTGTGGTGGTCGACCCGGCGGCGCGGCGGACAGGGTTCGGCGTATTCGCGCGCGGGGCCCGGCGGTGCGGGCTGGGAGGAGCCTATTCACTCGAACGTGGCAATCACAAGCGCGTCGCGCCAGGATCACGTCCTCGTCACGCCGGTTGCCGCCTGGTGTGTGAACGACCTGTTGACGGCGCCTCGGGCGGTGGTGGACGTCCGTCAGGTGGGGCGGGAGGTCGGCGGATCGGCTGGAGAAGTCTGGCCGATCGGTGGGATTGGGGTGCGGGGCAACGGGGAAGGCCCGCGCCCGGGTTCGGCAGTGGGACAGCATGCCGGAGTCAAGTTCCCCTGCTGGCAAGGTAGTTCGGTGGAAACGGGGCATTGGTCGCGTTGCGGATAAATCGCGCGACAGGGGGTCGGCGGGCTTCCTACGATCGCGGTGCTCGCTGCGTCAGCCGAGCTGCCGGGTTCGTCGAGGAGGTCCCGTGGGTGCCCTGATTCCTGAAGTGCTCCGGGTCGAGCGCCAGTTCGCCCGGCTGTTCGTCGGCCAGTCGCTGTCGGTCCTGGGAGACCGGGTCTCGTTCGTGGCGCTGCCCTTCGCGGTGCTGTCGATCGGGGGCTCGGCGGCCGACGTCGGGCTGGTCACGGCCGCCGGGCTGCTCCCGCTGCTGGTGTTCACGCTGGCCGGGGGAGTCTGGGCGGACAGGCTGCCGAGACAGCGGATCATGCTGGCCTCCGACCTGGTGCGCTGTGCCGTCCAGGCGGCTGTCGCGGTGCTGCTGTTCACCGGCGAGGCCCGGGTCGGGGTGCTGGCGTCGCTGATGGCGCTGTTCGGTGTCGCCGACGCCTTCTTCCTGCCCGCCTCCACCGGACTGCTGCCCCTGCTCGTCCCCGCCGACCGGCTGCGCGAGGCGAACGCGCTGCGCGGGTTCGTGCAGTCGGGCAGCCTGGTGGTCGGGCCCGCACTGGCGGGTCTGCTGGTCGCTGCGGTCGGCCCGGGCGGGGCGCTGGCGGTGGACGCCGCGAGCTTCGCGGCCAGTGCGGCCGTACTGGCCCGGCTGGGCGCGGTCGGCGGTGCGGTGGGCGGCGGTGCGGTGGACGGTGTCGACGGCCGGGCGGAGCGGGACGAGCGGCTCGGGTTCCTGGCCGAGCTCCGGGTCGGCTGGCAGCAGGTGCGCAGCCGGACGTGGGTCTGGTCGGGGATGCTGGCGATCGCGGTCTACCACGTGGTGGTGCTCCCCTCGGTGTTCGTGCTCGGACCGGTGCTGGCGGAGCGCGAGTGGGGCGGGGCCGACGCGTGGGCCGTGGTGGTGGTCGCGTTCGGCCTCGGCGCGATCGTGGGAGACGTGTGCGCCTACCGCCTGAAACCGGCCCGCCCGATGGCGGTCGCGGCCGTCGCGATGGCGGTCGCCTCCTGTCAGGCGCTGATCATCGGCTCCGGCGCGCCGGTCTGGGCGATCGCCGCGCTGGAGGCGGTCACGGGAGTGGGGGTGTCCCTGTGCTTCGTGCTGTGGGAGACCTCGCTCCAGGTGCACATACCGGAGCGGGTGCTCTCCCGGGTCAGCTCCTACGACCACCTGATCTCCGTCGCCCTGATGCCGCTCGGGCTGGTGCTGGCCGGTCCGCTCTCCGACCGCCTCGGCGTGCGGCCGATGTTGTTCGGGATGACCGCCCTCGCCGTCCCGGCCGCGCTCGCCCTGCTGGCCCTCCCGGCGATCCGCCGCCTGCCCGCGAGCCGCCCGCCGACCGGGGCCGATGCGGCACCGGAGCGGCCGGAGCCCGCCCCGGCGGCGGCGGTGGGAGCGTGACCCTGCTCGCCGTCATCGGGGACGTCGCCCACCCGGCCTGGCGGGCCCGGGCCGTCGGCGTCCACCGGCTGTGGCGCGACGGGGGGTTCGCGGTCGGGGCCCTGGCTGCGGGCGTCCTCGCCGACGCCTACGGCCTGACCGCCGCGATCTGGGCCGTCGCCGCCCTCACCGCGGCGGCCGGGGCCACGGTGGCGGTGCGGATGTACGAGACCCGTCCGCGGGCGGCCGCGGAGGCCCCCGTCGGCTGACGCGCCGTGGGCGAGCGGAGCGGCCCGGGCGGGAACGGAGGAGAGGGCCGTCGGGGAGAAGCGGGGGCGCGACGCGGGTCGCCCGGCGCCGGACGGGGGCGGGCGGACGGCCGGACCTCCGGCCGGGCCCGGTCCGACCCGTCCGGCGGGGGGATCAGCGGTATTCGCAGAGGTAGGCCGTGTCGACCGAGACCTGGAGCTGGAACTTGCTGTCACCCGGAACGGAGAAGCGCTCACCGGCGGAGAAGGTCTGCCACTCCTCGGCACCGGGGAGCTTGACGGTCAGCGCGCCGCTGACCACGTGCATGACCTCGGGCGCGGCGGTGCCGAACTCGTACTCGCCGGGGGCCATCACGCCGACGGTCGCCGGGCCGTCGGCCGAGGTGAAGGCGACCGACTTGACCGTGCCGTCGAAGTATTCGTTGACCTTGAGCATGCGCGTTCTCCTGCGGAAGGTGTGCGGGACGGCGGCCCGGGCGTCGCGCGCCCGGCCGAGGCGGAGCGAGCCTAGCGGCGCGGGCCGCCCGGCCGCCGGAGGCGTCCGCTGGTTGGTCACCGCGTTCGGGGTGGGCCGTGCGACAGCGGCTGCCGGGGCAGCGGCAGCCGGAGCGGGGGCTGCCGGAGCGGGGGCCGTCGGGGGCGGGGAGCGGACCGGCCCGGTCCGCGGTGGCGCTGCGGACCGGGCGGGCCGGCGTCCGGACGGGGACGCGGGGGAGGGGGGATCAGTCGAGCGTGACGCCCGGGTAGAGCGGGTGGTCGGCGAGCAGGTCGACCGCGCGCTTGGCGACCGAGTCGCGCACGGCCTCGTCCAGCGCGTACTGCGCCTTCGAGGAGCCGACCGGAACGGCCGCCGTCAGCACCGTGTGGATCAGCTCGGCCACCTCGTCCAGCTCCGCCGCGCCCAGCCCGCGGGTGGTCAGGGCGGGCGTGCCGAGCCGGACGCCGGAGGTGTACCAGGCGCCGTTCGGGTCCTGCGGGACGGCGTTGCGGTTGGTGACGATGCCGGAGTCCAGCAGCGCCGCCTCCGCCTGACGGCCGGTCAGCCCGTACGAGGAGACGTCCGCCAGCACCAGGTGGTTGTCGGTGCCGCCGGTGACCAGCCGGGCGCCGCGCGCGAGCAGGCCCTCGGCGAGGGCCCGCGCGTTGTCCACCACCTGCTGGGCGTACACCCGGAACTCGGGGCGGCGGGCCTCCGCGAACGCCACCGCCTTGGCCGCCATCACGTGCGACAGCGGGCCGCCGAGCACCAGCGGGCAGCCCCGGTCGACGTGCTCCGCCAGCTCGGAGGTGCACAGCACCATGCCGCCGCGCGGGCCGCGCAGCGACTTGTGGGTGGTGGTGGTGACGATCTGGGCGTGCACCACCGGGTCGAAGTCGCCGGTCAGCACCTTGCCCGCGACCAGGCCGGCGAAGTGCGCCATGTCGACCATCAGGGTCGCGCCGACCTCGTCCGCGATCTCCCGCATCCGGCGGAAGTTCACCAGGCGCGGGTACGCCGAGTACCCGGCGACCAGGATCAGCGGCTTGAACTCCAGGGCGATCCGCCGGACTTCGTCGTAGTCGACCAGCCCGGTCACCGGGTCCGTCCCGTAGCTGCGCTGGTCGAACATCTTGCCCGAGATGTTCGGCCGGAAGCCGTGGGTGAGGTGGCCGCCCGCGTCCAGCGACATGCCCAGCATCCGCTGGTTGCCCAGCTCGCGGCGCAGCTCGGCCCAGTCCTGCTCGCTCAGGTCGTTGACGTTGCGCACCTGGGCGCGCTGCAGTGCCGGGCTCTCCACCCGCTGCGAGAGCACCGCCCAGAACGCCACCAGGTTGGCGTCGATCCCGGAGTGCGGCTGCACGTAGGCGTGCTCCGCGCCGAACAGCTCGCGGGCGTGCTCGGCCGCCAGCTCCTCCACGGTGTCCACGTTGCGGCAGCCCGCGTAGAAGCGGCGGCCCGGGGTGCCCTCCGCGTACTTGTCGCTCAGCCAGTTGCCCATCGCCAGCAGCACCGCGGGCGAGGCGTAGTTCTCGCTGGCGATCAGCTTCAGCGAGGCGCGCTGGTCCGTCAGCTCCCCGGAGATCGCCGCGGCGACCCGGGGTTCGACGGCGCGCACCACGTCCAGGGCGCTGCGGAAGGCGGTGTCGGCGGCGGGGCTGCCGAAGGTGTGTGCGGGCAGGGACTCGGCCACGGGCGGTCTCCTCGTAGTACGGAACGACGATTCGGACGGCCCAGGCGCACGGCGACAGCCAGCGGTGCCCGAGGGCACCGCACGGGACCGCTCCCCGATGGTGACTTCCATCCCAGCGCGCCAGTCACGGCCCACCGCGATGCTACCAACCACCGGGGCGCGGAGAGTAGAGGCCCTGAGGGGCCGGAGGGGGAGGAAGGAGGGGTCCGAGGGGAAAACCCCTGGTGCGGACGGGGCGGGCATCGGCATGATCGGGCGCATGACATGGACCGTTCCCGCCACCGCCCGCCCCGGAGGGTCGCTCACCGCGCCCGAGGCCGAGCTGCTGCCCGACTACCTGGCCTGGCACCGCGCCACCTTCCTGCACAAGTGCGCGGGCCTGACCGGCGAGCAGCTCGCGCTGCGCCCGCTGCCCGTGAGCTCGCTCTCGCTGCTCGGGCTGATGCGCCACCTGGCCAAGGTGGAGCGGACGTGGTTCCGGATCCGCTTCGCGGGGCAGGACGTTCCGCCGCTGCACGCCGTGGAGGGCCACAAGGACGCCGACTTCGACCTGCTGGAGCCGGAGCGGGCCGAGCAGGAGTACCTGGCGCTGCTGGAGGAGCAGCGGCTCGCCGACCTCGCGGTGGTCGGTGCGGGGCTGGACGAGAACCTGGCCGCGTACGGCGAGGAGCAGTCGCTGCGGATGACGTACCTGCACGTCATCACCGAGTACGCCCGCCACAACGGGCACGCCGACCTGCTGCGCGAGCACACCGACGGGGTGACCGGCGGCTGAACGGACGGGCCCGTGCGGGGCGAAGTTCCTTGCCGGGCAAGGGCGCTGGAGCGGCCCCGGCCGGACGGTTCGTCAGATGAGCGGATAGCATACTGAGTATGGGACCTCTCAAGCCGAACGTGCCCGAGCTGATCCTCGGGCTGATCGTTTTCTTCGCCCTCTTCTGGGCGCTCGGCAAGGTGCTGCTGCCCCGCATCGAAAGCACCCTCGCCGAACGCCACGACAAGACCGACGGCGGCATGGCCCGCGCCGAGGCGGCCCGGGCCGAGGCGGAACGCATCCGCCAGGAGTTCCAGGCCGAGCTCACCGCGGCCCGGCACGAGGCCGCCGCCATCCGGCAGACCGCCGCCGAGGAGGGCGCGGCCCTGGTCGCCGCCCTCCGGGCGGAGGGCCTGCAGCAGCGCGAGCAGCTGGTGGCCGAGGCGCAGGTGCAGCTGGCCGCCGACAAGGTGCTGGCCGAGGCCGAACTGCGCGAGGACGTCATCAAGCTGGCGTCCGAGCTGGCCTCCCGGGTGGTCGGCGAGCCGCTCGGCGACCTGCCCTCCACCCGGGCCGTGGCGGAGGAGTTCCGCAACCGCGCCGAGGTCTGACAGCGCGCCTCCTGACAACCCGTCAGGGAAGGCCGACGGGGGAGCACGGACGGGCCGCCCGGCCCACGAGCCCAGGCTCGGGACCGGGCGGCCCGTCCGCTTCCGGAGCGCTCCACCGGGGGCCGGCCCCCGACTCGACGGCCGTTCACCGACGGCTCCCCGACTCGACGGCCGTTCACCGACGGCGGCCCACCGGCGGTGGTTCACCGGGAGCGGTCCACCGAAGGCGGCTCGCCGGGGCCCTTCAGACGCACGGGCCGTCGTCGGCCCACACGCCCCACTGGCCGGTGGTGCCGGGGACCTCGTTGGTCGTCCACCACTTGGCGTGGTAGTTGTGCCCCTGGTAGCTGACCGGGTTGCCGCCGGTGTAGACGGCGCCCGCGGCCCACGGCGGCGCGCAGGGGGTGCCGGTCGGGGTGCCGGTGCTCGGCGAGGTGCTGCTGGTCGGCGACGGGGAGGCGGTGCCGGTGGGCGGGGTCGCACCGGCGAACTTCACCGTGAACTTGGTGAAGTCCCAGTCGTTCTGCGCCACGCTGGAGCAGGCGCCGGACAGGCCGGGGTCGACCGTGCCGGGGCACTGCCGGTCGCGGTTGACCGACCAGTAGGTGTAGCGGGCCAGCCGGTGGGCGGTGGCGAAGTCCAGCACGGTCTGGAAGTCCGCCTGCTTGAAGTACTCCGCGGCGTCGGTCCGGCCGTTCATCAGCGAGACACCCTCGTGGGCGTACGCGGTGGCCTCGTTCCAGCCGAAGGTGTTCTGCAGGATCTGGTTGAACTTCACCAGCGCGTCGGTCTGCGCCGCCGCCCCGCTGAACCCGCCGTCGAACGGCATGATCGAGTAGTTGTTCGGCGTGAAGCCCTGGGACTTCGCCTCCAGCAGCATCTGGGTGCCGAACCAGCCGGTGCCGGCGTTGGTGCCCGCGGTGGTGATGGAGACGTAGAGGCCCGGGTTGTTCTGCTGCAGGATGCGGGCCGCGCCGATCTCGTTGTGGATGGCGGCGGTGTTCTCGTACTCGGGCTCCTCGAGGTCGAAGTCGATCGCCTTGAGGTTGTACTTGGTGACGACCTTCTGGTACGCGGCGGCGGTGGCCTCCGGGGTGCCGCAGGTCTGGCCGAGCTTGGTGCCGCCGTAGCCGCCCACCGAGACCGAGACGTCGCCGCCCTTGTTGCGGATGGTCTGGATGACGGCCGGCATCGTGGTGTCGGTGTCGATCGAGGACGTCCCGCCCCAGGACGGGCTGCAGGTGCTGCCCTGGGCCAGGACGAACGCGAGTTGGAACGCCTTCTGGCCGGTGGCGTCCATCACGGCGGCGGCGTCCGGCGGGCTGTTGTCCTCCGGCATCAGGTACGGCGCGGAGGCGTACCAGTTGGAGCCGAGCCCGGTCGTGGTCGCGGCGTTCGCTGGGCCGGACGCGGCGACGGCCGAGACGGCGCCGACCAGCAGGCCGAACACGGACAGGGCGGCTGCGAGGGTGCGCCGCGGGCGGTGCGGCCGGGCCGGGGCGGTGGCGGGGGAGTGTGGGGGGAGTGCGCGTTCCATCGAGGACCTCTCCGGGAGGCGGCGAGGACGGCGGCCCGGCCGTGCGCGGACGTGGGGGTGCGCGGCCGGGTCAACGGTCGGGTGCCTGGCCGAGGTTGACGTGACTGCCACTGGTATAGACCTGTGCGGGTGCGCCGTCAACCCTTGTCGCCGAACTCCGGGCGGGCGGTTCAGGGGGCGGTCAAATCACGGCAAAGTCCAGGTCAAAGCGGGTGCCGCAACTTCGTCGACGACCCGTCAGGCATCGAGCCGGCGGCGGGCCGCGGGGGCCGCGGGGGCGGCGGCGCGGGCGGCGGTGTGAGGGTCGGTGCCGGTGCCGGTGCCGGTGTCGGCGTCGGTCGGCAGGTAGGACTCCAGGCCGCGCAGGAACACCTCGATCTTGAAGGCGTAGCGCTCGTCCCCGTCGCCCGTCACCATGGTGTCCGCCATCCCCTGCAGCCTCGGGAAGCGGTCGGTCGGGAGCGCCAGCAGGAAGGAGTGCAGCTGGCCGAAGTACTGGTGGATGTCGGTGCCCCGGGCGATCCGCTCGGAGTACACGGAGGCCTCGTACGCGTCGGTGTCGATCAGCTGCCCGAGCCCGTCCAGCGCCCAGGCGGCGACCTGGGGCGGCAGGCCGACCCGGAGCAGCAGGTCGAGCAGGAACTCGGTGATCGTCAGCTGGCTCTCGCCCAGGGGGATGCTGCCGAGCGACACCAGCGACACGTCCCGGTGGGAGGTCAGCACCCGCTGCGCCTCGAAGCAGATCTCGGTGACCTGTTCCTTCCAGCGCTCGGGCTCCGGCCGCGGCGGCAGCCGGATCTCGGAGACCACCCGCTCCAGCACCAGCTCGAACAGCTCCTCCTTGTTGGAGACGTGCGCGTACAGTGAGGCCGGGCCGGTGCCCAGCTCCTGCGCGACCCGGCGCATGGTGACCCCGGACAGGCCCTCGGCGTCCAGCACCCGGACCGCGGTCTCCACGATCAGCGAGCGGCTGAGCGGCTGCCGCGGCTCCGCCTTGCGGGGCTTGTGCCACGGGATCTCGGGCATCTGCGCGGACATCGGGCCACCTGCTTTCGCTGAACGCTCCGCCGGCGATCATCGTACTCCGGACGAACGCCGTTCGACGGGCGGGCGGGACGGGCGGGGGCGGGCGCCCCCGTCCGGGGCGCCTCGGGGTCGGAGTGGGGGAGAAGTCAGGGTTAATTCGTTTGACGGGAACGGCGCTCGACTCGTAGAACAGTGTTCGTCCAAGGAAACACCGTTCAATCGCGCGGCCCCCGTCCTCCGCGCCTGGTAGCAAACAGGAGCTGTCATGACCGACGCGGTCGGCCCCATCACCGTGGCGCCGCCTTCCGGCGCCGCCGCCGAACCCTACCGCTGGCGCTGGGTCGCGCTGTTCGTCATCCTCGCCGCCGAGGTGATGGACCTGCTGGACTCGCTGGTGACGAACATCGCCGCCCCCGCGATCCGGGCGGACATCGGCGGTGGCGAGTCCACCATCCAGTGGCTCGGCGCGTCCTACACGCTGGCGATGGCCATCGGCCTGATCACCGGCGGGCGGTTGGGGGACATCTTCGGCCGCCGCCGGATGTTCATGATCGGCGCGGCCGGGTTCACCCTCGGCTCGCTGGCCTGCGGCCTGGCCCAGGAGCCCTGGCAGCTGGTCGCCGCGCGGGTGCTGCAGGGCCTGCTCGGCGCGGTGATGCTGCCGCAGGGCCTGGGCATCATGAAGGAGATCTTCTCGCCCAAGGAGCAGGGCGCGGCCTTCGGCATGTTCGGCCCGGTGATGGGTCTGTCGACGGTCGGCGGCCCGATCCTGGCGGGCTGGCTGGTCGACGCCGACCTGGCGGGCACCGGCTGGCGCATGATCTTCCTGATCAACATCCCGCTCGGCCTGTTCGCCTTCGTCGGCGGCCGGGTCTTCCTCCCCGCCCAGGCGCAGGGCCCGACCGTCCGGCTCGACCTCGTCGGCGCGCTGCTGGCCGCGGTCGGCGCGGCCATGGTCATCTACCCGCTGGTCCAGGGCCGCGAACAGGACTGGCCGCTGTGGGCGTTCGCACTGCTGGCGGTGGGCGTGGCGGTGTTCGGCCTGTTCGGCTGGTACGAGGCGCGCCGCAAGGCCGCCGGAGCGGACCCCCTGGTCGAGCCCAGCCTGTTCGCCAAGCGCGGCTTCAGCGGCGGCATGGCCCTGGGCCTGGTCTTCTTCACCGCGATGACCGGCTTCTGGCTGACGTTCAGCCTCTACACCCAGCTCGGCCTGCACTACAGCGCCTTCAAGTCCGGCCTGACGGGCATCCCGTCCTCGATCGGCATGGTGATCGCGTTCGTCGCCTCCCAGGCGCTGCAGAAGTACGGCCGCAAGGTGATGCACGCGGGCCTGGTGGTGATGCTGGCCGGCGTGCTCGGCCTGATGTACACCCTGCACAGCCAGGGCGCGGGCGTCACGCCGTGGCAGATGGTGCCCGCGCTGGCGGTCAGCGGCCTGGGCATGGGCTTGGTGATGGCCCCGTTCTTCGGCATGGTGCTGGCCTCGGTGGATGCGCACGAGACCGGCTCGGCCTCCGGCACGCTGACGTCCGTGCAGCAGCTCGGTGCGGCCCTGGGCAGCGCCATCCTGGGCACGGTCTTCTTCGAGCGCCTGAAGACGGCCGACTTCGCCGCCGCCGAGCAGGTCACCCTGTGGGCCGAGGTCGGCCTGCTGGTGGTGGTCTTCGCCGCGATCTTCCTGCTCCCGATGCACGGCCGCCCCGAGCACGAGGGCGCCGGGGAGGGCGACCCCGAGGCCGCGCTGCGCACGGAGGGCGAGCACCAGCCCGCCTGACGCCGGGTCACGACCGTGGGGGCCGGTGGCCCCGGAGCCGCAGTGCTCCGGGGCCACCGGCCCCTGTCGTGCGGAGGGCCGGATCAGCCCTGGTACGCCGCGAAGACCTTCGAGAACTGGTACGGCGTCTGCGGGACGTTGGTGCACTTGGGCAGCGAGCCGGTGCACGCGTTGGCGTCCCGGGTCATCTCCCAGAAGGCCAGCTCGCCGAGGTGGTTCTGCTGGGCGAAGGCGAGCAGCTGCTGCGCGTCGGTGATGCCGAACACCTCGGAGGCGGTGTCGTTCTGGCCGAGCATCGGGGTGACGCCGACCATGGCGTACGCCTGGGCGTCCGTCAGGCCGGTCCACACCGAGCGGATCTGCGCCTGGGTGGACTGCGCGGCCTGGATCGCGTAGGCGCCCATCCGGCCCGCCGGGCTCGGGGCGGCCCAGTCGCCGAAGTCCATCGCCATCACGTTGACCAGGTCGACGGACAGGCCGGCGTTCTTGGCGGACTGCAGGATGTGGACGCCGTCCGCGGTCAGGCCGCTGGGCAGCACCGGCAGGGTCAGGCTGACCTTCAGCTCGCGGCCCTTGGCCCGCTGCGCGGCCTGGACCTGGGCGAGCGCGGCGGAGCGGCGGTCGACCGAGGTGCGGTCGGTGACGGCGGTGCCCTCGATGTCGAAGTCGACGCGGTCCAGCGCGTAGACGTCCACGACCTTCTGGTACTGGGCGGCCAGCGCGGCGACCGTGGTGCAGGACTGGGCGAGCTCGGTGCCGTTGGCGCCGCCGAAGGACGGGCGGACGTCGCCGCCCGCGTCGCGGATCGCGTCCATGTCGGCCTTGTTCCAGCCGGTGGCCGGGTCGTAGGCGCCGAACCAGCTGGCGGTGCACGGCTGGCTGCCGTTGATGAGGAACGCCAGCGAGAACTCCTTGATGCCGCTGGCGGCGGAGAGCGCGGGCAGGCTGGGCGTCGGGTACGCGCCGAGGTCCACGTAGGGGGCGGCGGTCCCGGCGCTGGTGCCGCTGCCCGCGACGGCGGTGACGGCGGCCGAGCCGGCGGACTCGTTGCCCGCCGCGTCGAAGGCGCTGACGGTGAAGGTGTGGCTGCTGCCCTGGAGCAGGCCGCGGACGGTGGCCGAGGTCCCGGTCACGGTGGCGACCACTGTGGAGCCCTCGCGGACGCGGTAGCCGGCCACCGCGGCGTTGTCGGTGGAGGCCGTCCAGCCGAGGGTGATGCTGCCCGGCCCGGTGCCAGTGGAGTGCGGGTTGCCGGGGACGGTCGGCGCGGTGCCGTCGGCGGGGGCGCCCGCGCACGGCTGGTCGTTGACCGTGCAGTTGACGGGCGCGCTCTGCACCGCGCCGGTGGTGACGCCGAAGCCGACCGCGGGGGCGGCGGCGCCGGGCGCGAGCGGGGCGGCCCAGGTCGGCGAGGTCACCGTGTAGTGGGTGCCGGTGGGGGTGGCGGTCGAGGTGAGCGTGCCGTTCCACAGGCTGGAGACGCTCTCGCCGGTCGGCAGGTCGAAGGAGAGCGACCAGCTGTTGACGGTGGCGGTGGTGCGGTTGGTCACGGTGTACGTGGCCTGGAAGCCGCTCGACCAGCTCTGGGTGACCGCGTAGTCCGCGGTCAGGCCGGTCACGTCGGCCGCTCCGGCGGCGGTGGCGCCCAGCGGGGCGGCGATCAGGGCCGCGGCCGCGGCGAGGGAGAGGGTGACGCGCCTCATGGGGCGGGTCCTCCTTGGCGGTGTGGGGGACGGGTGGGGCCGTTCTCGGGTGCGGGGGCGCACTCAAGATGGTCCAGACCAATCCGGGCCGTCAAGGTGAAGTCCTGCGGTTTTGCAAGGAGTTGACGGTTCAATCGGGTGCGGCCGAGTCCGTCGGGCCGCCGAGGGCCGCCGAGGGGCGGCCTGGGGGTGACGGAGGGCCGCCGAGGGGCGGCCCGGGGGCGACGGAGGGCGCGGCCCCCGAAACGTGGGGGAAGGGGCCGCGCCACCCGCCTGACCCAGGTCAGGCGTTCGTGGGCCGTCAGGCGGAGACGGCGGTGCCGCGCATCCGGCGGGCCAGGTACGCGCCCGAGGCGGTGGCCGACAGCAGGGCCGCGCCGGCCAGGCCGAGCAGCAGGTTGTCGTGCTCCGGCTGCTCGACGGCGGCGGTGCCCGAGGCGGCCACCACCGCCTCGGCGGCGGTGAGGTCGCCGCCGTGGCCGTGGTGCGAGACGGTCGAGCGGGCGGCGCCCGCGTCGATCTGCGCCTGGGTCGGCGCGGCGGGGGCGCCCGCGGCGAGCGCGCCGGTCGCGGCTGCGGCGGTGGTGCCGCCGAAGTCGAGGTCGGAGCAGCCGTAGAACGCCTCCGGACTGTCCGAGCGCTGCCACACCATGTAGACCAGCTGGCGGCCGGTGCGCTGCGGCAGGTCCACGTTGACGTGGTAGTACCCGTTGTCCGAGGTGCGCGCGGTGTCGTGGACCGCGACCGGGGCGGAGAGGTCCAGGTCGGACCACTTCAGCGGCTTGGTGGGGTCGTAGCCGGCCTTGGTGAGGTACAGCTTCATGGTGCCCTGGTGGGGCGCGGTGACCCGGAAGTCGAAGTTCTTCGCGCCGGCCGTCACCGAGGTGGCCGGCCAGTCGGTGCGGGCCCAGTCCAGGGCGCGGTACTTGTCGCGGTTGGCCGAGCAGAGGTGGCCGTCCGGGATGATCTGCTGGCTCTGCCCGTTGGCGCTGGCGATGTTCACCTCGTTCCAGTCGTACAGCGGCTGGGTGCCGCTGTCCGCGACGAGGTCCTTGCAGACCTGGGACTTGGGGGTCTCGGGGCCTTCCGCGTAGCAGGCCGCGATGCGGCTGGGCGGACCGAACATGGCGCCGTGCGCGCCGGCGGTGCCCGCGGCGAGGGTGGTGGCGACCAGGGCGCCCGCGCCCACCGCGGAGGCGGTGAGCAGACGGCGGGACCAGGACATGGTTCTCCTCAGGAAAGGTCGGGCCGGTCGTGGGGGAAAAGCGGGCACGTCTGCCTGCGGGCCACGGGGAGCGACCCCGGGGCGGCGCGGTGTGGACCCGGCACACCGCGAGCCGTCCGAAGGCTACGATTGGCCTATACCAATTGACAAGTGTCGGCCAACGGCGAGTGGTTGGCGGATGGCGGGATCCGGCCACTCGCCACCGCCCGCCCCGCGGTGCGGACCTGGCGCGACGTCAGGCTCCGGCCGACGGGCGGATGACGGGGAACCGCAGGAAAACCGCCCCCGATCCGCGCCGCCGCCGACCGCCCGGGCGGCCCCGCACGGTGGACGGGGGCACCCCGGAGGGCATTCCGGTCCGCTGCGGCGCAGGTGGCGGCCGGTGCGGTTAGGGGGAATCGAAGTCGCCGATAATGCTCCGATAAGCCTTCGGCCCGGGCGTTCCTGACGCGGCGGCAGGTGCGCGGAGCCGCAGGTCGGTTCGGGGGCGGAGGCCTTCCGGTCGGATTCCTGAAAGGCGGCTCGGAATTCCCCGGGAATCGTCCGGGAATCCGGCGCGGCTCCGCGCGGCCGGCCCGTCGGTGCGCCGCCAAGGGTGCCGCCGTCCGTGGGGATGCCGCGTGGCGGCGTGAGATGACCGCTTTGTCCACCTAACCTCCCGCTATGTCCGTACGCCCCCTCGCCCTCGCCGCCCTCTCCCTCGGCCTCGCCACCACGCCCCTGCTCCTCCCGGCCCTGCTCTCGCCCTCCGCCGTCGCGGTCGGCGCCAAGCGGGCCTCGATCGGCAACCCGGTGGACGGGAACCTCGGCTACAACGCCTTCGTGGAGTACGACACCACGCTGGGCAGCACCGAGGCCGAAGGCCCGATCGCCACCGGAGGCAACCTCACCTTCGGCTCCGGCTACAACGTCAGCCTGCACACCCCCGGCACCTTCACCGCACCCGGCGACGACCACCCGGCCGCGCTGGTGGTCGGCGGCCGCATCGACTTCGCCAGGAGCTCCCCGGACGGGGTGCTGAAGGTGCTCAGCAACGGCTACACCAAGATCGGCGACATGACCGGCGCGCTCGCCGTCGACCGGGACGCCAACAACGCCCAGGTCAACACCCAGGTGGTGGCCGCCGGGACGGTGCACAACTCGGTGCCCCGGATCGAGATGACGCTGCACCAGCCGCTCGCCTCGGTCGGACCGGCACCCGGCCTGATCGACTTCACCACCGCGTTCGAGGCCTTCCGCGAACGCGCCCGGGTGATGGCCGCCTGCGCGCAGAACGTCACCCTGGTCGACGACGCGGGCAACCCGCTGCCCGACGGCCCCTACCCGTCCGGCGTCAACGGCTACCTGACGCTCACCCCCGGCCGCACCAACGTGCTGCACCTGACCGGCCAGCAGATGAACGCCCTCGGCGAGATCAACTTCCGCAACCAGCCCAGCCAGGACACCCCGCTGCTGATCGTCACCGACACCACCGCCGAAGGCGGCGTCTTCGTCTGGGACAACCCCAACACCCCCGGCATCAGCGGCCAGCAGGCACCCTACGTGCTGTGGGACTTCCCGGACGCCACCCACGTCACCATGGCCAGCGGCGACTCCCTGGAGGGCACCGTCTACGCGCCCAGCGCCCGCCTCGAGGACATCAACGGCTCCAACATCGAGGGCGACATCATCGCCCGCTCCTACCAGGCCGGGCCGATCGTCGACGGCCAGTCGATCGTCGCCGGGGAACTGCACTACTGGCCGTTCAACGCGACCATCTCCTGCGACAGCACCAGCCCCTCGCCGAGTCCGAGTCCGAGTCCGAGCCCGAGTCCCAGCCCCTCGCCGAGTCCGAGCCCCAGCCCCAGCCCGAGCCCGTCCACCAGCACCAGCCCCGCTCCGTCCCCCAGCCCCTCGCGGACCCTGCCCGCCCCGTCCCCCACCGGCCCGGGCGGTGAACTGCCCGCCACCGGCAGCGGCCCCGCCCTCCCGGTGGCCGCCGCCACCGCCGCCGCGGCCCTCGCCGCCGGGACCCTCCTGCTGCGCCGCCGCGGCCGCAAGCACTGACCACCGCAGAAAGGTTCCGCCGCACCCGACGGCCCGCCGAGGGCCGCCGGGTGCGGGCCGTAGCGGGCCATGGAGCAGGAGGGACGGGGCGCGGAGGGGCGCGGGCTCAGGACGAGTCCAGCGCCTCCAGCGAGACGAGCAGCCGGGCGACGTCCAACCCGACGTCCAGGTACTCCACGAACAGCCCGTTGTGCAGCGCCCACGGCGAGCGCCCCGCCCGGACCCTGCGCACCGCCTCGGCGCTGCTCGCGCCGAGCTCCACCAGCGCCTGCGCGACCACCAGCCCGGAGCGGTTGTACCCGGAACGGCAGCGCACCAGCACCGTCCGCCCCGAGCCCACCGCCGCCGCCACGGCCCGCGCGGCCTCCTGCACCGCGGCCAACTGCCCGGCGTTCAGCGGCCCGTCCGGCACCGGGACGATCCGGTGCGGCACCCCCGGCGCCGGGCCGTGGCCCGTGGCCGAGAACAGGCTGACCACCAGGTCGAACTCCGCGCCGACCACCACCGGCCGCCGCTGCCCGGCCGCGTCCGCCCAGTGGTGGCCGCCCATCCACAGCCCGGGCGCGATCTCGTCCCACGGCGCTCCCGGATCCGGTGCGCCGCCCTTCCGAGCGGTCTTCATCCACAGCCTCCCGCCCGCCAACGCGGCTCAGGGCGACGGGAGTTCCCGCTGCCGCGGAACCGGCCGGTCAGCGGCGGCAGAGCCAGTGGGCGGAGGCGACCGGGACGGTACGGACGGCGCCCGCCGGGGAGGTGACGGTGAGGTGGGTGTGCTCGTACGCGACGCGGTCGCCCGCGGCGAGGAAGACCGGCGGATCCAGGACGGCCTCGAAGTCGGGGCGGACCAGGAAGCCGCCGAGCAGCAGCAGGCGCGGCAGCGGGGTGGTGCCGTCGAAGAGCAGGTGCACCCGAGCAGCATGCCGGAGACGGGGCGGCGCAGCGACGACTTCGCGAGGGTGGGGGAGGGGCGGGGAGGGTCAGAGGTCGGAGGGCACCGGGATGTCGTAGGACGGGCCGTACTCGGCCAGGCTCAGCGAGGACGCGGCCCGGTAGCCGTCGCCCGCGCAGGTCAGCTCCAGCCGGGAGAGCCGGCCCGCGCTGTCGACCAGCAGGTCGGTGTCGCACTGCTCGATGCGGTGTTCGGCGATCCGCTGGCGGAGCGTCGAGCCGAGCCCGTCGGCGACCTGCGCGACCGGCAGTTCGCCCACCAGGTGGTAGGCCAGGCCGCCGTTCATGCCGGGGAGCTTCTCCAGGCCCCGGTACGCGTCCGGGCCGCGCTCCAGCAGGGCCTGCACCATCGGCCGGTGGTCGGCCACCAGCACCGTACCGGGCCGGCGGCCGTGCTTCTCCCAGGCCGCCCCCTCGACCTGGGTGTACACCGCGTCCCGCGTGGTGGTGGTGTTGATCTGCAGGGCGCTCTCCCCGGTGGTGAGCACGTCCAGGCCCATCGAGCTGGTCTGGACGTCCGACACGTTGACCGTGCCGTTGCCCCGGAGGTAGCTCTGGTCGTCCTGGCTCTCCAGCGAGAGCGAGGCCGAGAACGGCCGCGCCGGTGCGGCGACCGCGGCCCGGAGCCGCTCCAGCTCCTGCGTCCGGTCACCCGTCGGGACGGCGGAGGCGGCGGAAGCAGCGGAGGCGGTGGGGGCCGCGGAGGCGGACGGGGTCGGGGCGGGCGCGGCCTTCGGAGCGGGGGAGGAGCCGGAGCAGCCCGCCAGGACGGCCACCAGCGCGACCCCGGACAGTGCCGCGGCGACCCCGTTCGCGGGTGCCTGCACCGACACCACCCCACCTCCGTGAATACCCGCTCAATCGAACGGCGCGGGACACGTTCTCGCAGGTGGAGACCGAAGTGCAAGTCGATTCGTGGACGAATTCCAACGGTGGGCCTGACGCCCGGTCAACCCCCTTGGCCCCCGGGCGGATCAGTCGCGGAACCCCGTGTGCACGTGGTCGTGGTGGGTGGGGTCGCTGAAGAACTGGTTCGCCGTCCGCCCGCCGGACAGCAGCTGCGGACCGCCCACGTTGTACGAGCCCGCCGCCGCGGCCGCACGCATGAAGGACTCCACCAGACCGGCCGGGGCCGCCGGGTCCACCACCGGGTGCCCCTCGATCCGCCAGGTGTCGAACGCCAGCCCCCGCGGGTGGTCGCTCGGCCGGTCCGTCCCGAACACCAGCAGCGGATGGCCCGAACGCAGCACGCTCACCTCGAAGGCGTACGCCCCCGCCAGCGCCAGCATCGCCTCCAGCGCCGCAGCGTGCACCCGCCCGCTGCGCACGTCCGCCACCGCGGCCGGCGGCAGCGCGATCCGCGGCTGCGCCAGCACCCGGAGCGCCGGATCGGCCGTGGCGGCGGACGCCGGGCCGGGATCGGACAGGTGCAGCGAGGTGACCCGCCAGCGCGGCGCGGCGCTGCTCAGCCGGACGTCGACCGTGCTGCCGGTGGACACCGGCGCGCCGTCCGTCCCGGCCAGCCACTGCCGACACACCACCAGCACGCTCGCCGAATCCGCCAGCAGCCCGCCGTACTGCGCGTACACCACCTCCAGCGCCGCCCGCGGCACGTCCGCCAGCAGCGGGCCGCCCTGATCGGCCAGCCCCGGATCCGCGCCGAGCGCCGCCACCCGGGCCCGGGCCGCCGCCACCCCCTGCCCGCCCGGCGGCCACCCGCCGATCGCCTCCACCACCTGCACGGCCCGCAGCTTGACGTCCGGTTGCAACTCGCCCGGCCCCGGCAGCCAGGCGGCGGGGGACGGGAACGCGGCGGGGGAGGAGGAGACGGGCGGGGCGGTGGGGGTGTTCGAGTGGGCGAGGGGCGTGTTCGGGCGGGTGGTGGAGCAGGCCGTCAGGGCGCAGCCCAGCCCGGCGAGCAGGACGGTGCGGCGGCCGGGCGGCGGCGCGGGCAGGCGCAGGGGCGAGGGGTCGGTCACCTGGCCGGCTCTGTCCCGTAATCGGTGGTAACGAAGGGTGACGGGCGTCGTTGGCATGGTGTGCGTGATGTCAACGAGCTTGTGAGTGTGGTGTTTTCCGGGC
>NZ_JNYE01000071.1 GCF_000717185.1 Kitasatospora phosalacinea | reverse complement strand
GGCAGCAACCGTCCGACCCGCCGCCCCCACCGCCACGACCTCACCGACTCCGACTCCGACCCCCGCCCCGGCCGCCGCACCGACTCCGACCCCCACCCCGACCGCCGCACCCGCGACGCTGGTCGCCGCACCGCCCCCGGACACCCCGGCCGGGCCGGGCCCGATCGAGCCCTCCGTGTGGGCGACCGTCCTGCTCGTCACCGTCCTGCTGCCGGCCGCGCTCGCGGCCCTCGTCGGGCAGCACTTCGCCTTCTCCAGGAGGAGCCGTTGAATCCCGCTCCGTTGATCGGCGCCCTCGGGGCCATGGCCCTCGCCGTGGGCGCGCTCGCGGTGGCGCACCGGGTGCGTCCCGAGGTTCCGGAGGGTGAGCCGTTCCCGGAACCGCATCCCACGCTCGGGGCGATCGGCTCCGGGCTGCTGTCCGGGTTCACCCTGCTGACGGGTTTCCTGATCGCCACCGGCTGGGCGGCCCGCAGCACGGGCATCGTCCCGCCCGACGGCCTGTACGTCGCGGACCTCGCGGCGGGCGGCGCCGTCCTGCTGTACCCGTCGCTCGCGGGGCTGCCGTTCACGCCGCGCTACGTCACGGCGGTGTGCCTGTTCGGCCTGCTGGTCGGCTACGTGATGGTGACGGCCGTTCAGCTCCGGCCCTGAGGCGCGCTCCCGGGCGCCCCAGGGCCGGAAAAGGAGGGTGCCCCGTCGGCCCACGGGTGGGGGGTGGCCGACGGGGCTGGGGAGGATGGCTCAGGAGGTGGTGCAGGCGGCGCCGTTCAGCGTGAAGGCGCTCGGGGCGGTGTTGTTCGACCCGTAGGTGGCCTGCAGGCCGAAGCTGGTGGAGGCGCCGGCCGCCAGGGTGCCGTTGTAGCCGAGGTCGGTGGCGGTGACGGCGGTCCCGTTCTGGGTGACGGTGGCGTTCCAGGCGCTGGTGATCTTCTGGTCACCGGGGAACGTCCAGGCGAGCTTCCAGCCGGAGATCGCGCTGCTGCCGGTGTTCTTCACCGTGACGTCGGCGGTGAAGCCGCCCGTCCAGGAGTTGGCCCGGTAGGCGATCGAGCAGGACGCGTTGCCGGTCGGCGGCTGCGAGGACGCGGGCGGCGGGGAGGACGGGGGCTGGGAGGTCGGCGGCTGCGAGGTCGGCGGCTGCGAGGTCGGCGGCTGCGAGGTCGGCGGCTGGGAGGTCGGCGGCGTGCTCGGGTCGGCCGCGTTCACCGCCAGCTGGTAGGCGATGTCGGGGACGAAGGTGCCCGCCGCCGCGGCGCAGCCGTCGGCCTCGCCCGGGGGCTTGATCCACAGGTAGGCGTCGATGCCGCTGTCGTTGGTGGCGGCGGTCGGGTAGTTGCCGATCTTGCGGCCGGAGGGGTCGCACCAGGCGCTGCCCGCGGGGCCGTTGCCGTTGCGGCTGGTGTCGATGACGGCGTGCAGGTTGCCGGGGTTGCCGAGGGCGTTGAGCACGCCGTGGGCGAAGGAGACCTCGTTGGAGGTGGCGTTGAAGTTGGAGACGTTGGTGAAGAAGCCGTTCGAGTTGAGCACGCCCGCGCTGCGCAGCCGGTTGGCCTGCTCGGAGGGGGAGTTCCAGGTGGAGTGGCCGCCGTCGAGGTAGACCTTGGCGTTGGGGCTGGCCGCGTGGATGGTGTTGACGGCGCGGGCCAGCGAGGCGAAGCGGTCGTTCTGCTGCTGGGCGCTGAGGCAGGTGGTGAGCGCGATCGAGTCGGGTTCCAGCACCACGATCGAGCGCGAACTGCCGAGCCCGGCCGCGAACTTGCCGACCCAGGCGTCGTACGAGGCGAGGTCGGGGGCGCCGCCCGCGGAGGCGCCGCCGCAGTCCCGGTTGGGGATCATGTAGGCGACCAGCACCGGCACCTGGCCGGCCTGGGCGGCGGCGGAGGTGATGGTGCGGACGTCCGAGGTGACGGTGTCGGGGCGGTAGTTGGCGACCCAGATGCCCTGCGGCTGGCTGGCGATCCGCTTGGAGATCACCGGCGTCCGGGAGTCCCCGGGGTTGGCGGCGACCCACCTGACGGCCTGGGAGGTCGGGTCCTTGTAGAACTGGGTGTCGGCGGCGAGGCTGCCCTGCACGGCCGCGTCCGCGCCGCCCTGGGCGGCGGCGACCAGGCCGACGGCCGCGGTCACCGCGGCGAGGGCGAGGGCCGCGGCGCGACGGGTCGGCCGGGCGGGCGGAACGGCGGTGCGCCGGTGGGGGTCGGGGGTGTGCACGGTGTCCTCCGGGGGGTGCTCTCGGGTGGGAGAGGCGGTCGGCATCGAGGTGGGGGCATGCTGACCGGGGACGATGCGGGAACCGAAGCGTGGGAGCGCTCCCGCAGCGAACCGCGGCCGATGCTAGCGGCCCGACCGGCCCCGGCGGCAGGCCCCGCGCACCGCGAAACGCCGTCCCGGGCGCCGCGAACTCCCGTCCCGTCGAGCGCCCTTGACGGCCTTTCGCCCGGTCGAGCGGCTGTCGAACGGCCGTCGAAGGGGCCCTCCGTACACGTTGCTTCCCATTTCGGAGGGGGTCCGAAAACCCGCCGCTCCCCGGAAACTTTCACGCCGCCGGGTTCAGTCGCTCCAGCCCTCGGCCTTCCTGACCGCTGACGTGAACCGCTTCATCGCGGCTTCCAGCTTGTCGACGAACGGGGAGAGGTGCTCGTCCCGCCGACCCTCCGCCCCGAGGATCTCGAAGAC
The DNA here is from genome assembly GCF_000717185.1 of Kitasatospora phosalacinea. Lineage (GTDB taxonomy): Bacteria > Actinomycetota > Actinomycetes > Streptomycetales > Streptomycetaceae > Kitasatospora > Kitasatospora phosalacinea_A. The sequence continues at coordinate 37,719 of NZ_JNYE01000071.1, read as the reverse complement.
CACGCCGAAGGAGACCGGCACCCTGATGCCGGTGATCGCCCCGCAGACCGCGAGGAACTCGTCCCTGACCCCGCCCGGGGCGAAGAGGTCGATCTGCTCCCGGGCGCCGACGAGCCTCGCGTCGGACTGCCTGAGGGTCTCGTCGAGGCGGCTCCACGGCTTCTCGCCCGTCGGGTACGCCATTGCGCGCACCGCATCGAGGACGACCTTGAACTCGCGGTACGCGGTGCGGTACGCATCGCGCATGCCGTCCTGGTGGCCGGAGTTCTGCGCCGCCGCGCCCATGTGCACACCGCCGTTGACCGTCCCGGCCTGGAGCGATGATCCGAAGGTGCCGCCGCTGATCCCGTTGTCCGTCGACTCCACAGCCCCACCCACGCCCTTCGCCGCTGCTCGACTCCCCTAGCGTACGGCCGGGTTCGGCCTCAGGCGGCGTCGACCGGCAGTTCGGCGAGGCGCCATTCGAGCATGCCGTCGTCGAGCCGCAGGGCGCGGCGGCCGCGGGCGCGCAGCAGGCGGACGGCGTCGTGGGCGAGGGCGCAGTAGGCGCCGCGGCAGTAGACGACGACCTCGGTGTCGGCGGGGAGTTCACCGATCCGGTCGGCGAGTTCCTCGACGGGGATGGAGAGCGCGCCGGGGATGTGCCCGGCGGCGTACTCCTCGGCGGGGCGGACGTCGAGGGTGACGACCCGTCCGGTGGCCAGCAGGGTGCGCATCTCGTCCCGGGTGAGGGTGTCGTCCTCCTCCGGGCCGAGGTAGGCGGTGCGGGCGGGGGCGACGGCGGCCTGGTGGCGGGCGGCGACGCGGCGGAGCTGGTCGTAGAGGGCGGCGACGTCGTCCCCGGCGAGGCGGTAGTGGATGCGGACGCCGTCGCGGCGGGTGGCGACGAGCCCGGCCTGCTTGAGGGTCTGCAGGTGGGCGGAGGCGGTGGTGAGGTTGAGTCCGGCGGTGCGGGCGAGGGCTTCGACGGTGCGTTCGCCCTGGGCGAGCAGGTCGAGCAGTTCGAGCCGTTTGCCGTTGGAGAGGGCCTTGCCGGTGGCGGCGAACGCCTCGTACAGCTCGCTCTTCGCGGTCCGGTCCGCCACGGCGCTCACCTCGTTCCTCGCCTGTTCCATGGAATGAGGCTACCGCTCGGCCGCACCCCGTTCCTGCGGCTCGCGGGCGGGTTCGGGCAGGTCGAGGGTGGCGGCGTCCTCCCCCAGGGCGAGCATCCGGTTGAGCAGGGCGGGCCGGCTCAGCAGGGTGTTGCGCAGCCACAGCCCGCGGGCGGTGCGCGGGGCGAGGAAGGGGCCGGTGCGGTCGCCGCCGCGCTGGCAGCGTTCGGCGTAGGGGCGGACGGTGCGCTCGTAGCGGGCGAGGGCGGCGCGGTGGTCGCCGTCGGCGCGGGCGAGTTCGGCGGCCAGGACGTACGCGGCGACCAGGGCGGTGCCGGTGCCCATGCCGCCGATGGTGGCGCCGCAGGCGGCGTCGCCGAGCAGGGCGATCCGCCCGTCGGACCAGGCGGGGACGTCGGCGCGGCTGATCGAGTCGACGTACAGGTCGCGGTCGGCGACCTCGTCGAGGGTGGCGAGCAGCTGCGGGACGGGGTGCGGCAGGTCGGCGAAGCGTGCGCGCAGCAGGGCCTTGAGCGCGGCGGGGTCGTGCCGGTCGAGGACGAGTTCGGGCGAGGCGAACAGCAGGAAGGCTCCGGCCCGTTCGGGGTCGCGGGGGTCGGCTCCGGCGGCGGCGAGCCGGCCGGGGGTGTTGGCGCCGGTGGTTCCGACGGGCAGGCCGAGGCGGTTGGCGAAGGGCCAGGTGGCGGCGTAGTAGCCGAGGTGGCGGACGTACTGCCGTTCGGGGCCGAAGGCGAGGGCGCGGACGCGGGAGTGCAGGCCGTCGGCGCCGACCACCAGGTCGAAGCGGCGGTCGGGCCCGTGCCGGAAGGCGACGTCGACGCCGTCGGCGTCCTGCCGCAGGGCGGTGACGGTGTCGCCGAACAGGTACTCGGTGCCGGGGGCGCTGTGCCGGTGCAGCAGGCGGACGAGTTCGCCGCGCCGGATCTCCACCTCGCCCCCGGCGAACTCGGCGGGCAGGTGCAGCCGGGTGCGGCCGCGCAGGTCGGTGAAGGTCATCGGGGTGCCGCCGGTCTGCCGTTCGCGCAGGTCGTCCAGCAGGCCCATCCGGCGCAGCACGGTCAGGTGGGTGGGTCCGCGGAAGTCGACGGCCTGCCCGCCGGCCCGCAGGGCGGGGGCGAGTTCGACCACGGTGGGCCGGTGCCCGTACCGGGCGAGCCAGTGCGCGAGCGCGGGGCCGCCGATGCCGGCGCCGGAGATCAGGATCCGCACGGGGGTTCCTCTCCCTTAATTGCGTCCAGTGGACACAGTTCGATGCTGTGTACGGTAGACGCAGTTCTGGGCCGCGCACAAGGCCGGCCGGTGGCAGGAGGAGGGGCCGTGACCGAACCGCACCCGGCGCTGCGGCTGCTGTGGGAACCGCCCGCCCGCCCGACCAGGGGGCCGAAACCGGGCCTCACCCTGGAGTCGATCGCCCGCGCCGGGATCGAGATCGCGGACGCCGAGGGCCTGGCCGCGCTCTCCATGCAGCGGGTCGCGGGGCTGCTCGGCCACACCAAGATGGCGCTGTACCGCTACGTCCCGGGCAAGGCCGAACTCGTCGCCCTGATGGTCGAGCACGCCGCGGGCGACCCCCCGCCCCCGAGCGACGCCCCCTGGCGCGAACAGCTCACCGACTGGACGCACCGGATGTCCGCCGTCCTCACCGCCCGCCCCTGGCTGCTGGACGCCCTCGCCGCCCCCCGCCCCACCGGCCCGCGCGAACTCGCCTGGCTGGAGAGCGTGGTGGCCGCCCTCGACGGCCACGGCCTGTCCGGCGCCGAACGCATGGACGCCGCCGTCCTGCTCATCGGCCACGTCCGCACCCTCGCCGCCCAGCACCGCCAGTCCGCCACCGGCTCCCCCGAGGCCGAACTCCTGCACGCCCTGGTGCCGTTGATCCACACCCACGCCACCCGCTACCCCGCCCTGGCCGCCGCCCTCGCCGAACCCCCCGAGGGCCGCGACAACGCCTTCGACTTCGGCCTGGCCCGCATCCTCGACGGCCTCGCCGCCCTGATCGACCGGCGCACCGGGGCCCCCGCCCGATGACCCCCGCCGTGGCCGAACTCGCCGCACTGACCCGCTGGACCCGCCGCCGGGCCACCGCCACCGACTGGCTCCCCGTCGAACGGCGCCTCGGCCTGCCCGTCCCCGCCTCCTTCAAGGAGCTCGCGGAGACCTTCGGCCCCGGCGAGTTCAGCCGGTACCTGCTGGTCCACGGACCCGGCGACGAGCGGACGCCCCACTCGCTCGCCCGCGCACGGGCCGCCTGGTTCTCCCCCGCCGCCGCCGACCTGCTGCACCCCTACCCGCCGCCCGGCGAACCGGGCGGCCCGGTCCCGTGGGGCGGCACCTGCCACGGCGACACCTTCTTCTGGCTCCCCGGTGCGGCGCGCCCGGACACCTGGCCGGTCCTCGCCCTGAGCGAGACCGCCGACTGGCACCGCTTCGACCTGACCGTCCCGGAGTTCGTCCTCGAGGCGATCCGCCCCGACGGCACCGTCGCCCCCTTCGCGGTCGGCGACCTCGTCCCGCCGTCCTTCCTCCCGGCCGCCCCCTGACGCCGGGTCGGCTCCGCGCGCCGGGTCGGCTCCGCGCGCCGCGCCCGAGCGCGGTGTACAGCAGTGCGGCCGCCAGTTGCAGCGCGGCGATGCCGAGCAGGTACCGGGGCGCGGTGGCGGCCGTGGCCGTTCCGGCGAGGGCGGAGCCGACCGCGGCGGCGGACACCTTCAGCCCGGCTCCCAGCGTGAACACCTGCGCCAGCCGGTGCGGCGGGGAGTGGGCGGCGCGGATCCGCAGCGTCGCCGTCAGGACGAGGCCGTCGCACGCGCCCGCCACCGCGAAGCAGCCGACCGCCACCGGCAGCACCGGCACCGCCGCCGCCACCGCGAGCCCGGCGCCCGTTCCCACCAGGCCGGCCACGGCCAGCCGTCGCGGCGCCGCCCGCGCCCACGGCCGGGTGAGCAGCAGCGTCCCGGCCAGCGCACCGAGTGCGAACGCGGTCAGCAGCAGGCCGCCCGCGCTCGCCCGGCCCAGGTGCCCGGCGAGCAGGACACCCGTCGCGGTCAGCCCGCCGAGGCCGAGGAAGGCCAGGCAGGTGGCCGCGGTGACGGCCCGCAGTTCGGGCCGCCCCCACACTGTCCGCAGCCCCTCCGCCAGTTCCCGGCGCAGCCGACCGGGCGGCGGCCCGCCGAGGGGCGCGATCGGTGGCAGCAGGGTGGTCAGGACGGCCGCGCACCCGGCGGCGGCCGCCAGCACCGGCATCGCGGCGGCCGGGGAGCCGAAGGCGGCGAGCAGCGCGACGAGTCCGGGCCCGGCCACGGCGGCGGCGTTGTACGTCACCGCGTCCCACGCCTGTGCCCGCGCCCGCCCCGCTTCCCCCCGCCCCGCTTCCCCCCGCTCCGCCTTCCCCTCCACCTGCTCTGCCTTCCCCTCCGCCCTCCCCTCCACCTGCGCCCCGCCCGACGGCAGCCGGGTGAGCAGGGCGGAGAGTCCGCCGGAGACGACGGGCCCGCAGCAGCCGCCGAGCGCGGCGACGGCGAGGACGAGCGGGAGCGGGAGGCGGCCGAGGGCGGCGGCGAGGACGGCCACGGCCGCGGCGAGGACGCCGAGCGCGGCGGCGTGCAGGAGCCGGGGGCGGTGGGTGCGGGCGGCGAGGGCTCCGGCCGGCGGTGCGGCCAGCACGTGCGGGGCCGTCCAGGCCGCGAGCACGAACGCGCCGGATGCCGCGCTGCCCGTGCGGTGCAGGGCGAGCAGGACCATCGCCACGGCGGCGCCCTCGTCGGCCAGCCGGGCGAGGAACGCGACGAGCGTGTAGCGCAGCAGCATTCCGGCACCCCCCGTAACGGCTTACCATCAAAAGGCGTTACCCGGGCGGAACGCAAGCCCCCCGCCCGCCGGAACCGGCCCCAGGAAGGCACCTGCATGAGCAGCCGCGGCTTCAGCACCGCCCAGCGCGCGATCGACCTGGCGAACGCCGTCCGTGCCCACCCCGAACTGCCCCGCGAGGTGGCGACGGCGCTGCTGGTGCGCCACGGCGAGCGTCCGCAGGAGCTGGCGCCGGACGGGTTCTCCGCCGCCGACCTGCGCGAACTGCGGGACGCCGCCCGGCGGATGGCCGACCTGCTCGCCGAGCCGGATCCGGACCTGGCGGCGGCCGCCCTGAACGCGGTCCTGGCCGAGCACGCCGTGGCGCCCCGGCTGTCCCGGCACGGCGGCCACTCCTGGCACCTGCACGCGGACCGCGAGGACGCCGGCTGGGGCGAGTGGTTCCTGGCGTCGAGCGCCCTGGCTCTGGCCCACCTGCTGACCGAGCACGGCCGCCCGCCCTGGGGCGAGTGCGCGGCCACCGGCTGCCGCACCCTCCACCTGCACACCGGCCCCGGCAGCCCGCGCCGCTACTGCTCCCCCACCTGCGCCTCCCGCACCCGGGTGGCCGCCCACCGCCGCCGAGGCGGGGTCAGCCCGTGACGGGCGTCAGGTCGTGGATCAGGAAGTGCAGTTGGGTGTCCTCCCCGTGCTCCGCCCACAACGCATCGGCGTCCAGGACGGCGGCGACGACGAGTTCGGCGTGACGGGCGGAGCCGGGCCCGGGCGGCCGGGAGCGGGGACCGGCCGCCCGTCCCGCAGGACCGCCGGACCGCCGGACCTACCGGCCAGGTCCCGGGTACTTGCCCGACGACGGCCCGCTTCCCGAGCCGGAGTCCGGCGGTCAGGACTGGCGGCCGCGCGGGGCGGCGCGGTGGCGGCCGCGGCGGGCCGGGGTGCGGGTCGCGGTGACGGCCGCGGCGACGATCAGGGGGGTGAGCAGCAGGGCCATGGTGAGGGTCATCGTGGTGCCTCCGGGTGTCCGGGTGGTCCGGTTCCTGCTGGTGCGGTTACCCGTGCCCGGCTCGGTCATGTGCTCGGATCGCCCGGGTCACCCGCCCGGACCGCGCCCCGGCCCGGATCCCGCCCGTTCGGTCGTCCACCGTTGGGAGGTCTTCCCGGGCCGACGATCCGTCAATCTGCTCCGCAGGGGGCGCTCGGGCAGCACGATCGGCGCGCCCCCGCGCGGGTGCGCCAGGACTTCGACGGGGTGGCGGTAGACCCGGGTGAGCCGGTCGGCGTCCAGGACGTCGCAGGTGGGGCCGGTGGCGACGGTGCGTCCGGCGTCCAGCAGGGCGATCCGGTCGGCGGGCGCGGCGGCGAGGGTGAGGTCGTGCAGGACGACGACCACGCCGCACCCGGCGGCGGCACGTTCCCGGGCGATCCGCAACACGAGTTCCTGGTGGTGCAGGCCGAGCGCGGCGGCGGGGTCGTCGAGCGGCAGCGGCGCGGTGTCCCGGGCGAGGATCCGGGCCAGGGCGACCCGGGCGCGTTCGCCGCCGCTCCTCCGGCGCCGCCGAGTAGGGCCGCCCGGAACCGCGTCGGGCCCGTACGGAAGCTCCGTACGGGCCCGACGGCGCGCCCGGCGGAGGCTCAGCGTCCGCCCGCCAGCACGGCCAGTTCGCGCAGGCGGGTGAAGTAGTCGGCGGCCTCGGGGTCGTCGGCGAGTTCGGGCAGGATCCGGTGGACGGTCGCTATGCCGGTGCGCAGGGCCGCTCTGCGGCGTTCGTCCAGCGGGCCGGTCAACGCGGCGGACACGCAGCCGGCCAGATGGCTGTCTAGCAGCACCAGGTCCTCGCCGGCGGGCGAGCGCCGGTAGCAGCTCTGCGGGAAGGGCAGGTCGAGGAACCCCTGCCAGAGGGTGGCCAGCTGGTCATCGTGCGTGTCGCTCATGCGGACGATGATGCCCGAGCCCCCGGCCGCCGCGTCACCCGCCCCGGCCCCTTCCTGCGGGTACGACGAGGCCCGGCGCGGGGAAGGTTCCCGGGCCGGGCCTCGCGGCGGCGACCGGACGCCCGGGCGCTCAGCGGGCACCGCCCGCCGAGCTCGCCGAATACCGCGCCGTCGAGGACGAAGGCGCGCTCGCACCCCTCGGCGGCCCGGCGGCGCTCGACCTCGTCCGGCAGGTCGCCCATGCCTGCCGGGAAGATCCCACGGGCCGTTAAATCCCTCGGCGCACCGGCTCCGACGTGCTTGGATGCTCGTCATGGACCGATCGACGCACCGAACGTTCGACGCCCTGGTCGACGAAGCCGCGGCCGCCCCCGTCGAGGGGTGGGACTTCGGCTGGCTCGACGGCCGGGCCACCGAGCAGCGCCCCTCCTGGGGGTACCAGCGGCTGCTGGGCGAGCGGCTCGCGGCCGCCTCCGCGGCGCTGGACGTGCAGACCGGCGGCGGCGAGGTGCTCGCGGGCGCGGGCGCGGCGAACTTCCCGCCGACCCTGGCGGCGACCGAGGGCTGGCCGCCGAACGCCGCCCGGGCGACCCGGCTGCTGCACCCGCTGGGCGCCCTCCTGGTCGCCTCGCCGCAGGACGCGCCGCTGCCGTTCGCGGACGGCGCCTTCGACCTGGTGACCAGCCGCCACCCGGCCCGGGTGGACTTCCCGGAGATCGCCCGGGTGCTGGCCCCCGGCGGCACCTACTTCGCGCAGCACGTGGGCGGGCGCACCAACGTCGAGCTCAGCGCGTTCCTCCTCGGGCCGTTCGCCGTGCCCACCGCCCGCGAGCACGAGGTGGAGGCCGCGCAGGCCCGGGCGGCGGGGCTGGAGGTGGTGCAGTGCCGCAACGAGCGGCTGCGCCTGGAGTTCTCCGACGTCGGCGCGGTGGTCTGGTTCCTGCGCAAGGTGGTCTGGACGGTGCCGGACTTCACGGTCGACCGCTACCGCGGGCGGCTGCGCGACCTGCACGAGCGGATCGAGCGCGAGGGCCCGTTCGTCTCCACCATGTCCCGCACCCTCTTCGAGGCCCGCAAGCCCGCCCGCCCCTGACCGCCCCTCCCGCTCCCCCCTTCCCGCCCTTCCCCCTCCCGCTCTTCCCCTTCCGCCGCTCGGCGCAAGCCGTCACCCGCACCGGCGAACCGCCGGATCGCCGGGGTGCGAACCGGCTATGCATCCCGCCGGAACACCCGGACGGGCAGGACCCACGGGCAGGGCAAGCGGGAGGCGGTCGCGGATGGCACGGGGAACGGCGGACGGGCGCACCGAGCTGGACCGCAAGGGCGGGCCGGGGCACACGGTGCTGCTGGCGCTGCTCGCGGCGGTTCCGCTGGTGAAGATCGCCTGGACGGTCGGCGGCGGCTCGCACACCCGCGAGGTGGTCACCACCATGGGCGTGCCGAACCTCGGCGAGGTGCTGGTCGGCATGGTGACGACCCGTCCGCTGCTGGGTTCCCTGGTCGCGGTGGTGACCTCCCGGGTGGTGTTCGCCCTGTTCGCGGCCCGCGGCGCCGTCCCGAGCGGGCGCTCGGCGGGCGCGGCGGCCCGGACGGTGGCGCTGACGCTGGTGAACCCGCTGGCGATGGGCGTGCTGTGCTGGGTGTTCTACGGGCCGTGGTGGGGGCTGGCGGTGGCGCTGGCCTCGCTGCTGCTGCGGCAGGGTCTGGTCCAGGAGTACCGCGCGGGCCGCCGCCCCCGCCCGCCCGGCCACCCGCACGACGACGCCCCGGCCGGGCGCCCGGCCGCCGCCGCACCGGCGCCGTGGCGGCTGCGGCTGGTGGCGGCCGAGCAGTGGGCGGCGCTGCTGCTGACGGTGCTGGTCCTGCCGGTGACCGCGTTCGCGGCCGCGCTGGACGGGCTGGACTGGGACACCGTCCTGCGCTGCGAGGTCGCCGTCGGCACGCGCAGCGAGCCGTCCCGGCTGATCGAACTGCACCGCGAGGGCAACGGCGTGGTCGGCTGGGACCTGCACGCCCAGGAGGTCGTCAACGGGCTGGGCTGCGTGAAGGAGGAGTCCCTGCGGGTCCGCCCGGCCTGGTGGAACTCCTGAGCGGAACGGTCCCTCGGACGGCTCCTCCGGCGGCGGCACTCATGGTGGCCTCCTCTCGGCGGGCTCCTCTCGGCGGGGGCCGGTCAGGCGGGGCCGGTCAGGCGGGGTGGACGCCCGGGTTGCCCGCTTCGGTGACGAAGGAGCCTGCGGAGATGACCTTGCCGTCGGGGCGGGTGACGCGGTCGATGGCGTGGAAGTCGGCGCGGGTGGCGGTCCGGTCCAGGGTGACCACGGTGTAGCCGCGGCGGCCGTCGTAGAACTTCATGTGCGGGTTCAGGGCCCGCAGTCCGGCCCAGTTGGCGGGGCGGACGGAGCCGTCGCGCTCGGTGGTGATCGAGCTGCAGACGAACTCCGCGCCGACGGTGCGCGAGCCGGGGTCGTCGAAGTTCCGTTTGACGTCGAAGGCGTGGGCGACGTGGGCGTCGCCGGTGAGCAGCACCAGGTTCCGGTTCCCGCCCGCCTGGTCGACGGCGGTCAGGAAGCGTTCGCGGGCGGCGGGGTAGGCGTCCCAGGCGTCCCTGGAGAGCACGGGGGCCGAGCCGCGGGTGCCGAACGCGCAGCGGGAGAAGACGACTTGCTGGGGCACCACGTTCCAGCGGGCGTCGGAGTCGCGCAGGCCGTCGGCGAACCAGCGTTCCTGGGTGGCACCCATCAGGGTGCGGCGGGGGTCGCGGGCCTCGGGGGTCAGCGGGAGGCGCCAGCCGGTGCCGAGCTGGGCGTCGCGGTACTGGCGGGTGTCGAGGATGTCGAACTGGGCCAGGCGCCCGTAGCGGACGCGCCGGTAGAGGGTGAGGCCGGACGCGTCGGGCTGCGGCAGGCGCAGCGGCTGGTTCTCCCAGTAGGCGCGGTAGGCGGCTGCCCGGCGGACCAGCGACTCGGTGGTGCCGGAGTAGTCGTTGTGCACCTCGTGGTCGTCCCAGGTGACGAACCAGGGGTGGGCGTGGTGGGCGGCCTGCAGGTCGGGGTCGGTCTTGTGGAGGCTGTAGCGCAGCCGGTAGTCGGCGAGCGTCCGGGGTTCGCGGTTGTGCGCGGCGGGGAGGGTGCGGTCGGTGTACCTGCGGTGGCCGCCGACGGCGCTGACGGGGTTCTCGTAGATGTAGTCGCCGACGTGGAAGAGCGCCTCCACGTCCTGGGCGGCGGCGTGCCGCAGCAGGGTGTAGTAGCCGTCGGCGTAGTTCTGGCAGGACACCAGGGCCAGCCGCATCCGGGCCGGGTCGGCGTCGCGGGCGGGCAGCGTGCGGGTGCGGCCGACGGGGCTGCGCCAGCGGCCGACGGTGAACCGGTACCAGTACTCGCGCCCGGCGCCGAGGCCGCGGGCGTCCACGTGCACGGCGTGGTTGAACTCGGCGTGCGCGTAGGCGGATCCGCGGCGCTGGAGGTGGCGGAAGCGCTCGTCCCGGGCGATCTCCCAGGTGACCCGGTAGGAGCCGGTGGCGGGCATGCCGGAGCCGGGTTCGAGCGGGCGGGTGGCGAGCCTGGTCCACAGCACGACGGCGTCGGGCAGCGGGTCGCCGGAGGCCACGCCGAGGGTGAACGGGTCCTCGGTGAGCGTCTCGGGCGGGAGTTCGTCGGCGGGGCGCGGCTCGTCGTCCTCCTGCCCGGCGCGGCTCTGGTCGCCGGGCAGGCCGAAGCTGAAGGCGAGCGCGGCGACGGCCGAGGTGACGGTGAGGAAGCGGCGCCGGTCCAGTCGGCCGGCGGCGGCGCGCAGCAGCCGGTCGGGGTCCCCCGGCGGGGTCTGGCGGGTCATCCGTGCTGGGCCTCTCGCTGTTCGTCGGACGCGGGCGGGGTGTGCCCGTCCGTCCGCGCCGCGACCGCCCCGCGCTCCGGCCGCCGACGGGGCGGCGGTTGCCGCGCCCGCACCGGCCGGGCGGCGTCCGGCCCCCCGGTTCCGCGCCCGTCCTGCTCCCCCGTGCTGCTTCGTCCGCGGCTCGCGCCGCGGCCCCGATCCTACTGCCCGTCAGCCGCCCGCCCCGACGGGGGCGCGGGGCCGGACGCGGCGGGCGCGGACACCCGTCCCTACGCTCCGCGGTCACCCGTCCCTCCGTTCCGCGGTGACCACGAACACGGTGACGGAGGCCAGGAACGGTCCGCGCGCCAGGTGGTCGAGCCAGTCGCGGGCCTGGTCGCGGGTCAGGTACCCGGCGGTGACGGCGCGTTCGGTGTTGCGCTACAGGCCGAGCACCCGGTCGGCTTCGCGGACGTCGCGGAAGAGCGGGGTGACGGGGACGACGGAGCGCACGGTGAGGCCGGACTCCGCGGCGAGCCGGGGCGGTTGGCGTCCGATCAGCGGGTTGCGGACGATCCGGTCGGCCAGGTGGCGGGTGTAGGCGCGGGCGGCGGCGGGGTCGGGGTGGTCGACGGCGAGGGTGTCCCAGTCGGGTTCGGCGGCGACCAGGCGGCCGCCGGGGCGCAGCACGCGGCGGGCTTCGGCGAGGGCGGCGGCCGGGTCGGCGAGGTGCTGGAGCAGCCGGTCGGTGCGGATCCGGTCGGTGTCGGCATCGGCGAGCGGGAGGCGGTGGACGTCGGCCCGCAGCACGGCGGTGCGCGGCAGGCCGGCGGCGCGTTCGGCGGCCCGGCGGACCATCTGCGGGTCGTGGTCGACGCCCAGGACGCGGCCGCGGGCGAGGGCGGCGCGGGCGAGGGCGGCGCGGGCGAGGGCGGCGCGGGCGAGGGCGGCGCGGGCGGCGCCGGTGCCGCAGCCCTGCCCGCCCTCGCCCGCTGCGCCCCGCTGCACGCCTCGCTGCGCGCGCTGCGCACGCTGCGCACGGGTCGGCTGCGCCGCCGTCTGGCCGGGGCCGAACTGCCCCGGCACATCGGGCTGATCATGGCCGACGCGGCCCACGCGGTCCTCACCGCCCCGGCCGCCGGGACCACCGGCCGCTGCCACATCGACGAGGAGGTGCTGCGCGCGGCGGGCGTCACCGGGTTCGACGTCTACCGCGCCGACCCGGCGAGCACCGAGCCGCTGCGCCGCGACATCTTCCTGTAGGCCCGTAGGCCGCGCGGGCCCCGGCGGGAAATCCGGTCGACGCCCGGACCCCGGCCGGGAAGGATGGCGGGATGCCCGAGACCCGCCCCGCCGGTGCGGACGGCGCGGTCCCGCGCAAGCTGGACCGCGCCGTCCGCACCGGGCACCTCGTCCGCCTCCACCGCTCCCTCCCCGGCGCCGACCCGGTCGAGGGCTTCGTCGTCGCGACGAACCCGGCGTGGACGCTGCTGGCGCCCTGCCGGGACGTCCTGCTCGACGGCTTCACCGCCGTCCGGACGCCCGACGTCGCCCGGGTGAAACGCGTCGGCGACGAGGGCTCGCTGACCGTCCGGGCGCTGCGGCGGCGCGGGCAGTGGCCGGTGCAGGAGCCGGGGGTGTCCTGCGGCGACCTGCGCGAACTGCTGGTGGCCGCCTCCGCGCGGTACGGCCTGGTGGTGCTGGAGTTCGAGCACCGGGACCCCGGCGCGAGCTGGATCGGCTCGGTGCTGGGCCTGGGCCGCCGGACGGTGCGGCTGCGCGAGGTGGACACCCGGGCCCGCTGGCACGACGGGCCGTCGAAGTTCCGGCTGGCGGAGATCACCCGGGTCTCCTTCGCGGGCCGCTACGACCAGGCCCTCCTGGAGTTCGCCGGTCCGCGCCCGGCCGGTCCGGAGTCCTGAGACGCCGACCCCCGCCGCCGACGGAGCGGGGGCGGGGACAGGGGCGGGGACGGGGCGGGGCCGGGACCGGGCGAGTCGCGCGGAAGCAGGCACCGGGCCGGGGCCGGTCCGTGACCGCACCGCACCGCACCGCACCACGCGGAGCGGATGCCTGGTCGGCGGCCGGGGCTCAGGCCGCCCGGGGCGGCAGCTCCACCGGGTAGGGCGCGGCGAAGTCGGCCGAGCGGCTGACCTCCTCCCAGGCGCCGGCCTCCTCCAGCTGGCGGCGGGAGTAGTCGAGCGCCATGGTCACCGCGTCGGCGCCGAGCAGCAGGTGGCCCGGGGCGTCGCCGCGGCGGACGGCCCGCACGATGGTCTCCGCGGCCCGCACCGGGTCGCCGGCGGCGCCGGGCCCGCCCTGGCGGACCCGGCGGTTCATCGCGCCGACGGTCTGCTCGTAGGGCTCGGGGACGGGGTGGACGGTCATGGAGTCGCCCGCCCAGTCGGTGGCGAAGCCGCTCGGTTCGACGACGGTGAACCGGATGCCGAACGGGGTGGTCTCCGCCGCCAGCGACCGGGTGAAGCCGTCGACGGCGAACTTGGCGGCCTGGTAGGAGGCGATGCCCGGGGAGCCGCCGACCCGCCCGCCGATCGAGGAGAACTGGACGACGGTGCCCGAGCCCTGGCGGCGCAGGACGGGCAGCGCGGCCTTGGTGACGTGGTAGACGCCCCAGAAGTTGGTCTCGAACTGGGCGCGGAAGTCGGCGTCGTCGGCGCTCTCCACCGGCGACACGTTGGCGTACCCGGCGTTGTTCACCAGGACGTCGATGCGCCCGAAGCGGGCGAGTGCGGCGTCCACGGCCGCGCGGGCCCGGCCGGGGTCGGTGACGTCCAGCGGCAGGGTGAGCACCCGGTCGCCGTGGGCGGCCAGTTCCGCGCGGAGGGCTTCGGGGCGGCGGGCGGTGGCGACGACGAGGTCTCCCGCGTCGAGGGCGGCGGTGACCAGGGCGCGGCCGATGCCGCGGGAGGAGCCGGTGACGAACCAGACCTGCTGGGCGTTGTGCGTGTCTTCGCTCATGCCATTAGTACAACACCGTTCTCTTAATAACACAACACCGTTCTCTTAGCTCTCCCTATGATGGGGCTCATGAGTCAGCCAGCCTTCCGACGGGCCCGCAGCACCGAGGCCAAGCAGGCGCGGGAGACCGCGATCCTGGACGCGGCCCGGGAGCTCGGCCGGGGCCGCGGCGTCCGCGACGTCTCCCTGACCGACATCGCCGCCGAGGTCGGCATGCACAAGTCCGCGCTGCTGCGCTACTTCGAGACGCGCGAGCAGATCTTCCTCGAACTCACCGCGCAGGGCTGGCGGGAGTGGTCCGCGGCGCTACGCGCCGACCTGGGGGCCCGGGCCGCCGCCACGCCCGCCGAGGTCGCCGGGGCCTTCGCCGCGACGCTGGCGGCCCGCCCGGTGTTCTGCGACCTGCTCGCGCAGGCCCCGCTCAACCTGGAGCGCAACGTCTCGCTGGAGGCGGTGCGCGCGTTCAAGCTCCTCACCCTGCACGAAGTGGCGCTGATCGGTGAGGAGTTGGGCCGCCTGCTCGGCCTGGACGAGGCGCAGGTGCTCGACACGGTGGCCACCGCCACCGGCATGGCCGGCGCCCTGTGGCAGATCGCCAGCCCCGGCCCCCGTCTGCGGGAGCTCTACACCGGCGACCCGCGCCTCGCGCACGCCGTCGTCGAGGTCGAGCCCCGCCTGCACCGCGTCCTCACCGCGCTGCTGACGGGGCTGCGCACCCCGTAGGGACGCGGTTCACTCCGCCGCGCGCTCCAGCAGCGCCGCGGCCCGCAGGTAGACGGGGCGGTCGACCATGGCGCCGTCCAGGCCGACCGCACCCAGGCCGGCGCGTTCGCCCGCCTGGTACGCCTCGACCACCCGGCGGGCCTGTTCGACCTCGGCTGGCTGCGGGGCGAACTCCCGTTTGGTGAGGGCCACTTGGTCGGGGTGAATGCAGTACTTGCCGCGGAAGCCGAGGGCGCGGACGTGCCGGGCCTGGGCGGTGAAGAGCTCGGCGTCCCGGTAGTCGGACTCCGGGCCGTCCATCGCGCCGATCCCGGCCGCCGCGGCGGCGGCCGCCAGCCGGGCCCGCGGGTACTCCAGCTCCGTCGCCCCGCGGGGGCGCTCGATGCCCGTCGAGGCGGCGTAGTCCTCCGCGCCGAGCGAGACGGCGGCCAGCCGTGGGACGGCCCGGCAGGTCTCCTCGACCCGGGTGAGGCCCGCGGCGGACGCCGGGGCGGCGGTGGCCACCGCCAGGGCGGGCAGGACGGCCGCGCAGCCGATCAGGGCTCGGGTGGACCTCCGGCACAGCGCCGCGCCGATTCGCGTACCGAGGTGCATGAGGGCTCCTTCGAGGGTCCGCCGGGTCCCGCAGCGAGGGAGCTGCATGGGGGGTGGTCCCGGCGGTTGCCCCCATCGTCGGGAGCCGCGCGGATGCCCGACAGGCTTCGACCGCAGCTCTGTTCGTCCGGCACAACCGGTCGGCGGCGCATTGTGCCCGCGACCACGCACCGGCCCGCCGCCGACGGTCCCGGGGCGAACGCGACCGCCCCGCCGCACTGTCCGGGGACGGACGGCGCGACGGGGCGGTGACGAGGTCGGGTCGGGTCGGGAGTGTCTACGGCGTCCGGTGCGCGGCGGGCGGGAGGGCGGCGACCGTCGGGTGGTCCTTGGGGACCGGGCCCAGCTGGGCGCTGCCGCCCGGGTGGCCCAGGTCGTCGAAGAACTCGGCGTTGGCCGCGGCGAACGGCCGCCACTTCTCCGGGAGGTCGTCCTCGTAGTAGATGGCCTCTACCGGGCAGACCGGTTCGCAGGCGCCGCAGTCGGTGCACTCACCGGGGTGGATGTAGAGCATCCGTTCGCCCTCGTAGAGGCAGTCGAAGGGGCACTCCTGGATGCAGGCCTGGTCCTTGACGTCCACGCAGGGCAGGGCGATCACGAAGGTCATCGGGCTGTCGTCCTCTCGGTCCGGTGCTGCTCGCCGCTCTGGCACGGGTGACCGTAGGGCCTCAAGTAAGGTTGAGGTCAACGGGAGCAGGCAGCGGAGGCCACGGATGACGACCCACCCGCCCGCGGCGGACGACTGGCTGCCGATCGGCGAGGTCAGCGCGCGGACGGGCACGGCGGTGTCCGCGCTGCGGTTCTACGAGGAGCTGGGCCTGATCGCCTCCGGGCGCGACGGCCGGGGCCACCGCCGCTACGCCCGGCACATGCTGCGCCGGATCGCGCTGGTCTCGGTGGCGAAGCGGATCGGCATCCCGCTGCAGGACCTGCGCGAGGCCTTCGCCGACGTGCCGCTCGACCGGCCGCCCAGCCACCAGGAGTGGCAGCGGGCCTCGCGCGGCTGGAAGCGCCGTCTGGAGGAGCGGCGGCGGACCATCGAGCGCCTGGAGGCGGAGCTGACGGGCTGCATCGGCTGCGGCTGCCTGTCGATGAAGGCCTGTGCGCTGCTCAACCCGGGCGACAGCCTCGCCGAGGACGGCTCCGGCCCGCGCCGCCTGTAGCGGGCGGCGGCGGGGCGGCGGCACCTGCGGCGGGGGGTGGCGGGGCGTCAGCGGCGCAGGACGAGCACGGCGTTGTGGCCGCCGAAGCCCAGCGAGTGGCTGAGCGCCAGCCGCGGGCCGTGGTGGCGGGGCGCGCCGGCGACCAGGTCGATCCCGGCGGTGCCGGGGTCGGGGGCGTCGTGGTTGGCGGTGGGCGGGACGGTGCCGGTGCGCAGGGTGCGGACGGTGAGGGCGGCCTCGATGGCGCCGGCCGCGCCCATGGTGTGGCCGAGGGCGCCCTTGGCGGAGGTGACGCTGGGCGGGGTGCGGGGGTAGAGGTCGCGGATCGCGGCGGCTTCGACCCGGTCGCCCTGCGGGGTGCCGGTGCCGTGCGCGTTGACGTGCTCGACCTCGCCGGGTGCGGCGTCCGCGGCCCGCAGGGCGAGGGCGACGGCCCGGCGCAGGCCGCGGCCGTCCGGGGCGGGGGCGGTGGGGTGGTGGGCGTCGGAGGTGGCGGCCCAGCCGGCGAGGTGGGCCAGGGCGGGGGCGCGGCGGGCGGCGGCGTCGGCGGCGCGTTCCAGCACCAGGACGCCCGCGCCCTCGCCGAGGACGAAGCCGTCGCGGTCCCGGTCGAAGGGCCGGGAGGCGGTGGCGGGTCGGTCGGTGCGCCGGGAGAGCGCGCCGGTGCGGGCGAACGCGGCGGCGCACAGCGGGGTGGCCATCGCGTCGGTGCCGCCCGCCACGGCGAGGTCGCAGGCGCCGGTGGCGAGCAGCAGGGCGGCGTGCGCGATCGCGGTGGCGCCGGAGGCGCAGGCGGTGGAGGTGTGCAGGGCGGGGCCGGTGGTGCGCAGGGCGAGGGCGAGGTGCGCGGCGGCGGACAGGTTGGGCAGGTAGCCGGTGAGGGTGAGCGGGGAGAGCGCGCCGGGCCCGTGTTCCAGGAGCCGGCGGTGGGCGTGCTCCAGGACGGCGACGCCGCCCGCCGCGGAGCCGATCACCACGGCGACGCGCTCCGGTTCCCAGTCGGGGTCCCGTTCGCCGAAGGCCGCGATCCCGGCTTCCCGCAGGGCTTCCCGGGCGGCCGTCAGCAGGTAGCGGGTGGAGCGGTCCAGTCGCCAGCCCTGCCGGACGGGGGCGTCCTCGGGGTGCGGCGGGCGGCAGCTGATCGGGGCGGGGCCGCCGGGGCCGCTGTCCAGGCCGGGGTCGTGCCGGGCGGTGCCGCGGCCCTCGCACAGGGTGCGCCAGGTGGTGTCCGCGTCCCCGCCCGCGGCGGTGACCAGCCCGGTGCCGGTGACCACGATCCGGTCAGTCGCCACCGGGTCGCCGCCCGTCCAGCAGCTTCCGTACGTCGTCGACGAGTTGACCGACCGTGGTGTCGGCGTCGGCGGCTTCGGCGTCCAGCGGGACGCCCCACTCCTCCTGGAGGGTGACGTACAGCTCGACGATGGACAGCGAGTCGAGGTCGAGTTCCCGGAAGCTGACCCGGTCGGTGACCTGTTCGGCGGGGACGTCGAACTTCTCGGTGAGGACGGCGGCGATGCGTGCGGTGACCTGGTCCACGGGAGGTCTCCTCCTGGTACGGGGGTGTCAGGGCAGGGTGCGGCGGACGGGGGTGGCGGCGGGCCAGGTCAGGGCGACGGACGCCCAGGTCAGGCCGCCGCCGAAGGCGGTGAGCAGGGTGGGGGTGCCGGGGGCGAGGGCGCGCTGCGGGCCGTCGTCGGCGAGCACCAGCGGGATGGACGCGGCGGCGGTGTTGCCGAGCTCGCGCAGGTTGCCGAAGCGGACGGCGGGCGGCAGGCCGAGCCGGTCGGCGACCGAGTCGAGGATCCGCTGGTTGGCCTGGTGGGCGACGAACGCGCCCAGGTCGGCGGGCCGCCACCCGGCCGCGGCCAGCGCCCGCCCGGCGGAGTCGGTGAGGTGCCGGACGGCCTGCCCGTAGACGGAGCGGCCCCGCATCCGGAACCAGTGCGCGTCCGGGTCCTGCCGCTGCCGGTCGGGCTGCCGGGAGCCGCCCGCGGCGACGGTGATCAGGGCGGCCCCGCCGCCGTCGCTGCCCAGGTCGGCGGCGCGCAGGGCGCCGGGCGCGCCGTCCTCGGCGGCGGCCAGCAGGACGGCTCCGGCGCCGTCGCCGAACAGGGCGGCGGTGTCGCGGTCGGCGGGGTCGACGATGGTGGAGTAGGTGTCGGCGCCGATCACCAGCGGGCGGCGGCAGGCCCCGGCCCGCACCAGCGCGTCGGCGGTGGCCAGGGCGTACAGGAAGCCGGAGCAGACCGCGGCCAGGTCGAGGGCGGGGACGCGCGGCAGGCCGAGCCGGTGGGCGACGGCGGGGGCGGTGGCGGGGCAGGGGTGGTCGGGGGTGGTGGTGGCGAGCAGCACGAAGTCCGGTGCGGCGTCGGCGGATTCGATGGCGGCGGCCGCGGCGTACACGGCCAGGTCGCCGGTGGCGGTGCCGGGCGCGGCGCGGCGGCGGCGGTGGATGCCGGTGCGGCGGCGGATCCACTCGTCGCTGCTGTCGAGGCGTCCCTCGGCGATCACCTCCTCGTTGTCGACGCTGCGGGCGGGCAGGCAGGAGCCGATCCCGACGACGGCCGTGCGGGGCATCCGGTACCTCCTCAGGCCTGGAGCGGGGAGGGCGGCTTGGGGATGCCCGCCAGCCCGCCGTCGGGGACGGTCAGCCCGCCGTCCAGCACCAGGGCCTGCGCGGTGAGCAACGCGGAGGCGGGCGAGGCCAGGAACAGCACCGCCCCGGCGACGTCCTCGGGGGCGCCCCAGCGGCCCTGCGGGACGTGCGCCATCAGCCACTGCGAGAGCGGCTGCGCGCCGGACGCGAAGCCGGTCATGTCGGTGGTGATCCAGCCGGGGCAGACCGCGTTCACCCGGATGCCCTCGCGGGCCCAGCCGACGCCCAGGCTGCGGGCCAGCGAGATCTGCGCGGCCTTCGTCGCGGCGTACGCGTCCAGCAGCGGGGTGCCCATCACCCCGGACGCCGAGGACATCAGGATCAGCGAGGCCCGGTCGGACGCGGCCAGGTGCGGGTGCGCGGCCCGGCAGATCTCGGCGGTGGCGTTCAGGTTGACCGCGACCACGTACTCCCAGTCCTGCTGCGTGGAGTGCTGGAACGGCACCAGGACGGGGCTGCCGTCCGGCGCGCTGGGCAGCACCCCGGCGTTGTGCAGCAGCACGTCGAGGCCGCCGAGCGCCGCGGCCGCCCGGTCCACCAGCCCGCCCGGCGCGCCCGGTTCGGCCAGGTCCGCGGCCAGCGGCACCGCCCGCACCCCGTGCGCCTCGGCCTCCTCGGCGACCTGGCGCAGCGCGGCCTCCGTCCGGGCGCTCAGCACCAGGTCGCTCCCGGCCGCGGCCAGCGCCAGCGCGCAGGCCCGGCCGATGCCCCGCGAGGCCCCGGTGACCAGGGTGCGGGCGCCGTCCAGCCGGAACGCCCCCGGCAGCGTGCTGTTGCTCATGACAGTGCTTCCTTCCGTTCGCCGTGGACTGCCGCGGGGGCCGCGGACCAGCGCAGCAGGGCGCTGCCCCAGGTCATCCCGGCCCCGAAGACGGTCAGCAGGATCAGGTCGCCGGGTTGCAGCCGCCCCTCGGCGTGCGCGGTGGCCAGTGCGTACGGGGCGCTGGCCGCGCCGATGTTGCCCACCAGGTCGCCGACCACGGTCATCCGGTCCGCGAGGCCCGCCTCGGCGGCGAGCCGGCGCAGCAGGACGGGGTTGGGCTGGTGGGTGATCACGTGGTCGATGTCGTCGACGGTCAGGCCGTGCCGCTCCAGCGTCCCGTGCAGCATCCGCGGGAACGCGTCCCGGATGAACCGGCTGACCGTCCGCCCGTCCATCCGGATCCGGTGCGCGCCCTCCGCGAGGGTCTCCCGGGTCGCCGGGCGGCGGCTGCCCCCGGCCGGGATCAGCACCCGGTCGGCGAGCGTGCCGTCCGAGCCGAGCCGGAACCCGCCCAGTCCGCCGGGCGGTTCGACCGGTCCCAGCACGGTGGCCGCGGCCCCGTCCGCGAACAGCACGGCGGTGGCCCGGTCCGCCGGGTCGAGGAACTTCGAGTACGCCTCCACCCCGACCACCACCGCGAGCATCGGCCCGTCCGCCTCGCGCAGCCAGTCGTGCGCGACCTTCACCCCGAACAGCCAGCCCGAGCAGGCCGCCGCCACGTCCAGCGCGACGGCGTTGCCCGCCCCCACCAGGGCCTGCACCCGGCACGCGGTGGCCGGGCCCAGCTCGTCCGGCGTCGACGTCGCGCACACCAGCAGCCCGACCTGCCCCGCCGTCACTCCCGCCGAGGCCAGCGCCCGGCGGACGGCCTGCGCCGCGAGGTCCGAGGCCGCCTCGTCGACGCCCGCGACGTGGCGCCGCCGCACGCCGGTCCGCTCGGCGATCCACTCCGCGGTCACCCCGACCGCCGCCGCGACCTCCCCGTTGCCCCGCACCCGCACCGGCACGTACCGGCCGGTGCCCCACACGCCCACTGCGTTCACGACGAACTCCTTTCCTGTGCAGCCGATTCGGGAGAAAAAAGGGCCCGGCGAGAACAGCGAGAACCACATCAGGGGCCCGGGGAACGGCGGGGCCGGGGCTGCTGCGGGTGCACTGCCGGTGCGTGCGGTGGCTTCGGGTTCTGTTCAGGCGGCCCGAAGCAGCACGGACTTTCCGATGGGCTCCGGCCGTCAGCAGCACGGACCCGCCGTTCCCCGGGCCCCTGACGGGGCCACTGCGCAGCTCGGACCCGCCGTGCCCCGGGCCCCTGGTTCCCCCCGGGCCGTCTGCCTAGACGATCTCGTCGGGGAAGGCGAAGGCCCGTTCCACCCGGTCCAGGTGCGGCAGCAGCCGGTCGTAGCCGCGTTCGAGGGCGTTCTCCAGGCCGGCGAGTTCGCCCGGGGTGAGGGTGCGGTGGCGGAGCAGGGGCCCGGCGAGCCGGTCGGCGGCGCGGAGGGCGGCGAGGTGGGCGAGGGCGGTGGTGGCCTCGTCCGGGGGGAGGGTGGCGAGGGCGCGCGGGAGGTCCTCGGCGGCGAGGCGGGCCGCGTACGTGGCGCCGAGTTCCGCGGCCCGGTCGAGCAGCGGGTTCCAGGTCTCGAAGGGGGTCGCACCGCCGCCCGGGGGCCGGGTGGTGGCCCGGCGCAGCCAGTTGGTCAGGGTGTGCTGGTGGCGGGCCAGGACGGCGGGCCACCAGCCGGGGTCGGCGAGGTCGGTGGTCAGCGGCGGGGGCCCGCCGGGGGCCGTCTCGTCGAGCAGGGCGCGCCCGAGGTCGTAGCGGATGAGCCGGCTGTCGCCGCCCGCCGGGTCGAAGGAGCGGGCGAAGCCGTGGTACCCGGCGAGGCGGTTGCCGTCGGCGAGTCCGGCGTGGCCGCAGCGGCGCTGGCAGTCGGCGACGATCCGTTCGGCCTCGTCGGCGCAGTGCGCCTTGTACGCGGAGAGGGGGCGGCTGACGGCGGCCCAGGGGGCGAAGCCGCTCTCGGCTCCGGCGGTGTCGGACTCCCGTGCGGCGGCGAGGAGTTCGCGGGCCCGGGCGGCGGCGCAGCTGAGCGCGAAGGCGTCGGCGAGGGCGCCGAGCAGGGCGCGCTGCTGGCTGCGGTGGGCGAGCAGGGGGGTGCCGGGGGCGAGGGCGGCGCGGGTCTCGCGGTGGCGGGAGTGCCGGACGGCGAGGACCGCGGACTGGCGGGCGAGCGCGGCCAGCGCGGTGGGCAGGACGCCCCACAGGTCCTGGCCGACGGCGAGGGTGCGGCGCAGCCGGTCGGCGGGGGTGCGGGGGTCGTGCAGGCGGCCGTGCCCGTCGAGGTCGGCGTCGTCGCGCAGCCAGTGCGCCTCGGGGACGCGGACGCCGTCGAAGCGGACGCGGTGGTAGCTGAGCGGGAGGGCGCCGACCGGGACGGGCGGGGAGAGGGTGACGCCGGGGCGGGGCCCGTCGTGGTCGGCGAGCTCGACCAGGAAGGCGAACACGCCGCCCTCGCGTCCGGCCGCGTCCACCGCGCGGGCGATCACCACGGCGCCGCGCGGCCCGGGGTACTGGGGGACGCCGCCGAACTTGGCGTCCGCCCCCTCGGGCGTCCGCAGCACGAACTCCCTTTCCCCGGGCTGGAATTCGGCGACCGTCCCGGCTCCGAGGTGGCTGCTGGCGCGGCCGGCCTCGGTGACCAGGTAGCCGATCCGCAGCGCACCGGCGTCCACGGCGTCCAGCTCCGACCGGACGCGCTCGGGGCCACCGGCCAGGCGCAGCAGCGATCCCTGCCCGAGGACGCCCTGGGTGACCACCGTCATGCCGAGCCGGGGGTCGGCGACGGTGGCCCAGGCCAGGGCGGCGGCCAGCGCGTCGGCGTCGGCGTGCAGTTCGGCGGCGGCGGGCAGGGCCCGCAGCAGGGCGCGCAGGCGGCGGTACAGGTAGGGCTCGCGTTCGGAGGGGGCCTCGGCGACGCGGTACGGGTGCCGGGCCAGGGCGCGGTGCAGGCGGGGCAGGTAGCCGGGGTGGTGGCGACCGTGCAGCAGCTCCTCCAGCGTCCTGCCCGGCTCCCTCGGCTCCCCCTGCTCCCTCGACTCCTCCGACTCCCTCGACTCCCTCGGCTCCCCCGGCTCCCTCGGCTCCGTTTCCTTCGTCTCGCGCGGCTCCTGCTCCACCGTGATTCCCCTTGTTGTCCTCGGAGTTGGCGTGTCGTCGGCGGCGGTTCCCGACACCCGGGCGCCGGTGCCGCGCAGGCAGTCCGCGGCGTTGCGACCGAGCGCGCTGCCGGGGCCCGCCTCGTGGTAGTCGGTGTGGCCGTGGGCGGCGAGCAGGGCGAGGATCCGGGGCAGGTGGGCGGGGCGGACCAGGCAGTCGGCGGCCCGGGCGGCCAGGTCCTCGGCGGGGGCGTAGCGGCGTCCGGCGACGGCCGAGTAGACGGGGACGGCGGGCGGGCGGATCGGTGGGCCGTTGCGCAGGAGCGTTTCGAACTGCTGTCGCTGCGCGCCGAGTTCGGGGTGGTGCGAGCCGAACGGGAGGTGCAGCCGGACGGCGGTGAGGCCCTGTTCGGCGGCGAGCCGTTCGACGGCGGCCAGCTGCTCGGGCGGGCCGCCGAGCACGCACTCGCGGGGGCCGTTGACGCACCCGACCACCACCCGTCCGCCCCCGGCCCGGGCGGCCAGCCGTCCGGCCCGCTCCTCCCCGCAGCCGATCAGCGCCAGCGCACCGGGGGCACCGGCCAGCACCCGGGCCAGGCCGTACGCGGCGCTCGCCCCGGCGCCGACCGTCCAGGCCCCGGCGGCGGTCAGTGCGGCGAGTTCGCCGAAGCTGACGGCCAGCAGCGCGTCGGGCGGACCGTGCCGTTCGGCCAGCACCCGCTGCCAGGCCACCGCCGCGCCGTACTGGGCGAGTTGCGGCAGGCCGACCGACCCCTGCGCCAACTCCCGCCCGCCGGGCGGACGTTCACCGAGCAGCAGGTCGGCCGGCGACGGCAGCGGGCCGATCTCGGCGGTGGCGTCGATCTCCTCGTAGACGGCCAGCAGTGCGCGGCGCAGCGCGGCGTCCCGGGCGGCGGCCCGGTGGAGCACTTGCACGGGGAAGTCCCCCTGGCCGGGGAACATGTGGACCGACACGGGCATGACTGCACGCTCCCGCAGCAGCGAGGGGATCGATCAGGGACGGGCCGCACTGCCCCCGACTGCGCGCCGACTCCCCCCGGGCGCGGCCGGTGTTCGGCCCGCCACCACAGTGCCCAATCAGTACGTCCACCATCCAGTCACATGACCAGTGAATATGTTGAAAGTTTCGCCGAAGTTGAACGTTCACCCGAAACCCGGGCCACCGTCTGTCACCCGTCGCCCGCCCCCGCTCCTGCAGCCACCCCGCTACGACCTCGGCCACCGACGGCAGCCCCTCCCCCGGCCGCCGTCGCCCTCACCCCTCATCCCTCACCCTCCAGGAACGCCTCCACCTCGGCGGCCAGCGCGGCGAGTTGCTCCCCGGCCTCCAACCAGGTGGTCGCCTCGGCCCGCCAGGTGCCGTCGGCGGCGCGCCAGGGCCGCAGCGCCCAGGTCAGGCCGACGTGGCCGCCGGGGCGGAACGCGGCGCGCAGCGCCAGGTCACCGTCGGCGTTGCGCCAGGACCGCTCGCCCCCCAGCCGCGGAAGTCCGCCGCCAGCCCGGCCAGGAAGCCCGCGAGGCCGCCGCCGGGCCCCAGGCCGACCACCTCGGCCAGCCGGGCCGTCAGGCCGGGGGCCCGCAGCTCCGCCGCGAACCGCACGACGCCGCCCTCCTCCTGGCGGCCCGTCAGCCGGACGCCGACCGCCCGGTCCCGTCCGCACCGCACCTCCACCCCGCTCGTCCGGATCGCCCCGCTCATCCGACGATCATCCCGGCCAGGGCGAGGTCGAGCAGCCGGTCGGCCTGGGCGGGGGTGTCGTGCCCGCGGGCCCAGGCGGCGGCGTTCATCAGGGTGAACACGTCGGCGCCGGTGGTGTCACCGCGCAGGGCGCCCGCGGCCCGGGCCCGGTCGACCAGGCGTTCACCGATCGCCGTCAACCGGTGGCAGGAGTCCTGGAGTTCGTCGGACCGGGCGGCCAGCACGGCGGCCAGGCCCTGGTAGGCGGCGGCGTGCCGGACGACGGCACGGACCCAGTCGGCCAGCGCCAGGGCCGGGTCGGGGTGCTCGGCGAGGGCGTCGCCGTGCGCGAACAGCTCCCGGTTGCGGGCGTCCAGCAGGGCGGCGATCAGGGCCGTGCGGGTCGGGAAGTGGCCGTAGAGGGTGCCGATCGCGACCCCGGCCCGGCGGGCGACCCCCTCCAGCGAGGCGCCGGTGCCCTGCTCCCGGAACACCGCGTCGGCTTCGGCGAGCAGCCGTTCGCGGTTGCGCAACGCGTCGGCGCGCGGGCGGCGGGTGGCGGCTCCGGTCACGTCAACTCCCGTTCCGGGCCGGGTCCTTGCGCCCGGCCGACAAGTCGAGGCATCCTCGGTTCGCACCGAACCCGAGGGAACCTCAGCATAACCGGCACGGCCCCGCCCATCACCGCCATCCGCCACCGCCACCGCCACCGCCGCCACCGCCACCCATACGGGAGGACCCACCATGATCCTGCTGACCGGAGCCACCGGCGCGATCGGCCGCCACCTGGTCCGCCGACTCACCGACCGGGGGGCCGAGTTCCGCGCCCTCGTCCGCGACGAGGCCAAGGGCCGGGCCCTGGGCTGCGCGTACGCCGTCGGCGACTTCGACACCCCGGCCTCGCTGACCGCCGCGTTCGTGGGCGTGGACCGGCTGTTCCTCGGCGGCCCCGGCGCGCTGCCGGTGGACGGCGAGCAGCCGATGGTCCGCCAACTCACCGCCGCCATCGGGGCTGCCGCGGCGGCGGGCGTCGAGCGGGTGGTGAAGGTCTCGGTGTGGCACGCCGCACCGGACAGCCTGCTGGCCCAGGGCGCGCACGGCGTGCTGGACCGCCGCCTGGCCGCCGCGCTCCCGGGCGGCTGGACGCTGCTCCAACCCTCGGGATTCCTGCAGAACCTGCTCGCCCCGGGGGCGTTCACCCCGGACGGGCGGCTGGTCGGCCGCTACGGCGACGCGCCCGTCTCGCACGTCGACGCCCGGGACGTCGCCGAGTGCGCGGAGGTCCTGCTGACGGGGCCGCCGCGCCCGGGCGAGTCCTTCGTCCTGACCGGCCCGCAGGCCCTCACCGACCGGGACCTGGCCGACCGCATCGCCCGCGCCCTGCACCGCCCGGTGGACCTCCACCCCCTCACCCCGGACGAGGTCGCCGCCACCCTGACCGCCCAGGGCGCCCCGCCCGCCTTCGCCGCGGACCTGGCTGCCCTGCTGCGCGAGGTCGCCGCGGGCTCGCTGGCCGAGGTGACCACCGCCGTCCCCGACCTGCTCGGCCGCCCGGCCCGCCCGGTCGATGCCTTCCTCACCGACCACCTCCCGGCCCTGCGCACGGCCGTCGGCCACCCGTGACCCGGCCGCCTCACCGCCGGCTCCCCCGCCGGGCACCCGCCTTCACCCCGCCCCGCCCGCGAGAATCGCCGCCGGCACCGCCTGCAGGTCATCGTCGTCGAGCACCGGAACGACCCAGCCGTTGCCCCGGGCGTGCGCGAGGAAGTCGGGGTCGAGCACCACGTGGTGGCGCTCCACGTAGTGGGCCAGGTCGGAGAACCACAACCACCGCCCGTCGGTGAACAGGTGCAACCCGCCGATCACCGCCCCCGCGGGGCCGAGCACATCGGGCACCGCACTGGGCGTGGCGTACAGGAGCGCACCGCCGCGCAAGTACCGCAGGAGCTCGGGCTCGTCCTCCCCCGGAGCGGCCCGCACGGCGGCCCTGATCGACGGACCGTCCGGCCGCCCGTGCCCCCACTCCCTGAAATCGCCGACGTAGCGAAACGTGTCGCGCTCCATCCGCCGAGCCCAGGGCACCGCCCGGGGCAGCCCGGCAGCACGGGCCCACCCGACTCACCCGGCCCACCGGAGGCAGCCGTCCTGCCGACCGGCTCCCCGTTCGGCTTCGGACGCGCCTTGGTCGCCGTGGACGGCAGGGCGGCGCGGAGCGCGAACACCCGGGCAAGCAGCGCGCTTCCGCAGCCACCGGTCCACGGCGGCGTGACGGCGGGCCGCATCGGGCAGCGTTTTCCCCGTTGACCGCTCGATGGCGCCCATGGCCCCTCCTCGCCGCGCTGGTGGTCTTCGTGGTCTCCAGCCTGCACGATCGAGCGGGCACGGTCACTACCTCTGGCACCCGTCTTGTGGTGGTGCTGGCTTCACCATCGGTATGGGCGTTGTCGTGAATGTCCTTCTGCGTACGGGTCGGTGACGGATCCGCCCGATGCGGCGGCACCGATCCCGGCGAGCCGCTCGGTGCACCGAACGGACACCTACTGCGGCCCCCTGTCGCGGTGCTGAATCAACCCGGAGTCCTTCTCGGCCCTGCGCCGCCACAGCACCGTCCCAAGTGCGTCCAAGGGGAGTTCGGTGAGCATGTACCCGGCTATCCACCAGCCGACGAACGCGACGTGGACCCACCCGGGCCAGGTCCGCACGCAGGTCATGTCCGCGCCCCGCGGCCGGTCGGGCCGTTCAGCTTGCCGTTTAACCTTGGCGAGCTCGGTACTCCTCGACCGACTCGGCGGGCCCTCTTCTCTGCCCGGGCCATGTCCCCGGCCGAGGACGACTCCGCGCAACGCAAGCGGCGCCCGAGTCGCATTCCTCGTTCGGTCAGCCGGGGAAATGCCGTTGCCCGCACCGCCGGTCTCCGTGCACCCTGGCCGGGTGTTCAGAGTGCCTTACCCCAGAGACCTGTCCTGGGACGATGTCGATCCCGCAAGCCATCCCTTCGACCCCGATACGGTGGCGCAGGTGGTCCGGTCCTTGGGCCCGGCGAGGCGGGTGCCCTCCCGGACGGATCCGGACATCGACCTGACCAGGGTCAACTGGGCTCACGAGGTGGCCAAGCCCTGGTCCGACGCCATGACGCATGCGCTGGTCGAGAACTACGGCCCGTGGGCGGCAGGATGGCGCTGGTCGCACGGCGAGGGAGACATTGACGGAGGGCCGATCGGGAGCTGGTGTTGCGGCTCGCACTCGATCGCCACCCCGCAGCAGACCCTCGACCGGGTCGTGGCGGCGCTGTGCGAGTGGCGTGACTGGCTGGAGCGTCTCGTGGAGTGGTTCGAGGCCTACCCGCTGGACCCGGAGACCGTGACGGCCGACCGTGTCTTGTGGGAGAGCGCCGCCCGCAACGTGATCCTGCAGGTGGCGGACTGGACAGGTGCCGAAAGTGGCTGGCACGGGCACTGCCAGCAGGTCCTGGGTTGGTTCCTCACTTACTGGGGTGTCGCCCCGGAGACGGCCAAGAACTTGGTAGGTCAGGCGGTCGGGGGCCGGTTCAAGAGTTGGACCGCGCCGGACACCGTCCTGGCTGATGACATCGCGGAGCGGCTCGTCGGCCCCTTGCGACCTGAGGACACCCGCTGGTCGCCTGAGCCCGGCGAGTTCCCGGACCACCTGGCGCGCTGGCTGGTGGTGCGCGAGACCGTGCCGTGGCCGGAACACGAGGTCAGTACGGACGACGGACCGGTGGTGCCCGCCCGGGACGGCGCGGTCGAGGAGTTCCGCTTCTTCGACACAGCCGTGGACGCCGCTCGCGGAGCTGGCTTGCTCGCCGCACTCGAACTGGTACGGGCCGACGCCGCACGAGGCGCCGCACTCGACTTCGAGCTGATACGCGGCTGGCAGCGGCACGTACTCGGCACCCCTGAGCTGCCGCTGCTGCGCACCCACCCCGCCTTCGCCAAGGGCGGTGCCGAGCGCTACGGGATCGGCCCCGACACCCACGCCCGCCTCGACACCTGCTTGGCACAGGCCACCGACGGCCGGCTCTCGCTCGCCGCCAGGGCGGCCCGTGCACATCTGGACGTTTGCTTCTTCCACCCGTTCGACGACGGCAACGCCCGTGCTGCCCTGCTCACCCTGCTGTTCGTGCTGGCCCGCGAAGGCGTCACCCTCGACTCAGTGGTGCTCATCCGTCGGTTCAGTCACCGGGCCGACGACCCGCAGGACGCCCTGGGTCTGTGCGGTTTCGTCGAGTTCCACCTTGAGCAGAGCCGTGCCTCTGTCGCCCAGCTTGACGGTTGACCCTCAGCTGGCCACCGCCGCGTCGTCCCGCTCGACCGCGCGCCGGGCCGGGACCTGGTGGCTCCAGCCGTGGCGGCGAAGCATCTGCGAGATGCCCGAGAGCGAGAGCGACTTGTGGAACCGCCGCCCGATCAGCGTCTTGATCCGGGCCAAGGTCCAGGTCTGGTCCGGCCAGCCGTGCGCGACCGCGCCCTTGGCCAGCTCGACCTCCAGCACCATGAAGAGCGCGTTGCTCGGCTTCGGCGTGGAGACGGGCCCGACCGAGCGCAGACCCTCGGGTCCGGTGTCCTGCCAGGTCCGGTACCAGCGCTGCACCGAGCGCACACTCACCCGTAAGTCCTTGGCGACCTCCCCGTTGGAGGCGCCTGCGGCGAAGCGCTCGGCTGCCTCCATCCGGATCCGCTCGCGAGACACCTGGCGTTCAGGCGTCAGCCCACCGCCCTGCGGATACCTCATACAAGTGGCATACCGCGACAATCGCCCTCCGTCATTCCCCGGCGACATCACGCTTCGAAGGTCAGTAAACGTCAAGCTCAGCGGTGAGGTTCCGGTCGACCAGGTCCGGTGGCCCGGGCGCGATCGGGCGGCCCGTAGTGCGGACCTCGCGGATCGCGCGCTCACGGAGCGCGTCGGGGGATTTGCGTGGTGCCGGTACAGCAGGTGGATCTCCTTGCGCCAGGATCGAAACCCCGACTTCCGGGACTCCACCGAACTCAGTGCGGCTCCCTCTTGCCCCGGGCCTGTCGGTCCAGGTAGTCGATCAACCCGGTCTCGCTCCGCTTGAGACGCTCTTGCTGATCGTGGGGCAACGATGCCAGGGCATCGACGAGAACTCGCTTGCGGGGAACGTGAACCATCGAGCCGGAGTAGATCCGGCAGCCGGAACACCACGCGAGCCCGATGCATCGCTCGAACATGGAGGACTCGGGCGGATAGAAGCGGTACTGGTACGAGCGGACAGGCGTCCCGCAGGCGGCACAGATCCGACGGTCCCCGTCAGAGACCGTGTCCCAGGTCCCGACCTTGAGCCAGTGCTGGCGCTCCGACGGTGCTCTTCAAATAGTCATGCGGAGCATTCTTCCTCATGACGAGCGCTCCCGGCATCAACTCCGGGCCACTGCAAGCAGCTCTGCACGTCCGCTCGTACGTACCTCTGCACTTCGACCCGCACGCCGACACCGACACACTCCCGAGTGCAAGGAGTCAAGGAGTCAAGGAGTCAGGAGGGCCGTGGTCCCAGCCCCTCCACCGGTCCGCTTGTCCGGCCACCGGTTCTCGCTCCGGTTCGGTTCCACGCCGTGCTCAAGCTGCCCCTGTTCGAGTCGGGAACTGCAGCCCGCTCGGCGTGGTCGGGTGGGCGGGCGGGCGCCCGGGGTGGCTGTCATCGGCATCCGGGCGGGGGGTGGGGACGGACCGGCATCTCGTGGGCGTCGTGTGCAGCCGGGTTCCAAGATCCCCGACAGGGGCGAACTGAGTGCGGATACTCTGGCTGATGATCCATCGCGCACGGAATGATGATCGCACCGACGGGCCGCACGGGCCCGCCCACCCACCGGAGTGCCCAGCGTGAAACGAAACGCCCTGGCCGCGGCCGCCGCCCTTCTCGCCGTGGGCGCCCTGCTCACCGGCTGCGGCTCCACCCACGGCTCCGGCTCCGATTCCGGCGGTACCTCCGCGGGTGCGTCGAAGGCCCCGCGGCAGGACGCGTCGAAGGCCGCGCAGGAGGCCCAGCAGAAGTACCAGCAGCAGGTGGAGGAGGCGACCGCCGAGCACGACCGGGCCTTCCCGACCGTCGCGCAGGCCTGCGCGGGAAAGCCCACCGCGGTGCCGACCGCCCCTTCCTCCTCCGGCTCCTCCGGTCCGCAGCCGGAGAACCCCAAGTACGGTGAGAACCACACCTACTTGAAGACCACCGCGCTGAGCCCCCTCGCGGAGTGCCGCGGCGAGGCGCACGCCGCCCGCATCGCGGCCGAGCTCGCCCGGCAGACCCCCGCCGACCCCGAGCAGGCGAAGGCCCTGCTCACCCGCCTCGGCTACCGGGACGCCAAGGTCGCCCCGGCCGGTCAGGGCGTGCAGTTCTCCTTCTTCGTCCCGCAGGTCGGGCCCTGCCTGTCGGGCACGCTGTCGAACCCGCCGCAGATCGAGGTGCACGGCCCGTACATCGAGGGCGGCTGCGAGGCCTCCCGGGGCGGCCACTGACCCGGCCTCCGGGGGCGGCTGCCGGTCCGCCCCCGGTCGAAATCCCTTCGGCCCGCGCCCGACTTCCCTGCGAGGATGGGGAAGTGACGAACGATTCGCTGCTCCGGCGGGCGTCCGGCCTGTGGGAGGGGCTGGCTGCCGAACCGGTCGCCTTCCCCGCGCCGGGCGCGGCCGCCGTCGTGGTGTCCCCGCGCTCCGGGCTGTGCCCGCCCGGCTGGGTCGGCCTGCTGACCCTGGGCGGCGCGGTGCTGGCGACCGCACCGGACGCCCGCCGCGCCGAACTGCTCCGCACCGTCCTGCACTCCTGCCCGGAGGCCGCACGGGACACCGCCCGGCTGCGCGCGGCCCTCCCGGTCGGCCGGATCCTCGGGCCCGCCGCACTCGCCTACCTCGCCCCGGACGCCTTCACCCCGCCGCCCTCCACTCCCGAGGGGGTCCGCCAACTCCCGCCCGACCACCCGGCGTTGTCCGAGCTGACGGCCCGGGTCACGGCGGAGGAACGCGACGAGGCCGACCTCGGCGACATCACCTCACCCGCGTTCGCCGTCCTCCGGGGCGAACGCGTGCTGGCCGCCTGCGGCTACCGCACCTGGCCGTACGGGACCGCCCAGTTCAGCGTCCTCACCGCCCCGGGCGCCCGCGGCCGCGGCCTGGCCCGCACCGCCGCCGCTGCCGCCGCCGCGCACGCCCTCGCCGCCGGTCTGCTCCCGCAGTGGCGCGCCCGCGTCCCCGCCTCCCGCCGCGTCGCCGCCCGCCTCGGCTTCCGCGAACTGGGCACCCAGCTCTCCGTCGAAGTCCGCTGAGCCCCGATCCGCTGAGGCCCGGTCCGCCGAGGCCCGGTCCGCCGAGCCCCGACGCTCCCTCCGGCCTCAGCGGTGGGCCGCGGCCAGCAGGGCGGCGTGCGGGAGGGCCAGGGTGCCGTCCGCGGTGCGGAACTCCTCGGCCAGCCGCGCGAACTCCCGCCCGGTCCGGGCCCGGACCTCCGGGGTCTGGTGGTGCAGCAGTTCGCCGATGAAGGCGACCCGGGCCGCGGGGCCGGCCCACCACTCCTCGGTGGTGGTGCGGTGGTTCCAGCGCAGGGTGCGGCACTCCGCGCCGCGCAGGCCCCCGGCGGTGAGCAGCGCGGCGAGGCCCTCGGCGCTGCCGGTCGCGCGGCGGGCGGCGGCGGCAGGTGGGCGGGCCGGACGGCCCCGGCGGCTTCGACGGCCCGGCCCAGCAGGGTCTGCCCGGGCGCGGCGGGGGCCGCCCAGACGGTGAGGGCGAGACGGCCGCCGGGGCGCAGGACGCGGCGCAGTTCGGCGACGGCGGCGGCCTGCCGTCCGACGTGGTTGAGCACGAAGTTGCCGACCACCGCGTCGAACGCCCGGTCGGCGAAGGGGAGTTCGGGCAGCGTCGCGGCACGCACCTCGACCCCGGGGGCGTTGCGCCGGGCCTCGGCGAGCATGCTCGGTTCGGCGTCGACGGCGGTGACCCGGGCCCCGCGCGCGCAGGCCGCCGCCGCGGCGGCGCCCGTCCCGGTGCCGACGTCCAGCACCGTGCTGCCGGGGCCGACCCGGGCGGCGTCGAGGAGTGCGGGCACTGGGTGGGCGCACAGCCGGGCGAAACTCGCGGCGTAGGCGGCGGCGCGGCCCGCCCAGATCCGCCGCTCCAGAGCGTCGAACGCGTCGATCACCCCCTCGGCGTCCTCTGCTGCCCCAGCCGCCATGATCTCCGCCATCCGCCCGCCCCCTCTGCACCGCTCGCCGACCCGCCCCCTGCGCCGCTCGCCGCCCCGCCCCGCCCCGCCCCGCCCCGGGCAGCGGACGCCTGGCCTTGCTCCGCCCACCGGGGGCTCAGTGCTGCCCGCCCTCCCCGCGGACCTTCGCCAGGAAGGCGGCCAGGTTGCCGCGCATCCGCTCGATCCGCTCCTCCGTCGTCAGCGACTCGTGGATCTTGTTGCCGGTCTCGCGCAGCCCGCGGACGTACAGCGAGCAGGCCAGGTCGCTGCACATGTAGGCGCCGACCGAGTTCCCCTGCCGACCGGCGGGGCCCGCCAGCGGGGCCACCAGCAGGGAGACCCCGCCGGTGTGGGTGGTGACGCAGAGCGAGCAGATGCTGCGGCGGGGCTGCCAGGAGGCGCCGGAGGAGGCGCGCAGGACGACGGCCTGCGGGCGGCCGTCGAGCTCGGTGACCAGGTACGCGCGGTCGGGGGCCTGCGGGTCGCGCCAGCCGAGGAAGTCCAGCTCGGGCCAGGGCTGGTCGGCCAGCTCGCGGGGCAGGTTCAGGCGTTTCGCCTCGCCCTTGGAGCAGTTCAGGAAGGCGGCGCGGATCTCGGGGTCGGTCAGCTCTCTCACGGGAACCACGCTAATCAGCCTAGGAGCCTTAGGCAAATGATTAATCACCCAAGGCAGGCCCGCGGGGCCCCGGACACGGCGACGGCGGCCACCGCCACCGGTGACCGCCGCCCCGCGATGCCTCAAGCCCTCAAGGCCTCAACCCCTCAGCGCCTCCCTCGGCGCCGCCCGCTCAGGCGCCTTCGCGCACCGGGAGCTTCCACCCCGGCCGCGGGTAGTGGCAGGTGTAGCCGTTGGGGTAGTGCTGCAGGTAGTCCTGGTGCTCGGGCTCGGCCTCCCAGAAGTCGCCGAGCGGGGTGACCTCGGTGACGACCTTGCCGGGCCACAGGCCGCTGGCGTCGACGTCCGCGATGGTGTCGAGGGCGGTGGCGCGCTGGGCCTCGTCGGCGTAGAAGACCGCCGAGCGGTAGCTGCTGCCGATGTCGTTGCCCTGCCGGTCGAGGGTGCTCGGGTCGTGGATCTGGAAGAAGTACTCCAGCAGCGTCCGGTAGCTGATCCGCTCCGGGTCGTAGACGATCTCCAGCGCCTCGGCGTGGCCGGGGTGGTTGCGGTAGGTGGCGTGCGCGTTCTGGCCGCCGGTGTAGCCGGTCCGGGTCGACTGGACGCCGGGGAGCTTGCGGATCAACTCCTGCATTCCCCAGAAGCACCCGCCGGCCAGGACAGCGCGGTCCGTGGTCATCTCGTACTCACTCCTCGCATGGGACGTCGACTCGCCCCGCCCGGTGCACCACCCGGCGGGACCATCCGGTCCAACCGTCCGACCGCCCGCGGTGTTCCCGCCCACGACCGTCCGCCGCCCGCAGGCGTCCCCTCGGCCGCCCGCAGGCGTCTCCCGCGGTCGTTCGGCCCCCAGCCCACCAGCCCTTCAGCCCGCCAGCCCTTCAGCCCGCCAGCCCCTCCAGCACCCGGGCCCCGGGCAGCGCGGCGGCGACCGCGCCCGGCAGGATCAGCTTCCCGCGCCGCCGCCCGCTGCCGACCAGCACGTACGGGGCGGCGGCGACCGCCGCGTCGACCAGCAGCGGCCAGTGCGCGGGCAGGCCGACGGGGGTGATGCCGCCGTACTCCATGCCGCTCTCGCCGACGGCGGTGTCCATCGGCGCGAACGAGGCCTTGCGGGCGCCCAGGTGACCGCGGACCGCCTTGTTGACGTCGAGCCGGGTGGTGGCCAGCACCAGCCCGGCGGCCAGCGTGGTCTCCCCGCCGCGCTTCGCGGCGACCACCACGCAGTTCGCGGACGCCTCCGCCGGGACGTCGTACGCGGCGCAGAACACGGCGGTGTCGGCCAGCTCCGGATCGGTGTCCACGTACAGCACCTGCCGGGCCAGTTCCGCCTCCCACCCGCCCAGCAGCCCGGCCACCGGGGGCGCCAGCTCCGCGACCGCGTCCACCGCGCGCCGCACCCGCGGGAAGTTCCCGAACGGCGCCCGCACGGCCTGCTCCACCTGCTCGCTCATGCCCCGACTCTAGCCCTCCGCCCCGCCCCGGCCCGGCCGAGCGAACGGGCGGCCGAGCAGGCGGCCGGGCAGGCGACCGAGCAGGCGGGCGGGGCTCACGCCGTGAGCGGCTCGCGGCCGTCCAGCAGGCGGCGTCGGAGGCGGGTGAAGGCGGTGGGGCGGGGGCGGTGCGGGAGGAAGTCCTTGATCTGCCGGGCGCACTCGCGAGGGCTCGCCGTGCCGGTGTCGCACTCCAGGTCGTAGTCGCCGTGGCCGTGGACCAGGCCGTACTGGTGGGCCGCGAGGCCCGGCGGGCGGTCGCCGCGGGCCAGTTCGCGGCGGGTCAGTTCGTCCAGCGGGCAGTGGACGCCGACGAACAGCACGTCCTCGGGGCGCAGCACCGCCAGGCAGTCGAGCAGGCGCCACGGTTCGCTCAGCACGTGGTCGACCACGATGTCGTTGCCCGCCTCGGCCATCGCCGCGATCGAGCGGTGGAAGCCCGCCCTGGTCCGCCGCAGCGCGGCGTCGAGTTCCTCGGCTCCGAGCGCCCGCTTGGTGCGCATCGCGTTGAAGCCGTCGACCGCCAGGTGGAAGAAGACGCCGTCGTCCAGGACGTCGAGGAGCTCCCGGGCGATGCTCGACTTTCCCGAGCTGGACGTGCCGTTGAGGAAGATGATCCGACCGGATGCCATGCCCCCATGGTCACACGGCGCCGGTGCCCGCCCGACGGCCGCACCGCTCACCCGTCGAGCGCCGCCCGCCACGCCCAGGAGGTGCGGCGCGGGCGGTCCGGGAGCGCGGCCCGGCCGGTGCACCACAGGAGCACGGGGGCGGGGTCGCCGGGCGGGGCGTCGGGGAAGAGCCGGGCCAGGACGGCGGCGCAGAGGGCGGGCGGCGCTGTCCAGTCCAGGGCGAGGCCGGTGGCGATGTCGTGGGTGTGCAGCAGCGTCTCGGCGACGCCCATCGCGGCGAAGCCGGTCGGGTCGGTGGGGCCCGGGGCCCGTCTTCAAACCCCCGTCGTCGCCCGAAGGGCGGCCTCGCGGCGTCTGGTGCGTGCTCTCGGCGTGCCGGGTGAAGGGCCTCGTACTGGATGTACTTGGCCCTTTGCCCGGTGCGGCGAGAGGGCGTGCCAGGGGTCGCGGGGCAGGCGGGGGTTTGAAGACGGGCCCCAGTGCCAGGCCCGTGCGGTCGGGGCGGCGGCGGACAGGGCGAGGGCCAGCAGTTCGCCGCAGGCCAGCGCGGTGGTCAGCACCTCGGCGGGCCCGGCGTCCGGATGCAGCGTCAGGTCGAAGGGCAGGTAGCCGTCCGCGGGGAGGGCCGCGACCTGCCCGGCGTAGGCGAGCAGGTCGTGGCCGACGTGGGCCAGCGTGTCCCGGCAGCTCCACTCCAGTGGGCCCGCCGGGACGCTCCAGTCCGCGTGGAGGTGCGGGGCGAGGACGCGTCGCGCCTCCGCCAGGGCGGCGCGCAGTTCCTGATGGTCCATCGCCCCGTCCTCCTCTCCCCGTGCGCAGGCCTACAGGTAAGGACGGGTGATCAGTTCCAGGCCGTGCCCGGACGGGTCGAGCACGTAGACGCCGCGGCCGCCGTGCTCGGTGTTGGTCTCGCCGGGGCGCTGCATCTGCGGGTCGGCCCAGTGGTCGATGCCGCGCTCGCGCAGCAGGGCGTGGGCGCGGTCGAACAGCTCGTCGTCGACCAGGAAGGCGTAGTGCTGCATCTGGATCTCCACCGGCGGTGCGGCGAACTGCAGCAGCACGCCGTCGGCGAGCTTCAGGTTGGTGAACGGGCCCCAGGAGGGCGCCTGTTCGGCCTCCAGCAGCTCGCGGTAGAAGCGGGCGGACGCGGCGCTGTCCTTGGAGACGATGATGGTGTGGTTGAAGGCGGCGGGCATGGCCGGGTGGTACCTCGTTCCGGGGCGGTCGGTCTGGGGACGTGTGCGCGCACTGCTCCCAGACCTCGGCGGCCCCCGGACGCGCGGGCGCCCCTGCGGCGCCCGGGGCAGGGTCAGCCGCCCACCGGGTCGCCGATCCGTGCGTGGCCCATGGCCGTTCCGGTGTTCACCCGCCCCACCGTACGGGCCGCCGCCCGCCCTGACAAACCCTTTTCCGTTCCGCCCCCTCCCCCGCTACGGTCCTCCGGATGGCCGACGAATGCTTCACGCTGCCCGCGCTGGCGGCGCTCTACGACGGGCTCGACCCGGACCGCTCGGACCTGCTCCCCTACCTGCGCCTGGTCGACGAGTTCGGCGCGTCCGACGTCCTGGACCTGGGCTGCGGCACCGGGGTGTTCGCCCTGCTGCTGGCCGGGCGCGGGGTGCGGGTGCTCGGTGTCGACCCGGCCGCCGCGTCGGTGGAGGTGGCCCGCGGCAAGCCGGGCGCCGAGCGGGTCCGCTGGCTGGTCGGGGACGCGACGGACCTGCCCCCGCAGCGGGCGGACCTGGTCACCATGACGGCCAACGCCGCCCAGGAGATCACCGACCCCGCCCGGTGGCGCGCCACCCTGCGGGGCGTGCGCGACGCGCTGCGCCCGGGCGGGCACCTGGTGTTCGAGAGCAGGGTCCCGGCCCGCTGCGCCTGGGAGTCCTGGACGCGGGAGGCGTCCCGCCGGGTCAGCGAGCTGCCGGGCGTCGGCGCGGTGGAGACCTGGGTCGAACTGCTGTCCGTCGCCGGTCCGTTGGTGGCGTTCCGCTGGCACTACGTGTTCGCCGCGGACGGGCGGCACCTCACCTCGGACTCCACCCTGCGCTTCCGCGAACGCCCCGAGGTCGAGGCCGACCTGCGCGCCGCGGGCCTCGAACCCCTGGAGGTCAGGGACGCCCCGGACCGGCCCGGCCAGGAGTACGTCTTCCTGGCCCGCCGCCCCCACCGCCCCTGAGCCCCGCTCCCGGAGCCCGCACAGCCCCGGCCCCCCGGCTCCCCGGCCCCCGTACGGACACCCCTGCCCCGTGCGGACACCTCCCGCGCACGGGCCCCAGCGGCCCGGTGGGTGGGCGATCTCGCGGCGCGCCGGGACGCGCCGGGGCCCGGCAGCCGGTGTGGTGCGGCTGCCGGGCCCCGGCCCG
>NZ_JNYE01000070.1 GCF_000717185.1 Kitasatospora phosalacinea | reverse complement strand
CCCACCGCCCCACCGCCCCACCCCACCGCTCCGCCGCCCGGGAGGCACCCCGCTTCGCCCGCCCGGTCCGCGGTACCCCGTCCACCGCCCCTGCGCGCCCCGTTCCGGGACGCGCAGGGGCGGTGGACGGGCCGATCGGCCGTCGGCCCGCAACGACGCGGAACCCGCCGACGGCCGATCCAGGCTTCCCGTCCGGCCGTTGACCCACCGTCGGCCCACTGTCGGCCCCCGTTGACCCACCGCCGGCCCGCTGTCGGCCCCGTCCGACGCCGACCTCCGAAACTCGATCGGTCCGCGTTCGGCGCCCCCGCGCGGGACGCACCCGCCGTTTCCGGCCGCCATTGCTGCGATTTTTCGAATGTCGGCAGAAAGTTTCAACCGGGTCATTGACACTCGAAGTGTCCGGGTCAAAACTCGTCGCAGTCGGCCGTCGCCGACTTCCCCGAGCCGGGTCGCCGGTTCCATCCGCCTCCCGGGCTCCCCAGCGAACCACGAGGAGTCGCACCCCCATGCGCATCACCAGCCTCTCGCCGCGCCCGCTGGTCGCGGCCCTGGCCGTCGCCGCCACCCTGGCGACCGGCCTGACCCTCACCGCCGCCGACCCCACCCCGGCCCGGGCGGCGGGCTGCACCGGCTACGTCGGGCTCACCTTCGACGACGGCCCCTCCAACGACCACACCCCCGCCCTGCTCAACGCCCTCCAGCAGAACGGGCTGCGGGCCACCATGTTCAACGAGGGCCAGTACGCGGCCGCCTACCCGGCCCAGGTCAGGGCCGAGGTGGCGGCCGGGATGTGGGTCGGCAACCACAGCTACACCCACCCCCACCTGATCCAGCAGAGCCAGGCCCAGATCGACTCCGAGGTCGGCAACACCCAGTCCGCCATCGCCAACGCGGGCGGCGGCACGCCCAAGCTCTTCCGCCCGCCGTACGGCGAGACCAACGCGACCCTGAAGACGGTCGAGGCCAAGTACGGCCTGACCGAGGTGATCTGGGACGTCGACTCGCAGGACTGGAACGGCGCCACCACCGCCGCGATCGTCCAGGCCGTCGGCCGCCTGGGCAACGGCCAGGTCATCCTGATGCACGAGTGGCCCGCCAACACCCTCGCGGCCATCCCGCAGATCGCCCAGAACCTGGCCTCCCGCGGCCTGTGCGCAGGCATGATCTCCCCGCAGACCGGCCACGCGGTCGCCCCCACCGACAGCGGCGGCGGCACGGGCGGCACCACCGGCGGCACCACCGGCGGCACGGGCGGCTGGTCGCCACCCCCAACGGCTCCGGCAACAACTGGGGCATGACCATCATGAAGAACGGCTCCACCACCTGGCCCACCGTCAGCTGCACCACCAGCTGAACCCGATTCCGGGCAGCCGGAAATCGCTTTCCCCGGGGCGTGCGGGGAAAGCGGAACCGACTCAGTCGTGCACGTACTTCAACGGCCGCGACGGCCGCGCATCCCCCACCTCCCGGGCGTGCATTCCACCGCCCCGGTGGCCCGCCATGCCCTCCTTCGGTTTCGAAACTTTCGAAGCACCCTCACCGAAAATTGTGTCCCACTGGGCCGCCCGGCGCCATCGAACGCGCACGCGCGACGTTCGACTCTCCTCTCTCTCGTCCGGCGACATCGGCTCTGACCAGCAATTTCTCTGACGGAACCTCAACTCCTAGACAGCCGACGCATTCGGAATTGCTGTCGAAAGTGTTGACAGCCCGTCCGGCACCGCCCAACACTGTCGCCGGACCCCCACGGCCCGCTCCCCCACCCACCCACAGAACGGATCGCCCCGTGAAGATCCCCCACAAGGCCCGCATCCTCCCGCTCGCCCTGGCCGCCGTCGTCCTGCTGCCCGGCACCGCCGACGCGGCGACCATCAGCAGCAACCAGACCGGCAACGACGGCGGGTACTTCTACTCGTTCTGGAGCGACGGCAGCGGCTCGTCCTCGATGTCCCTGAACGGCGGCGGCAACTACACCACCTCCTGGACCAACGTCGGCAACTTCGTCGCGGGCAAGGGCTGGAGCACCGGCTCGCGCAACCCGGTGACGTACTCCGGCACCTGGAGCACCAACGGCAACGCCTACCTGTCGCTCTACGGCTGGACCACCAACCCGCTGGTCGAGTACTACGTGGTCGAGAACTACGGCTCCTACAAGCCCACCGGCACCTACAAGGGCACCGTCACCACCGACGGCGGCACCTACGACATCTACGAGACCACCCGCTACAACGCCCCCTCCATCGAGGGCAACAAGACCTTCAACCAGTACTGGAGCGTCCGCCAGTCCAAGCGCACCGGCGGCACCATCAGCGTCGGCAACCACTTCGACGCCTGGGCCCAGCACGGCATGAACCTCGGCACCATGAACTACGAGATCCTGGCCACCGAGGGCTACCAGAGCAGCGGCAACTCCAACATCACCCTGGGCTCCTCCACCGGCGGTGGCGGCACCGGCGGTGGCGGCACGGGCGGCGGCGGCACCGGCGGCGGCTGCACGGCGTCGCTCTCCGCGGGCCAGTCCTGGAGCTGGTCGCCACCCCCAACGGCTCCGGCAACAACTGGGGCATGACCATCATGAAGAACGGCTCCACCACCTGGCCCACCGTCAGCTGCACCACCAGCTGACGACGGACGCCCCCCTGCGGCCCCGGCCGCTGGGCGCACCGGCGGGTGCGTTCAGCGGCCGGGGCCGAGG
Source organism: Kitasatospora phosalacinea (assembly GCF_000717185.1). Classification (GTDB taxonomy): domain Bacteria; phylum Actinomycetota; class Actinomycetes; order Streptomycetales; family Streptomycetaceae; genus Kitasatospora; species Kitasatospora phosalacinea_A. The sequence continues at coordinate 66,667 of NZ_JNYE01000070.1, read as the reverse complement.
AGGGTCCAGGGTTCGGGGCGGGCGAGGGCGAGGCGGGGGCGGCGGGTGGCCCAGTGGTGGACGGAGGCGGCCATGGCGGTGGCCGGGTCGGGGACCTTCCAGGTGGGGGTGAAGGGGCGGCGCATGCTGGTGTAGCTCTGGAACATGGCGAGGAGCTTGACGGCCTGGTTCTGGACGGGCGAGAGGTGCCGTTCGCAGAGCGGGAGGAAGAAGCGGTTCCAGCTCTCGGTGGGGACCAGCGGCGGGCGGTCCAGGGGGGCGGTGCCGTGGGCGGCGCGGAAGGCGTTGAGGGTGTCGAGGATGACGTCGACCAGGGTGGCGAGGTCGAGGCTGTCGGGCCCGGCGGCGATCACCTCGGTGCGGGGGCGGTCGGGGGGCGGGGTGAGGACGGCGGCGGTCAGTGCGGCGGCGACCTCGTCGACGGGGCTGATCTCGGCGTGGCCGGCGGGGTCGCCGACGACCACGGCGGCGGTGCCGGAGACCAGGGCCTGCAGCATCGTGTAGGGGCCGGAGAAGCGGGCGATCTCGCCGGTGCGGCGGCGGCCGACCACCAGGGGCGGGCGGACCAGGGTGAGCGGGCCGGGGTGGAGTTCGCGGGCGAGTTCCTCGCAGCGGGCCTTGGACCACTCGTAGCCGTTGCGGTAGCCCGCGAACTCGCTGCCGCGCAGGTCCTCGGGGTTGCGGTCGCCGCCGACGTACGCGGTGGAGACCTGGACGAGGTGGGTGTCGGGGTCGGCGAGGGCGAGGACGGCGCGCAGCGGGTCGAGGTTGGCGGCGGTGGCCTCGTCGCGGCCGAGGGTCCAGCGGGTGCTGGCGGCGGCGTGCACGATGACGTCCCAGTGCCCGGTGAGGGCGGCGGGCGGCGGTTCGGTGCCCATCCGCCAGTGCACGACGCCGTCGCCGCGGCGGGCGACGGGGACGAGGTCGAGCGGGCGGCCGTGTTCGGGGGCCGCGGCCCGTAGCTGGTGGGCGAGTTCGGTGCCGACGACACCGGTCGCCCCGGTGAGCAGGACGCGCATGGGTGGCTCCCTCTCGGACGGGTCAGGTGGGGGGTGCGAGCACCAGGCAGGCGTTCTGGCCGCCGAAGCCGAAGGCGTTGGCGAGGACGGGTGCGGGAGCGACGGCGCGCGGGGTGCCGTGGACGAGGTCGACCAGGTCGGCCTCGGGGCTGTGGTGCAGGTTGGCGATCGGCGGGACGAGGCCGCGGGCCGCGCAGTGCAGGGCGAGGGCGGCGGCGAGGGCGCCCGCGGCGCCGATCAGGTGGCCGGTGACGCCCTTGACGGCGGTGACCGGCGGGGACTGGCCGCGGTAGCAGCGGTCGACGGCGCGGGCCTCGGCGCGGTCGCCGGGGACGGTGGAGGTGCCGTGGGCGCTGATGTGGCCGATGTCGGCGAGGGAGAGTCCGGCGTCGGCGACGGCCCGCTGCATGCAGCGGGCGGCGACCTCGCCGTCCTCGTGCGGGGCGGCGATGTGGAAGGCGTCGCAGTTCTCGGCGTAGCCCGCGATCTCGCCGTGGATGCGGGCGCCGCGGGCGCGGGCCGACTCCCAGCGCTCCAGGACCAGGACGGCGGCGCCCTCGCCCATCACGAAGCCGTCCCGGTCGGCGTCGAACGGGCGGCTGGCCAGGGCGGGTTGGCCGTTGCGCTGGGAGAGGGCGCGCATCCGGGCGAAGGCGCCCATCACCACGGTGCTGACGGCCGCGTCGACGCCGCCGGCCACCGCGACGTCCAGTTCGCCGTGCCGGATCCGGCGGGCGGCCTCGCCGAGGGCGGTGCCGCCGCTGGCGCAGGCGCTGGAGTAGGTGGTGCAGACGCCCTGGAAGCCGTGGCGCAGGGCGACCCGGCAGGCGGGCGAGTTGGCCATGGTGCGGGGGACGGTGTGCACGGGCAGGTCGCGGGGGCGGTCGACGTAGCCCGCGGTGGCGGCCTCCATGCTGGACAGGCCGCCGATGCCGGTGCCGATCTGGACGCCGATCCGGTCGCGCGGCTGCCCGGCGGGCAGGGCGGCGTCGGCCAGGGCGTCGTCGGCGGCGCACAGCAGCAGTTGCGCGGGGCGGTCGATCTGCCGGGCCTCGCGGCGGCTGAGGTACGCCTCGGGGTCGAACTCCGGTACCAGGCAGGCGAAGTGGACCGGCAGGTCGGCCTCCACCAGCCGTTCGACCCGGGTGGCGGTGGGGCGGCCGGCCAGCACCGCGGCGTACACCTGGTCGAGGGTGTGGCCCGCGGGGGTCTTGAGGCCGATGCCGGTGACGGCGACCCGGTGGCCGCCCGAGGGGTGCCGGTGCGGGGCGCTCACGCGGGGCCGCCCGGGGCGGGGACGGCCGGGGTGGGGACCGGAGCCGGGGCGGGGGGCGTCAGGGTGATCACCGCGTCGGCGGTGCGGCTGCCGGGTGCGGCGGTGGCGGGGTCGGCGAGGCGGGCGTGCAGCAGGTCGACGGCGTGGCCGAGGTCGCGGGCCGAGAGCAGGTCGTCGGGGTCGATCCGCAGGCGCAGGGTGCGTTCCAACCGGGCGCCGACCTCCATGAGTTCGAGGCTGTCGATGCCGTACTCCTCGGCCAGGCTGGTCCGTTCCCGCAGTTCCTCCGGGTCGGCGCCGAGCACGTCGGAGACGACCGTCCGGACGGTGGCGGCGAGTTCCTCACGGGTGGGCACCGGGGTGCGCTCCTTCGGTGCTGGTGGCGGGCAGGGTGCGGGCGGTGGTGGTCAGTGCGGCGTCCAGGATGCTTGCGGCTTCGGCGAGTTGGGCCGGGGTGGTGATCAGCGGCGGCAGCAGTCGGACGGTGGTGGGGCGGCTGAGGCAGGGCGAGACGAGCAGGCCGGTGGCGGCGAGTTCGAGCACCGTGGTGCCCGCGGCCTGCGGGGAGGTGCAGTCGAGGCCGCGGAGCAGCCCGCGGCCCGGCACAGCCCGCACCACCGCGGGGTGGCGGGCCTGGAGGTCGGCCAGCACGGCGTCCAGCCGGGCAGCCAACTCGCGCCCGTGGTCCGCGAGTTGCTCGATGGCGTCGAGGGCGGCGGGGACGGCGGCGCAGCTCAGCGGGTGGCCGCCGAAGGTCGCCGAGTGCAGGAACGGGTCGGCGGCCAGCGGCGCGTACAGGCGCTCGGAGCACAGCAGGGCGGAGAGCGGGGCGACGCCGCCGCCCAGCGGCTTGCCGAGCAGCACGGCGTCGACGGGCAGGCCGTCGGCGAGGGCGACCGAGGGTTCGCCGCAGCGGCGCAGGCCGCACTGGATCTCGTCGGCGATCACGAAGGCGCCGTCGCGGGCCGCGTCCGCGCACCACTGCCGGAGCACCCCGGTGGGCAGTGGCAGCGCGCCGTTCTCGCCCTGGACGGGTTCGAAGACGATCGCGGCCACCCGGCCGCCCGCGGTCTCCCGGCCGACCGCCGCCGGGTCCTCGGCGTCGACGTGCACGACGTCGACCTCGCTGCCGAGCAGGCCGCGCCGGTACAGCGGGCTGTGGGTGAGGGCGAGGGCGCCCAGCGACTTGCCGTGGAAGGCGCCGCGGACGGCCAGCACCCGGGGGCATCCGGTCGCCAACCGGGCCAGTTTGACCGCGACTTCGACCACGTCGGCGCCGTTCAGGCCGAAGTGGACCTTGGGGAGCGCGTCGCCGAGGTAGCCGCTGAGCCGGGCCGCGGCCGCGGCGGCGACCGGGTTGGCCAGGGCGCGGGTCGAGGTCGGCATGGCGTCCAGTTGGGCGCGGACGGCGGCGGTGACGGCGGGGTGGCGGTGGCCGAGCAGGGTGACGGCGTAGGAGCCGAAGTCCAGCGCGGTGCGGCCGTCGGAGAGCGTCACCCGGCAGCCCTCGGCGACCGATTCGACGGCGCCGCGCCCGACGAAGCCGCCGGTCAGGGCGAGCTTCGGGGAGGCGTGGCGGCGCAGCCGGTCGAAGACGAGGCCCGCGTCCGTTCCGGCGTCCGGGCCCGTCGCCGTGTTCGGGAGGGTCGTGGTCACCGGGCGGCCCCCTGGAGGAGCATCCGCTGTTCGAGGGCGGCGAGCATCTGCGCGGCGCTGTCCCGCAGGGCGTCCGCGGCGACCGGGTCGAGCATCTCGGCGAGCAGCGGGATGCCGAGGTCGAAGTCGACGTGCAGGGCGACGGTGCTGCCGCCGCCGGGCGCGGCTCGTACCGCCCAGTGGCCGCTGAACGCGCCCAGGTCGCCGGTGAGTTGCTCGAAGTCGAAGCGGCGCGCGGCGTGGTCGATCACCTCGGTCTCGGTCCAGCGCAGCACGGAGCCCTGCAGCCGGACCGACCAGGCGGTGGTGCGGTGCCGCTCGTCGGGCTGCTCGACCAGTTCGACCGCGTCCACGCTCTCCATGCAGGCGGGGTAGCCGAGGACGTCCACCACCACCGGCCAGGCCTGCTCGGGCGGCGCGGCGACGGGCAACTCCACTTCAACGTGCGGCACGGGCGGGCCTCTCCTCGGAACGGCGGGCGGTGGCAGGGGGGTTGGGGTCGGTCCGGCCGTGGCGCGGGCGCTCCGACGGGCGGGCGGACCGGTGGTCGGGCAGGCCCAGGGCCTGGGCGCGGGCGGCGGCCAGCGCGGGCGGGAGCAGGTGCCGCAGCACGGCGCGGGGCAGCGGCCGCAGGTGCGTCATCGCGTGCCACTGCTCGACCAGCGCGCAGCCCATCTCGGTCTTCGGGGGGTACGCGGTCTGGGCGAAGCGGATGTGCCCGCAGCCGTCGGCCATCGCCAGCCGGACGGCCGCGTAGTGCAGGTTGTGGTAGAGCGCGCTCTCGTGCGCGAGGCGGTAGTCCAGGCCGATCCGGGCGCCGGTGGCGCCGTTCCCGGCGAACAGGCAGAGCAGGAATCCGACCAACTGACGTTCTCTGCTGCCCGGTTGGTGGCCCTCGTCGAAGCAGGCCACCAGACGGCTGGCGGGGTCGGCGGCGAGGGCGGCCAGGAAGGCGTGGTCCAGCACGTCCAGCGTCTGGTCGGCCCGGTCCATCACCTGCCGGTAGAGGGGCAGCAGGTGGGGCAGCAGGTGGTCGAACTCGGCCAGCACCTCGATCCGCAGGCCCGGCCGGGCCGCGAAGCGGCGGATCTTGGCCCGGGCGTTGCGCCGCGGCTTGGCCGGGAGCGCGGCCAGGTACTCCTCGAACGAGTCGGTGGGCAGGGCGAGTTCGGTGTCGGGGAGGGCGGGGGCGAGGAAGAACCCGGCCTCCGTCAACGGGGTGCGCAGCGGGGCGAGGTCGGGCCCGGCGAAGTCCTTGAACAGCACGGTGCCCAGCCCTTCGCGCCGGGCGAGGTCCAGGGCCGCCGCGACCAGCAGCCGTCCGGCCTCCTCGTCCGGCGGCTGCGCGGCGAGCAGGCGGCCCTGGCCGAGCAGGTGGCCGCACAGCAGCATCGGCACCCGCAGCAGGCGGGGCGCGCGGCGGCGCAGCGGGGCGAGCAGGCGGCGCTCGTGCGGGCCGACGATCCGGTCCAGTTGCAGGTCGGGGAAGAGGGACAGCGGCAGCACCGCGACGGGTTCGCCGCCCCGGCGCAGCAGCAGGTAGGCGTACCCGGCGGGGCCGACCCGGCTGCGTTCCAGTGCGGCGAAGACCGGCCGGGACCACATCGGGTCGTCGGCGGGGGCCAGCCGTTCCCACAGGCCGGGCGGCAACTCGCCGACGCTGCGCAGTACTTCGACCCGGTAGGGGCCGCTTCCGGGGTCCACCGGGTCAGCCGATCCGCAGCGGGCGGCCGTCCAGGAACTCCCGCAGCGGGCGGGCCATCCTGCTGCGGGCGGGCGGGTGGAAGGTCAGGGCGGTGGCGGCGGAGGCCAGGTAGGAGGCGTCCGGGGAGGTGATGAAGTCCATGCCGCCCAGCGCGGCCAGGCAGCTGCGGGTGGTCTCGGCGATGGCGTCCTGCGCGGCGTAGCGGGCGGTCAGGGCGCGGACCAGCAGCGCCTCGTCCAGGGGTTCGTCCGCCATCGCCCGGGCGACGGCCTCCACGGCCAGCATCGCGCCCTCGACCGGGACGAGGTGGGGCGCCGGGTCGTCCGCCGCGCCGCCGGGGCGCTGCAGGGTCCGTTCGACCAGGGCGCTGGCCACGCCCAAGTAGCCCGCGGTCAGCAGCAGTTCGAACCAGAGGAAGCCCGCGACGTTCAGGGCGTCCGGCACGGCGTCGGCGGTGACCTCGGTGGCGACCACCATGGAGAGGTCCAACTCGACGTCGGTGAGCCGGACTTCGTCGCTCTCGGCGCCCGCCAGCAGGTGGGTGCCCCAGAACGGGCGGACGCTGATGCCGGGGGTGGCGGCGGGGATCAGCGCGACGGCCAGCCGGTGGACGCCGTCCGGGCCGGTCAGCGCGACGGAGGCGGTCAGCAGGTCCATCGAGCGGGAGAGGCTGCACGGCATCTTGCTGCCGTTCAGCACGATCCGGTCGCCGCGGCGCTCGGCGCTGAGGTGCGGGGCGAGGATGTTCTGCCCGGCCCGGCCCTCGGCGAACGCGGAGGCCACCAGCAGCCGCTGCTTGGCGACGGACTCCAGCAGTGCCCCCTCCAGGCCGTCCCCGTACTTCGCGGCCTCGACCAGGCCCGCGACCGAGAAGTGGTGCATGGTGGTGGCCACCGCCAGCGAGGGGCAGCGGGCTCCGACCGCCCGCTGCACCCGGACGGCCTGCAGCGCGCTCGCGCCCGCGCCGGAGTACGCGGTGGGCACCAGCAGCCCCGGGCCGCCCGCCTCCTTGAACGCGGCGATCGCCGGGCTGGGCGCCCGCTCCAGTTCGGCCAGCGGGCGGCGGGCCAGCGCCCCGTCCAACCCGGGCATGAGCGCCTCGAGTTCGGCGCGTTCGCGGTGCAGGAAGTTCACGGGCACGTCCTTCGGGAGGGGCGGTACGGCGCGGGGCGGGGGCGGTGCCCAGCCGGGGCGGGGGCGGTACGGCGCGGGGGCGGTACGGCGCGGGGCGGGGGCGGTGCTCAGCCGGTGGCCGCCAGGGGCAGGGCGTCGAACGAGCGCAGGCAGGCCGAGGCGCGCCGCACCGGCTCCCCGGCCGGGGCCAGCCCGGGGAAGCGCTCCAGCAGCGGGCCCAGCAGCGCCGCCGCCTCCAGCCGGGCCAGCGCCGCGCCGAAGCAGTAGTGCGGCCCGGCGCCGAAGCTCAGCACGTGCACGTCCGGGCGGCGGACCAGGAAGGCGTCCGGGTCCGGGTGGCGGCGCGGGTCCCGGTTGGCGGCGCCGAGCACCGCGGTCACGCTGCCCCCGGCCGGGACGGGCACGCCACCGATCTCGACGGGGCGCAGCGCCAGCCGCTCGGTCATCAGCACCGGGCCGTCCCAGCGCAGCGCCTCCTCGACGGCGCCGGGCAGCAGCCCCGGGTCGGCCCGCAGCAGCGCGGCCTGCCCGGGGTGGGTGAGCAGGGCGTGCACCGCGGTGCCGAGCAGCCCGGCGGTGGTCTCGAACCCGGCGACGAAGACCAGCACCAGCAGATCCGCCAACTCGCTCTCTCCGAGCGGCCGTTCACCGCCGGAGCAGGCGGGCAGCACCGAGGCGAGGTCTCCGGCCGGGCGGGCCCGCCGTTCGCGGAGCAGCCCGGCGAAGTACGCCCGCAGGGCGGTCACCGCGGCGTCCGCCCGCTGCCAGTCCTCGTCCGAGCGGGCCGGTTCGAGCAGGCGGGCGGCGTCCCGGCCGAGGTGGTGGAACTCCTCCCGGTCGGCCCGGGGCACGCCGAGCAGCTCGCCCACCACCGCGACCGGCAGCGGGTACCCGACCAGGGCCTGGAAGTCCGCCGTCGCACCGCCGGAGAGCGCGTCCGCGAAACGGTCGAGCAGTTCGTCGACGGTCTTCTCCACGCCCGCCGCGAGTTCCGCCGCCCGGCGCGGCGCGAACGCCGCCGTCAGCGGCCCGCGCAGCCTTTCGTGCGCGGCGCCGTTGGTGCCGAGCAGCGAGGCGTAGAAGAAGTCCGCCGCGGGCCGGGCCGCCCATCCGGGGCGCTCGCGGCGCAGCCAGGCGGCGTCCGGCACCGCGAAGGCGGGGCCCGCCAGCACGGCCTGGCAGTCGGCGAAGCCGGTCAGGAACCGGGTCTCCAACTCCGGGTCGTACAGCACCGGGGCGGTCTCCCGCAGCCGCGCGAACAGGGCGTAGGGGCCCGCCGCGGAGGCGGTCGCACCCGGGGCGAGGGCCGCGCGCAGCAGCCCGCCCGCGCCCACCCGACCGTTCACCGAACCAGCCCGCCTTCAGCCGCCGCCGGGCCCGTCGAACCGACCCGGCGATTTCCTGTCGTTCGGACAGAGAGTACCTGAATGCGAAATTGCGCGCACGCCGGGAAAGCACCGAACTTCCCATCCAACCATGGGAATTACTGCTCGTCAGATAATTCCCTGCTCACTTTCCCGGCCACTTCCGGTAGCGCTTCCGGTGGCGCTTCCGGTCGCCGGGAGGAGCTCCAGCAGGACGCCCGCCATCAGGCCCTCGCGGCCCGCGCCGACGCCCAGCCGGTTCTGGGTCATGTGGAGGTGGGAACCGAAGATCCGCCCGGCGGCGGGGGTGCCGTGGAGCTCGGTCCACCGTTCGGCGGCCAGGCGCAGCCTGGTCGTCCAGGCGCTCCACCGGGACGGGGCGCCCTCGGCCAGGGCGGTCAGCGCCGCCGCGCTCGCCCGGAGCCGGTCGGCCTGCTCGGCGGCGGCCCGGGCGGCGCGGGTGGCGGCGGCCTCGCGGTCCGGACCGCCGGACCACTCGGCCCAGCCGTCGCGCACCGCGCGCAGCAGGGCGGTGCGGTCGCCGGGCCAGGCCGACAGGGTCGCGGCCATCGCCTCCAGCCCATCCGCGACGTTCCGGCCGTGCCCGGGGCGGGTCCGGCAGGCGCGCAGGACCACCACGCTGGAGGCGTGGAACAGTTCCTCGCTGAGCGCCATCTGCCCGGGCCCGCCGTAGCGCCGGACCTCCGGCTCGTACCGCGCCGGATGGACGCCCGGCGGCAGCAGCTCGCCCAGCTCCAGGGAGCGGCCGCCCTCGCCGAGTTCGGCCAGCGGCCCGGCGGCCCGGCGGTAGGCGGCGGGGGTGATCCGGTCCTCGGCGGGCAGCGCCGCGTTGATGGCGCCCGTCCGGGCGGCCAGGTCCGCGGTGATCCGGTCGGCGGCCGGGCCGTCCAGGTCGGCGATCCGCAGCCGCAGGTGCGGGCCGCCCTGCCAGTAGCGCAGGAAGAACCAGGGCCGGGGCGGGCCCCCCGGCACCCGGTCGGCCGCGAGCCCCTCGACCACCGGGACGACGGCCCGCACCAGCAGGTCCTCCAGGGCTGCGGGGCGCAACGAGTCCGCGTGCAGGTGCCAGGTGCGCCACCGCCCTCGCGGTGCGGGGGTGGTCGGGTCCGCGGCCCGTGCCGGGAGGCTTGCGTCCGCCGCCCGCGCCGGGGTGCTCGGGTCCGTGGCCCGGTCCGGGGCGCTCACGTGCGCAGGTCCAGCATCGGCTCGGTGAAGCGGGACGTTCCGCAGACCGTCATGAACACCGGGGTCTCCTCGCGGCGCAGGCCGAACAGGGGTTGCACGCGGTACTCGACGAAGGAGCGCGCCGGGCGGGCGACCAGCCCGTGCGCGGCCGCCGCCAGGCACAGCCCGTGCACGGACCAGCCCAGGCAGAGCTGGAGCAGGCCGAACGCGGACGGGCCGAAGTCGTCGAGCAGCGCGTCGACGTCCACCGAGTGGACGAAGGCCATCGCCGCGTGGCGCATCCCGGAGTCGGTGTTCGGCGCGGGCTGCTGGGCGAAGCCCGGCTGGAGCGCCGCCATGATCCCGGGCCGGGCCGGGCCCAGCACCAGGCCCCGGCCCTCCACCTGGTGGACGCCCGCGGGCAGCCCACCGACCCGCTGCAGGGCCACGCTCAGCCGGACCCGCTCGGCGACCTCGGCGAGCAGCCGCCCCGGCGGCGGACGGTCGGCCCAGGCCAGCAGGTCGGCCAGGCAGTCGGCGGAGACCTCGGCGGGCCGCAGGGCGAATCCGTACAGCCGGTCCGGCATCCGGCCCGCGGTGCGGTTCCACAGCACCTGCGCCCAGTCGACGGCCCCGGCCGCACCACCGCTCACCGGCCCGCCCCCGGCCGGCCCGCCCGAGGGGAGCCCGGTCGCGCTGCTCCCGGCCGGGCTCCCTTCGGGCAGGCCGCGGGCCGGGGCCGGGGGGCCGGGCGGCAGGCCGTGGCGGCGGGCGCTGACCGCGGCCGCGTCCCGGGCCGACGGGTCGTCGGCCCCCAGCAGGGGGTCGCGGACGTCCCGGGCCGCGGGCGGCGGGCCCGGCAGCACCCGGCCCGGAGCGGCCGGCCCCGGGACGTCGAGCCGGACGGCCAGCGGCGCGGACCAGGTGCCAGGCCCCGCCGAGCGGACCGCGGCCTCGGCCCGGGCGGTGGCCGCACCGTCCAGGGCGAGCGCGGCCGGTACCCCGAACAGGTCCGCCGCCACGCACAACGACCGCAGCGCGACCCCGAGTTCGACCTCGGTGACGGCGTACCGCAGTCGGCCGTAGGCGGCGGGCAGGTCGCTGTACCGGCCGGCCAGCAGCACCGAGGTGCCGTCCACCGGCCCCGCGGCCGCACCGCCGGACGGCGCCACGTCCACCAGCGCGTGCCGGTACGGGTCGTGGTGGCGGACCGCCGCGCCCTGGGCGAGGAAGGCGTGCACCGGGTACTTCGCCCGCCCGGAGGCGACCGAGCGGTGGTCGGCGTACCGGTGCGAGGGCTCGCGCCGCTGCAGGCCGAAGGCCGTAGTCAGCAGGTGCCCCAGCCGCTCCTGCGGCTCCAGCGCCGCGACCGCCCCGGCCCCGCACGGGCCCGGGTAGGGGGTCGCGGCCAGCAGCTCGTGCGTGCCGAGCGGCAGCGGGACGCCGGTGGCCGAGCGGGCCCGGTGGGGCGGCAGGGCGCTGGTCGTCGCGGTCCGGTCGTCCACGAGGTGCTGCTCGCCGAGGTGGCCCTTGCCGGGGCCCTGCCGGAAGGCGAAGCGGCGGACGTCGTCCGGGGTCGGCGGGACGGCCACCGACGGAAGTGCGTTCACGGGCAGGTCCGGGGGTGCGTTCACGGGCAGGGATCGGGGTGCGTTCACGGGAAGGGGCGGGGGCGCGTTCACGGGAAGGGGTGGGGGTCGAGGGGCAGGTCGGCCGGGTCCGCGTCCAGCCGCGAGAGCAGCCGGTCGAGGCCGGACAGCCGCTGGTGCGCCTGGCCGAAGCACATCGGCAGGATGCCGGGCACCACGCACTTGACCACGGACAGGCCGAGCGCGGCGTGGTCGGGGGTGGACTGGTCGACGGCCAGCACGGTGCCGAGCCCGGCCGTCCGGTAGAGGTCGAGGACGTACTCCAGCGCGCCGGTCACGTCCCCTCCCGCCGCCCGGACCAGCGGGCGCGGCCAGCCCCCGAAGGCCTCCGCCAGCGGGAGCAGCGGGCCGCCGAGCACCCGCTCGACCCGGGGCAGCAGCTCGGGGAAGGTGTAGCGGCGCCAGTGCTGGACCAGTTCCTCGACCTGCCAGGGGTCGTCGATCAGCGGCTCCAGCGGTTCCGGGTCCCAGGTCAGGCCGCCCGTCACCAGCTGGGCCAGCTCCCACAGCGCCGAGCGCACCGCCTGCTCGGGGTCGGGGTGGCAGCCCGCCGTGCTGAAGCTGGCCGGGAGGCCGCCGTCGCGCCGCACCGCCAGCGCCCAGACCGCGGGCACCGGGATGTCGGCGGTGGCCACCAGCAGGTGGACGTCGTAGCCGTGCTCCTCGGCCCGCTTGAGCAGCAGCCGGGACTGCCGGTCGCGGACGGTGGCCGGGTCGACGGCGGGCAGCGGGCGGGCCAGGTGCCACGCCTGGAGGAAGGCGTCGCGCTCGGCGAGTTCGAGCAGCGAGTGCAGGGCCGCCTCCTCGAAGCTCCCGCCGAGGGCGCAGCCGCTGGAGGACTCCAGGAAGGCGCTGCGGGTGTCCGCCGCCGCCTCGGGCCTGATCCGGTAGCCGTACCGGTAGAAGCCGACCTCGGCCGGGACCAGCCGGGGCTCGCCGCCCAGCGGCGGCCGGGCCCACACCCAGTCCAGCGGGGTGTCCGCGGTGCAGCGGCGCACCTTGCTCAGCGGGGAGGCGAACTGGCGGTCGGTGTAGCCGCCGAGGGTCGCCGGGTCGAGCGCCCGGTCGCCCAGCTCCCGGTGGGTGGTCCAGGGGACGACGGTGGCCGCGTGCGGGTAGCCGGCCTGCCGCTCCATCGCCTCGAACATGCCGACCGCCTCGGCCTCGCGGAACCGCAGGCCCCGCCCGAGGCCGGAGGGCGTCCCGGCCAGGACGTCCACCTCGCTCATCGGGAAGCTGCCCGCCGAGTAGCGGGTGATCCGCACCACCGGGCCGAACCGGGGGTCAGCGAAGGCCGCCCGCATCCGGTCCGGGTCCATCGCGAAGGGGGCCGGGCCCTGCCGGGTCGGCACCTCCGCCGCGGTCGGCCGCCGGACCGGCCGGGGCGGGACCGGCGGCGCGTCGTCGGCCGCGGCCAGCAGCGGCGGACCGCCCCCGCACAGCCGACAGCGGAAGGTCCGCATCACCCGGTGCCGGGTCACCCCGCCGGTACGCGAGACCACCACCAACTCACCGGGCCCGGGCGCGCCCTGCGCAGTGAGCACCGCACCGACCACGTCCTCCAGCCAGGGCGGTACGGGGACGGCCCGGCCGGGGGCGGGCGGTTCGGTGGTGGTCGACAGTTCGGTGACGGGCGAACTGTCGGCGGCCCGCCCGCCTTCACGTCCGCCTTCGCGTTCGCGTTCGCGCCGGTCGTTCTCGGGGCGGCGCTCGGTGTCCCAGCGGCGGTAGCTGTCGGCGGCGGCGGCGCAGCCCGGGCAGGCCGGTTCGCCGTCGGGGGTCCAGCGCGGCCCGATCTGGATCTCGGCGGCGCCGATCCGGACGGACAGCAGGTCCGTGCCGGTCGCCCGGGCCGCGGCCATCGCCCGGAGCTCCCAGTCCGGGTCGTACTCACCCCGGACGGACAGCAGGCAGCCGTCCAGCCGCCCGGCCCAGGTCTGCCAGTCCCAGGAGTCCGGCGTGCCGGGGCCGATCCGGGGCCCGGCCGTCGCGGGCCGTCCGGTGGCCTCCGCCGCGGTGGGCTGCATCGCCGCGGTCTGCGTCACCGTGGTGTCCTCGATGTCCTTCGTGGCCTCGGTCATGCGAGCTTCACCGGCCCGCAGTGGAGCGGGATCGGCCCGGCGACCGGGTCGTGGGGCAGGCGGCGGGCGCGCAGTGTGCGGCCCCGGGTGGCCGGGTCGGTGCGGAGGCGGTCCAGTGCGGAGCGCACCGCGGCGGCCGGGCAGTTCTCCAACGTGCCGGTGCCGACCGGCTGTTCGGCGAACAGGGCCCGCACCTCGGGGTCGGCCTGGGCCCGGGCCACGGCGGTGGCGAGGGCCGTGCGGGCGGCGGCGGCCGGGGTGTCGCCCCATTCGGCGGCGGCCACCGTTCCGTCCTGCTCGGTGACGGTCACCAGTGACCAGTCGAGCACCGGGCAGCGGCGGTGCGACAGTTCCACCGTCCGACCGAACCAGGACTCCAGGAGGCCCAGCAGCGTCCGGCCCTCGGTGCTGCCCAGGCCGTCCCAGCCCAGCGGCTCCCCCGGGCGGTCGAGCAGCAGTTCGGTGCCGAGCTGCCGCAGCGCCCCGTCGAGCAGCCAGCGCTCCTCCGTCGCCCCGGCCGCGCCGTCGGGCCCGGCCATCCGGCGCGCCGCGGCCAGCAGCGCGGCGACACCGGCCGCCGCCCGGTCCGCGCCCCAGCCCACGACCCGGACGGGGGTCGGGCCGGTCAGCAGGTCGGCGGTCTCCAGCGCGAACGGCAGTTGGTCCAGGTCGAGGTCGCGCCCCAGCCGCACCGGCCCGGTCCACCGGGCCGTCAGCGGTGCCCAGGCGGCGAGCAGGTCCTGCGCTCCGGGCAGCTCCCGCTCCTCCGCCGGCACCCCGGCGGGCCCGGACCGCCCGTCCCCGGCCGCCCCGGCGGACGCGGCAGGGAGCCCCGCACCTGCTGAGGCGACGTCAGCACCGCCCCCGGCCACCACGAGCGCCTCCGGGAGGGGGATGCGGGCGGTCCGGAGTTGGTGGCCGTGGATCACTGTGGCCTTCCGGGGGGCGGGGTCGATGCCGGTGAGGGCGGCCAGGACGGCGCGGGCGGCGAGGGCTCCGGCGAGGACGGCGCTGAGGGGGCGGGGGGCGGCGGCTTCGGGGTCGTCGGTGGTCCAGGCTTCGGCGCGGCGGACGGCGGCTTCGAGGGCGGCCGGGTCGGTGGTGGCGTCGGGTTCGGCCACCACGGCTGCCCGGGGCCCGGCGTGGACGGTGACCACCCGGGTGCCGGGGGGAAGCGCCGCGGGCGGGTCGGACGGGTGCTCGTGGTCGGTGACCAGGACCGTCCAGTCCGCCGCCGCGACCGCCTCGCTGCCACCGCTGCCGTCCGCGGACAGGCTCGCGGACACGCTCGTGTCCGTCACGCCGTGGCGCCGCAGCGACCGGGCGGCCGTCCCGGCGGCCGGTCCGCCGCCCAGGACGTGCACCTTCGCGGCCCGCAGCCGGGCGAAGTCCCGGTAGGGGTCGGGGCTGTGGGCCTCCAGGTAGGCGAGCGTCTCGGCGTGCCGGGCGGCGGTGGCCGGGTCGGGTGCGGGGGTGGTGAGGGCGTCGAGGTCGAGCAGGACGTCCCGGTCGAGCAGGGCGCGCAGGACGCGGTCGAGGACCGGGCGGGCGGACTCGTCGCCGAAGGCCGCGACGAGGGCGTCGACGTCCGTGCCGTCGGTGAGTTCCGCGAGGCGGCTGTCCAGGACGGTGTACAGCACCGGCGGCCCGGCGAGGACGAAGGACTCGCCGCCCCGGGTGACGTACACGCCGCGCTGGACGGGGGCGAAGTGCGTTCCGGGACGCAGTTTGACCCTCACGCGCCCTCCCCCGCGGTCGCGGCGCCCCGCGGGCGCTCCGAGCCGTGCTCCGAGCCGTGCTCCAGGTCGTACTCCAGCAGCCATTCGGCGGCCGGCACGCCGCTGCGCACGCCGGGCAGCGCCTCCTCGAAGTACCCGGCGCTGCGGCGTTCCAGGAACTTCGGCAGGGCGCGGACCATCAGCGCGCTGCCGAGGTCGAGGTACTGGGGCTTCTCCCGGCTGCGGGTCCTGAGGTAGCGGGTGAGGGCCGCGGCGGCGGCCTCGCCCGAGAGGTCCCGCCCGGCGGGCAGGCCGAGCGGAGTCTTCATGACGATCTCCTCGGGGACGTCGTGGGCGGCCCGCCAGCGCGTGGTGGCGATCAAGTGGGCGGCCTCGTCCTCGGGTTCGCCGCCGGGGGCGGTCGGCAGGTCGTCGCCGGGGTACCAGCGGCGGCGTTGCAGAACCACGTCCCCGGCGACGAGCCGGGGGTAGCGGACGGTGGAGCCGTCGGTGCCGGTGCGCCGGGCGTGCAGTCGGCCGATCGGGTCGAAGGCGACCCGGCCGGTGTCGTGCAGCCAGACGGCGAGGGTGATCGGGGTGGGCTGGAGTTCGGCCCACTTCATGCCGAGCGACATCACCCGGACCGGTCGGCCGTCCCGGTCGAGGAGGTGGAGGCGGTCGGTGGCGGGGTCGTGGGCGAGGGTGGTGGCGAGCCAGTCGGCGGGGGTGTGGGTCTCGTCGAGCAGGCGCATCCGGTGGTTGATGTTGGCGCGGTGCAGTCCGTGGTCCTCGACGAGGCGGACGCCGTCGGTGCCCTGGTGGCGGATGCGCCGGGCGATCCGGGTGGCGGCGTCGCTGCCGAGGGCGGCCTGGGCGCCGAGGAAGCGGGTGACGAGCTGGCCGTGTCCGGTGTAGCAGGCGTTCAGGACGAGTCGGCCGTCGACGGGCTGGACGAGCAGGCCGTAGGAGGCGGTGGGGAGGTGGAAGCGGTCGGGGAGGCCGTCGGCGAGCGCGGCGAGGTGGGCGGGGTCGACGGTGGCCTCGGTGGCGTCGCCGGCGTCGCGGAAGCGGTCGGCGAGGATGGCGAGGGCGCTCGCGCGGCGGCGGCGCAGTTCGGTCAGGGAGCCGTCGGCGGGGCCCCACTCCTCGGCGGTGGCCCGGGTGAGGGAGAGTTCCCGGGAGCGGACCAGGCTGACGAGGTCGTCGGCGTGGTCGATCAGGGGGACGCGGGCGCCGGGGCCGAAGCGGTCGGTGAAGGCGCGGCTGAGCAGGGCCCGGATCTCGTGGTGGCGGTCGAAGAGGCCCTGGAAGGCGGTGACCCGGCCGAGGTCGGCGAGGGCGGTGCGGTAGCCGTCGGGCGAGACGGCGGCGGGTTCGAGCAGGTAGTCCTCGTTGACCTGGAGTTTGGCGGGGCAGGCGCTGAGCCGGTTGAGTTCGGCCTCGGCGGTGCGGATCCGGGTGAGGGCGGCGCGGCGTCCGCCGACCGAGTCGCGGGCCATCAGGTCGAGGTCGGCGGCGACCGCGGCGACGGCGGCGGCGGCTTCGGGGTGGTGCTCGGCGAGCAGTTTCTCGGCCTCGGGCAGCGGGTCGGCGGCCTGTTCGTCGAGGAGCGGGGCGGCGACCAGGATCTGGGCGTCGAAGGCGGCGCCGACCAGCCGGGCGGCCTCCGCCGCGGGGACGGCGAAGCGGCGGGCGAGTTCGGCGGTGAGCAGGTCGACGGGCAGCGGGCCGAGGACGAGGAGTTTCAGCAGGGCGGTGAGCTGCTCGTTGGACTCGGCGGCGAGGGTGCGGCGGCGTCCGTCGGCGACGTGCGGGAAGCGCAGGTGGGTGCCTTCCCGGCGGAGCATCGGGTTGCGCTGGACGGCGGCGGGGGGCGGGCCGGGGCGGGGGGCGGCGGCGATGCCGTTGACCAGGCCGGAGAGGAGCGCCCGGTCGGGGGTGAGGACGGCGTGGGCGCGGCGGCGGTCGAAGGCGGGTTCGTCGAGGCGGCGGCCGTCCTCGGACCAGTGCGCGAAGCCGACGGCGGTGAGCCGGGACAGCGGGCTGACCCGGAGCAGGGCGCGGGCGAGGTGCTGGAGCAGTCCGCGTTCGGACTTGCGCTGCCGGGCGGTGGGCGTTCCCGGTGAGGTGCGGTAGCGCTGGGCGGCGTCGAGCACCTGGGGGGAGTTGAGGGCGAGCGAGAGCTGGAGCGGTTCGGAGCCGACGGCGCGGGCGAGGCGTTCGCGTTCCTCGGCGAGGAGGCCGGGGAGGCCGGTCTCCAGGGCGGTGCGGGCGAGCCGTCCGCGTTCCTCGGCGGCCAGCCAGGCGGTGACGGCGGGCGGGAGCGGGGTCTGCCAGGTGCCGTGCAGGTCGGCGGTGTCGGGGGTGCGGTCGTTGAAGACGGCGCGCTTGAGGCGCAGCAGGCGGTGCCGTTCGCGGCCGGTGGCGGTGCCGGCGAGGCGGTAGAGCTCGTCGCAGGCGGCGTCGGCCAGGGCCCGGCAGTCGCGGTGGGCGCCGAACAGGGCGCGCAGGACGGTGCCGAGCCGGTCGCCGCCCAGGCGCAGGCCGGGGGTGGGGTTGACCCGGTGGACGGGGGTGTCGGCGAGGTGCCAGGTCTCGGTCATGCCAGCTCCCTGCTGAAGGCGCGCACCCGTTCGATGGAGGACGTGCCGGTCACCTCGTCGGTCCCCTCGCCCAGCCCGTAGCAGAGGTAGTAGCGCTGCATGGGGGTGATGCCGAAGCAGGTGAGGCTGGTGTAGAGGACGTTGAGGACGATCCGGTGCGCGATGTGGCGGTAGGAGGGGCTGCGCAGCATGCCGCCGTCCAGGAGTTCGCCGATGAAGTCGCTGCGGACGGGGGTGCCGAGCGGGTGTTCCCAGTCGCCGCCGGAGGCGTTCTGCAGGACGCGGTCGTCGACGGCCTGTCCGGCGGTGTGGGCCTCGGCGACGCCCCAGGCGTACTGCATGGCCCGTTCCCAGGCGCGCAGGGTGTCGCTGTGGACGGGGGCCTGGAGGGCGTCGAGGAAGACCGGGCGGTCCTTGGCGTAGCGGGCGGCGAAGGCGGCGGTGAGGTCGGTGTGCTTGCCGGTGGCGGAGGCGACGCCCTCGGCGTGCGAGCGGTAGGGCAGGGCTCCGGCGCTGATGCCGCGCGGGTGGGTGCGGGCGAGCAGGGCGAGGACGTGGGCGAGGTGCGGCAGCAGGTCGGCCTCGGGGACGGTCAGCGAGCCGAGGACCGGTTCGAGGAAGCGTCCCATGATCTGGTCGACGGCCCGGGAGAGCGCGGGGGAGTCGGCGCGCGGCCGGTGCGGTTCGGTGGTGACGGTGCCCTGCGGGTGGTGGGGCAGCAGCTCGTCGCGGACGTTCTCCCAGCGGGCGAGTTCGCCGGCGCGGCGCAGGTAGGCGTCCCGGTCGGGGGTGCGCGCGTCGCGGGCGGCGGCCAGCGCGGCCGCGGCGGCGACGAACTCTCCGGCGTCGACGGCCCGTTCGCCGTAGGGGCGCAGGACCAGGTGGAGGTGCGAGCCGTGCAGCCAGCCCCGGCGCACGTGGACCACGGGGAGTTGCTGCGCGTCCTTCAGGCGCAGCAGGGGCTCGCTGATTTCGCGCAGCAACTCCCGCGGATTCTCCGAATAGTCAAAAATCCGTATGGCCAGGCCCGGATCGATGGTTCGCATGGCGACTCCAGGAAATGCACGAATCGGTCGGTCGGTGTGAAACCGGCGGCACGATCGCTGACGGCCGTTCGGTGGGGTTTCACCGGCTCTGCCGGTACCCGGCTACGAGAAGTCGGGTGGGCCGTTCAGGTGCTGCGAGGGGTCAGCAGCAGGAGGAGGAGGTGCTGAGCGAGCCGCTGCCGGCCGCCTCGCTGTTGAGGGAGTCCTCGGTGAGGATCTCCTCGCCGTCCTCGGTGTAGCCGAAGATGATGATGACGGAGGCGCCCATGTCGGGCAGCGCGACGGCGTCGTTGGCGTCCAGGACGGCCAGCTCGTTGACGTCGAACGCGGCGAAGTCCACAGCAGTGCTCATGGCGGTTTCCCTTCTGGTCTACCGGCGGGCTGCCGGTAACTGGTGGATGAGCTAACTGCCTGCCGGGAGACCGCGGCAAGGAATTCGGGCGGCAGCAAAATGCCGCCCGCCCCCGACTTGTCGCGGACATGAAATGCAGGTCAGGCCGCCCCCTGCGGCCATTCCGGACATTCCGGCGGATCCGGCCCGCCGCCGCTGGCACCTTCCTGTCAGCGGGCCTCCCCGGCCCGGCCGGGGCTGGACTCCGCCGCGCGGCACCGGCCAGAGTGACGCGGTGCCCGGCCGCCGCCGACGGACCGCCGGGGCCGGACCCGTCCCGGCCCCCACCGCCGCCCCCGGGCGACGACGACGCGGGCCCCGCCGCACGGGCCCCGCCTTCCGTCCGCCCGCCCCCGCGGCGTCCCGTCCGCCCCAGGCCTGGAGGAACCCCCGTGATCAGCGCGCAAGGACTCAGCCACTCGTACCGGACCCGCTTCGGCGTGGTCGAAGCCGTCCGGGGCGTCGACCTGGAGGTCGCCGAGGGGGAGATGGTCGGCTTCCTCGGCCCCAACGGCGCCGGGAAGACCACCACGGTGCGGATGCTCACCACCCTCCTGACGCCCGACGGCGGCACCGCCACCGTCGCGGGCCACGACGTGGTCCGCGAACGGGCCGCGGTGCGCCGGGCGATCGGCTACGTCGGCCAGTCCTCCGGCGGCACCGAGCACCTGGTCTCCGACGAACTGCGCACCCAGGCACGGCTGCAGGGCATGACGGCCGCCGACGCCGCCGCCCGCGCCGCCGAGCTGACCGTCCGGTTCGAGCTGGACGCCTTCGCCGGACGGCCGCTCTCCCGGCTCTCCGGCGGCCAGCGCCGCCGGGTCGACCTCGCGCTCGGCCTGGTGCACCGCCCCGCCGTGCTCTTCCTGGACGAGCCGAGCAGCGGCCTCGACCCGCAGAGCCGGGCCAACCTCTGGGACCACCTGCGCGGCCTGCGCGCCGAGCACGGCACCACGGTCTTCCTCACCACGCACTACCTGGAGGAGGCCGACCAGCTCTGCGACCGGATCGTCGTCATCGACGGCGGCCGGGTGATCGCCTCCGACACCGCCGAGGCGCTGAAGAGCCGGATCGGCGGTGACGTGGTCACCCTGGAGACCGACCGGATCAGCGACGCCGCGACCGTGGTCGCCCGCCTCGTCCCCGGCTGCGACCTGGACACCACCCCGGCGGGCGTGCAGTTCCACGTCGCGCACGCCCAGCGGCTGCTGCCCGAACTGCTGCGGGCCCTCGACCTCGCCGACGTCGCCCTGGAGTCGGTCTCCGTCAAGCGCCCCACCCTGGACGACGTCTTCCTGCGCCTGACCGGCCGCTCCCTGCGCGAGGAGGGCCGCCCCGCCCCGGCCCCCGCTCCGGCCCCCGCCGCCGAGACCGCCGAGGCCGCTGCCGAGACCGCCGCCGAGGCCGAGACCGCCACCGAGACCCCGAACACCGAGGTGACCACGTGACCACCGCCGCGACCAGCTGGATCATCTTCCGGCGCTCGATGCGCTACACCCTCCGCAAGCCCGCCTGGGTGGTCTTCGGCCTGGTGCAGCCGATGCTCTACCTCGCCCTGTTCGGCCCGCTGCTGAACCGGATCAGCCAGGCCCCGGGCTTCGACGGCGGCAACACCTGGCGGGTCTTCGTCCCCGGCCTGCTCGTCCAGCAGGGCCTGTTCTCCGCCGTCTTCGTCGGCTTCGGCATCCTCTCCGAGATCCGCTCCGGCACGCTGGACCGGATGCGGATCTCCGCGGCCGGCGAGTCCGGCCTGATGCTGGGCCGGATGCTCCGGGACGCCGTGGTGCTCACCGCCCAGGCCGTGCTGCTCACCCTGGGCGCCCTGGTCGCCGGGCTGCGGGCCCCGGTCGGCGGGGTGCTGGCGGCGTTCGCCCTGGTCACCGTGGTCGGCCTGGCGGTGGCGGGCCTGGCGTACGGGCTGGCGCTGACGGTGCGGCACGAGGAGGCGTACGGGCAGCTGGTCAACGCCCTGATGCTGCCCGCGATGCTGCTCTCCGGCGTGCTGCTGCCGCTGGCGCTGGCACCGCACTGGCTGTCCCTGCTGGCGAAGGCGAACCCGGTCTCGCACGTCGTGACGGCCGAACGCGCCCTGTTCGCGGGCGAGTTCGGCAGCAGCGACACCCTGGTCGGGGTGGCCGTCGCGGCCGCCCTGGCGGTGGTCGCCGTCTGGTTCGCCGCCCGCGCGATCCGCCGCAGCTCGTGACGGCGCCCACCGCGGCGGCCCGGCCCGCCGCCACCGCCGAGGTGCACCGGCACCGGCTGGCCAACGGCCTGCGGCTGCTCGTCCTCCCGGACCCGGGCAGCCCCGCCGTCGGCCTGGCCGTCGCCTACGGGGTCGGCTACCGCTCCGAGTCCCGGTCCGGGTTCGCGCACCTCTTCGAGCACCTGATGTTCCAGGGCAGCGCCCGCCTGGGCCCGCAGGAGCACGCCCGGCACGTCCAGGCCAACGGCGGCGTCTTCAACGCCACCACCCACCGCGACCACACCAGCTACTTCCAGGCGATGCCCGCCGAGGCCCTGGAGCTCGGCCTCTTCCTGGAGGCCGACCGGATGCGGGCGCCCCGGATCACCCCGGAGGCGATCGCCACCCAGGCGTCGGTGGTCGCCGAGGAGATCCGCCGCACCGTCACCAACCGGCCCTACGGCGGCTTCCCGACCTTCCAGCTGCCGCAGGTGCTCTTCGACTCCTTCGCCAACACCCACGACGGGTACGGCGACCACGCCTCGCTCGCCGCCGCGACCGTCGCCGAGTGCGCCGACTTCTTCGCCCGCCACTACGCCCCGGGCAACGCGGTGCTCGCCGTCTGCGGCGGCGTCGACCCCCGGCAGGCCGTCGAACTGGCCGAACGGCACTTCGGGACGGTCCCGGCCCGGACCGCCGCCACCCCGCCCGACCTCGCCGAGCCCCAACTCGCCGTCCCCCGCGTGCTGGAGCGCACCGACCGCCTCGCCCCGCTCCCGGCGGTCGCCGTCGGCCGCCGGATGCCGCCGCCCGGCACGCCCGGCCACCTGGCCGCCGTGGTCGCCGCCGCCGTCCTCGGCGACGGCGAGTCGAGCCGACTGCGCCGCACCCTGGTCCGCGAACGGCGGCTGGCCACCCAGGTGGCGGCGGTGGCCGGCCTCTCCGGCCCCTTCGACTCCCGCGACCCGGACGCCTTCCTGGTGAACGCCGTCTGCACCCCCGACGCCTCCCCCCGGCGGACCGCGCGGGCCGCCGACGAGGTGCTCACCGACCTGGCCGCCCAGGGCCCGGCCGAGGACGAGCTCCGGCGCGCCGTCCGCAGGCTGCAGACCGCCTGGTAGGCCGCGGTCCGACCCGCCGTTGGACGCCCGGCCGCGGTCCGACCCGCCGTTGGACGCCCGGCCGCGGTCCGACCCGCCGTTGGACGCCCGGCCGCGGTCCGACCCGCCGTTGGACGGGGGGCCCGCCGATGACCCCCGCCGCCGCCCCCGGGGCCGTCCTCCTGCCGCCGCTCGCCCCGCCGCGGCCCGTCCCGCCGCTGGAGGCCGTCGACACCGTCCTGCCGACCGGGCTGCGCGTGGTGGCGGCCCGCCGCGCCACCGCCCCCGTCGTCCAGCTCCGCCTGGGCGTGCCCTTCGGCGGCTCCACCGCCCGGCACGCGGCCGCCGCCGAGCTGCTCTCCTGCACCCTGCTGGCCGGCGGCCCCGGGGCCGACCGGGCCGCCGTCGACGACGCGCTCGCCGCCGTGGGCGGCAGCCTGAAGGCCGTGGTCGGACCGGAGGAACTGCTGGTCACCGGGCAGGTGCTGGCCGAGGGCCTGCCCCGGCTGCTCGCCGTGCTCGCCGACTGCCTCACCGGCGCCGGGTACGAGCCGACCGTGCTGGCGGCCGAGCGCGAACGGCTGCTGCACCGGGTCCGGCTCACCGGGTCGATGCCCGCCCGGGCCGCCCGGGCCGCCCTGCTGCGCCACTGCTTCGGCGACCACCCCGCCACCCGGGAGACCCCCGCCGAGGAGCAGGTCGCGGACGTCGGCCGGGACGAGGTCGCCGCCCTGCACCGGACCGCCCTGGTGCCGCGCGGCGCGGTCCTGCTCCTGGTCGGGGACGTCCGCCCCGACCGGGCGGTCGCGGAGACGGCCCGCCTGCTGGGCGGCTGGTCGTCCCCGCACCGGGCGGTGCGGATGGCGCCGCTGCCCGCCCCCGCCCACCGGGGCGAGCCCGTGCTGGCCGTCCCCTCCCCCGGGGCCCGGCAGTGCGAGGCCCGGCTGGCCGCCCCGTCCCTGGTCCGCACCGACCCGGGCTACCCGGCGCTGCTGCTCGCCGACCAGGTCTTCGGCGGCCACTTCTCCTCGCGCCTGGTGCAGCGGCTGCGCGAACGCGAGGGCCGGATCTACAGCGGCCGGTCCGCGATCGAGCAGCGCACCGGCTCCGCGCTCGGCACCGTCCAGTTCGCCAGCGCCCCGCAGCACGCCGCCGCCGCCGTCGACGGCACCCTCGACGAACTCGCCGCGGTCTCCGGCGACCGGCCCCCGACCGGCGCGGAGATCGCCGCCGCCCGCGGCTACGCCCTCGGCGTCCAGGCCCTGGTCCGCTCCACCCAGAAGGGCCTGGCCGACAGCCTGCACGGACCGCTGCTGGCCGGCCTGCCCCTCGACTGGCCCGACACCGTCGCCGCCCTGGTCCGCACCGTCCCCGACGACGAGGTCCGGGCGGCCGCCGCCGCCCACCTGCGCCCCGAGGCGTACGCCGCGGTGCTGCTCGGCCCGCCCGCCCCCGACCGCCCCCTCCCGTGAGGAGTGACCCCGTGCGCTTCGGCGTCTCCTTCCTGCCCGACTCCTCACCGGAGACCAAGTCCCCGGCCGACTACTACCGCGAGGTCCTCGACCTGTGCCGGCTCGCCGACGAGTCCGGCCTGGACTACGTCAAGATGACCGAGCACTACCTGCACCCCTACGGCGGCTACTGTCCCAGCCCGCTGACCTTCCTGGCCGCGGTCGCCGCGCGGACCCGGCGGATCCGGCTGATCACCGGCTGCACCCTGCCGGTCTTCCACCACCCCGTAAAGCTCGCCTCCTACATCGCCATGGTCGACGCGATCAGCGGCGGACGCCTGGAGGTCGGCTTCGCCCGCGCCTACCTGCCGCACGAGTTCCAGGCCTTCCAGGTGCCGATGGACGGCAGCCGGCAGCGCTTCGAAGCCACCGTCGCGGCGGTGCACCGCCTGCTCACCGAGGAACGCGTCACCGAGGACACCCCGTACTTCGCCTTCCGCGACGCCACCGTCCTCCCCCGGCCCACCCAGGCCCCGCGGCCCCCGTTCTGGGTCGCCGCCGTGCAGACCCCCGAGAGCTTCGACCGGATCGGCCGCGCCGGCCACGGCCTGCTGATCACCCCGACCGGCCGCGAGTTCGACACCACGCTGACCGCCCGCTACCGGGCGTCGTTCGCCGCCCACCACCCCGACGGCACCCCCCGCGTGATGGCCAGCCTGCCGCTGCTGGTCGCCGAGACCGACCAGAAGGCCCGCGAACTCGCCGACCCGCACCTGAACGAGTACCTGCGGGTCTGGGCGTCCGCCCTGGGCACCTGGGACGAGACCGTCTCCACCGACTACGCGCAGTACACCGGCCTCGGCCACGTGGTCCGCACCCTGACCGCGCGCGACCTGCGGGCCACCGGCACCGCGTTCGTCGGCTCGCCCGAGCACGTCGCCGACCAGATCGGCCGCTTCCAGGAACGGGCCGGCGTGGACGGCATCCTCTGGCAGGCCGACTTCGGCGGCTTCGGCGGCACCGACGCCCTGCGCTCGGTGGAACTCTTCGCCGACCAGGTCCGGCCCCGGCTCGACGCCCTCGCCGCGACCGCCGCGACCGACGGGGCTGCCGTGGCTGCCGGTGCCGCCGGGGCCGCTCCGACCGCCGGGGCCGACGCGTGACCGGGCCCGCCGACGTCCCCCTCCTGCTGCTCGGACGCGTCCCCGGCCGCCGCCTCACCTCGCCCGAACTGCGCGCCGCCCTCGCCGCCCTGCCCGACGCCCCCGACCGGGGAGCCGCCGAGCGGCGGGTCGCGGCCGCCCACGCCGGAGCGCTGCCGCAGGAACGCGCCGCACTGCGCTCGGCCCTGCTCGACGAGGGCTTCCGCTCGCCCCTGGCCGCCGGCCTGCCCGGCACCCCGGCGAGCACCTACCTCGCCGCGCCGGAACCGTCCGCACCGGAACCCGGCAGCGACCCGGAGCGCGGCAGCGACCCGGAGCCCGCCGTCCTGGAGCAGTTCTCCCGGGCGGTGCTGCGGCTCGGCCCACCGACCGCGCACACCGCCGTCGCCCTGGGCCACTGGGACGAACACGGCGCCCCACTGGACCGCCCCGGAGCCGACCCGACCGGCGGCCGCTCCGTCCTGGCACTGGACCGGCCGCAGCTGGCGATGGCGATCGACGGCCTGCTGTCCGCCCCGGCGGCCGGGGCTGGGACCGGGACCAGCGCCGGAACCGGAACCGAAACCGAAACCGGAGCCGGGGTGCTGCCGGCGCTGCTGCGTGCCAACTGGACGCTGCGCCGTCTGCCCTCCCAGGTGCGGTTCCACCGTCGCGACGGCGGGCAGCTCCGGCTGGTGGCCACGCCGCTGACCGGGAAGGTCCGGGCCCTGCTCGGTCCGGTCGAGCTCGGGCCGTTGCCCGCCGGGGTGCTGGTCCGGGAGGTGGCTGCCGCGCTCGGCCTGGGGCGGGAGGCGGCCGGTGCCCTGGTGGCGTCCGCCGTGGAGTTGCAACTCCTGGTCGGTGCGGCCGAGTTCGACAGTCTGGACGAGCGGCCCGCGGCGGCCGCCGCCGCCCTGCTGACCGGTCGCCGTCCCCGGGCGGCCGAGCTGCTCGCCGGGGTCCAGCAGCGGCTGGACGCCGCCGCGGACGACCGGCCCGGGGCACTGGCGCCGCTGGCCGACGACCAGCGGGCCCTCAACGCGCTGCTCGCGCACCCGGTCGGGCTGCGGGTGACCGAGGAGTACGTGCTGCCGCCGGTCGAGGTCGCCGCGGCGCCGCACCGGGCGGCCCTGGACGACCTGGCGCGGGTGCTGGAGTTCGCCGCCCTGTCCGACCGGGTGCACGAAGCCCGGGCGCTGCTGGTCGCGGCGTTCACCGAGCGGTTCGGCCCCGGTGCCCGCGTCCGGCTGGCCGACTGCGCGGCCGACCTGGTCGCCGTGGTGGTGCGCCGGGCCGGGCTGCTGACGCCTGCCAGCAGCACCGACTTCGGCCCGGCCGACGGCTCGCTGACCGAGCTGCTGCGGCTGCGCGCCGCCGCCCGGGCCCTGCTCGGCGAACGGATCGCCGCCGCGACCGCCCCTGCGACCGCCGCAGCCGCCGGTTCCCCCGGCTCCCCCGGCGCCCCCGAGCTCGCGCTCGACCCGGCCGAACTGGCCGCCCTCGCCGCCGACCTCCCCGCCCGCTTCCGCCGCCCGTCCGCCTCGTACGGGGTGCTGGTCCGGCCGGTCGGCGACCGGCTGGTGGTGCGGGGCT
The DNA here is from genome assembly GCF_000717185.1 of Kitasatospora phosalacinea. GTDB lineage: Bacteria > Actinomycetota > Actinomycetes > Streptomycetales > Streptomycetaceae > Kitasatospora > Kitasatospora phosalacinea_A. The sequence goes on along the minus strand of NZ_JNYE01000070.1, from coordinate 40,372 downwards.
ACCTGCCCGGCGGCGGGAGTTCCGCGCTGCGGTACGCCGGGGCGGACGCCGCGCTCGGCGCCCGGCTGGCCGAGCGGCTGGCGCGCGCCGCGGGGCCCGCCGTGCTGCTGGAGGACCGCGGGCTGCACGGGCTGGACGCCAACCACCGCCCGCCGCTGCTCCCGGGCCGGATCGACCCGGTCGGCTGGTTCGGCCTCACCCTGGCCCACGACCCGCGCACCGACGGCCTGGAGCTGCTCGACCCGGACGGCGCCCCGGTCGCCGTGCACTCCCCGGCCCTGGCCAGGCCCGGGCGGCTCGCGCCGCCGATGCGGATCGCCCTGTGGCTGCACGGCACCGGCCGCCTCCGCCCCGACCCGCTCGGCGAGGCCGCCGCCGACCTGCTGCGGGCCGCGCCCGGGGGGCGCACCGGCGGTACCCTCGCGCTGCCCCGGCTGACGGCGGGCCGGGTGGTGCTGCAGGGCCGCCGCTGGTACCCGGGCGCGGACCTGCCCGTCGCCGCCGACGGGCCCGGGCTGCTCTGCGCGCTCGCCGACTGGCGGGCCGCCCACGGCGCCCCCGAGGAGCTGCTGCTGGTCGGGCCGGGCCCGTCCGGCCCCGATCCGGACGGCCTGCTCGGCCCGCCGCCGACCGCCGCCGACCGCACCCGCTACACCGACCTCGGCAGCGCCCTGCTGGCCGGGGCCGTCCGCGAACTCCCCGCGGGCGGCCACCTGGAGGAGGTCCCCGCCGGTGTGCGGGAGGGCGTGCACGCCGTGGAGTGGGTCCTCGAGTACGACCGCGCCCCCGGCGGGCGCTTCCAGGGCGGAGTGCGGACATGAGGGTGAAGCTCCGGCCCGGGGCGCACTTCGTCCCGGTGGCGCGCGGCCTGCACTGCGCGCGGGCCGACCGCGCCTTCGTGCTGTCCGCCCCGCCGTCCGTGCAGCGCCTGCTGGACGACCGGCTCGGCGACCTCACCGACGGCGCCGACACCGCGGACCTGCTCGGCCCGGTCGCCGACCCGGCCGAGCGGGCCGCCCTGCGGCAGGTGCTGGCGGCGCTGCTCGGCCAGGGCCTGCTGTTCGACCCCGACCGGGCGGGCGGCCCCGTCCCCGACCCCGGGACGGCGGAGCGGTACGCGGAGTCCCTCGCCCACTACGAGGAGCACTGCGCCGAGCCGTACGCCGCCTTCGCCGCCCTGCGCGCGGCCGAGGTCGCCGTGCTGGGCACCGGCCCGGCCGCCCGCAGCGCCACCCGCGGGCTGCTCCGGCTGGGCGTCGGCACCGTCACCGACCGGCCGGGGCCCGGCGCCGCGGCCGCCGTCCTGGCCGCGGCCGCGCCCGCGGACCTGCCCGCCCTCGCCGCCCTGCTGCCGCCCGGCACCCCGTACGTCCCGGTCGCGGACGGGGACGGCCACCGGACGGTCGGGCCGCTGCTGCGCGGCGTGCCGCAGGCCCGGGCCTTCCGGGACGCGGCCGAACGCGCCGCCGCCTGGTCCCGCAGCCACCCCGCGGGGCGGGCGCCCGCCGTGCACGCCGCCGCCCTCGCCGGGTCGCTGGCCGCCCGCACCGTCCTCGACCACCTCGGCGCGACCGGCCTCGACACCCCCGACCTGCGGCTCGTCCACGGCCGCACCCTGCGGACGACCCCGCACCCGTTCGCCCCCCGCCCGGACGCCCCCCGCTGGTCGCCCGTCCCCGGCGGCGCGCCCGCCCGGCCCGACGACCCGGCCGACCCCGACGGGGCCCTCACCGCCCCGTGGTCCGGGCTCGGGCAGTGGCGGGACGACCTCGAACTGCCCCGGCTGCCGTTCCGCCTCGCCGCCCTGGAGGCGGTCGCGCTCCCGGACCGGCCGCTGCTGGTCGGCTGGGGGACGGAGGCCGAGGACGCCCGGCGGGACGCCCTGCTCCGGCTGTTGCGGGCCACCGCCGGACACGCCGGGACGCAGGACGGCCGTCCCGGCACCGCGGCCGCCGGGACGACGCCCCGGCGCTGGCTCCTCGACGGCCTGCTCCGGGTCCTGGCCGCGGAGCAGCAGGACGACGGGCCGCCGCTGCCGGACGACGCGACGGCCACCCCGCTGGCCCGCTCGCTCCGCCGGGCGCTCACCCACTACTTCGACCAGCCCGCCCGGCTCCACCACCGCACCCTGCCCGGCACCGGGTGGACCCTGGTCACCGTCGCCCGCACGGACACCGGCGAGCGCCTCGCCCGCCAGTGGGCGCCGTCCGCCCGGGCCGCCGCCCAGAACGCGCTGGCCCGCGCCCTGGCCGGGCTCCAGCAGGACCTGGTCCCGTTCCCGGCCCCCACCGTCGGCACCCGGGCCCTGGAGTGGGCCGACCCCGCGGAACTCGCCGCCCTCGAAGCCGCGCTCCGCTCCCCCGGGGTCCTGCGGGGCCGCACCGTCCACGCCCACCGACTCGCCACCGACCCCGTCCTCGGCCCACTGCCCCTCCCCTGCGGCCTGGTCCGGCTCACCACCCCCGACGAACCGTGACCGGCCCGCCCCCCACTGCCACCCGGCCGCGTCCGGGCCGCCGCACCGACACCGACCCGCCCGCGCCCTACGGCGTGCTGCGCTGCGCACCGGCAGCCCTGAAGACCGGCACCGACCCGCGCAGCCTGCCGACGGCGGCCCAGCCGCTCGACCTGCGGGCCCCGACCCGGCGCCCCGGCAACCGGCCGACGCCGATGCCGGCCGCCCCGTCCACCGGCCCCGTCCCGTCCACCCCGTCCACCGGCCCCGTCCCGTCCACCCCGTCCACCGGCCCCGTCCCGTCCACCTCGTCCACCGACCCCACCCGAGCCCCGGAGGAACCGTGACCGGCCCGGCCGACGTGCTCCGCTTCGCCCTGCGCCAGGGGCCGCTGCGCGGCCTGCTGCACGACCCGATCGTCGTGGACGAGCGGGTGGCGACCACCGCCTGCCTCCCCCCGCGCTCGGCCCGCGCCGACCGCGGCCGCCCGCTGCCCCCCGGCGTGCACGACCTGCTGGCCGCCGCCCCCTACCCGGGCGGCCGGGTGGCCGCCCCTGCCACCGCCCCGGGCACCGCATCCGCCACCGCCCCGGTCTCCGTCGCGGGCGCCGTGCTGGCCGCGGCGTTCGGGCCGTTGCGCCGGGAGCCGTCGAACCCCGCCAACGACCACCGGGTGACGGCCTCCGTCCGCAGCAAGTTCCCGGTGCACGTCTTCACCGTGCCGCCCGAGGGACCGGCCGGGTACCTCGACCCGTACCGGCACGCCGTGGTCGACCTGGAGCCCGGCCCGGCCGGGGGACCGGCGCCGCGCCCCGCCCCGGACGACCTGAACGTCGTGCTGGCCGGGCGCCACACCGACCTGCCCACGCCCTACGGCGTGCTGCGCTGCGCGCTGGCGGACCTGGAGGTCGGCATCAACCTGCGCAGCCTGCTGGCGGCGGCCGAGCTGTTCGGCCTGCGGGCCTCGGTCCGGCTCTCCGGCCCGGAGGTGGCCGAGGCCGCCCGGCTGGTGGCCGCGACCGGCCCGGGCAGCTGGTCGGCGCCGGTGGTGGTCACCCTGCACGGGGTCGGCGGGCTGCCCCCGGCCGGACCGCTGGAACCGGTCGGCGGCGGGACCCTGGACGACGAGCTGGACGCCCTGCTGGACGCCGAGACCGGCCACCCCAGCCTGCTGGAGACCGCCGCGGCCCTCGCCCCCCGGCTGACCGCCCCCGCGGGCCCCTCCGGCGCCGGGCGCGCGCTCCCGGAACCGCCGCCCCCGGCCGCTGCGACGGCGGGCCCCGGCCCGGACTGGGCCCGGGTGTGGTGGAACAGGTCGGCGGGCCGGGTGCCGCGGCCGCTGAGCGGGTTCTCGGCCCGGCCCGTCACCCGCGGCGAGGACTGCCTGCGGGACCTGCTGGCCTGGGCGGCGGCCCCCGCACCGGCCGCCCTGCACGAGGTGGCCGCCCGGGTCCGGATCACCGCCGTCCCCCAGCGGCTGGCCGGCCTCCCCACCGGCCGGTACGAACTCGTCGGCGGCGCACTGCAGTTGCGGGAGGCCGACCCGGAGCTGCCGCGCCGGATGGAGTCGCTCTTCGGCTACCCGCTCACCCCGGCCAACGACTGCGGCGTCCGGCACGCCACCGCCCTGTGGGTCTTCTCGGCCGACCTGCGGGCCCTGGTCGAGGACCTCGGCCCGGCGGCCTGGGGCCTGCTCCAGGTCTGGTGCGGCTGGGTCTCGCACGGGCTGACCCTGGGCGCGGCGGCCCACGGCCTGTTCGCCCGCCCGGCCCGCTCCTTCGACGAGCACCGGGTGGCCGGCCTGCTGCACCTGCCCGAGGCCGAGTCCCCGGTGTTCCTGACCGCCTGCGGCGCCACCCGCTACGCCGAACCCCTGCTCGACCTCCGCCCGTACTGAGCCCCGACCACCGGGCCCCGACTGCTGGGCCCCGGTCCGGCCCCGACTGCTGGGCCCCGGTCCGTCCTGCGGCCGTCAGGGGCCCTCCGCGCCGCCGAGCGCCTGTCGGCCGCCCTCCGCGGCCAGCAGCGCGCCCAGGGCCGTGCGGGAGGTCACGCCGAGCTTGCGGTAGACCTTCGCGAGGTGGGCGTCGACGGTGCGCGGGCTGAGGAACAGGCGGTCGGCGATCTCCCTGGTCCGGGCGCCCTCGACCGCGAGCGCGGTGATCTGGCGTTCCCGTCCGGTGAGCAGGGCCAGGTGCGGCGCGGTCTCCGGCGGGGCCTGCCCGGCCGCCCCGGCGCGCGCGGCCAGGCCCCGGCGGACGGCGGCGGCCTGCCCGGCGACCGCGGCGGCACCGGTCTCGGCGGCCAGCCGGTCGGCCTCGTCCAGCCAGGCGTGGGCCCGGCGCCGGTCCCCGGCGGCGGCCGCGACCGGGGCGCCGAGGGCCAGGGTCAGTGCGCGCTGGACGACGAACCCGGCGTCCCGGAACGACTCGGCCGCCGCCGCCAACTGCTCCACCGCCCGGGCCGGTGCGCCGCGGACGGCCGCCACCAGCCCGCCCGCGCGCCGGGCGAAGCCCTGCGGACCGGCCAGCCCGAGGCCGACCGCCACGGCGTCGGCGTGCCCGGCCCAGGACTCGGCCCCGTCGACGTCGCCGGTGGCCAGCGCGGCGGCCGAGAGCAGCGCGTACCAGAGCGGGCGGAAGACCACCTGGGCGCGCGGCAGCCCCGGCCCGCCCCCGGCGTCCAGCAGCACCCGGGTGCAGCGGTCGGCCTGTCCTGCCGCCAGCAGGGCCTGGGCGTGGACGGCCAGGGTGCTGCGGCTCCACCAGCCCTCGCTGGGCGAGGAGCGGACGGCCTGCTCGGAGAGCGCCAGGGCGGTCCCGTCCGCGGGGGGACCGGCGGGAGGTCCGGGCACGGGAAGCCCGGCGGCGGGAGGCCCGGCGCTGGGAGGTCCGGCGGCGGGCCGGGGGGCGGACTCGGTCGCCGAGGCGCGCAGGGCCAGGGCCAGGGCGCCGAGTTCGCGGCTGCCGAGCTGCCGGGCGAGTTCCTGGGCCTCCTCGGCGGTGCTCCGGGCCTGCCGCAGCCCGCCCGTCCAGAGCTGGCGGAAGCCGATGCCGAGCAGCAGGTGCGGCACCACGTGGTCCTGGCCGTTGCGGCGGGTCAGGCGCAGCGCCCGTTCGTGGTGGCGGGCCGCGTCGGCGTACCGCTCGGCGAACAGTTCGCCCCAGCCGAGTTGGCCGAGCGCCTCCGGTTCGCGGGCGAGGTCGGCGTCGGAGAGCCGGTCGGCCAGCGCGGCGCCCGCGGTCAGCTCCCGGCCGGCCAGCGCGACCCGGCCGAGGCAGACGCTGCCGAGTCCGCGGACGGCGCGGGCGGTCACCTCGGCCGCGGGGTCGCCGAGTTCGCGGGCCATCCGGGCCGCCCGTTCGACGTACGGGTCGGCGTCCGCGAAGCCGCCGGTGAGCAGGGCCACCGTGCCGTACTCGGTCATCAGCGCGACCGCCTGGGGCGAGGGGCGGCCCGCGGTCCTGGGCAGTTCGTCACGCAGCAGGGCCTCGGCCTCGGAGTAGTGGCCGAGCATCCGCTCGGTGCGGGCGCACAGCGTCGCGGTCTCGATCCGCCGCTCCACCTGGTCGGTCGGGACGCGGGCGAGCACGTCGTGCAGCAGGTCGCGGCTCTCCGCGAGGCGGCCGGAGGTGGCCAGGGCGAGGGTGCGGGCGAGTTCCAGCCGCAGGCGGCGGTCGCGTTCGGCGGGGGTGTCGGGGATGGCCTGGAGGGCGACGCCCAGCCAGCGCGCGGCGTCGCCCGGGGCGGTCCGCAGCGCGGTCTCGGCGGCCTCCTCCAGGATCCGGACGGACTGCGGGTCGGCGTCGACCAGGCACCGTTCGGCGTGCGGGGCCCGCTCCACGGCGGTGGCGCCGCCCCGGGTGAGCCGGGCGAGCGCGCGGTGGTGCGCGCCGACCCGCCAGACCGGGTCGGCGTGCTGGTAGACCAGCCTGCGCAGGACCGGGTGGCGGAACGCGAGCCGGGGCGTGCCGGGCACCGGGCGCAGGACGTCGCGCCGGGTCAGCGCGGTGGCGGCGCGACGGGCCCGTTCGGGGTCGAGTTCGGCGACCTCGGCCAGCGCCTCGACCGGGAAGCGGTCGCCGAGCACCGCGGCGGCGGCGGTGAGCAGCCGGGCGTCCTCGGAGGCGAGGGCGAGTTCGCCGAGCAGCACCACGGCCGGTCCGCCGAGGGCCCGGCCGTCGGCGCCCGGCGGGTGGGTGCCGCCCGCCGCCAGGTCGGCGAGGGCCAGCAGCAGGAGCGGGTTGCCGCCGCTCTCCCGGTGGAGCTCGTCCTCGTACGGGGTCGGGGCGTCGACCGGGCTCGGGGAGGGTACGTCGGCCTGGTCCGGGCCCGGTGCGTCGAACGGGCCGCCGCCGGACGCCGCGCGGAGCAGGGCCGCGGACCCGGCGGCGGAGAGCGGTCCGACCTCGATCCGTTCGGCCGGGCCGCTCTGGTCGGCCCGGCCGAGGGCGTCGAGCAGCCGCAGCGGTGACTGCCGGGGGCGGTGGGTGACCACCAGCAGCAGCGGCCCGCGCACCCGGTGGCGCACCAGGTGCTCGGTGAGTTCGACCGATCCCGGGTCGGCCCAGTGCGCGTCCTCCAGGACCAGCAGGACCGGCGCCCGCCCGGCCCACCGGTCGAGCAGCGAGCGCACCCGCTGGTGGGTGCGGACCCGTTCGGCACCGGCGGGTTCGGGGCGCTCCGGCCAGGCCCCGTCCGCGGGGCCGTCGCCGAGCACCGGACGGAGCGGGTCGGCCAGGCCGGGCGGCAGCAGCAGCCCGGCGGCCTCGGCCCGGAACCGGTCGCCCAGCGCGTCCTGGTAGACCCCCCAGCCGATCCCGGTCTCGGCCTCGGTCGCGCGCCCCTCCAGGACCTGGACGCCGCACGAACGGGCCGTCGCGAACGCCTCCCGGAGCAGGCGGGTCTTGCCGATGCCCGGCTCGCCGGTGATCTCCAGGACTCCCCCGCGGCCGTCCGGCAGCCGTCCGACCGCGCGCCGCAGCCGTCCGAGTTCGGCTTCCCGGCCGACCAGCCCGCCCGACCGCTCCGAGCGAACGTCCGGTACGTCCACAGGCCCCGCCCCGCCCCACTCGCACCAGCGCCGACCGGGCAGTGCCGACCTGGCAGCGCTCCCCGGCTGCCGGGACCGTGCCCGACCAGGGCTCACCTTAGGTGACGGATCATCACTACGTATATGGGTTAGGTAGTTCTGCGGATGACCGGCCGATCCCGCCGCCCCTAGATTCGGCGGCGTCGCCGCCCCACCACCACAGGGGGCGGCGACTGCGGCCCCTGTTCGCCCCCCTCCCAGGAGCAGTCTTGACGCACATCCGCGCGGCAGCAGCGGCCCCGGCAGCACCTGCGTTAACCCCCGGCGCCTGCCAGTGCCCCACCCCGCACGACCGCCCACCGCACGACCCGCCCCGGTACGACCGCCCTCCCCGCGACCTCGCCGCGCCGGGCACCGTGCCCGGCCCCGCCGCCGGCCCTGCGTCCGGCCCCGGCCCCGCACCCGGCAGCTCCGTCGGCCCCGCCGCCGCCCGGGCGGCCGCCCGCTGGCCGTCCCCGCCCGAGGTGTCGGCCGAGGTGTCGGCCGCGACCCTCAAGGCCCTGCTGGCCAGCGAGAGCACCTACTGGCGGTCGGTCCTCGACCTGGCCGGGGGCCGGCTGGACTGCCTGCTCACCATCCAGGAGCAGGTCTCCGCCGCGGCCGCCCCGGACGCCCCGGACGCCCCGGACGCCCCGGACGCCCCGGACGCCCCGGGCTCCGTGGACACCGTGAGCACCCCGGACACCCCGGACACCCCGGACACCGTGGACGCAGTGGACGCAATGGACGCAATGGACGCAGTGGACGCAGTGGACGCAATGGACGCAATGGACGCAGTGGACGCAGTGGACGCAATGGACGCCGAAGCGCTCCCGGCGCTGCTCCGCTCGCTGGCCGCCGGCTGCCGCTCCGAGGTGGGCTGGATGCGCGCCGACGGCCCGCGGCCGTCCCCGCTCGCCCCGCTGCTCGGCCGGGGGCTGGCCGGGCTGGCCGGCGGGGTGCGGGTACGGGCCCTGCTGGACTCGGCCCCCGCCGCGGCCCGCGCCGGGCGGCTGCTGGCGGCCCGCCCGGGGAACGGGGCGCACGAGGTGCGGAGCAGCCCCGGCCTCCCGCAGGAGATCCTGCTGGTCGACGACCGGATCGCCCTCGTCCCGCAGACCGCGCCGGGCGACGGACCGGTCGTCACCGTCCTGCGCGAACGGGCCGCCGTCCGGCTCGCCCGCCTCCTCTTCGAGACCGCCTGGTCCACCGCGGTCCCCGCGGCCCCGGCACCCGCCGCCGCCCCGGTTCCGGACCTGGACCCGGGCCTGGACCCGGACGCCCTGACCGACGACCCGTTGAAGCTGCAGATCCTGCAGTTGCTGGCGGGCGGCGCCAAGGACGAGTCGATCGCCCGCCGCACCGGCATCTCCCTGCGCACCTGTCGGCGGCACATCGCCGCGATCCTGCTCGCGCTCAACGCCGAGAGCCGCTTCCAGGCCGGGGCCAACGCCTTCCGCCTCGACCTGATCGGTCCGTCCGCACACCGCTGACCCGCTGCCCGCCGCCCCGGTGTCCGGGTGTCCGGGTGTCCCGGTCTCCCCACCGGAGCGCCGTCGAGGACGACGAAGACCTCCGGGGTGCGACTCCGCGCGGCGCTCCGGGCCGCGGTCACGGAACGCCGCGCGCCCCTCCGAGAGGGCGCGCGGCGCCGTCAACCCCCTTCCCTCAGCAGGCGATCGGCGCGGAGCCCAGGGCCACGTCGTCGTACCAGAGGGTGTCGGAGCCGTTCCCGTACGCCTCCCAGCCGAGGTCCAGGGTGACCGGGCGGGGGGCGGTGGTGCGGCTGAGCCACTGCTGGTCGATGTCGGCGGTGGGGACGCCGTCGTCGTGCAGGCCGGGCACCAGCTGGTCGTTCAGCCAGGTGTCCATGGACTGCTTGGTGGTGTCCACGGCGAAGCGGACGCAGACCCACTGGTTCACCGGCAGCGGCACGCTCTGCGACACGCCGACCGGGCTCTGCGCGGGCAGCGTGGCGTCGTCGGACTCGCGGTTCCACTGCAGGGCGCCGTTCTGGCCGCCCAGGCGCAGGTGCTTGTTGCCGTTGTTCGCGTCCTCCATGGTGACCATCGCGATGTGGTCGGCCGGGAGCGCGGTGGTGTGCCGGACCCAGTAGCGGGCGTAGACCACCGGGCCGACGGCGGACACGTTCTTCGTGGTGGCCGCGAACACGTGGTTGCAGTAACCGGCTTGGCCGTTGACCCGCAGCGAACGGCTGCCGCCGTGGACCACCGCGGTGTCGACCGTCACCGTGCCCGCGCCCGCGCAGTCGGGGGCGGCGACCGTCCAGTCACCGGTCAGGGCACTGCCGTTCTGGTCCTCGAAGCCCGAGCAGACCACCGCCCCGGAACAGCCGGTGCCCCCGCCGCCGGTGGAACTGGCGCTCGGGCTGGGGCTCGCGGACGCGCTCGCGGACGGACTCGGGGACGCGGACGCGGACGGACTCGGGGACGCGCTCGCGGACGGGCTCGGGCTCGGCGTGGGGCTCGAACCCCCTTGGCAGGAAGCCCCGTTGAAGGCGAAGTCACCGGGGGCGGGGTTGCTGCCCGTCCAGGTGCCCTGCATCCCGAAGGACGCCGAACCGCCGCTGGCGACCGTCCCGTTGTAGCTCAGGCTGCTCGCCGTGACGGCGGTGCCGCTCTGGCTCACCTGGGCGTTCCAGGCCGAGGTGACCTGCTGACCGGCCGGGAACGTCCAGGTCAGCTTCCAACTGCTGACCGCTGCACCCGAGTTGGTGACCGATACCTGCGCGGTGAAGCCGCCGGTCCACTCGTTGTTCGTCCAGGAGACCTGGCAGGCCGCGCTGCCCGCTCCCCAGGCCGGGGTCGGGTGCTGACCGAGCCCGGCCAGCACGCCGAGGACCACCGCGAGCACGGCGAGCACCGCCACCGGGGCGCGCCGCCCGCCGCGTACCCGCCCGTTGCCTCGCACCATGTCGAAACCTCCTTGCGTCGTCGGTGCGTGTCTGTGGGTCGTGCGGGCCCCGGGCCGGGGCCGCCGCGGACTGCACGGCGGCCCCGGCCCGGGGCGCGGGGGTCACGAAGCGGTGCAGGTGATGGAGCCGGTCGGGAAGTTGTTGCCGGAGGAGTTGGCGGTGAAGCCGAAGGTGGTGCTGGAGTCCGCGCCGATGGTGCCGTTGTAGGCGACGTTCTTCACCGTCACGTCGCTGCCGGAGGTGGTCAGCGTCCCGTTCCACAGGTTGGTGATGGTGGTGCCCGCGCCCGTCTGCCACTTCAGCGTCCAGGAGCTGACCGGCTTGGAGTTGTGGTTCATCACCTCGACCGACCCCTGGAAACCGCCGCCCCAGGAGCTGACGACGCTGTACATCGCCATGCAGCCGCTGCTCGGCATCGTCCCGGACGAGGACGGCGACGGGCTCGTGCCCGGGCTCACGCTCGCGCTCGCACTCGGGCTCGCACTCGCGCTCGTGCTCGGGCTGGTGCTCGGGCTCGCGCTCGGACTGGTGCCCGTGCTCGGGCTGGGGCTGGACGAGGAGGTCGGCTGGTGGATGCCGGTCACCTCGCCGTGGCCACCGTCGAAGACCAGGTCGGAGCAGGAGAAGAAGTTCTCCTGGCTGTCCGACCGCACCCACTGGATGAACATCAGCGCGGCGCCGCTGCGGCCCGCCGGAAGGGCCAGGTTCCAGTAGTAGTGGCCGCCGTCGGCCCCGGAGCTGCCGACCTGCGGCGGGTTGGCGACGGTGCTGACCAGGCTCAGGTCGGCCCAGGCCAGCGGGGTGGTGGGGGACCAGCCCTGCTTGGTCAGGTAGACCCGGAACTCCCCGGGGTGGGCAGCCCAGTTGGAGTAGTCGACCTCGATCGTGGCGCCGGAGGTCAGGTGCGTCTTGGGCCAGTCGTCGCGGGGGGCGTTGTACGCGGAGAAGTCGTACGGGGACTTGTTCCCGGCGCTGCACAGGGTGCCGTCCGGAACGTACCCCTGGCCGCGGCCGCCCGCGTTGGAGTCCAGCACGGCGAACCAGTTGTAGAGCGGCGTGGTGCCGCTCTGCGCAACGGCCGCCTGGCAGGCGGGGTTGGTCGGCGTCAGGGCGCCGTTCCCGGTGAGCCCGTCCTGGTAGCACAGGTACGTGCGCGAGCCGGGCACGATCGCCACGCCGTGCGCCTGGGCCGAGGAGAGGCCCAACAGCAGCGCACAGATCGTCGCGACCGCGGTTGCGAGAGCCGCGACGATCGTGGGGGTCTTACGTCGTGACATGAAACTTTCACCACCTCGGTGGAGGGGGCCTGCCCGTGCCGTCCCGGCGGGGCAGGCCTTCTGACTGGGGAAAAGACGTGCTCATGCCATGAGCGTGGGGGTTTCTGGGAGCGCTCCCAGGCCTCAAGGTAACGGGCTGTCAAGGGCGTGTAAACCGTCGCCCTGAAAGCCTGAAAACGATCAAGTCCCTTGGTGTGGAACGAGGTTGGCGGCGCACGCCCCCGCCGGGCGCCGTTCCCTCCTCCACCGTGCCTATCCTGCTCCGGTACCGCTGCCGTCGCTCCCGGCGAGCCGTCGGCATCCCGCACCAGGAGGCCCCGTGTCCCACGACGACCGCCCGACCCCGGAGTTCGCCGCGGCCGTGCCGCAGCCCGACGGCACGCCCGAACGGCTGCGTCGGCAGATCGAGTTCGTCATCGAGGTCGACCAGCTCAAGAACGTCCTGCGGCAGAGCCCGCTGCTGGCCGCCGACCGGCGGGAGAACGACGCCGAGCACTCCTGGCACCTCGCGCTGATGGTCCTGGTCCTCGCCGAGTACGCGGACGAGCCGGTCGACGTGGTCAAGGTCCTCGCCATGGTCGTGCTGCACGACCTGGTGGAGATCTACGCCGGGGACACCCCGCTCTACGACTCCGCGGCGGGCGCCGACCAGGAGGAGCGCGAACGGCTGGCCGCCGACCGGCTGTTCGCGATCCTGCCCGACGACCAGCGCGACCGCTTCCGGGCGCTCTGGGACGAGTTCGAGGAACGCGGCAGCGCGGAGGCCCGGTTCGCCAAGGCGATGGACCGCCTCCAGCCGCTGCTGCTCAACTACGGGAACCGCGGCGGCACTTGGCGCACGCCGGGGGTCACCGACGCCGAGGTGCTGGCCCGCAAGTCCGCCATCGGCGACGCTTCCGCCGAACTGTGGGACTACGCCCGGACGTTGATCCGCACCGGCGCCGACCGCGGGTGGGTGCCGCGGGCCGATCCGGAGGCGTGAAGGGGACGTTGGGGGGGGACGTTGAGGGAGCTGCTGAGGGGGCGGGGAGGGGACGCTGAGGGGGCGGCTCACTGCGCGCCGGGCACCAGCCCGGCCCGGTGGGCGAGGACGACGGCCTGGACGCGGTCGCGCAGGCCGAGCTTGGCCAGGATCCGGGACACGTAGGTCTTGACGGTCTCCGGCGTGATGAACAGCGCCGCGGCGATCTCCGCGTTCGACGACCCCTCGGCGATCAGCCGGAACACCTCCAGCTCGCGGGGGGTCAGCGCGCGCACCACGTCCTGCCCGGCCGTCCCGGAGGCGGCGGCCGGGCGCAGGTGCCGGGCGAAGTGGCCGATCAGGTGGCGGGTGACGGCGGGTGCCAGCAGGGCCTCGCCGCGGGCGACGGTGCGGATGCCGTTGACGAGTTCCAGCGGCGGCGCGTCCTTGAGCAGGAAGCCGCTCGCCCCGGCGCGCAGCGCGTCGTAGACGTGGGCGTCGACGTTGAAGGTGGTGACGACCAGGACCTTCGGCGCGCCCGCCGCCTCCGGCCCGGCCAGTTGCCGGGTCGCCTCGATGCCGTCGAGCAGGGGCATCCGGATGTCCATCACGACCACGTCGGGGCGCAGTTCCCGGGCGGCCCGGACCGCCTCGTGGCCGTTCTCGGCCTCCCCGACGACCTCCATGTCGGGCTGCGCGGAGAAGATGGTGACGTAGCCGGTCCGCACCAGCGCCTGGTCGTCGCAGACGAGCACGCGGATCGGCGCCGGGGCTTCGTTCACGGTGGTCACTGGGCGGTCACTCCTGGAGGGGCTCGGACGGGATCGTGGCCCGGACCGCGAAACCGCCCGCGGGCCCGGGGCCTGACTCCAGTTCACCACCCAGCATCCGCACCCGTTCGCGCAGCCCCGCCAGTCCGCGTCCGCCCCCGCGTCCGTCCCCGCGTCCGTCCCCGCGGGCCGCGGCGGCAGGGGCGGCGGCAGGGGCGGGCCCGTCCGTGGCCACCTCGATCGCGAGGTGCGCGTCGCCGTAGCGGAGCAGGACCCGGGTCGGCTGCCCGGCCGCGTACTTGAGCGCGTTGGTGAGCGCCTCCTGCACCACCCGGTAGGCGGCCAGTTCCACGTCCACGCCGTGCGGGCGCCGCTCGCCGTGCCGGGTGAACTCGACCGGCTGCCCGGCCCGGCGGGCCCGCTCGACCAGGTCCCCCACCCGGCCCAGGGTCGGGGCCCGGTCCGCGGCCGCCGACTCGGCGGTCGCCGCGTCACCGGTCGCCTCCAGGACGCCCAGCAGGTAACGGAGTTCGGTCAGCGCCCGGCGTCCGGTGTCGCTGACCGCCGCCATGCTCTCCGCGGCGCGCTCCGGCGCGGAGCCGACCAGGAACTGCGCCGCGTCGGCCTGGACCACCATGGCCGTCACGTGGTGGGTGACCACGTCGTGCAACTCGCGCGCGATCCGGGCCCGTTCGGCCGTGGTGGCCGCCTCGGCGGCCGTCCGCCGCCGCTGCGCCTCGTCCGTCCGCCGGGCGCGCACCGCGCCGCCCAGCAGCGCGGCCGCGGCCAGCACCAGGAAGAACGCCAGGTAGTCCGGCACGGACTGCGGGGAGCCGAGGCGGTGCAGGACGACGGCCAGCGCGGCGTAGCCCGCGGCCGCGGCGGCGGCCAGCGCGGGGCGGTGGCGGGGCTGGTGGGCCCCGGCGGAGTACAGGGCCAGGTACAGCCCCGTGCTCGCGAACGTCGTCGCGAAGCCCAGCGCCTGGTGCACGGCGAACGCGGTCCCGACGGCGGCCAGGCAGGCCGCGGGCCACCTGCGGCGCACCGCCAGCGGCAGGGCCTGGGCCAGCACCAGCCCGAGCCCCAGCGCGCTCGCGGGCCGCTCGGGCAGGTCGCCGATCTGCGCGCCGATGCCGGCCAGGGTCGGCACGAAGGCCGCCAGCGCCAGCACCAGGGCGAGGGCACCGTCCCCCAGCGGGACGCTCCCCGGTGGGACGCTCCCCGGCAGGGCCCTCCCGAGCTGCGCGCCCCGCTCCCGCCACCGGTCGAACCGCGCAGGGAGCCAACGCATCCGACGGGCCGTCACTTCCGTTTCCTCCTCCAGCAGTTCCGTGCTCAACGGCCCGCGCTCCGACGGGCCTTGATCCCGCCGTCGCGGCGGGCGAGGACGAGCATCCGGGCGGCCAGCGCCAGCGCGATCAGGACGGGCACCACCGACGCCTCCAGGCCGAACCCGCCGCCGGTCAGGAACGTCGAACCGTGCGTGGTGACGGTGAACAGGCCCTCGGGGGCGTGCCCGGAGACCGGGATGCCCAGCAGCTGCTCCGCGGTGTTCCAGGCGAAGTGCAGGCCCACGACGAACCAGATGCTACGCCGCCACAGGAACGCGGCCCCGAGCAGGGCGCCCGCCTCCAGCACGATCGACAGCCCGCCCCACGCCGTCGCCCCCGGCGTGCCCAGGTGCGCCACCCCGAAGAACAGCGAGGTCACCGCGAGGGCGGCCCGGCTGCCCCACAGCTGCTCCAGGGCCTGCAGGGCGAGGCCGCGGAACAGCAGCTCCTCGCTGACCGCCGCCCCGACCTGCAGCGCGACCGCGCCCCCCACCAGCGACAGGACGCCGCCCCCGCCCGTCCAGGAGAACGAGTAGCCCCCGAGGGCCGTGATCAGGAACGCGGCGGCGAGGACGAACCCCAGGCCGATCCCGCCGCCGAGCAGCAGTTCCCGCCCCGCCCCGCGCCGGGCCACCTCCGGCACCGGACGCCGGGCCACCCGCTGCCCGACCAGCCGGTACACGGCCACCGCCGCGACCGCCCCCAGCACCGGCACCGGCCCCGGCCCGGTCGCCGTCAGGCCCGAGACCAGGCCGACGCCGACCATCCCCGCCACCATCCAGCCGAGCGGCGACCGCACGGCCCGGCCGAGCCGCCCGCCGCGCGCCCCGCGGTCCGCGCGCTCGTCCTCCGGCGTCGAAGCGGTGGTGTCCGATGCGGCAGTCCCCATGATGCCCTCCCCAGTCGTGGCCGGACCCTCACCGGCCTGACCACCACGCTAGGAAACCGCCGCCCGCCGCGAATCACCCGCGACGGGACGGCCCGGGTAGCTCTCCCGGGGGATGCGCAACCCCTTCGGGACCACGGCAACCCGGCACCACGGCGGCCC
The DNA here is from genome assembly GCF_000717185.1 of Kitasatospora phosalacinea. Classification (GTDB taxonomy): domain Bacteria; phylum Actinomycetota; class Actinomycetes; order Streptomycetales; family Streptomycetaceae; genus Kitasatospora; species Kitasatospora phosalacinea_A. The sequence continues at coordinate 24,524 of NZ_JNYE01000070.1, read as the reverse complement.
GGGACCGCCCCGCAACGGCACCGCCCCGCAACGGCACCGCGGACCGGATCAAAAGCTCGGCCAACTCCCCCGGTACGGTGACCATGCGGTCGTGGCCGCTGCGCAACTCCCGGACCCGCGCAGGCCAGTCGCCCGACCGCACCGCGGGGACGGGCGACGGACGACACCGTCCGGCAGGCCGTCGACACAGTGCACGTACGTCCGGGGCAGAGGCGACCGTCCCGGCATGGCTGTGCCCGGCCAGGACCACACCGGTGAGGTCCTCGGTCGGCAACAGGCCGACGAGGTCGGCGACATGGGTGTCCAGTGCCGCGTCTCGGGGCCGAGCAGGTGCACGAGCCGCTCCCGGAGGCGGCCGCTGTGCCAGGCGCCGTGGACGAGGACGTAGGTGTGCGTGCGCGATGCGGTCACGACGGGGACGCCACGGACCCGGCAGGAACCTCCCGGTGCCTACCGCACTCGCTGGCCTCCGACCCGTGCCCGAACCGATCGCCGCCCTGACCGCCTGGGCCCGCACGTGCGGCGGGGCCGTCGTCGACTTCCAAGAAGCCTCCCGCGAGGGCTCCTGACGACTCGTCGCCGTTCCGGCGCGACCGCCTCCCGCCGGACGGGGCGTCAGACCCGGGTGTCCGGCTGGAGCAGGTCGTCGACCGAGGCGACGAGGGAGCGTTGGAAGGCCGGGTCGAACGGCCCGTAGGTGCGCAGGCCGTCCTCGGTGCGGGGTGACATCAGGTGGCCCAGCCGCGGGTGGACGTGCAGGTGCGAGCGCAGGCCGTGCGCCAGGGCGGCGCGGTGCAGCAGGTGGGCCTGCCGGACGGGGGTGGTCCAGTCCTCGGCGCCGACGTGGACGGCGATCCGGCCGGTGATCCCGGCCAGGCGGCGGTACGGGGCGGGCTGGGCGTACCAGTCGCGCCAGAACGAGGCGGGTGCCGACGCCTCGTCCCCGGCCAGCGCCGCGTCCTCCCAAGCGTCGTACTCCAGCGCCAGTTCGGCGCGCAGCACTTCGAGGTCGGCGCGCGGGCCGAAGCGGCCGACCAGGTCGAACGGCTCCCACCAGCCGCTGCGGCCGGTGGTGTCGGCGAGCGCGGCGGCGAGGTCGACGGTGCCGTCGGCGGCGGTGAACCCGGCGGCCAGCCACTCCAGCCGCCGGTCCAGGCCCAGCCAGCGCTGGAACACCGGGCGGGCCTCGGCGCTGGGGGCGACCGCCACCAGGCGGCTCTCGCCGCCGAGGCGTTCGGCGGCGGCCAGCGCGACCTCGGCGCCCATCGAGACGCCCAGCAGCAGCACCCGGTCGGCGTCCACCGCGGGGTGGGCGCGCAACTGCCCGACCGCCCGGACGGCGTCGTCGACCAGCCCGGTGAAGGTGAACCGGGGCGAGCCCGCTCCGCCCTGCGGGTCCTCGGTGCGGAAGCGGGCGTCGTAGGAGAGGGCGCCGGTCCCGGCGGCGACCAGGGCGGCGCCGAGGTCGGCGAAGAGCCGGACCGGCCCGTTCCCGGACTCCTCGGCGGACAGCTGGGCGTCGCGGTCCCAGGCCCCGAACGGGTGCAGCAGCACCACGGCGGGGACGGGCGGCCCGCCGGGCCGGTCGGCGGGCAGCCGCAACTGCGCGGTGCGGCCCCGGTCGAGGGGGACCCCGTCGGTGCGCCCGGGCGCGTGGTCGTCGGTCATGCCTGACACCGTCCCAGACCCGCACCGGGCCGCTGCGCGCGGGTGGTCAGCGCAGCCGGTGCGGTCAGCACAACCGGTGCGGTCAGCGGAGCGGGTGCGGTCAACGCAGCCGGTGCGGTCAGCGCAGCCGGTCCCGGGCCGGGGGCCCGGGGGTGGGTTCGCCGAGCTGTCGCCAGAGCGCCTCCTCGGCCGGGCTCATCTCCAGCCACGGGCAGAGCCGTTCGGGGTGCCCCGGCGGGGGGCCGCCGTCCGTCGGCTCCAGCAGGCCCGGTGGGTGCGGGAAGTGGATCCACAGCCCGGCGAGGCCGATCAGGCCCTGCCACAGCCCGCCGCACATCCGGCCCACCAGTACCCGGTACGGCCGGTGCACCGACATCCCTCGTTCCCTCCGGGTTCGCCGCTCGCCACTCGCCACTCGCCAGGTTTCCGCGGTCGCCCGATTGTGCCGCGGTGGGCTAAAGCCGTTCTAAAGGGTTCCGGCGGGGGCGGCGGCCCCGGCACCCCGGCCGTCCGGGGCGAACGGTGGGACGCCGTCATTCCCTCGAATCCCCCGACCCGTTCGCGCTACCCTGCGGAAGCGGCGGCGACTTCCGCCGTCCGGAACGGCATGAGGACGGACGATGAATTCCGAGGCGCTCGCCCACGACACCTGGATACGGACCTTCGGCTCGGCCGGGGGGAATTCGGGCAGCCGCGCGAGGGACGCATTCCAGCTGGTCTGCTTCCCGCACGCGGGGGGTTCGGCGAGTTTCTATTTCCCGTTCGCCAGGGCGCTGCGGCCGGAGGTGGAGCTGCTGGCGGTGCAGTACCCCGGCCGGCAGGACCGGTGGGGCGAGACCTGCCTGGAGTCGGTCGACGAGTTCGCCGACCGGGTGGCCGCGGTGCTGCGGGAGCACCACCGCGGTCGGCGGCTGGCCCTGTTCGGCCACAGCATGGGCGCGGCGATCGCCTTCGAGACCGCCCGGCGGCTGGAGCGGGAGGGCGGGCCCGAGGTGGTGCACCTGTTCGCCTCGGGGCGGCGTGCGCCCGGGGTGTTCCGGCCGGAGTTCGTGCACCTGCGGGACGACGACGGGCTGGTCGCCGAGTTGCAGGCGCTCAGCGGCACCGACCCGGCGGTGCTGTCGGACCCGGAGCTGCGGGCCGTGGTCCTGCCGCCGCTGCGCAGCGACTACCGGGCCATCGAGACGTACCGGTGCGAGCCGGGGGCGTCGGTGGCCTGCCCGGTGACGGTCCTGACCGGGGACGCCGATCCGCGGGTGTCCCCGGAGGACGCCCGGCGCTGGGAGGGCCACACCGGCGGGGCGTTCGACCTGCGGGTGCTGCCGGGCGGGCACTTCTACCTGGAGCGGGAGCGCGCCGCGGTGGTCGACCTGGTCCGGGCGGCGCTGCGGCCGGAGCTGCGCCCGGTGCCGTGAGCGGTGCGGTAAGCACTGCCGCGGGCGGCGCGGTAAGCACTGCCGCGGGCGCCGCCGTGAAAACGGGTGCCGCCGGGCGGGGCGGGGCCGCCCGGCGGGCCGTCACGCGGCTTCCAGGGAGAGTTCGCGCAGGCGGTCGGCGAGCTTGGTGCGGCGGGCGACGCCGAGCTTGCGGTAGACCCGGGTGAGGTGCTGCTCGACCGTGCTGACGGTGATGTGCAGCAGGTCCGCGATCTCCCGGTTGGTGCAGCCCCGGGAGGCGAGCTGGGCGACCCGCTGCTCGGCCTCGCTGAGCCGCTCCTCGGTGCGGGCGGGTTCCTCGCTGCGGGCCGGTTCCCCGGCCCGCGGCGGGGGACAGCCCGCCGGGTCCGCGTCCGGCCGGGTCCGTGGCGCCGGCACCCGGGCGGGCCGCTCCTGCTCCAGCAGGGACTGGGCCCGCCGGGCGGCCGTCCGGGCCTGCTGGGCCTCGCCGAGTTCGACGTAGGCGCGGCTGAGCGCGAACATCGTCAGCGCGGACTCGCGCGGGTGGCCGCACGCTTGCAGGAGCCTGGCGGAGCGCTTGAGCAGGGCGGCCTGGCGGGCGGGTGACTCGGTGGCGGCCGCGAGGTGGCGCAGGGTCATGCCGTGGGTGGCGCCGGTGGTGTAGCGCACCAGGTCGAGCTGCTCCTGGGCGAGGGCGCGGGCCTCGGCCTGCCGGTCGAGCCGGAGCAGGGCCTGGGCGAGGTCGGTGCGCCAGGGCACCAGGGCGGGCAGGTCGAGGCCCCACTCGGTCATCAGGCGGCGGCAGGAGGTGAAGTCGGCGACGGCGGCGAGCGGGCGGCCGGCGGCGAGCTGGGCGTGGCCGCGGGCGTGCAGGTAGCGCAGGCCGTGGCGGCTGCGAAACAGGCCCCTGGGCAGCGGCCGTCCGAGCAGGTCGGCGGCGGTCTCGTGGTCGCCGCGCCCGGCGGCGGCCAGGACCAGGGCGCTGATCGGCCCCGCGATGCCGGTGCCCCAGGCCCGTTCGGGCATCCGGGCCAGCGCGGTGCGGGCGTACCGTTCGACGACGGCCGCGGGTTCGCCGCGGCGCTGGGCGATCTCGGCGCGCCAGCCGGCCAGCACGGCCTGCCACTGCGGGACCCGCCGGGCCTCGGCCTGCCGGAGCAGGTCCTCGCACTCGGCGGCGGCCAGGTCGAGGCGTTCGGTGTAGACGGCGGCGGCCAGCCAGTCGAGGACCGGTTCGACGGTGGCGGGGGTGAGCCGCCGCCCGCTGACGACCCGTTCGACGCGGCGCAGGTCCTCGTCGGTGGCCCGGCGGGTGAGGACGGCGTGCAGCAGGTCGACGGCCCGGCGGGGTTCGACGGCGGGGGCGGCCGGGTCCGCGGGGGCCGCGGCGGGGGCGGCCAGTGCGCGGACGTCCTCGGGCAGGGCGCGGAACTCGCCGGGGAAGGAGGTGGACAGCCAGCGCAGCGAGAACGCCAGCTCGGAGGCGTCGGCGAAGTCGGAGCGGGCGGCCGGGTCGGCCAGGGCGAGCAGCGCCTCGGTGCCCTCGTCCGGCAGGCCCTGCCGGAACAGTAGCCGCCCCAGGGTGCCGAGGTGGCGCCGCGGCAGTTCGCCGGCCCGCATCGAGGCGAGCACCCCGGCGGTGCAGCAGGCCGCGGCGGCGGGCCGCAGCTGCCAGTCGGCCTGGGCGAGCAGGGCGCCGACGGCGGCGCGCCGTTCGGGCTCGTCGGCGAGGCGGCGGGCGAGCCGGAGGTGGGCCGCGGCCGTCTCGACGTCGCCGCAGGCCAGCAGGTGCTCGGCGGCCCCCTGGAGGGTGTCGACCGCCCAGGCGGGGAACGGGCCGTCGCTGTCGACGAGGTGCTCGGCGACGTCGGTGGCCGGTCGGCCGGCCTCGTACAGGACGCGGGCGGCGTAGTGGTGGATGCCCACCCGGCGGGCGGTCGGGACGGTGGCGAGGACGGTCTCCCGGACGGCGGCATGTCGGAACCGGTGGTGCCGGTCCAGCAGTCCGACGGCGCTGAGGCGCTCGGCGGCGTACCGGCAGGAGGGGTCGGCGGCGTCGTCCTCGCGCTCGGCCAGGGCGGCGGTGACGGGTCCGAGGACGGCCATCCGCTGGGCGGCGGAGCGGATCTCGGGGGGCATCCGGTGCAGGGCGAACAGCACCGCCTCGCGGAACGCGGGGCCGGGGACGTCGGCGGGCCGGCCGTCCGGGGTGGTGGCGGCGCGGTCGCCGGCCAGGCCGAGGACGAGCAGCGGGTTGCCGCCGCTGACGGCGTGGCAGTGCCGGGCGGTGGCCTCGTCGGCGGGGCGGCCGCCGGGGGCGCGGGCCAGCAGTTCGGCGACGCCCTGCCGGGACAGCGGGGCGAGCTGGAGGCGCTGGAAGTCGAACCGGTGGAGGAGTTCGAGCAGTTCGTGGTTGCGGATCGAGTCGACGTGGCCGTTGCGGGTCAGCAGCAGGAAGAGCGGGGTGCGCTGCAGCCGGGGCGCCAGGTTGGCCAGGACGCGCAGCGACTCGGCGTCGGCGTCCTGGACGTCGTCGACGCCGAGCAGGACGGGGCCGCGGTCGAGGGCCCGCAGCAGGATCCGGCCGAACTCGCGGCCGGTCCGGTCGACCCGGTCGGTCCAGTCGGTCCGGTCCACCCAGTCGGTCCGGTCGGTCCAGTCGCTCCGGTCGGCGCCGGGCTCGCCGCCGGGCCCGCTGTCGGCGGTGCCGACGAGTTCGGCGACCCGGCCGCGGGCCTCCGGGTCGAGCGGGGCCTGCCGGAGCAGCTGTTCGAGCACGGCGAAGGGCCGGTCGCGTTCGGCGGGCGCGGCGAAGGCGAGCAGCACCCGGGCGCCGTGCCGCTCGGCGTGGGCCGCGGCGGCGTCGAGCAGGCGGGTCTTGCCGATGCCGGTGGCGCCGGTGATCAGGGCCGCGCGGCCGCGTCCGCGCTGGACCTCGGTGTACATCGCGGCCAGTTCCCGCATGTGTTCCGCACGTTCTATCAGGTGCATGCCAGTCCCCCGTTGCTCCCTACGTTCCCACCGTGCCCTCGTCCGACCGCTCCGGCCCGGCCCGGCCCGCCGCCCGACCTGCCGCCCCGGCCCGCTACCCGGCCCGCAGGCCGTCGCAGAAGATCCGCAGCACCCGGCGCGACAGCCCGGGATCGTGGCCGCTGCGCCGGGTGGCGATCAGCGTGCTGGCCATCACGGCCATCAGTTCGGTGACCGTCACGTCCTGCCGGATGCCGGCCTCCTGGGCCCGGGAGAGCAGGACGCCGAGGACCTCGTCGAGGCCGCGGGTGGCGGCTCCGGTGACCTCGCCGACGTCGACCCCGGCGCCGATCAGGGCGTCCACCAGGTCCTTCTTGACGGCGCCCTCGTCCAGCACGTCGAACAGGAAGTCGAACAGCGCGGCCGCCGGGTCCGGCATCGCGGTGAGGCTCCGGGCCTTCTCGGTGAGGCGCTGGATGCGGGTGATGACCACCGCTTCGAACAGCGCCTCCTTGGTCGGGAAGTGCCGGTGCACGGTGCCCGGGCCGACCCCGGCCCGGCGGGCGATCTCGTCGAGCGAGACCGAGTGGCCCTCGCGCGCGAAGGTCTCCAGGGCGGCGGCGAGGATCTGGTCCCGGTTGCGCCGCGCGTCGGCCCTCAGCGGGCGCGGCGAGGGGGGCGCGTAGGGGATGGACGAGTCGGTGCCCGGTCCGCCAACAGCCATCTCCAGCCTCCCCGCCAACCGCGTCGCGGCAGTCAGTGCCCGCCGTCGGCGGACGCTCGATTCTAGCTGTGATCTGCGGATTCGGAAGTGCCTATTTCCGACACGGAGAGTCATACCGTACACGCAACATCCTCCTGGAGCAGGCACGGTGGCCACTCGAAGCGATCATTGACAACCGGGTCGGGGGCCCCGTATTTTCCTAACCGGGTCCAAGGCCCCGGTTATGCGCCGCCGGATCCGCCCGTCCCTTCGAATCCGGGGAGTCCCTCCGTGTCCACTTCAGCGGCGCCCAGCGCCAACGCAGGCATCCGCGGCGTCCTGCCCGGTCTGATGCTCGCGCTCCTGCTCTCGATGCTCGACGCGATGATCGTCACCACCGCGCTGCCCACCATCGCCGGCGACCTGGGCGGGTTCAGCCGCCTCTCCTGGGTCATCACCGCCTACATCCTGACCTCGACGGTCTCCACCCCGCTGTGGGGCCGCCTCAGCGACGTGTTCAGCCGCAAGCACCTGCTGCTCGCCGCGATCCTGGTCTTCACGGTCGGCTCGGTGCTGTGCGGCATAGCCCAGTCGATGACCGCGCTGATCGTCTTCCGGGCGCTCCAGGGCATCGGCGCGGGCGGCCTGATGGTCGGCGTGATGTCCGTCATCGGCGTCATGGTCGCCCCGCAGGAGCGCGGCAAGTACCAGGGCTACATCGCCGCGCTCAGCGCCGTCGCCACCGTCGGCGGCCCGCTGCTCGGCGGCGCCCTGACCGACCACGCCACCTGGCGCTGGGCCTTCTACCTGAACGTGCCGATCGCCGTCGTCGCGGTCTGGTTCGTGGCCTCCCGGCTCGACCTGCCGCACAACCGCGGCACCGGCCGGCTCGACTACCTGGGCGCCGCCCTGCTGACCGTGGCCTCCACCGCCGTCGTGCTGTTCACCACCTGGGGCGGCACCGAGTACGCCTGGGGCTCGCCGACCATCCTGGGCCTGATCGCGCTCGCCGTGGTCACCGTCGCCGCCACCGTGGTGGTGGAGCGCCGCGCCGCGCAGCCGATCCTGCCGCCGCACCTGTTCCGCTCCCGCAACTTCACCTCCAGCCTGGTGCTGGGCTTCCTGGTCGGCATCGGCCTGTACGGCTCCATCACCTACCTGCCGGTGTACCAGCAGAGCGTGCAGCACCTGTCCGCCACCAGCAGCGGCCTGCTGCTGCTGCCGGTGCTCGGCGGCATGCTGGTCGCCTCGATGTACAGCGGCCGGCTGATGAGCGACCCGGGCCGGCACCGGCTGATCCTGGCGGGCGGCGGCGCGCTGCTCAGCGTCGGCGCCTTCCTGCTCTCGCTGATGACCGCCGACACCTCCTCCGTGGTCTCCTCCGCCTACATGGTGATCTTCGGCCTGGGGCTCGGCCTGGTCTTCCAGAACGTCATGGTGGTCACCCAGAACAGCGTCGAGCTCAAGGACATGGGCGTCGCCAGCGGCACCCTGACGTACTTCCGCTCGGTCGGCGGCTCGTTCGGCGTCTCGCTGTTCGCCGCGGTCTTCACCAGCCGGCTCGCCGACTCCCTCGACTCCCAGCTCTCCCCCGCCGACCTGGCGGCCGTGCACAGCAACGGCGGCCGGCTGGACTCCGACGCGGTGCAGTCGCTGTCCGAGGCCACCCGCAGCGCCTACGTCGAGGCGGTGGCGCACGCCACGCAGGGCATGTTCCGCTGGGCGCTGCCCTTCTTCGTGGTCGCCCTGCTGGTGGCCCTGTTCCTCAAGGGCAGGCCCAAGGAGGCCGCCCCCGCCCCGCAGGCCGCCCCCAAGCAGACCGAGCCCGCGAGCTGAGCCCGCCCCGGCCGACCGGCGCGGCCCCGTGGCGAGTGCTCGCCACGGGGCCGCGGTCGTCGATCCAGGCACCGCCGTCAGCCCGCGTACGCCGCGAGGGGCACCCGGCTGCGGTCGTCGGTGGCCAGCACCGCCCGCTGCAGCTCGCGCAGCCGCAGGCCGGGCTCCAGGCCCAGCTCCCGGCGCAGCACGTCCCAGGCGTGGCCGTACACCCGCAGGGCGTCGGCCCGCCGCTCGGAGGCGAACAGCGCGCGCATCAGCTGCGCGTAGAACACCTCGTGCAGCGGGTGCTCCGAGGTCAGCCGGTAGAGCCGGCCGACCAGCTCGCGGTGCCGGCCGAGCACCAGCTCGGCCTCGATCTGCATCTCGATGCACTCCAGCCGCAGCTCCTCCAGCCAGCCCGCGAAGCCGGTGACGATCGGCCCGTTGCAGAGCTGGCCGAGGGCCGGGCCGTGCCACAGCTCCAGCGCGGCGGAGAGGGTCGCGACCGCCTCCGCGCACCGGCGCTCGACCAGCTCCCGGCGCCCGCGCTGCACCAGCCGCTGGAACACCAGGCAGTCCAGGTCGTCCGGCCCGACCTGGAGCAGGTAGCCGGCCGCCGAGGTGACGATCGGGCCGACGGTCTGCCGGGCCGGGCGGTCACCGGCGTCGGCGCCCGCGAGCAGCTTGCGCAGCTGCGAGATGTAGACGTGGATCGCCGGGGTCGCCCGTCTGGGCGGGTTCTCGCCCCAGATCTCCAGGGTCAGCTGCGGCACGGAGACCACCTGGTTGCCCCGCACCAGCAGCGTGGCCAGCACGCTCTCCATCTTGGGCGCGCTGATCGGCCAGGCCGCGCCCCGGTCGATCACCCGGAGCGGACCGAGCACCTGGTACTTCATTCGCCCTCCCCCGTACGGTCGGTTGACTCTCCCCCGTCGGCCGCCCGCAGGCACCCGGCCAGCCGGGCCGGGGTCGGGTGCTCGAACAGGTCCGCCAGCTTCAGCCGCACGCCGGTCAGCGCCTCGGCCTCCTGGACCAGCAGTGCCCCGAGCAGCGAGTGGCCGCCGTGGGAGAAGAAGTTGGTGTCCCCGGACACGTCCTGCCGTTCCAGGACCCGCTGCCAGAGCCCGACGAGGTCCGCGACCAGCTGGTCCCGCACCTCCCCGGCCTCTTCCTGCGGCCGGTCCTCCGGCGCGGCCGGCCGCGGCTGCCGGGCGGCGAGCGCCACCAGCGCCGGGTAGTCGGTCTTGTCGTTGAGCGTGGTGGGCAGGCTCTCCAGGACCAGGAAGCGCTGCGGCAGCACGGCGCGCGGCAGCCGCGACCCGGCGTGCTCCCAGAGCCGGTCCGCCAGGCCGTCCGCCGCGTCCGCCCCGTCCGCCGCGGCGGGGGAGGCGGGTTCGACGAAGGCCCACAGGACGGCGTCCGCCGCCGGGTCGCCGACCACCGCGACGGCCGCGCCGCGCACCTCCGGGTGGGCCAGCAGGACGGACTCGACCTCGCCGAGCTCGATCCGGTTCCCGCGCAGCTTGACCTGCCGGTCGGCCCGGCCCAGCAGCTCCAGGGTGCCGTCCGGCCGCCAGCGGGCCAGGTCGCCCGTCCGGTAGAGCCGGCCCAGCAGCGGGTGCTCCGCGAAGCGCTCGGCGGTCAGCTCCGGACGGCCGTGGTAGCCGTCCGCGAGGCCCGCGCCGCCGATGCACAGCTCGCCGCGGACGCCGACCGGCAGCACGGAGCCGTCCGGTGCGAGCACCCGCACCCGGGTGTTGGCGATCGGCCGGCCCACGTGCACCGGCCGGTCCGGGTCCGTCAGCACGCCCGAGGTCGACCAGACGGTCGTCTCGGTCGGGCCGTACACGTGGTGCAGGGTGCAGCCGGTGGCCAGCAGCGCCGCGACCAGCGGCGGCGGCGCGGGCTCGCCGCCGCACAGCACGCGCCGGCCGCGCAGCGCGCCGCCGACCCGGTCCAGCACCAGCCGCCAGGTGGTGGGGGTGGCCTGGACGACCGCGGCGTCGTGCCGCTCGACCAGCTCGCGCAGCACCGCGCCGTCGGTCCTGGCCTCGTCGGGGGCGGCGACCGCGCTGCCGCCGTGCGCGAGCGGGACGAACAGCTCCAGGCCGGAGATGTCGAAGGAGAAGGTGGTCAGCCAGATCGCCGCGGCGCCGGGGCCCGCGGCCAGTTCGGCGCCGAAGTGGGCGACCAGGTTGGCGAGCGCGCGGTGGCCGACCACGGTGCCCTTGGGGCGGCCGGTCGACCCGGAGGTGTAGATCAGGTACGCGGGCGCCGCCGGGTCGGCGGCCACCGGGGCGTCCGGCAGCGGGCAGGGCCCGGCCTCGGCGGCCGGGGCCAGCGGCAGCACCGGCAGCGCGCCGGTGCCGGGCAGGACCACGCCGGGGCCGGTGAGCACCGCGCGGACCCCGGAGTCCGCCAGCTGGTAGGCGATCCGCTGCTCGGGGTGCTCGGGGTCGAGCGGCAGGTACGCGGCGCCGGCCAGCCAGCTGCCGAGCACGGCCGCGGCCAGTTCGGGGCCGCGGGCGGCGGCCACCGCCACCACCTCGCCGCGTCCGGCGCCGACGGCGGCGAGCTGCCGCTCGACGGCGCGGGCCGCCCGCCACAGCTGCCGGTAGCTGGTGGCGCCCGCCGCGCCGTGCACGGCCGGGGCGTCCGGTGCCTGCGCCACCCGGGCGGTGAACGCCTCCAGCACGGTGGCGGGGTCGATCGGGGCGGCGGTCCGGTTGGCGGCGCCGATCACCTCGCGGTCGCGGGCGCTCCACACCGGGATCTCGCCGACCGGCCGCCGGTCGTCCTCGGCGAGGGCGACCAGCAGGGCGTCGTAGCGCTCCAGCAGCGCCGTGACCTCCTCGGCGGTGAGCAGTTCGGTGCAGTGCACGGCCCGGATCCGCAGCCGGTCGGCCGAGGAGAGCACGAAGAACTCCAGGTCGAACTTGCTGTAGCCGTTCTCGACCACCAGCGGTTCGGCGTCGGCGCCGCCGATGGTGAAGTTCGGCAGCACGGTGTCCGGCACGTAGTTGAACAGGTGCCGGAACAGCATGTTGCGCCAGGACGACCCGCTGCGCGGCACCGTCCCGGTCAGGTGGTCGACGGGCACGTCGGCGTGCGCGAGCGCGTCGAAGAACGTCTCGCGGGCGGCCCGGACGAACGCCCGCACCGGCTGCTCCGGGGTCACCCGGGTGCGCAGCGGCAGCACGTTCACGTGGTAGCCGATCGCACCGGCCGCGTCCCGGGGGCGCACGTCGACCGGGGAGCCGACCGCGAGGTCGGGTCCGGCCCCGTGCGCGGCCAGCAGCAGCTGGTAGGCGGCCAGCAGGACCACCGCCTCCGGTGCGCGGGCCGAGCGCCGCAGCCGGGCGACGGCGTCCCGGGCCTGCTCCGACAGCTCGTACGAGACCCGGCCGCCGAGCAGGGTGGGCTCGGCGGGGTCGGGGGCGCCGCACCACAGGTCGAGCGCCCCGGGGTCGTAGTCGGCGAGCTGCTTGTGCCAGAACTCCAGGCTCTCCTCGCGCGCCTCCGGTTCGACCAGGGCGGGCACCGTCCGCAGCAGCGCGGGCGGCGGGGCGCCGTGGTCGAGCAGGGCGGTGTAGGCCTCGGCGAGTTCGGCGAGGAACGGCACCGCGGAGAGGGTGTCGAAGACCAGGTGGTGCACGGCCAGGCAGACCACCTCGCGGTCGGCGCCGCGCAGGACGGCGGCGCGCAGCAGCAGGCCGCCGTCGAGCTCGAAGCGCCGGCCGACGAAGGCGGTGAGGTCCGCGTCCAGGGTGTCGGGGGCGGTGTCCAGGACGGCCGGGACGAGCCGCACCCCGGCCGGGTCGAGGACGGTGCGGGTGAGCCGGGCGCCGGAGACCCGGTAGACGGTGCGCAGTGCCTCGTGCCGCCGCACCAGCAGCGAGAGGGACTGCTCCAACAGGTCCTCGCGAATGCTCCCGGCCACCGCGAAGGCGACCGAGAGGTTGTTCGCGGCGCTCTGCGGGGCGAGGCGCTCCAGCAGCCAGAGGGCTTCTTCCTTGCGGCTCGCGGCGACTGCTCCGGTGCCCTCCCCGGCCCCGGTCGACGTCCGGATTTCCGACGTGTGCATGACCTCTCCTTCCTCGGCTGGTGCCGTCACGCGAGTAGCTGGGCCACCGTTCGCGCGACCTGGTCGTCGCGCAGCAGTTCGGTGTGCGGCAGGTCGAAGGAGATCTCCCGGGCGACCAGCCCGGTGCGCTCCTCGGGGGGCAGCGGGTTGAGTCCGCTGTGCGGGGTGGCGGAGCTCAGGGCGGTCGCCCCGGCCCACTGCGGGCGCGGGTCCAGGTCGGCGGCCGCGACCAGGTAGCCGAGGAAGGAGGCGAAGGTGGCGACCACCTCGGCCCCGCGCTCGGCGTCCAGGCCGGTGCGCCGGAAGGCCGGCTCGCCGTACTCGCGGAACAGCCCGCACAGGGCGGCGGCGAGCGGGCGCATGCCGTCGTGCTCGTGGCGGGCCCGCTTGCCGGCCTGCCGGGCCTCGTCGATCTCGGGCGCGGAGAGCAGCGGCGCCAGACCGCCGACGAGCTCGTGGTAGTGCCGGTGCAGCAGGTCCGGGTCGGGCCGTTCGGGGTCGAACAGGACCAGCCGGGGCGGCTCGTCCTGGTGCCGGGCGATCTCGGCGGCCAGCCCGGCCGCGAACACGCTGCCCACGCAGAACCCGAGGACGGTGCGGACCGGGCCGCCGGTGGCGTCGGGCAGCCAGCGCGCCAGGTAGTCGGCGCCGCTCATGGCGGCCTCGCTGCCGGTCGGCGGCGGCGCGGTCTCCCACGCGTCGGCGGTGGTGCCGAGCCGGGCGACCAGGTCACCGAACCCGGCGACCGTCCGGCCGGTCGCCGGGAAGTCGGAGGCGAGAATCGTTGCGGGATTTCCGTTTCCACTCAGGACGTTCCACGAATTCGAGCGCATCGGTCCGTTCCTAGAATTCAATGGCGGGATTTTGCGAGTGCTTTACCATTACTCTTCAGCAAATCGCGCTCCAACCTTCGGCCACGATTTGATTACACACGATGAATGGGCGAACCGGAGCCCCTACCGTCCCCTACCGGCCTTACCGGGAACCCCGATCGCTTTACTTCCGGGCGGGCCGCTCCGGCCCGTTCCGAAACGCGACCAGGGCCAGCACCAGCGCGCAGGCGACGAAACCCGTGGCGATGGTGAAACCCGTCTCGATGCTGTGCACCAGGGGGGCGTGCCCGGCCTTCGGGGCGGCGCCGTGCCCGCCCGCGCCGCTCCGGCCGCCCGCGCTGACCAGGACGGCCAGGCCCAGCGAGGCGCCGATCCGCAGCATCGCCTGCTGCAGCCCGGAGGCGGCACCGGCCTCGCCGCGGCCCACCCCGGTCAGGATGATCGCGTTGAGCGGCATGACGGTCAGGCCGAGGCCGAGGCCGACCAGGACCAGCGGGGCGGCCAGGCCCTCCAGGTAGCCGGTGTGCTCCCCCGTCCGGGAGAACCAGAACGTGCCGGCGCCGAGCACCAGCGCGCCGCCGACCAGCAGCGGCCGGGCCCCGAACCGGGCCAGCGCCCGGGGGGCGGCCACCGCGGAGACCACCATCAGCACCGCCAGCGGCAGGAACGCGAACCCGGCGCGCAGGCCGCTGAAGCCGAGCACGGTCTGCAGGAACTGGGTGAGGAAGAAGAACAGGCCGGAGACGGTCGCCCCGACCAGCAGGGTGTCCAGGTACGCGGCGGCCCGCTCGCGCCGGGCCAGCAGCCGCAGCGGCACCACCGGCTGCTCGGCCCGCAGTTCGACCCCGACGAACACCACCAGCAGCACCGCGGCGGCGGCGCCGGAGGCCAGCGTGCGGCCGTCGCCCCAGCCCCTGGTCTGCGCCTGGACGAAGGTGTTCACCAGCGCCGCCATGCCGAGGGTGGAGGTCAGCGCGCCCGGCAGGTCGAAGCGGCCGCGGCGGCGCTCGGACTCCTCGACGTAGAACGGCGTGACCGCCAGCACGGCCAGGCCGATCGGCACGTTGAGGAACAGCGTCCAGCGCCAGGAGGCCAGCGAGAGCAAGCCGCCCAGGATCATGCCGACGGCCGTTCCGGCACCGGCGACCGTGGAGAACACGCCCAGCGCCCGGTTGCGTTCGGGCCCCTCGGCGAAGGTCGTGGCGAGCATCGCCAGCGAGGTCGGCTCGGCCAGTGCCGCGCCGACGCCCTGGCCGACCAGGGCGGCGATCAGCACCGGCGCGGTGGGCGCGAGCGCGGCCAGCAGCGAGGAGGCGGTGAAGACCGCGATGCCGGTGAGGAAGACCGCGCGCCGCCCGAGGATGTCGCCGAACCGGCCGCCGAGCAGCAGCAGGCCGCCGAAGGTCAGCATGTAGGCGTTGACCACCCAGGACAGGCTGGTGGGCGAGAAGCCGAGGTCGCGCTTGATGCCGGGCAGGGCGATGTTCACCACGGTGGTGGCGACCACGATCATCAGCTGGCAGCTGACGATGACGGCCAGCGTCACCATCGGGTGCCGCACCGACCGGGCGCCCGCGGCCGGGGCGGCCGCGTCGGCCGGGCCGGGGCCGGCCAGCAGGGGGGAGTCGGCGCTCACTGGTCCTCCGTCCGGGACAGCAGGGTGATGGCGTGCTCGGGGCAGGCGGCGGCGCCGCGGGCGGCGGCCGGGCGCAGCGCGGCGGGGACGGTGAACTCCCCCATCACGTTGAAGCCGCTGTCCTCCTCGACCTCGTACACCTCGGGCGCCATCGCGTGGCACAGCGCGTAGCCCTGGCAGGTGTCGCCGTCGACCCGGACGGTGGTGCTCCGCTGTTCGGCCGGGGCGCTCATCGGGCGGCTCCGGCAGCTCCGGCAGCTCCGGCGGCTCCGACCGTGAGGTCCAGCCGGTCCAGGCCGCGGATCGGCGAGTAGCGGGCGACCGGCTCGGTGCCGGGGGTGATCCGGTACGCGGGGATCCGGGCGTGCCACTCCTCCAGCGCGACCTTGACGATCCGGCGGGCCAGGTGCATGCCCAGGCAGCGGTGCGGGCCGATGCCGAAGGCCAGGTGGCGGACGGAGGTGCGGTCGAAGTCGACCCGGTCCGCGTCCTCGAAGACCTCCGGGTCGAGCCCGGCCATGCCCCAGGACATCATGACCCGGTCGCCCGCCCGCATCTTCACGCCGTGCAGTTCGACGTCGCGGGTGACGACCCGCGCGGTGGAGACCATCGCCTCGTGGCGGATCAGCTCCTCGGCCATCGCCGGGATGCGGCCGGGCTCCTCGACCACGGTGCGCTGGGCCTGCGGGTGCTCGGCGAGGTGCCGGAAGACCATGCTCAGCAGCGAGTTGGAGGTGTCCAGGCTGGCGAACATCGTCATCAGGATGATGTTCACGATCTCGTCCTGGGTGAGCGGCCGGCCGCCGTGCTCGGCCCGCAGCAGCGAGCTGATGACGTCCCGTCGGCCCTCGGTGCCCTCGGCGCGGCGGCGGTCCACGGCGGCGCTGAAGAACTCCCAGAGCGGGCGGCCCGCGGCGTGCAGCTCCTCGTCGTTGCGGGCGTTGGGCAGGCCCTCGCGGCGCAGCCAGTTCTTGTGGTCGAGCAGCTCCGGCAGGTGGGAGCGGTCGATGCCGAAGTTGATCAGGAAGGTCTCGGCGGGCAGCCGGACGGCGAAGTCCTCGACGAACTCGCAGGAGCCGCGGGCGGCGATCGGCTCGATCGCGTCGACCGCGGCCTGCCGGATCTGCGGGGTGATGGCGTTGACCACGCCGGGGTTGAACAGCGCGGACAGGGCCTGCCGCCAGGTGCGGTGCTCGTCCCCGTCGAGCTGGATCGGGATCAGTTTGTCCTTGTATATCTGGCGGTTGGGGATGCCGATGTCGGCGCTGGAGAAGACGTCCGCGTTGCGGGCGGCCCACTCCAGGTCGGCGTAGCGGGTCAGGATCCAGTAGCCGCCGAACTCCTCGGAGCGGACCACCGGCCCGTGCTCGCGGATCTCGTGCCACGGCCCGACCGGGTCCGCCTGGAGCCACGGCTGGTAGGTGCTCCACCGCCGGATCCGCTCCTCCGTGGTGCCCGGCGCCACCGGACACCCCCCGTGCTGCTCCGCTGTCCGGTCCATCCCGGAACTCCCTCCGACGTCAGGGGGGTGCGCGACCGGCCAGGCCCGCACCCCGCACCTTCCGCCCCAGGATGCTCGTCCGTGCCAAAGCCGCCCTTAAGTCCGGGTTAGGCCGGATCGGGGGATCGGCACGGGCGGGTGCGGGCGGTGCGGGTCGGTGCGGGGTCGCGTCGGAGGGGTGCCGGGCTACCGCGCCGGGTCGCCGAACCAGTGGGCGACGGCGGCGAGCAGCCGCCCCGGGTCGGGCGCGCCGGTGTCGACCAGGACGACGTGGCCGTCGGGGCGCACCAGCAGCCGGCGGACATCCGGGGCCGGGGCCTTGGCGGCGCGCGCCACCCGCAGCCGGTCGGACCAGCCGGACAGGTCGGGCGGCGCGCCGTCCTCGTCGAGCACCAGCAGCAGGCCGCGCCCGTCGGCGAGCGGCGCGGCGGCGTCCACCCCGTCCTCCGCCAGCAGCCCGGCCGGTTCCAGGTCGGGCAGGACGGCGCCGAGCAGCGGGTGGTCCGGGTCGGCGGGGGCCGGGTCGGTGACCGGGTAGCGGACCTCGGTGACGGCCTGCACCAGGATCCGGTTGACCTCCGGCACGGCGATCAGCTCGGTGAACAGTTCGCGCAGCGGCTCGGCCCGCTCCGGCGGGTACTGCAGCGGGACCTGGGCGAGCGCCCGCAGGCAGGCGCGCCGCCCCACGGGGTGGCGCTCGCGGTGGTAGCTGTCGAGGAGGCCGGGCGGGGCCCAGCCGTTGACCGTCGCGGCCAGCTTCCACCCCAGGTTGACGGCGTCGTGCAGGGCGGTGTTCAGGCCGTTGCCGGAGGACGGCGGGTGCGGGTGGGCGGCGTCGCCGGCCAGCAGCAGCCGCCCGTTGCGGTAGTCCTCGGCGAGCCGGGTGGGGCTGCCGTAGCGGGTCGTCCAGCGCGGCTCGGCGAACTCGGCGTCGGCGCCGGTGATCCGGCGGATCGCGGCGCGCACCTCGGCGACCGTGACGGGGGTGTCGGCGGCGGGCGGCTCCTGGTCGAACTCGACGGTCATCAGGCGCACTTCGGACGGGTCCGCGGGGTTCATCGGCAGCACCCCGAACTGCCCCCTGGGGTGCACCCCGGCCCGGAAGTGCTGCTGCGCGTCGCCGCTGACGGCGACGTCGGCGATGACGCCGTAGTACGAGGGGGCGAGCTCGCGGAAGGCGAACCCGCCGAGGTCGGCGACCGCGCTGTGCGGGCCGTCGCAGCCCACCAGGTAGGCGCCGGACAGCACCCGGCTGCCCGCCGCGGTGGCGACGGTGGCCTCCACCCCGTCCGCGTCCTGGCGCAGGCCGGTCAGCCGGTGGCCGGTCAGGACCTCCGCGCCGAGTTCCCGGGCGCGTTCCTCGAGCAGTTCCTCGGTGCGCCACTGGGGGACGATCAGGTCGTAGTGGTCGGTGCCGAGTTCGGTCAGGTCGAGCCAGAGGAAGGCGAAGTGGGTGCGCGGCCAGACCGGGGTGGCGGCGGTGCGGAACCGGTCGGCGAGGCCGCGGCGGCGCAGCGCGTCGATCGAGCGGGCGTGCAGCAGCATGCCGCCGGAGGCGCGTTCGCGGTGCGGCCGGGCCTCCAGGACGACGGCGTGCACCCCGGCGAGTTCGAGTTCGCAGGCGAGCATCAGGCCGGTCGGCCCGCCGCCCGCGATCAGCACGGTGGCGTTCATCGGGTCTCTCCTCCGGTGAGTTCGCGCCGCAGGTAGGCGGCCATGGCGAGCGGGGTCTCCAGGTCGTAGACGACGCTCGGCGGCAGCGGCAGGGCGGTGGCGGCGCACAGCCGGTTGCGCAGTTCGACGGCGGTCAGCGAGGAGAAGCCGATGTCCATGAAGTCGTCGTCGGGCGCGGGCTGCGCCGGGTCGGACAGTCCGAGGACGGCGGCGGCCGTGGTCCGGACGAGTTCCAGCAGCAGGCGTTCGCCCTCGGCCCCGTCGAGGGCGGCGAGCCGCGCGGCGAGCGCGGCGGGGGCGTCCGGGTCGCCCTGGTCGTCCGGTCCGGCGCCGCCCTCGGCCGGGAGCGGCCCGAGCCGTTCCCGCAGGGCCGTCAGCAGCGGTGCGGCGGCGGCCAGTTGGTCCTCGTCGAGGTGGAGCGCCGCGGCGATCGCGGCACCGTCCCCGGCGGCGACGGCCGCACCGAACCAGTCGTCGGGGCCGGCCGGCTGCGGCAGCCAGTAGGGGCGGCGCTGGAAGGCGTAGGTGGGCAGGTCGACGGTGCGGGCCGGGGGCACCAGCGCGGCCGGGTCCAGCGGGACGCCGTGGGCGTGCAACCGGGCCAGCGCGGCGTGCACGGCCGCCGGTTCGGGCCGGTCCCGGTGCACGGCGGCGACGGTGAGCACGGGGGCGGCGACCGGGTCGGCGGTGAGCGACTCGGCGGCGAGCGGGGCGAGCACCGCGTCCGGGCCGAGTTCCAGCAGGACGGTGGCCCCGGCCGACTCCGCGCTGCGCACCCCGTCGGCGAAACGCACGGCCTCCCGGATCTGCCGGGTCCAGTACGCGGGGGAGGCGAGCTGCTCGGCGGTGGCGGGCCCGCCGGTCAGGTTGGAGAGCACCGGCACGGTCGGCGGGTGGAAGCGCAGACCGGCGGCGAGGGTGCGGAAGCCGTCCAGGGCCGGGTCCATGTGGGACGAGTGGAAGGCGTGGCTGACCTTCAGCCGGTGCACCCGCACGCCCTGCTCCCGCCAGTGCTCGGCGAGCCGGTCCACGGCGTCCGCGTCGCCCGAGACCACCGTCGAGCGGGGGGAGTTGACCGCCGCGACGCCCACCCGGCCGTCGTCCGGCAGTGCGGCCGCCACCTGCGCCTCGGGGGCGCGGACGGCGAGCATCGCGCCGCCCGCGACGGCGTCGGCCATCAGCCGGCCGCGGGCGGCGACCAGGCGGCAGGCGTCCGGGAGGTCGAGCACGCCCGCCGCGTGGGCGGCCGCGAGTTCGCCGACCGAGTGGCCGAGCAGCAGGTCGGGCGCGGCCCCGTGGGAGCGCAGCAGCCGGTACAGCGCCACCTCGAAGGCGAACAGGGCGGGCTGGGTGTGCTCGGTGCGGTCGAGCAGGTCGGCCGGGCCGTCGAACATCAGCGTGCGCAGCGAGCGGCCGAGCAGCGGGTCGAACTGCTCGCACAGCTCGTCCAGGGCTTCGGCGAACACCGGGAAGGCGTCGTACAGTTCGCGGCCCATGCCGACCCGCTGGGCGCCCTGGCCGGTGAACAGGAACACCGTCCGCGGCCGGGCCGCCGCGGTGCCCGGGAAGACGCCGGGCGCGGGGACGTCCCGGGCGAGGGCGTCGAGCCCGGCGAGGGCGCGGTCGCGGTCCGGGGCGAGGACGACGGCGCGGTGCCGGAACAGCGTCCGGGCGGTGGCCAGGGTGTGGGCGGCGTCGGCGAGGCCGGTCTCCGGGTGCTCCGTCAGGTGGGCGTGCAGGCGGGCGGCCTGGGCGCGCAGGGCTTCCGCGGAGCGGGCCGAGAGCAGCAGCGGGGCACCGTCCGCCCGGGCGGGGGCGGGGTGTTCGGCCTCGGGGGCCTGTTCCAGGATCAGGTGGGCGTTGGTGCCGCTGATCCCGAACGAGGAGACCGCGGCGCGGCGCGGGCCGTCCCCGATCCACTTGCGGGCCTCGGTCAGCAGCTCGACCGTCCCGGCGGACCAGTCGACGTGCGGGGACGGCGCGTCGACGTGCAGGGTCTTCGGCAGCTCGCCGCGCCGGATCGCCTCCACCATCTTGATCACGCCGCCGACCCCGGCCGCGGCCTGGGTGTGCCCGATGTTCGACTTCAACGAGCCCAACCACAAAGGCCGTTCGGCACTGTGCTCGGCCCCGTAGGTCGCGATCAGCGCCTGCGCCTCGATCGGGTCACCCAACGTGGTGCCCGTGCCGTGCGCCTCCACCGCGTCCACGTCGGCGGCGCTCAGGCCCGCGTCCGCGAGCGCCTGCCGGATCACCCGCTGCTGGGCGGGCCCGTTGGGCGCCGTCAGACCGTTGGACGCACCGTCCTGGTTGACCGCACTGCCGCGCACCACCGCCAGCACCCGGTGCCCGTTGCGCCGGGCGTCCGAGAGCCGCTCCAGCAGCAGCAGGCCCGCGCCCTCGGCGAAACCGGTGCCGTCCGCGGACGCCGCGAACGCCCGGCAGCGCCCGTCCGGGGAGAGGCCGCGCTGGCGGCTGAACTCCACCAGCACCCCGGGGGTGGACATCACGGTGACGCCACCGGCCAGGGCGAGCGTGCACTCGCCGGCCCGCAGCGCGCGGGCGGCCAGGTGGATCGCCACCAGCGAGGACGAGCAGGCGGTGTCGACCGTCACCGCCGGGCCCTCCAGGCCCAGCGCGTAGGCGACCCGGCCGGAGGCGACGCTGCCCGCGCTGCCGCTGCCGATGAAGCCCTCCAGGTCGGCGGGGACGCGGCGGAGCCGGCTGCCGTAGTCGCCGTACATGGCGCCCGCGTACACGCCGACCCGTTCGCCGCGCAGCGCGTCGGGGCGGATCCCGGCGTGCTCGACGGCCTCCCAGGCGGTCTCCAGCAGCAGCCGCTGCTGCGGGTCGACGGCGAGCGCCTCGCGCGGCGAGATGCCGAAGAACCCGGCGTCGAACTCGGCGGCGTCGTACAGGAAGCCGCCGCTGCGGGTGGTGGAGCGGCCGGGCCGCTCCGGGTCCGGGTCGTAGAGCTCCGGGTCCCAGCCGCGGTCGACGGGCAGGCCGCCGATCGCGTCGCCGCCCGCGGCCAGCAGCTCCCACAGGCCGTCGGGGCCGGTGACGCCGCCGGGGAAGCGGCAGGCCGTGCCGATCACGGCGACCGGTTCGCTCCGGTCGGCCTCCAGCTCCGCGAGGCGGGCCTTGGTCCGCTGGAGGTCGGCCGTCACCCACTTGAGGTAGTCGACGAGTTTCGCTTCGTTTGTCATGGCGCTTCAGCCTCTTCAGGAAACGGCCGCGGTCAGCCGGCGGACCGGCCGAGCTGGTTGTCGATGAAGGCGAGGAGTTCGTCGGTGGAGGCGTCCTCGATGCCGTCGGCGGGGCCCTCGACGGGGCCGCGCCAGCGGGCCAGCACGGCCTCCAGCCGGGCGGCGACCCGGGCCCGGGTCGGCCCGTCCGCGGCCTCGGCGGGCAGGGCCCGCTCCAGCGCGGCGAGCCGGTCGAGCACCAGGTCGGCCGGGGTGGCCTCGGCGGGCAGCAGTTCCGCGCCCAGGTGCTCGGCGAGCGCGCCCGGCGTCGGGTGGTCGAAGACCAGCGTGGCGGGCAGCCGCAGCCCGGTCGCCGCGTTCAGCCGGTTGCGCAGCTGGACGGCGGTGAGCGAGTCGAACCCGGTGTCCTTGAACGCCTGCTGCGCGTCGACGGCGTCGGCCGAGGCGTGGCCGAGGACGGCCGCCACGTTCGCCCGGACGAGTTCCAGCACCGCCGCGGGGCGCTGCTCGGCGGGCAGGGCGCGGATCCGCTCGATGCTCGGCCCGTCCGGTGCGGCCGCGGCCGCCCGGGCGCCCGCCGGGGCCAGGCCGGTGAGGACGGCCGGGAGTTCGCCGCGGGCGGCGGCGGCGCGCAGCGCGGCCGGGTCCAGGCGGACGGGGGCGGCGGCGGGCAGGCCGGAGCGCAGCGCGGTGTCGAACAGCGCCCGGCCGTCCTCGTCCCCGATCGGGGCGACCCCGCCGCGGCGCAGCCGCTCCAGCCGGGCGCGGTCCAGGGTGCCCGTCCGTAGTTGGCCTGGCCGGGGTTGCCGATCAGGCCGGAGATCGAGGAGAACAGGACGAACGCGGCGAGCTCCCGGTCCTCGGTCAGCTCGTGCAGGTGCCAGGCGGCCGCACCCCGTACGCCGACACCAGATGCCGGGCGAACAACGCACCCAACCCGCCCGTCCCACCGGTGACCAGCACCGTCCCCGCCGGATCCAGGACCGGCGGCGTTTCGCCGGGTGCGGCGGCGGCGAGCGCGGGGGCCAGCAGGCGGTGGCCGCGCAGGGCGAGCTGCGGGGCTCCGGCGGCGAGCCGGGCCAGCGCGGGGCGGGCCGACTCGTCCAGGTCCCGGTCGCCGTCGCCGTCGAGGTCGCGGTCGCCGTCGAGGTCGAGCAGGGCCAGCCGGTCGGGGTGCTCGGACTGGGCCGAGCGGACCAGGCCCCACACGGCGGCGTCGGCGAGCGCGGTGACCCGGTCGCCGGCTTCCGCGGCGACCGCGCCGCGGGTGCAGAGCACCAGCCGCGAGTCGGCGAACCGCTCGTCCTCCACCCACGCCTGCACCAGGGCCAGGGCCCGGTGCAGTGCGGTGCGCACCGCCTCGGGGCCGCCGTCGCCGGGCGCGGCCGACGGGCGCACCAGCACCAGGTCCGGCAGCGGACCGGCGTCGGCGAGCCCGGCGAGCGCCAGCAGTTCCGGGTCGACGGACGGGTTGCCGGTGGAGGTGCCGACGCCGTCGGCGCACTCCAGGCGGACGGCGGTGACGGCGGGCGGCCCCGCGGGGGCGGGCGCCTCCGTCCAGACCAGCTGGTGCAGGGGCAGTTCGACCGCGCCCCGGGCGGCGGCCAGCTGCCGGGCGCTGATCGGCCGGACGGTCAGCGCGTCGACGGCGGCCAGCGGTCGGCCGTCCTCGCCGCTCAGCGCGAGGGAGACCGTGTCGGGCCCGGCCGGGGTGACCTCGACCCGGAGCGCGGTGGCGGCGTCGGCGGGCAGCCGGACGCCGGAGAAGGCGAACGGCAGCCGGATCCCGTCGTCCCCGGCGGGGCCGTCGGCCGCCTCCAGGGCGAGCACGTGCAGGGCGGCGTCCAGCAGCGCCGGGTGCAGGACGAAGCCCTCCGGGCCCGGCGCGGGCAGCCGCACCTCGGCGAAGCGCCGCTCCCCCAGCCGCCAGGCGGCCCGCAGGCCCTGGAAGGCCGGGCCGTAGCCGTAGCCGCGGGCGGCGAGCCGCGGGTAGAGGTCGGCGGTGCCGACCGGCTCGGCCCCGGCGGGCGGCCAGGGCGCGGCGGCAGCGGGCCCGGCGGACGGGAGGGGTGCGGCGGCGGGCCGGGCGGTGCCGGCGGCGTGCCGCAGCCACGGGGCGTCCGGGTCGGCGGCCGGGCGGGAGTGCACCGTCACCGCCCGGCGGCCGTCGGCGTCGGCGGCGCCGACCAGCACCTGGAGGCGGACGGCGCCGCGGGCGGGCAGCACCAGCGGCTGTTCCAGCGTCAGGTCCTCCAGTTCGGCGCAGTCGACCTGCGCGGCCGCGTGCGCGGCGAGTTCCAGGAAGGCGGTGCCGGGCAGCAGGACGGTCCCGTCCACCGCGTGGTCGGCCAGCCAGGGGTGGGCCTCGGCCGCGAGCGACCCGGTGAGCAGGAACCCGGCCCCGTCGGCGAGGGCGACGGCCGCGCCGAGCAGCGGGTGCCCGGTGCGGTCCAGGCCGAGGGCGGCGGTGTCGCCGGACGGCGCTTCCTGGTCGAGCCAGAAGCGCTCCCGCTGGAACGGGTAGGTCGGCAGCGCCGCCGTCCGCTCCGCACCGTCCGGGAACAGCCCGGCCCAGGCGACGGGTGCGCCCTGCACGTGACGGGGTGGCGCAGGTTGCGGTACCAGTAGCCGGCGTCGAAGGCGGAGTCGTCGGCCCAGTCGCCGGTGAGGGTGGAGAAGACCGGGACGCGGGCCGGTTGCGGCGCCAACCCGGCCAGCAGCTCGGCGAGTTCGTCCTCGATGGCCTCGACGTGCGGGGAGTGCGAGGCGTAGTCGACCGGGACGCGGCGGTTGCGGATGCCCGACCGGTCGCACTCGGCGGCGAGTTCGTCGAGCGCGTCGCCGTCACCAGAGACCACGACGGCGGCGGGGCCGTTGACGGCGGCCAGGGCCAGCCGTCCGGGCCGGTCGGCGATCAGTCCGGCGACCTGCTCGGCGGGGGCGGCGACGGAGAGCATCCCGCCCCGACCCGCCAACGCCCGGATCGCCCGACTGCGCAACGCCACCACCCGCGCCCCGTCCTCCAACGACA
>NZ_JNYE01000069.1 GCF_000717185.1 Kitasatospora phosalacinea | reverse complement strand
GGCTGACCCCGCCCCGCAGACCCCCGCCCCGCCCCCACCCCCGCCCCCAGAGTCCCGCCGCACCCGCCGCCGCGCCCACCGACGGCCCACTGGCCGGTCGGGCGTGGCCCCGCTGCTTACGCTCGCCCCGCCCGGACCGGGGCGGTGGCGCGTGCAACGGGAGAGCGGATGGCTGGACGGATGCGCACGGCGGTGCGCGGGCTGGCAGCGCTGCTGCTGGCGGCGGGCCCGACGGTGGCCGTGCCGCAGGCGGTGGCGGCCCCGGCGAACGGCGGGACGGTGATCGTGAACGAGACCTTCCAGGGCTCCTCGGTGCCGGACCCGTCCTGGGAGCCGCTGGGCGACACCTGCCTGACCGGCGCCCAGCCGGGCAGCACGCCCGCGCCCGGCGACGCGCCGATCCCGTCCTGCCCGACCGGCGGCACCCCGGCCGCGCCGGTGCCCGGAGTGGTGCCCGGCTACCTGCAGCTGAACGACTCGGCCGGGTTCGTCGGCGGCTCGGTGCTGTACCGCCGCCCGGTGCCCGCCTCGGCGGGCCTGTCGGTGACCTTCGAGCAGTACCAGTACGGCGGCACCCAGGCCCCCGGCGACGGCATCGGGTTCTACCTGGTGGACGGCTCCACCCCGCTGGACTCGAAGGGCGCGGACGGCGGCAGCCTCGGCTACGCGCAGCGCAACCTCAGCCCGGGCGTGGTCGGCGGGTACCTCGGCGTCGGCCTCGACATGTACGGCAACTTCTACAACGACGGCGAGAACCGGGGCGCGGACTGCCCGACCGGCCAGCAGTCGCCGGTCAAGGCGGACGGTCCGGTCGCGCCCAACGCGATCACCCTGCGCGGCCCGGGCGCGGGCATCTCCGGCTACTGCTACCTGGCGTCCACCACCCGGCCGCCGGCCGGCGACCCGCCGCGGGCCGCGAGCACGCTGCCCGGCAGCCTGGGCGCGCCGTACGGCACCACCGACCCGGCGCTCGCCAAGCGCACCGTCAACGTGCAGATCACCCCCGCGCCCTCGCCCCGGGTGATCGTCCAGGTGGACTTCGAGGACGGCACCGGCTGGCACCAGGTGCTGGACGAGCCGGCCCCGGCCGGACTGCCGTCCACGTACAAGTTCGGGTTCAGCGCCTCCACCGGCGGCTCCACCGACGTCCACCTGATCCGGAACGTCAACGCCGCCTCGATCCTGCCGCTGGGCGCGCTCGACCTGGTCAAGCAGGTCGACCGGTCCGGCACCCCGCTGCCCGCCGAGATCACCGCGGGCACCGTGATCCCGTACCAGTACGTGGTCACCAACGCCGGTGCGGCGGAGGTGAGTGCGCTGTCCGTCACCGACGACAGGCTGGCGCCGGTGAGCTGCCCGACCACCGTCCTGCCGCCCGCGCCCCAGCCGGGCTCGACCGTGGTGTGCACCGGCAGCTACACCGTCACCGCCGCGGACGTCGCCGCCGGGCAGGTCGTCAACACCGCGACCGCCACCGCGAACCCGGTCGTCGGCGACCCGGTGAACTCCGGGCCGTCCACCGTCACGGTGCCGCTGACCTCCGCGATGACGCTCGACAAGCAGGCCGTCACGCCCGCCCCGCACACCGTCGGCCAGGTGGTCGACTACACCTTCACCGTCACCGACACCGGCGGCTCCGCGCTCGCCACCGTGGTCGTCCAGGACCCGCAGATCACCGACCTGGCCTGCCCCTCCGCGGTGGTGGAGCCCGGCGGCACGCTGGTGTGCACCGGCAGCCACACCGTCACCGCCGCCGACCTGGCGGCCGGTTCGTTCACCAACACCGCCACCGCGAGCGCGGTCAGCCCGATCGGGCAGAACGTCACCGCGGCCCCCTCGACCGTGACCGTCCCGGTGGTCTCGACCGACGAGTTCGCCGACCTCGCCGTCACCGTCGGTGCCGACCCGACGGTGCTGCCGGTCGGCTCCACCACCACCTTCACCGTCACCCTGCACAACAACGGCCCGCACGAGGCGACCAACGCGGTCGTCGCCAACCCGGTGCCCGCCGGGACGACGCTGCTCACCGCGACACCCGACGCCGGCACCTCGTACGACCCGGCGACCGGTACCTGGACGGTGCCCGCACTGGCCAGGGACGGATCCGTGCGGCTCACCCTGCTGGTCCGGCTGGACGCCGCCGCCCCCGCCACCGACAGCGCCGCGATCACCTCCGCCGACCAGTACGACCCGGTGAAGGCGAACAACACGGCCAGCGCCACCGTCCGGCCGCTCAACGAGACCGACATCGCGATCGGCAAGAGCGTCGACCCGGCCCGCCAGACCGTCGGCGGGCAGACGGTGTTCACCGTCACCGCCACCAACAACGGCCCGGCGCCCGCCACCGGGCTGACCGTCGACGACCTGCTGCCCGCCGGGCTGGAACTGGTCTCGGCCGCCCCGAGCACCGGCGGCTACGCGGCCGCCACCGGCGTGTGGACGATCGGGAACCTCGCCGTCGGCGACCGGGCCCGGCTGCTGCTGACCGCCCGGGCCGCCGAGCCCGGCGCCCGCACCAACACCGCCGAGCTGGGCGAGCTCGACCAGCAGGACACCGACCCGTCCAACAACAGCGCGAGCGCGACCGTCACCGTCGACGCCCCCAGCCCCTCGCCGAGCCCGAGTCCGAGCCCCAGCCCCTCGCCGGAACCGACCCCGACCCCGACCCCGACCCCGACCCCGACCCCGACGCCGATGTCCACGAAGCACCCGCACCACCACGGTCCCGAACTGCCCGGCACCGGCGTGTCGGCCGCCTCCGTGGGTGCGGGCGCCGTCGCGGTGCTGCTGCTGATCGGCGGCGGCGTGCTGGTCGCGGCCCGGCGCGCCCGCGGCCGACGGAGCTGACGCCCGGGGAACCGACGCCCGGAGCGAACGGAAACCGCCGGCGGGAGCGGTCGAGGCATGTGCGGTGCCTCGGCCGTTCCCGCCGGCGGCGGCGTTCCGGGGGTCCTGCCGGGGCGGGCCGGCGGGGGCCGTCAGGCCGCTATCGGGCGGGCCGTCGGGTAGGCCTCGCGCAGGCGGCGGTGCGCGGCGGGGGCGGCGCCCAGGTGGTCCAGGCCGAGCAGGGCGGCGCCCAGCACCGGCGGGGCGACGACCACCCGCGGTTCGGCGAGCGGCGCGTCGGCGGCCAGCCGGGCGGTCAGGCTGTCCAGCAGCAGCGGCTGCCGGGAGGCCAGCACCCCGCCGCCGAGCACCACCGGCACCGGCTGCTCCAGCAGGTCGAGCCGGGTCAGCGCGACCACGGCGAGCCGGGCCACCTCGTCGGCCTGCCGCTCGATCAGGCCGAGCGCGGTCGGGTCGCCCGCCTCGCCCGCCGCGAACAGCACCCGGGCGACCTCGTGCAGCCGGGCCCGGTCGAGCAGGCCCAGGTGCATCGCCTCGGCGACGGCGTTGGCGCCCGCCAGCTCGAAGTGGGCGCCGATCATCGGGGAGAGCAGGGTCGCGGGGCCGCGGCCGTCCTCGGCCCGGGCGGCGTGCCACATCGCCTCCTCGGCGAGCCCGCCGCCGCCGCCCCAGTCGCCGGTGAGGCGGCCGAGCGCGGGCCAGCGGGCGGTGCGCCCGTCGGGCCGCAGGCCGACGCAGTTGATGCCCGCCCCGCAGACCACCGCGACGCCCAGCGGCCCGTCGGTGCCGGCCCGCAGCAGGCCGAAGGTGTCGTTGGCGACGTGCACCGACGCCGCCCAGCCGTACCCGGCTATCGCCGCGTGCAGCTGCTGCTCCTCGACCGGCAGGTCGGCGTTGGCCAGGCAGGCGCTGACGTGGTCGGTCAGCGGCCGCCCGCCGGGCCGCCAGTCGGCGCCGGCCTGCCGGGCGAGGTCGTCGACCAGCGGGGCGAGCGCGGCGACGGCCGCGGCCGGGCCGGTGTGCTGCGGCTGGAAGCCGCCGCCGCGGGCACGGGCCAGGACGGTGCCGTCGGCGCCGACCAGGGCCAGGTCGGTCTTGCTGTTCCCGGCGTCGACGGCGAGGACGCCGGGCAGGAGTGCGGAGTGGCTCATCGGCCGGTCCCCCCGTGGTGGTGCCGGGTGCTGGTGGGGCGGTGCGCGGTCATGGTGCCGGTCACGCCCAGCTCAGGTGCGCGCGGTTGTGCGCCAGCAGCCGGTCGGTGAGCTGGTCGGCGAGCTCGATCTGCCCGACCAGCGGGTGGGCGAGCAGCGCGTCGAAGACCCGGTCCCGGCCGCCGTGCAGCGCGGCGTCCAGCGCCAGGTGCTCGTACGCGGTGACGCCCGCGATCAGGCCCGCGTACAGCGGTTCGACGGGGCGCTGCGGCAGCGGGCGGACGCCGGTGGCGTCGACCTCGGCCGGGACCTCGATCACCGCGTCGTCGGGCAGGAACGGCAGCACGCCGTCGTTGCGGGTGTTGACGACCTGGACGGTGGTGCGGCCGTCGGTGCCCAGCAGCGAGGCGATCAGCTGCACCGCGGCCTCGGAGTAGAACGCGCCGCCGCGCTTGCCGAGTAGCTCGGGCTTGGTGTCCAGGGCCGGGTCGGCGTACATCTCCAGCAGCTGCTGCTCGATCGCGGCGACCTCGGCGGCCCGGGAGCCCTTGACCTTCAGCTCCTCCACCACCGCGTCGTGCTGGTAGAAGTACCGCAGGTAGTAGGAGGGGACGACGCCGAGCCGGCCGATCACCGGCAGCGGCAGGTGCAGGTCGGCGGCGATGGCCTCGCCGTGCTCGGCGAGCAGCTGCGGCAGCACCTCGCGGCCGGTGGCGGCGCCGGGGGAGTCGAGCAGGGTGACGCCGCGCTCCCAGGTCAGGTGGTTCAGGCCGACGTGGTCCAGGCGCACCAGCTCCGGGTCGACGCCCAGGTGGGCGGCGAACTTGCGCTGGAAGCCGATCGCGACGTTGCACAGGCCGACGGCCTTGTGCCCGGCGGTCTGCAGGGCGCGGGTGACGATGCCGACCGGGTTGGTGAAGTCGACGATCCAGGCGTCCGGGTTGGTGCGGCGGACCTGCTCGGCGATGTCCAGCACCACCGGGACGGTGCGCAGCGCCTTGGCGAGGCCGCCCGCGCCGGTGGTCTCCTGGCCGACGCAGCCGCACTCCAGCGGCCAGGTCTCGTCCCGGTTGCGCGCCGCCTGCCCGCCGACCCGCAGCTGCAGCAGCACCGCGTCGGCGCCCCGGACGCCCGCGGTGACGTCGGTGGCGGTGGTGACGGTGGCGCCGTGGCCCTGCTTGGCGAAGATCCGGCGGGCCAGTCCGGCGATCAGCTCCAGCCGGTCGGCCGCCGGGTCGATCAGCACCAGGTCGCCGATCGGCAGGGTGTCGCGCAGCCGCGCGAACCCGTCGATCAGCTCCGGCGTGTAGGTGGAACCACCGCCGACGATTGCCAACTTCAGTGCGGACATCAGCCCTTGACCCCTGTCAGTGTGACGCCTTCGACGAAGGCGCGCGGTGCGAAGAAGAAGCGAAGAAGAACGGAACGGTCGTACCGGTGGGAGGAGAACCGGAACGGCGCGAGGGCGGGGACCTGCGGATCGTGTCCACGGGAAGGCACTCCTGGAGCGGGTACGGGGCGGGTACGGGGGCAGGACGGCACGGCCCGGCGGCCCGTGGCGGGCCGGGGGCTTGGCGGACGGGGTCAGTGCGTCAGTGGGTGCTGAACAGGACGTCCCGGGTGCTCGCCAGCGCGCGCTGCAGCGCACCGGTCAGGACGGGCGACCCCGGCACGGCCGACAGCCGCACCTCCGGCCGCGGGATGGACATCCGGCCCAGCGCCTCCTGGACCAGCTCCCGCAGGCGTTCCCCGCCCGCGGTCGGCGTCCGCCCGGAGAGCACCACCAGCTCCGGGTCCACCACCGAGGCGATCACCGCCAGCCCGAGCGCCAGCCGTTCGGCCAGCTCGGTCAGGAAGGGCCCGCCCCCGGCGCTGTCCAGGGCCCCGGCCACCGCCTGCGCCCCGTCGGCGCCGGGCAGCCCGTGCCGGCGGGCCAGCGCCAGCACCGCGGGCTCGCCGACCAGGTCCTGGAACCCGCCGGACACCTTCCGGCGGGAGCCCAGCGACACCGGGGCGTCCGGCACCGGCATGTAGCCGACCTCGCCCGCGCCCCCGGTGAAGCCCCGGTGCAGCCGGCCCGCGATCACGATCGCCGCGCCGATGCCCTCCTCGGCCCACAGCAGCACGAAGTCCTCGCACCCCGCCGCCGCCCCGCCGGCCTGCTCCGCCACCGCGGCCAGGTTCACGTCGTTCTCGATCGACACCGGCGCGCCGAGCGCCAGCTCCAACTCCTCCACCAGCCGCGGCGAGTGCCAGCCCGGCAGGTGCGAGGCGTACCGCAGCTTCCCGGTCGCCGGGTCCGGCGCGCCGCCGATCCCGACCACCACCTCGCGCAGGCACCCCGGGGCGAGCTGCGCCCGCCGCACCGTCTCGGCGACCGCCTCGGCGACCCGGGGCACCGTCTCCGCGGCGGGCCACCCCTTGGTCGGCACCCGGTGCTCCGCCAGCGTCGTCCCGGTGACGTCCGCGACCGCGACCCGCACCGTCGTGCTCGTCACGGCCACGCCCGCGACGTAGCCCGCCGCCGGGTTCACCTGGTACAGCTGGGCGTTGGGCCCCGGCCCGCCGGCCGTCGTCCCCACCGGCACGACCAGCCCGACCGCCTCCAGCCGCGCCAGCAGCTGCGAGGCGGTCGGCTTCGAGAGCCCCGTCAGGCTCCCGATCTGCGTCCGGGACAGCGGGCCGTTCGCGAGCAGCAGCTCCAGCGCGGCGCGGTCGTTGATGGCCCGCAGCAGGCTCGGCGTACCGGCCAGCGGGGAACGGGGCGTCTTTCGGGTGGTCACGGCCCGATCCTCCTCTGCGTACGCCGTTGCGGCCAACTGTTAGGAAAGTTTCCAATTGCGGGCCGCAGATGTCAACGGTACGTGACCACTTCCTTGGCAGTACGGGCGGGACGGGCGGACGGGCAGGACGGGCGGGACGGGCGGGAGGCGGTCACCAGGGCAGCGGGCCGTCCTCGTTGAAGAAGCCGCCGCTGGGGCCGCCGTCGGGCAGCGCGGCCAGCCGGACGGCGACCGCCGCTCCCTGCGCGGGGGTGCGGGTGCCCTGGTGCCCGTTCAGGTCGGTGTCGCAGTAGCCGGGGCAGGCCAGGTTGACCAGCACGCCGGTGCCGCGCAGCTCCTTCGCGTACTGCAGGGTGACCGCGTTCAGGAAGGACTTCGACGGCGCGTACGCGGCCGAGATCGGCCCGGTGGACGCGTCCGGGTCGGACTGCAGGGTCAGCGAGCCCACGCCGCTGGACATGTTGACGATCCGCGGGGAGGCCGAGCGGCGCAGCAGCGGCAGCAGCGCGTTGGTCACCCGGATCACCCCCAGCACGTTGGTCTCCACCGCCAGGCGGACCTGCGCCAGGTCCACCGCGGTCGGCTCCTGCCCCGGACCGCCGGTCACCGCCGCGTTGTTGACCAGCACGTCGAGCCGGCCGAAGCGCTCCGCCAGCAGGTCGGCCGCCGCGGCCGCCGAGGCGTCGTCGGTGACGTCCAGCGGCACCGCGAAGGCGTCCGCGCCGCCCGCCCGCAGCGCCGCCACGGCCGCCGTCCGCCGCCCCTCGTCGCGGGCCCCGACCCCGACCCGCCAGCCCAGCGCGCCGAGGCCCGCCGCGATCTCGTACCCGATCCCCTTGTTCGCGCCGGTGACCAGCGCAACCGTCTTCTCGTTCATGCCCCCATGCTCCGGCCGCCGCCCGGGCCGCGGCCAGGACCGATCCGGGCACCCGGCGATACCCGGCGGGCATCGCCGTAGGCTGGGCCGGTGGAGACCCGGGAACTGCGGTACTTCGTGGCCGTCGCCGAGGAGTTGCACTTCGGCCGGGCGGCGCTGCGGCTCGGCATGGCGCAGCCGCCGCTGTCGCGGGCGATCGCCCGCCTGGAGCGGCGGCTGGGCACCGTGCTGCTGGAGCGCGACAGCCGCGGCGTGGCGCTGACCGGCGCGGGCCGGGTGCTGCTGCGCGAGGGCCGCACCGCGCTGGAGGCGGTGGCCGCCGCGGAGGCCCGCACCCGCCGGGCCGGGCAGCCGGGGCTGGTGCTGGCGGCGAAGGCGGGCGCCTCCACCGACCTGCTGGCCCGCCTGCTGGCCGCGTACGAGGCCGGGCCCGGTGCGGTGCCGGTGGACGTGCGGCTGTGCCAGTACGGCGAGCAGGGGCGGCTGCTGCGCCGGGGCGAGGTCGACGTCGCGCTGCTGCACCTGCCGTTCGACTCCACCGCGGGCCTGGACACCGAGGAACTGCACACCGAGGGCCAGGTCGCCCTGCTGCCCGCGGCCCACCCGCTGGCCGCCCGCCGGGAACTGCGCCTCGCCGACCTGGCCGACCTGCCGGACCTGCCCGCCCCCCGCTACCCGCGCGCGGACGGCACCCACCCGGACGGCCCGGGCCCGGCGATCCGCGACCACGCCCAGCTCCACCAGCTGATCGCCCTGGGCCGGACGTGCGCCGTCCTCCCGGAGTCCTGCCGCACCCAGCTGCGCCCGGACGTCACGCCCGTCCCCGTCCTCGACGCCCCGCCGGTCACCGCCGTGCTCGCCTGGCCCCCCGACAGCCGCTCCCGCCCGCTGGCCGCCCTGCTGCGGGCGGCGACCGGCGGCTAGACCGGGCTCAGTTCCGGGTCGGGCTCAGCTCTGGTGCGGTATGGGCTTGGCGGCCAGCGAGCGGGCCGAGTTGGGGTCGGCGAGGGCGGAGGGCGGGAGCACCTCGGGGGCGGTGGGCTGGGCCGGGACGGTGACGGCGGCCTCCTCCTTGAGCTTGACGCCGGCCAGGTCGAAGGCGGCCTTCAGGCGCACCCGCAGGGCGCGCGAGACCTGCGCGGAGCGCCCGGGCGTGCAGCGGGCCTCGATCCGCAGCTCGACGGAGTCGACGGACACCGACTCGACGCCCAGCACCTTGACCCGGCCCCAGATCAGCTCGTCGTACGGGCTCTCCTTGGCGAGCTGCTCGGCGGTCTCGGTGACCAGCAGCTCGACCCGCTCCAGGTCCTCCTTGTAGCCGACCTGGACGTCGACGGTGGCGGTGCCCCAGCCCTGGCTCATGTTGGCGATCCGCTTGACCTCGCCGTTGCGGATGTACCAGATCTCGCCGGAGGCGCCGCGCAGCTTGGTGACCCGCAGCCCGACCTCCAGCACGGTGCCGGTGGCCACGCCGGTGTCGATCTCGTCGCCGACGCCGTACTGGTCCTCCATGATCATGAAGACGCCGGAGAGGAAGTCGGTGACCAGGTTGCGGGCGCCGAAGCCGATCGCGACACCGGCCACACCGGCGGAGGCCAGCAGCGGCGCCAAGTCGACGCCGAGCACCGACAGGGCCATCAGCGAGGCGGTGCCGAGGATGGTGAAGGAGGCCACCGAGCGCAGCACCGAGCCGATCGCCTCGGAACGCTGCTGGCGCCGCTCGGTGTTGACCACGCCGCTGTTGGCGAGCAGGCCGCCGAGCACCCCGTGGTCGTCGTCGGACACCGCGGGCCGCCCCATCCGGGCCACCAGCTTGCGGATCACCTTGCTGACCACGGCCCGCAGCACC
The DNA here is from genome assembly GCF_000717185.1 of Kitasatospora phosalacinea. GTDB lineage: Bacteria > Actinomycetota > Actinomycetes > Streptomycetales > Streptomycetaceae > Kitasatospora > Kitasatospora phosalacinea_A. The sequence continues at coordinate 33,078 of NZ_JNYE01000069.1, read as the reverse complement.
AGCGCCAGCCCGAGGATCAGGACGATCCGCAGCCCGCTGACCACCCAGCCCTGCCAGTTCTCGTCCAGCCAGCCGGCCGCCTGCCGGGTGGTGTCCGTCACATCGGCGGCGGTGGTGGGGATGGAGAACGTCGGGGCGGTGCTGTCGGCAGCGGAATCGGCGAGCATCGCCCCACTGTAGCGAGCCCTCCCACCGGCCCGTTCACCCGCTCGGACGGCTCGTCAGGGCACCCGTCCGGTTCCGGACACGCACCGCACCGCCACCCGCACGGTACGTGCAGGAGGGTCGCGAGCTGGGCATACCGACCATGGCGGGACGCGCGGGGGCCCACCGCACGCGCGCGGCCCGTTCACGGAGAAATGGTGGCGTCGTACGACGGCGTAAGGCGACACTGAGGGAGATCACGCCCCCGCGCGGGGGCGCGGTCGCCCGCTCGACTCGGCGCGAGCCACGCGCCGCAGGCGTCCAAGGAGGCCCCGTGCCGCATGTCCTTGTCCTCAACGCGTCGTACGAGCCGCTCGGTGTCGTCTCGATGCGACGCGCCCTCATCCTCGTCCTCAACCACAAGGCGATCGCCCTGGAGGATGCGGGCACCACTCTGCACAGCGCCACCGGTGCCGTCCAGGCACCGTCCGTCGTCAAACTGACCCGTTTCGTGCGGGTCCCCTACCGAGGCCCCGTGCCACTGACCCGGCGGGCGCTGTTCGCCCGCGACCACGGCCGGTGCGTGTACTGCGGGGCCGCCGCCACCAGTGTCGACCACGTCATCCCGCGCAGCCGGGGCGGCCAGCACCGGTGGGACAACGTGGTGGCGGCCTGCCGCCGCTGCAACCACACCAAGGCCGACCGGCACCTCGCCGACCTCGGCTGGCGGATGAAGCGCCCCCCGGCCGCCCCCAGCGGCCTGGCCTGGCGGGTCATCGGCACCGGGATCAAGGACCCTCGCTGGCGGCCCTACCTGGAGCCGTACGGCGGCCTCGACCAGTTCCGGGACTTCGAGCACCACGACCATCCGGAGACGGTCCTGCCCGCCCCGGTCCGCACCCGTCCGATCCGCCGCGGCGAGCAGCACGCCCCGCTCTCCGCCTGAACAGACAAGGGCCTGCCCGACACGAGAACCGGTACGCCTCATGGGCCGCCGCCGCCCCCGCAACGGGAGCGTCGGCGGCCCGCCGCGTCTCAGCCCTGCGGCACCGCGTACAGCTCGACCCCGGACAGCGCGTACCCGTACCGGGTGGCCCGGGCCACGCCCTGCACCCGCAGGTACTGCGCGCCCGGCGCGTCGAAGCGGACCGTCTCGGTGCCGCCCTGCCCGTTGTCCACCTCCGCCACCGTGGTCCACGCCACGCCGTCGGCCGAGGCCTCCAGCCGGTACGCGGAGGCGTGCGCGCCGCCCCAGTGCAGCACCGCCGAACCCAGCCTGGCGGGCTGCGGCAGCCGCAGCTGCACCCAGGCGCCGTCCTCGGCGGGGGCGCTCCAGGACGTCGCCGGGTCGCCGTCGGCGACCGCCGCCGCCGGGGTCTTCGGACCGTCCTCGGCCGAGGCGGTCGCGGTCGCGGTCGGCGCCAGGTCCGGCCCGCCGACCGGCGGGACGACGTGCACCAGCAGCTCCTGGCGGACGCTCAGCGCGCCCGCGGTGAACACCACCGGCACCCGGTAGGTGCCCGACGGGGTGTCCGCGGCCGCCGTGACCAGCAGCGGCGCGCCCGCCCGGCCGCCGCGCGGCACCGTCACCGCCGGGGCCGGGGCCACCACCAGGCCCTTCGCCACGGCCGGGACCTCGGCCCGCAGCGCGCCGGTCAGCGCGTCCGGCCGCCCGGACTCCACGGTGGCCCGGGCCGCGGCCGGCGCGGCCGCGCCCGCCACCACGTCCAGGGTCGGCTCGGCCAGCGTCAGCCGGGCCGCCGGGACGTCCGCCCACCACGGGATCACCTGGTTGACCACCGGGGCCTCGCCGCCCGGCCGCCACACCAGCCGCAGCGCCTCCACCGGCCCGCCGTCGGCCCGCAGCTCGTTGTAGCCGGGCCGCACCGGGCCCAGGTCCGCCCAGCTGCCGTCCGGGCGGCGGACCTGCGCGGTCGCCTCGGCCCGCACCGTCGGGTCGGTCAGCACGGTCAGCCGGTCCAGCGGCCGGGCCGAGCCCAGCTCCACCGTCAGCGGGTCGTCGCCCGCGGCGGGCGGCGCGGCCGCCCGGAACGCCGAGTCCGGGTCGCCGGAGAGCACCGCCTCGGGCGAGGAGCCCGGCGCGGCCGGGGGGCCGGACACCGCGGCGGCCACCGCGTCCGGCGCGGCCGCGGTGAACTCCCGCACCGCGACGGAGGTCTGCTGCCCGCCGGTGGCGCGCAGCCGCACCGCCTTGGCGACCGCGCCCGCCGGGGCGCTCGCGGTGACCGTCCGCTGCCCGTGCACCGTCGCCAGCCGGTGCCAGCCGCCCGAGCCGCTCCAGTACTCCAGCACCCCGTCGTGCAGGTAGTCGTCGGCCGCCGAACGGGAGTCCGGGTCGTCGCCCGGGCCGCCCATCAGCACCGTCACCGAGCCCAGCGGCTTCGGGGTGCCCAGGTCCAGGCCGAAGCTGTCGCCGACCTGCGGCTGCGCGGACGACCAGTAGAAGGTCTCCCCGGAGCCGTCCGCCATCAGCGCCGGGCCGTGGTCGTGCGAGGTGCCCAGCGTCGTCGTCGGGGACGCGCCCGCGGTGATGCCCGACCAGGTGTCCGCGGACTTCTCCGCCCGGTCCAGGAACGCGTCCAGCACGCCCTTGCCGACCGTCACCGGGTTCTGCTCCAGCACCCCGCGCTGCCGCCCCAGCTCCAGCCGGGCCTGCCAGGCCGCGGTGCCGTCGCCGCCCTGCTGCGCCAGCAGCACGTCCACCGCCGCCCGGCCCGCCGAGCCGTACGCCGACAGCCGGGCCAGCCACGGCGCGGCGTCCGCCGCCAGCGGGTCCCCGGCCAGGGTCCGCGGCGCGTCCGCCATCACCGCGAACGCCTCGCGCAGCGGCTGCGCGGCCGCCCGCAGCTGCGCCGCGTCGGCGGGCGCGCCGGAGGCCGGCTCGGCCGCCGCCCAGAACTCCTCCACCAGCGGCGCCAGGTACGCCGACTCCTGGCCGCCCAGCGGCGAGGACGCGCTGTTGCCCGCCAGCGCCGCCGCCGCGGCCTGCTGCGCGGGCCCCGCGGTCAGCAGCCGCAGCGCCGCGGCCAGCGACTGCCCGGGCCGGTAGCCGTCCGGCTGCCAGCCGAAGTCCGCGGCGGTCGCCAGCGGGATCCGGGACGCCACCGGCTGGCTCATCGCCGAGGTCAGCAGCACCGCCGAGCGCCGCGCCACCTCGGCGTCCCGCCCGGCGTAGCCGCCCAGGAACAGCCGGTCCGGCGCCGAGTCGTTCACCGGGTAGTTGTCCATGGTGACCAGCGGCCGCCCGAACAGGTCCGCGGTGGCGTCGGCCTGCTCGCCCGTCACCTTCTCCGGGATCGCCGCGCCGCCGCTCCACACCACCCGCACCCCGTCCGGCAGCCCGGCCGCCAGCGCCGCCCGGTACGGGGAGGTGCCCTGCTTCAGGTACTCGGTGGGCACCACCGACAGCGCCACCCGCCCGGGCCGCTCCGCCGCCAGCTTCTGCTGCACCGCCGCGGTCAGCGCCGCCTGCGCCTTCGCCGCCGCCACCGGCCCGGTGCCGAACTTGCGCCGGTCCGCCCCGCAGTGCCACTCGTCGTACGACACGTCCAGGAAGTCCAACTGGAAGGCCTGCACGCCCAGTTGCCGCAGCCCGTCGAGCTTGGCGACCAGCGCGTCCACGTCCTTGCCGGAGGAGAAGCAGAACGACTGCCCCGGCGCGACCGAGTACCCCACCGTCACGTGGTTGGCCCGCGCCCGCGCCGTCAGCTCGGCCAGCTCGGCCGCCTGCCGCGCCGGGTACGGCTCCCGCCAGCGCTGCGAGCGGTACGGGTCGCCGCCCGGCGCGTACAGGAAGTAGTCCTGCTTGGTGCGGCCCAGGAAGTCCACCAGCGCCAGCCGCTGCGCGGCGCTCCACGGCGCCCCGTAGAACGACTCCGCGGTGCCGCGCTGCGCCGCACCCGAGGGCCAGTCGCGCAGCAGCACCCCCGGGAACCCCCTGTCGCCCCCGCCGCCCTGCCCCTGGCCCGGGCCGACCGGCGACAGCAGCTGCGCCAGGCTCTGCGCCGCGTAGAAGGTGCCCGCGCCGTCCACCCCCGCCAGCACCACCGCGCCGTACGAGCCGCCCGCGGTGGGCAGTTGGCCGGACGCCAGCAGGTAGCCGCCCGAGGGCAGGCCCGCCAGCTGCGGCACCTCGGTGTCCTTCAGCCCGTTCGCCGCCGCGAGCAGCCGCAGCGCCCGGTCGACCGCCCCGCCCGCGCCCTCGTACGGGCCGCCGACGTACACCACCAGCGAACCGGGCGCGGGCTGCTCGGGCGCCTGCGCCGCGGTCACCACCCCGTCCGCGCCCGCCCGGGCCAGCAGCGCGCGCACCGCGTCCACCGCCGGGCCGTCCGCGGAGTCCGCCAGCACCACCGTCACCTGCCGGGGCACCGCCACCGGCCGGCCGCCCGCCCGCAACTCCTGCGGGCGCGGGAACACCTGGGGGTCCGTCAGCGAACCGAGCGGCAGCGGCGCCTCGGCGACGGCCGCGGGCTCGGCGGGCTCCGCGGCGTCCGTGGTGTCCGCGGCGGAACTGCTCAGGTCCTGGCGGGCGTTCGGCTCCGCGGCGAAGCCCGGTGCCGGGAGCAGCAGGCCGCCGACCACCGCCGCCGCCGACAGCGTCGCCGCCACCCGCAGCGTCCCGGCCCGTCGGCCGGTGCGGCGCTCGGCCCGCACCGAGGCCAGCAGCGGCTCGGTGCCCTTGACGTCCGCGATGAAGCGGTCCGCGGCCCGCGGCGCCAGCTGCCGCGCCGTCCGCGCCGCCGTCCGGCGGGCCGCCAGCGCCGCCGGGTGGTACAGCACCTCGCGCAGCGCCGCGCTCTGCTCCAACCGCTGTCGCAGCCGACGCCCGGCCGCCACCGACACCCGCGCCTGCACCGGAGCCTCCTCGCCCGAAACGCCCAGCTCAACGGCCCCCCGCCGCTCCGGCCCGGCCCCCCGCGGCCGTCCGGCCCGCCCACCCCACCAGCTACCCGCGCCCCTGTCAACGCCCCTGGCGGCTATGTCCGTTATCGCCCGAAAAGGCCGGAGGTCCGGTGCGGCGGCAACCGGGCGGTGCGACGTTCACCCGACCGGTGCGGGGCGCGGGCCGTGTCGGTCGGGGTCGCCGGGCGGCGGCGCGGGTAGGACTGTGCCTGTCGGCGTTCGGAAGCCTGAGGACGGAGTGCGCTGGGTGGCCGCATACCTTGACCGCGAGCAGGCGGGATTCGAACAGGTTCCGGCGGAGGACAACCCGCCGGCCCCACCGGAGTTGACGGCGCTCGCGCACGCGTACGGAGTGGACACCAGCTACGACGCCGGGTCCGGCCCGGTGCAGGTCGGGGCGCAGACGCTGACCGCGGTGCTGGCCGCGCTCGGCGTCGACGCCGGGACGCCGGAGCTGGCCGCGAAGGCCCTGGAGCGGCACCGCGAGGAGGCCGCCCGGCGCCTGCTGCCGCCGACCGTGGTGGCCTGGCAGGGGCGGCGCACCGCGCTCGACCTGCCCGCCGGGGCAGAAGTCCGGATCGAGCTCGAACAGGGCGGCGACGCCTGGGAGCTGACGGACGAGCACGCGCACTGGCTGCCCGCCGACCTGCCGCCCGGCCGCCACCTGCTGGCCGTCCGGGCGGACGGCCGCACCGGCCGCGCCGCGCTGGTCGTCGCCCCGCCGCGGATCCCCGAGCCGCAGCAGCGCAGCTGGGGCTTCCTCGCCCAGCTGTACTCGGTGCTGGGCGAGCAGTCCTGGGGCATGGGCGACCTGGCCGACCTCGCGGAGCTCGCCCAGTGGGCCGGCGCCGAACTCGGCGCGGGCTTCCTGCAGATCAACCCGCTGCACGCGGGCATGCCCGGCGCCCCCTCCGACCCGTCCCCGTACCGCCCCTCCTCGCGCCGCTTCGCCGACCCGGTGCACCTGCGGATCGAGGCGCTCCCCGAGTACGCCCGGCACGAGGAGGCCCGTGACTTCTCCCGCCGGGCCCGGCTGCTGCGCGAGGAGGTGCTGGAGCACGACGCCCTGATCGACCGCGACTCGGTCTGGTCGCTCAAGCGCCAGGCCCTGGAACTGCTGCACGCGGTGCCCCGCGGCGTCGGCCGGGAGGCCGCGTACCGGGCGTTCGTCCGGCGCGAGGGCGAGTGGCTGGAGCGGTACGCGGCGTGGAACGCGCTGGCCGAGGTGCACGGCGCGGGCTGGCACTCCTGGCCGAAGGGCCTGCGCCACCCCGCCAACCCCCAGGTGGCCGCGGCCAAGGCCGAGTTGAGGGACCGGATCGAGTTCCACCGCTGGCTCGCCTGGCTGGTCGACGAGCAGCTGCGCGCCGCCCAGCGGGCCGCCACCGACGCGGGCATGCCGCTCGGCCTGATCCACGACCTCGCGGTCGGCGTCCACCCCGACGGCGCCGACGCCTGGGCCCTGCAGGACGTGCTGGCCACCGGCATCTCCACCGGCGCCCCGCCGGACGCCTTCAACGCCCACGGCCAGGACTGGGGCCTGCCGCCCTGGCGCCCCGACGCCCTCGCCGAGGCCGGGTACGCCCCGTTCGCCGAACTGATCCGGGCCTCCGCCCGGCACGCCGGGGCGATCCGGATCGACCACGTGATGGGCCTGTTCCGGCTCTGGTGGGTACCCGCCGGGGCCCGCCCCACCCAGGGCACCTACGTCCGCTACGACGCGGAGGCGATGCTCGCCGTCCTCGCCCTGGAGGCCCACCGGGCCGGCACCGCCGTCATCGGCGAGGACCTCGGCACCGTCGAGCCCGGCGTGCGCGAACGCCTCGCCGACCACGGCGTGCTGGGCACCTCCGTGCTCTGGTTCGAACGCGACTGGCACGCGGGCGGCACCGTGCTGCCCCCCGAGCGCTGGCGCCCCGGCTGCCTGGCCACCCTCACCACCCACGACCTGCCCCCCACCGCCGCCCGGCTCACCGGCGAGCACGTCGAACTCCGCCACCGGCTCGGCCTGCTGGCCCGCCCGCTGAACGAGGAACAGGACGCCGCGACCGCCGAACTCGACGACTGGCAACGCGAGTTGATCCGGATCGGGCTGCTCTCCGAGGGCGAGCCCGCCACCCCCGAGGCGCTGTACGCCTACCTGCTCGCCACCCCCGCCAAGCTGGTCGGCGTCTGGCTCCCCGACACCGTCGGCGACCCCCGCCCGCAGAACCTCCCCGGCACCTGGGACCAGTACCCCAACTGGCGCCTGCCGATCGCCGACGCCACCGGCACCCCCCGCACCCTGGACGCCCTGGCCGCCGCCCCCGGCACCGCGGGCATCGCCGCCACCCTCGCCCCGCTCAACCCGCCCGCCCCGCTCAACCCGCCCGCCCCGCTCAACCCGCCCGCCCCGCCGCCGTCGGGACACGCCGACAGGCGCACCCCGCCGGGCGCGACGGTGTAGGGGGCCGGTACCTTGGGAAACGTGGACAAGAGGAACGCAATGCGCGCCGGTGCGGTCACCGCGGCGGCCACGCTGATGATGCTGATGTCGTCGCCCGCCATGGCCCTCGTGCGCGACGACGGCGACGACCCGGGCACCGGCCTGAGCGTCGGTGAGACCCTGGGCCTGTTCGTCGCCCTCCCGATCGTCGCCTTCGCGGTGATCGCGGGCCTCTGCATGATCCCCGGCAGCAAGAAGAAGTAACCCGGGCCCCACCGCCCGGACGACGGCGACCGCCGGATCCCGACCCAGGTCGGAGACCCGGCGGTCGCCGTCGCGTTCCGGCGCTGCCGACGAGCCCCGCCAGGGGCCCGGGGAACGGCGGGTCCGTGCCTGCCGGTGGCCGGATCCCGTCGAAGGTCCGTGCTGCTCCGGGCCGCTGAAGGGCCCTCCGGCCGCCTCAGTCCCAGCCCGCCGTCGTCTCCTGCCGCCCGTCCGGGTGGATCGCCAGCGCCCGGACGCCCTTCGCGGCCAGCCAGGGCAGGGCCCGGGGCGCGCCCATCGCGAACGCCGCGGTGGCGAGGGCGTCGAGGCGGGTGAGGTGCGGGCCGACCAGGGTGAGGGAGGCGAAGGAGGCGGCGGGCAGACCGGTGTGCGGGTCGATGACGTGCGGGCCGCGCTCGGCGGTGCCGGAGGTGGCGACGGCCAGGTCGCGGCCGGTGACGACCCGGGCGACCGCCCCTTCGCGGTGCGGGTCGGCGATGCCGATCCGCCAGGGCCCGCCCGCGGTCTGGACGTCCCCGCCGCCGCTGACGCAGTGGTGCGCGGAGCCGGACTCGCGCAGCGTCCGGGCGGCCTCCTCGACGGCCCAGCCCTTGACGTAGCCGCTGGGGTCGAGCCGTCCGCCGGGCCGCGCGGTGAAGTAGCCGCCGGTCTCCGCGCCGAGTTCCGCGCACCGCTCCAGCACCCACCGCACCTCGGGGTCGGCCTCCGCGAGGGCGAGCTCCCCGCGGCCGAGCCGGCTGATCTCGCTCTCCGGCCGGTACGTCGAGAACAGCGCGTCGATCCGGTGCAGCCGCTGCACGGCGCGCCGGAGCGCCGGGCCGGTCCCCGGCCCGGGGTCGCGGACGGCGAAGGAGAAGACCGTCCCCATCACGTGCTCGACGTGGTCGGCGGTCACTGCGCGGCCTGGTCGAGGGCGCTCTGCAGCGAGCGGGTGTAGCCCTCGCTGGTGTACGTCGCGCCGGAGACGACGTCGATGTCGGCGCTCTGCGCGGCGATCGCCTCCTGGTTGAGGACGGGAACGGCGCGCTCGTTGATCTCCTGGTCGCGGCGGTCGCGGGTGGGGTACTGCACCACGTCGATCCTGCTGATCCTGGTGCCGGCCATGGTGACCACGACCTGCACCGGCCCGTACCGGGTGTTGACCGCGCTGCCGGTGAGGGTCCGGGAGTCCGCACCGGTGTCCTGGACGCCGCCGGTGCCCCCGGCGGGGGCGGTGCCGTCCGCGGCGGGGACGGCGCGGACGGCGGCGGGGTCGTGGGGCTTGAGGGAGAGCAGCAGGACGACCCCGGCGGCGGTCGCGGAGGCGGTGATGACGGCGCGTCGCATGGCGGCGGGTGCTCCTAGAGGGCGAAGGACTCGTGGTGGATGCGGCCGGCCCGGACCCCGGCGGCGCGCAGGGCGCGCACGGCGTCGGCGGTGAACTCCTCGGGGCCGCACAGGTAGACCTCGTGCCGGGCGAGGCCGGGGACGAGCCGGCGCAGCGCCGCACCGAGGTCGCCGACCTCGGCCCGGCCGCCGAGCAGTTCGTGCACGCGCACGCCGCGCTGCGCGGCGACGGCGGCCAGCTCGCGGCGGAACAGCACGTCCTCGGGGCGGCGGGCGCGCTGCACCAGGGTGAGCTCCCCGGGGAGGGTCTCGGCCAGCGCCCGCAGCGGCGTGACGCCGACGCCCGCGCCCAGCAGCAGCACCGGCCCGCCGCGGTGCCGCCGCGCGGTGAACGCCCCGTACGGGCCCTCGGCGCGGACCTCGGTGCCGGGGGCGAGCGCGGCGAGGGCCGCGCTGTGGCCGCCCAGGTCCTTCACGGTGAAGCGCAGGAAGCGCGGGTGCGGGGGAGCGGAGAGCGAGTACGGGTTGGCGGCCCAGCGCAGTTGCGGGGTGAGGAACTGCAGCCGGAAGAACTGCCCGGGTTCGGCCCGCAGTTCCTCCAGGTGCCGCCCGGTCAGGAACACCGAGACCACGCCCGGCCCCTCGGCCCGGACCTCGGCGACCTCCAGCCGGTGCCGCCGGTCGCGCAGGTACGGGCCGATCAGCCGGTACCGGGCCAGGACGGCGGCGGTGCCGAAGTACAGCAGGTACCAGCCGGCCCTCGCGGGGCCGTCGGCCAGGTCGGCGCCGGTGGTGAGCTGGTGGGCGAAGCCGAGCGCGACGGCCAGGTAGGTGGCCAGGTGCAGGTAGTACCAGGTCTCGTAGCCGAGCCTGCGGCGGGCGGCCCGGGCGGAGACCGCGCCGGTGCCGAGCAGCAGCAGGGTCCCGGCGGTGGCCTTCAGCATGTCGGGGAAGTGGAACACGACCTCCACGGTCTGGCCCCACAGGCCCTGACCGCCGGTCAGCGCGTAGCCCCAGACCACCGTCAGCACGTGCACGGTGACCAGCGAGACCAGGTAGCGGCCGCCGTACGCGTGCCAGCGGGCCAGCCGGTCGGCGCCGACCTCGCGCTCCAGCAGCGGGATCCGGGCCATCAGCAGCAGCAGGACGGGCGCGGCGTACCCGGCGAGCAGGCCGGTGATCCGACCCGCGCCGGTGAGCCAGTCGGCGGCGCCCGCGACCCGCGGGGTGCCGGTCCACCAGAGCGCGAGGACGCCGAGCGCACCGAGCGCGACCAGGGCGGGCACGCCGCGGCGGACGGCGTCCGGGTGCGGGGCGGCGGGCCGGGCGGGGGTGGGAAGTGCGGTCAACGGGCCCTCCTTCGGCGGTACCCGGTCACGCTCGCACCGGAAGCTCTCAGTTTCCTGTGAACCCGTTGCCCGATCGATGGTCCCCGAAGGGTGTCCGCCCAGCTCGGAGGCCCGGCAGCGGGGCCCGGAGCAGTCCGACGATCTCACCGCTTTCTCATCCCGGAACGGCAGAATGGCCCCCATGCAGCACGCGGACACCCCCTGGCGGGTCCTGGTGGTCGACGACGAACCCGACCTGGTCGAGGTCCTCTGCGGGGCCCTGCGCTACGAGGGCTGGCAGGCCCGCGGCGTCACCGGCGGCCTGGACGCCGTCGCCGCCGCCGCCGACTGGCAGCCGCACGCCGTGGTGCTCGACGTGATGCTCCCCGACTTCGACGGGCTCGAAGTGCTGCGCCGCATCCACACCACCGCCCCCGAGGTGCGCGTCCTGTTCCTCACCGCCCGCGACGCCGTCGAGGACCGGATCGCCGGGATCAGCGCGGGCGGCGACGACTACGTCACCAAACCGTTCAGCCTGGAGGAGGTCGTGGTCCGCCTGCGCGGCCTGCTCCGCCGCACCGCGCCCCCCGGCCCCGCCACCCCCGGCACCCTCGCCGTCGGCGACCTGCGCCTCGACCCCGCCACCCGGGAGGCCCGCCGCGGCGACGACCCCGTCGACCTCAGCCCCACCGAGTACGCCCTGCTCCGCTACCTGATGGAGCACCCCCGCCAGGTGCTCAGCAAGGCGCAGATCCTGGACGCCGTCTGGTCCTACGACTTCGGCGGCCAGGCCCACGTGGTCGAGCTGTACATCAGCTACCTGCGCCGCAAGATCGACGCCGGCCGGACCCCGATGATCCACACCGTCCGCGGCGCCGGGTACGTCCTGCGGGCGGCCGCCGGATGACCCTCCCCGCCGACCCCGTCGGCCCTGCTGTTCACGCCGCCCCTGCCGTCCATGCCGCCCCCGCCCCCGCCCGGCGCCCCCGCACGCTCCGCCCCCGCACGCTGCGCTCCCGGCTGGTGGCCGGCCTCCTCGTCCTGCTCGCCCTGATCTGCGCGGGCATCGGCGTGGCCACCTGCGAGGCGCTCCGGCACTTCCTGGTCGACCGGCTCGACCAGCAGCTCGCCGCCGCGGGGGGCCGCTACGCCGCCAGCCTCGAACACCCCGGCGAGGACGGCCACGACACCCGCGGCCAGGCTCCCGGCACCTTCGGCGCCCGCCTGGTCGACGGCGGCCTCACCCACGCCTCGGTGGTCTGCGGCGCCCTGGCCGGGGACGAGGACGACCACGCCGACGGCACCGAACGCGTCGGGAGCACCGGGGAGGCCGACGCCGCCGTCCCGCTCGACGCCGCCGACCTGGGCGCCCTGCGCGCCCTGCCCGTCGACGGCAGCCCGCGCGACCTCCGGCTCTCCCGCCTCGGCCAGTACCGGGTCGCCGCCATCGCCGGCGACGACCGCGCCACCCTGGTCACCGGCCTGCCGCTGCACCCCGTCGACGAGACCGTCCGGCGCCTGCTGCTGATCGAGCTGGTGGTCTTCGCCGCCGCCCTCACCGCCGCCGCGGCCGCCGGGACGGTGGCCGTCCGGATCGCCATGCGGCCCCTCGACCGGGTCGTCGCCACCGCCGAACGGGTCTCCGCCCGCCCGCTCGCCAGCGGCGCCGTCGACCTGGCCGAACGCGTCCCCGACGACGACCCGCGCACCGAGGTCGGCCGGGTCGGCACCGCCCTGAACCGCCTGCTCGGCCACGTCGCGGACGCCCTGACCCGCCGTCAGAACGTCGAGGAGCGCCTGCGCGCGTTCGCCGCCGACGCCAGCCACGAACTGCGCAACCCCGTCGCCACCGTCCGCGGCCACGCGGAACTCGCCCTCCGGCACCCCGGCCCCGTCCCCGCGCCCGTCCGGCACTCGCTGGAACGCATCAGCGCCGAGTCCCGCCGGATGGGCACCATCGTCGAGGACCTGCTGCTGCTCGCCCGCCTGGACGCCGGACGCCCGCTCGCCGTCCAGGACACCGACCTCACCCGGATCGCCCTCGACTGCACCGCCGACGCGCGGGCCGCCGCCCCCGGCCACCGCTGGCTGCTCGAACTCCCCGCCGAACCCGTCACCGTCCCCGGCGACCCGCACCGCCTCGCCCAGGTCGTCACCAACCTGCTGGCCAACGCCCGCACCCACACCCCCGACGGCACCACCGTCACCCTCCGCCTCGACCCCGCCGGCCGCCTCACCGTCACCGACGACGGCCCCGGCATCCCCGCCGACCTCGTCCCCCACGTCTTCGACCGCTTCACCCGCGGCGACCGCGCCCGCTCCCGCCGCACCGGCTCCACCGGCCTCGGCCTCGCCATCGTCCGGGCCGTCGTCCACGCCCACCACGGCACCGTCACCCTCGACAGCACCCCGGGCCGCACCACCTTCACCGTGACCCTGAACGCTTAGGGAGGCGAGAACAGGGGCTCGGGGAACGGCGGGTCCGAGCTGCTGGAGGCCGGACCCCACCGGTGCGTCCGTGCTGCTCCGGGCCGTAGTGACAGCACCCGAAGCCCCACGGCACGCACCGGCGGTGAACCCCTCGCAGCCCCGGGCCCGCCGTTCCCCGGGCCCCTGATTCCTCAGCGGTCGGCGGCCTGAGCCCTGAGCGCCCGCTCCACGCCCGCCCGGGCCTCGACGACCTGGCGCCGCAGCGCCGGGGCCGGGTCCGCGGTGGCGAGCCAGGCGTCGGTGGCGTCCAGGGTGGCCTGCGAGACCGCGTAGGCGGGGTAGAGCCCGCCGATGATCTGCTGGGAGATCTCGTGGCTGCGGGTCTCCCACACCTGCTTGACCGAGGCGAAGTACTTCTCGGTGTAGGCGGCCAGCAGCTCCCGCTGGTCGGGCTGCTGGAAGCCCGCGATCACGGCGTCCTGGACGTAGTTGGTGAGGGTGTCGGAGTCGACCACCGACGCCCAGGCCTCGGCCTTGGCCTCGGCGGTGGGCCGGGCCGCGCGGCAGGTCGCGGCGTGCTCCTGGCCGGAGGAGGTGTTGTCGCGGGCGAGTTCGGCGTCGATCGCCGCCTCGTCGGCGCGCCCGGTGGCGACCAGCCGGCCGAGCAGGCTCCAGCGCAGTTCGGCGTCGACGGCCAGGCCGTCGATCTCCGCGGTGCCGTCCAGCAGCCCGGCGAGCAGGGCGAGCTGGTCGTCGGTGCGGGCGGCGCCGGCCAGCGCGCGGGCCCAGGCGAGCTGGTGGTCGCTGCCCGCGGGGGCGGCGCGCAGGGCGTCCTCGGCGGCGGCGGCCCAGCGCTGCAGGCCGGTCTCGCGCCAGGCGGGGTCGGCGTACAGCTCCAGGGCGAGCTTGACCTGGCGCTGCACGGACTGGACGACGCCGATGTCGCTCTCGCGCTGGAGGCCGGAGAGGGCGAGCGCGAGGTAGTCGCGGGTGGCGAGTTCGCCGTCGCGGGTCATGTCCCAGGCGGAGGCCCAGCACAGGGCGCGCGGCAGCGAGTCGGCGAAGTCGCCGAGGTGCGCGGTGACGACGGCGAGCGAGTCGGCGTCGAGCCGGACCTTCGCGTAGGAGAGGTCGTCGTCGTTGAGCAGCAGCACGGCGGGCCGCTTCCGCCCGGCGAGCTGCGGGACGGCGGTGCGCTCGCCGTCGACGTCCAGCTCGATCCGGTCGGTGCGCACCAGCTTGCCGTCGACGAGCTCGTACAGGCCGACGGCGATCCGGTGCGGGCGCAGCACGGCCGCGCCGCGGGCGCCGGCGGGCAGCGCGGGGGCCTCCTGGAGGACGGCGAAGGACTCGATCGTGCCGTCCGCGGCGACCGACAGCTCGGGCCGCAGCACGTTGATGCCCGCGGTCTCCAGCCAGGCGGCGGACCAGGCGCGCAGGTCGCGGCCGCTGGCCTCCTCCAGGGCGCCGAGCAGGTCGGCGAGGCGGGTGTTGCCCCAGGCGTGGCGCTTGAAGTAGGCGCGCACGCCCTGGAAGAAGGCGTCCTGGCCGACGTAGGCGACCAGCTGCTTGAGCACCGAGGCGCCCTTGGCGTAGGTGATGCCGTCGAAGTTGACCTGGACGTCCTCCAGGTCGTTGATCTCCGCCATGATCGGGTGGGTGGAGGGCAGCTGGTCCTGCCGGTACGCCCAGGTCTTCATCTGGTTGGCGAAGGTGGTCCAGGAGTGCGGCCACTTGGAGCCGGGGGCCTCGGCCTGGCAGACGACCTCGGCGAAGGTGGCGAAGGACTCGTTCAGCCACAGGTCGTTCCACCACTCCATGGTGACGAGGTCGCCGAACCACATGTGGGCGAGCTCGTGCAGGATGGTCGCGGCGCGGGCCTCGTAGGAGGCGTCGGTGACCTTGGAGCGGAAGACGTACTGGTCGCGGAAGGTGACGGCGCCCGCGTTCTCCATCGCGCCCGCGTTGAACTCCGGGACGAACAGCTGGTCGTACTTGGCGAACGGGTAGGGGAAGTCGAACTTCTCCTGGAAGTAGTCGAAGCCCTGCCGGGTCACCGCGAAGATCGCGTCGGCGTCCAGGTGCTCGCGCAGCGAGGGGCGGCAGTAGACGCCGAACGGCACGTGCTGGGCGCCGTTGTCGTAGCTGTCGAAGACGCCGACGTACGGTCCGGCGATCAGCGCGGTGACGTAGGTGGACATCCGGGGGGTGGGCTCGAAGGTCCACACCCGGGTGTCGCCGTCGCCGACGGGCTCGGGGGTGGGGGAGTTGGAGACCACGACCCACCCGGCGGGGGCGGTGACGGTGAAGGCGAAGGCGGCCTTCAGGTCGGGCTGCTCGAAGTTGGCGAAGACGCGGCGGGCGTCGGGCACCTCGAACTGGGTGTAGAGGTAGGTCTCGCCGTCGGCGGGGTCGACGAAGCGGTGCAGGCCCTCGCCGGTGTTGGTGTAGGCGCAGTCGGCGACGACCCGCAGCTCGTTCTCGGCGGCCAGGTCGGGCAGCGCGATGCGGCTGTCGGCGAAGTTCTCCAGCGGCAGGGCGCGGCCGTTGAGGACGATCTCCGTCACGGCGGGGGCGACCAGGTCGATGAAGGTGGAGGCGCCGGGTTCGGCGGCGGTGAACCGGACCACGGTGGTGGACCGGAAGGTGCCGCCCGCGCGCGCGGAGCTCAGGTCGAGCTCGATCTCGTACGCGTCCACGGCCAGGAGTGCGGCCCGGGTGCGGGCCTCCTCACGGGTCAAGTTGGTGCCAGGCACTCGCAGGACTCCTTCGTCAGGGCTCGGGTTACCGGGAATCCTCCCATGCGAGTAACGATCCGTGTTCGGGCTTGACTCCCCCTCCGAGCAGTGCCGGAGCATAGAGTTCAGAAGTTGAAGCTGAACTTCTCACGAACAGCAAGTGCGCCCTGGAGGGTGGAACATGTCGACGGACACACCGGGATCGCAGTCCTCGCTGCACCGGGCGAATCTCGAACGGGTGCTGCGGGCCGTGCGGATGGCCGGTTCGCTGACCCAGGCGGAGATCGCCCGGGGCACGGGGCTGTCGGCCGCGACGGTGTCCAACATCGTCCGCGAGCTCAAGGAGTCCGGCACCGTGGTGGTGGCCGACACCTCCTCGGGCGGGCGGCGGGCGCGCAGCGTGTCGCTGAGCGGGGACGCCGGGATCGTGGTCGGCGTGGACTTCGGCCACACCCACCTGCGGGTGGCGGTGGGCAACCTGGCGCACCGGGTGCTGGCCGAGGAGAGCGAGCCGCTGGACGTGGACGTCTCCGCGCAGCAGGGCTTCGACCGGGCCGAGCGGATGGTGGAGCGGCTGCTGGGCCAGGCCGGCTTCCCGGCGGACAAGGTGATCGGGGTGGGCCTGGGCGTGCCGGGCCCGATCGACGTGGAGACCGGGGCGCTCGGCTCGACCGCGATCCTGCCGGGCTGGACGGGCGTGATGCCGGGCCAGGAGCTGTCCGGCCGCCTGGGCATGCCGGTGCACGTGGACAACGACGCCAACCTGGGCGCGCTGGGCGAGCTGGTCTGGGGCGCCGGGCGGGGCCTGGGCGACCTGGCGTACATCAAGGTGGCCAGCGGCGTGGGCTCCGGCCTGGTCATCAACAACCAGATCTACCGGGGCCCGGGCGGCACCGCGGGCGAGATCGGGCACATCGTGCTGGACGAGGCGGGGCCGGTGTGCCGCTGCGGCAACCGGGGCTGCCTGGAGACCTTCGTGGGCTCCCGGTACCTGCTCAACCTCTTGAACGCCAACCACCCCGGCGATCTGAGCCTGAGCAAGGTGGTGCAGCTGGCCCAGCAGGGCGACCTGGGCTGCCGCCGGGTGATCGCCGACGCGGGCCGGCAGATCGGCATGGGCGTGGCGACCCTGTGCAACCTGCTCAACCCCCGCCGGGTGATCCTCGGCGGCGACCTCGCCGAGGCTGGTGACCTGGTGCTTTCCCCGATCCGCGACTCGGTGGCGCGGTACGCGATCCCCAGTGCGGCCCGGCAGTTGTCGGTGGTCCCGGGGACGCTGGGCGGCCGGGCCGAGGTGCTCGGCGCGCTGGCCCTGGTGATGAGCGAGATGGGGGAGTCGGGGGTGCTCTGACCCCCGTGCAGGTCGTCCTGAAGGCTCGCTCGGTATCGAGTCAGCCTTCAGGAAGATAACGAAAGGGTTTGAATCCGGGGCCTCCCGGTTTTACTTATTGACGTCAAGCTTCGTCACGGGGTTGACTCCTGCCCACCTCGCCGCAACGTTCGCGGCTCTGTCAGGGAGGCTCCCCCCACCATGAACGCAATGATGCGTCGCGTTGTCGTCGGTACCGCCGCTGTCTCGATGGCGCTGACCATGGCCGCCTGCGGCAAGGCCGGCGACGACAAGAAGAGCACCGACGCGGGTTCGACCGACAACAAGTCGATCGGTCTGCTCCTGCCGGAGAACGCGTCCTCGACCCGTTACGAGTCGTTCGACAAGCCGTTCATCGAGGCCAAGGTCAAGGAGCTGTGTGCCGACTGCAAGGTCGAGTACAACAACGCCGAGGGCTCCGCCGCGAAGCAGAAGCAGCAGTTCGACACCCTGATCGCCCAGGGCGTCAAGGTGATCATCCTCGACGCGTTCGACGCCAAGTCCACCCAGGCGTGGGTCACCGAGGCCGCGAAGAAGAACGTCAAGGTCATCGCGTACGACCGTCTGGCCACCGGCCCGGTCTCCGCCTACGTCTCCTTCGACAACGAGAAGGTCGGCGAGCTCCAGGGCCAGGCCCTGGTCGAGGCGCTGGGCGCCAAGGCCGCCGAGGCCAACGTCGTGATGATCAACGGTGACGAGGCCGACCCGAACGCCGCGAAGTTCAAGTCGGGCGCCCACAAGGCGCTGGACGGCAAGGTCAAGAAGATCGTCTACGAGCAGAGCGGTGAGTGGAAGCCCACCGTCGCGGGTCAGAAGGTCGGCGCCGCCATCACCCAGCTCGGCAAGGACGGCTTCCAGGCCGTCTACTCCGCCAACGACGGCATGGCCGCCGCGATCATCACCCAGTTGAAGTCCCAGGGCATCAACGTCCCGGTCGGCGGCCAGGACGCGGGCCTCGACGCCATCCAGCGCCTCGTCTCCGGCGACCAGGCCTACACCATCTACAAGGCCTACAAGCCGCTGGCCGACTCGGCCGCCCAGCTCGCGGTGAACCTGCTCCAGGGCAAGGACATCAAGTCGGTCGCCACCTCGACCATCGACAGCGACACCGACAAGGGCATCCCGGCCCAGCTGCTGGACCCGAAGGTCGTCACCAAGGCGAACATCAAGGACACCGTGATCGCCGACGGCCTCTACAAGGCCGCGGACATCTGCACCGCGGACTACGCCGCCGCCTGCACCGCGGCCGGCCTGCAGTAACACCCGCCGGGCGGGGGCTCCCTGACCACACGGGAGCCCCCGCCCGCACTGCTCCACCCCCCCAGCAACACGCACGACGCACTACCCCGCGTGCCCGGCCCGGCACGCGGGACGGCCGTGCCGGAAACGTCAGGTCCGGCACGGGACTCAAGGAGTTGGTTCACGTGACAGGCGCACCCGTACTGGCGTTGCGCGGGGTCTCCAAGCGCTTCGGTGCCGTTCAGGCGCTCACCGACGTGCACTTGGAGGTCCACGCGGGCGAGGTCGTCGCCCTGGTCGGCGACAACGGTGCCGGTAAGTCCACCCTGGTGAAGACCATCGCGGGCGTCCACCCGATCGACGAGGGCGTCATCGAGTGGGAGGGCAAGGCGGTCGGCATCAACCGCCCGCAGGACGCCCAGCAGCTCGGCGTCGCCACCGTCTACCAGGACCTCGCGCTCTGCGACAACCTGGACGTGGTCGGCAACCTCTTCCTCGGCCGCGAGCTCAAGCGCTTCGGCACCCTGGACGAGGTCGCGATGGAGAAGCGCGCGCGCGAGCTCCTCGACACCCTGTCGATCCGCATCCCCAGCGTCCGCATCCCGATCGCGGGCCTGTCCGGCGGTCAGCGCCAGGTGGTCGCGATCGCCCGCGCCCTGGTCGGCGACCCCAAGATCGTCATCCTGGACGAGCCCACCGCCGCCCTCGGCGTCGAGCAGACCGCCCAGGTCCTGGACCTGGTCGAGCGGCTCCGCCAGCGCGGCCTCGGCGTGATCCTGATCAGCCACAACATGGCCGACGTCAAGGCCGTCGCGGACACCGTCGCGGTGCTCCGCCTGGGCCGCAACAACGGCAGCTTCGAGGTCGCCAGCACCTCGCACGAGGAGATCATCTCCGCCATCACCGGCGCCACCGACAACGCGGTGACACGTCGTCAGGCCCGAATCGCGGAGGAAGCCAAGTGAGCACCGAGACCCCCACCACCCCCGCCGCCCCCGCGGTGGACCCGCGCCTGCTGGTCCGCAAGGAGGGCCTGGCCGGCTACTTCGACGAGTTCACCCGCAAGATCCGCAGCGGTGAGCTCGGCTCGCTGCCGGTGGTCATCGGCCTGATCATCATCGCCGCGATCTTCCAGGTGAAGACCGGCTCCTTCCTCAACGCCGACAACCTCACCAACATCACCAAGTGGATCGCGGGCCCCGGCCTGATCGCGGTCGGCGTGGTGTTCGTGCTGCTGCTCGGCGAGATCGACCTCTCGCTCGGCTCGGTGGCCGGCGCCACCGCCGCCATCACCTCGGTGCTCTCGGTCCGCCAGGGCCTGAACGAGTGGCTCGCGATCGTCCTGGCGATCGCCTCCGCGATCGCCATCGGCGCCCTGCACGGCTACTTCTTCGCCAAGATCGGCGTCCCCGCCTTCGTCGTCACCCTGGCCGGCATGCTGGCCTGGAACGGCCTGCAGATGCTGGTGCTCGGCACCCTCGGCACCGTCAACAACCCGAACGACGGCGTGGTCGCCAACCTGGACAACTACTTCCTGGGCGACGGCGACATCATCTGGGCCTGGCTGTTCGCGATCGTCACCATCGTGCTGTTCGCCGCCGGCCAGCTGCTCGACTCCCGCCGCCGCTCCGCGGCCGGCCTGCCGGCCCGCCCGGTCAGCGAGATCGCGCTGCGCACCGGCGTGATCGGCGTCGTCGTCCTGGTCGCCGCCTACATGCTCAACCAGGACAGCGGCCTGCCGCTGCCGCTGGTGATCTTCGTGGGCATCGTGGCGCTCGGTGACTTCGTGCTCCGCCGCACCGCCTACGGCCGCCAGATCTTCGCGGTCGGCGGCGGCATCGAGGCGGCCCGCCGCGCGGGCATCAACGTCGCCTGGGTCCGGATCTCGGTCTACATGATCTCGGCCGGCCTGGCCGGCTTCGGCGGCCTGTTCATCGCCTCCCAGCAGGGCTCCGCCGACAAGGCGCTGGGCACCGGCAACGTGCTGATGAGCGCCATCGCCGCCGCCGTCATCGGCGGCACCAGCCTCTTCGGCGGCCGCGGCAAGACCTGGTCGGCGCTGCTCGGCATCCTGGTCATCCAGTCCATCACCACCGGTCTGGACATGGTCCGCGCCCAGCAGGCCATCCAGTACATGATCACCGGCGCGGTGCTGCTCGCCGCGGTGGTCCTGGACTCGGTCTCCCGCCGCACCCAGAAGTCCCACGGCCGCGGCTGACCCCCCGGCCCCACCCCGAACCGCGCGACCGGCGCCCCATACCAGGGGCCGGTCGCGCGGTTCGGCGCGTTCGGCGCACGGCCACCCGAAGAGCTGGTCGGCTTGCCCCCCGTACTACGGACCGGTAATGGACATTAGACTCGAGCGGGGCGTACGCCCTCCGGGCCCATGCGGGCGCGAGAACTTGGACGAGGAGGAACGGGTGGCCCTGCTGACCCGCATTCGGGGACCGCGCGATCTCGATCGACTCACGCCCGCGCAGCTGTCGGCGCTCGCCGAGGAGATCCGCGGCTTCCTGGTGGAGGAGGTCTCCAAGACCGGCGGCCACCTCGGCCCCAACCTCGGCGTGGTCGAGCTCACGCTCGCGATGCACCGGGTCTTCGACTCGCCGCGCGACCGCATCCTCTTCGACACCGGGCACCAGAGCTACGTCCACAAGCTGCTGACCGGCCGCCAGGACTTCTCCCGGCTCAAGATGAAGGGCGGCCTGTCCGGCTACCCCTCGCGCAGCGAGTCCGAGCACGACGTGATCGAGAACTCGCACGCCTCCACCGTCCTCGGCTACGCGGACGGCCTGGCCAAGGCCAACAAGATCCAGGGCCACAAGGACCGCCCCGTGGTCGCCGTGATCGGCGACGGCGCGCTCACCGGCGGCATGGCCTGGGAGGCGCTCAACAACATCGCCGACAGCCGCGACCTGCCGATCGTCATCGTCGTCAACGACAACGAGCGCTCCTACTCGCCGACCATCGGCGGCCTCGCCAACCACCTCTCCACGCTGCGCACCACCCAGGGCTACGAGCGCTTCCTGTCCTGGGGCAAGGACGCGCTGCAGCGCACCCCCGTGGTCGGCCAGGCGATGTTCGACACCCTGCACGGCGCCAAGAAGGGCCTAAAGGACTTCATCGCCCCGCAGGGCATGTTCGAGGACCTCGGCCTCAAGTACATCGGCCCGATCGACGGCCACGACCTGCAGGCCCTGGAGTCCGCCTTCACCAAGGCGCGCGGCTTCGGCGGCCCGGTCATCGTGCACTGCATCACCGAGAAGGGCCGCGGCTACCACGCCGCCGAGAACAACGACGAGGACCGCTTCCACGCGGTCGGCGTGATCCACCCCGACACCGGCCTGCCGGTGAAGACCTCCGGCAAGGACTGGACGTCCGTGTTCGGCGAGGAGATGGTCGCGCTCGGCCGCGAGCGCCGCGACCTGGTCGCGATCACCGCCGCGATGCTGCACCCCGTCGGCCTGGCCCCGTTCGCCAAGGCGTACCCGGAGCGGACCTTCGACGTCGGCATCGCCGAGCAGCACGCCGCGGTCTGCGCGGCCGGCCTGGCCACCAACGGCCTGCACCCGGTCGTCGCGGTGTACGCGACCTTCCTCAACCGGGCCTTCGACCAGGTCCTGATGGACGTGGCGCTGCACCGGCTGGGCGTCACCTTCGTGCTCGACCGGGCCGGCGTCACCGGCACCGACGGCGCCTCGCACAACGGCATGTGGGACATGTCGATCCTGCAGGTCGTCCCCGGCCTGCGGCTGGCCGCCCCGCGCGACGCCGAGCAGGTCCGCCTGCAGCTGCGCGAGGCCGTCGAGGTGACCGACGCCCCCACCGTGGTCCGCTACTCCAAGGGCAACGTCGGCCCGGCGGTGCCCGCCGTCGGCCAGGTCGGCGGCATGGACGTGCTCCGCCGCAGCGAGGGCGGCTCCGCGGACGAGGCCGCCGACGTGCTGATCGTCTCGGTCGGCGCGATGGCCCCGATCTGCCTGGAGGCCGCCGAACTGCTCGCCGAGCGCGGCGTCACCAGCACCGTGGTCGACCCGCGCTGGGTCAAGCCGGTGGACGCCGCGCTGCCCGGCCTGGCCGCCCAGCACCGCCTGGTGGTCACCGTCGAGGACAACGGCCGGGCCGGCGGCGTCGGCTCCGCGATCGCCCAGGCGCTGCGCGACGCCGACGTGGACGTCCCGCTGCGCGACTTCGGCATCCCGCAGGAGTTCCTCGACCACGCCTCGCGCGCCGAGATCATGGCGGAGATCGGGCTGACCGGCCCGGCGGTCGCCGAGAAGATCGAAGCGCTGGTCAGCGCCCGTTCCTTCGCCCGGAGCTGACCGCCCGGAACCTCCGTGGGCGCACCGTCCGGAAACCGCACGACGGCTCCCGGGCGGTGCCCCTATTGTCGGACCGTCACACTCATTCCTGGACTGGCGCTCCTCGGCCCGTTCGCGCCCGGTAGGTTGTCACCCGTGCCCATCACCGCCACGAGCCGCCCACGCGCCCTCGCCGACCGCCTCCACGGGCACGTCCGCGCCGGGTACTGGACCAGACTGGTCCCGCTGCTCGCGGTCCTGGCCACCGTCACCCACTTCCCCTCCTTCCTGCGCCCCGTGTGGAGCCCCGACGAGGGCTACCTCGCCACCCAGGCCCGGATGCTCGCCGACGGCGGCGTCCTCTACGACACCGTCGTCGACCGCAAGCCCCCGCTGCTGCCCTGGCTGTACGAGGCCTGCTTCGCCCTGTTCGGCTCCGTCTCGCTCTGGCCGCTGCGCACCCTCGCGATCGGCGCCCACCTCACCACCGCCGTCCTGCTCGCCTCCATCGCCCGCGGCCGCTGGGGCGACCGGGCCGGACGCTACGCGGGCGCCCTCTACCTCCTGGTCTCCATCGGCCTCTCCCCGGAGGACACCCAGGCCGCGACCTTCGAGGTCTTCATGCTGCCCGCCATGGTGCTCGCCTTCCGCTACGCGGAACGCCGCCGCTGGCTGGCCGCGGGCATCGCCGTCGCCCTCTGCTCCCTCACCAAGCAGACCGGCGGCGCCGTCATGCTGCCCGTCCTGTGGATGCTCCTCCAGGACACCCGCCGCCGCGGCGTCCCCTGGCCGCCCGCCCTCGCCAAGATCGGCTTCGGGTTCGCCCTCCCGATAGCGCTCGTCGCCGCCATCCTCACCAAGCCCAAGGGCTTCCTCTTCTGGGTCGTCACCGGCTCCGGCGACTACGCCGGGCTCGGCTCCAACTGGCCCCAGATGCTCGGCCGCGCCCTCGGCAACTCGGCGATCCTGATGAGCGCCGGACTGGCCTTCCTGCTGCCCCACGCCCACCGCCTGTGGCTGCGCCGCCGCCGCCGTCCCGTCCCCGCCCGCGGCCCCGAACGCGGCTCCACCGCCGACCTGTGGGTGTGGCTGCTCTCCTCGGTCGTCGCGGTCTCGGTCGGCTTCCACTTCTTCGGCCACTACTACCTCCAGCTGATGCCCCCGCTGGTCCTGCTCGGCGTCGGCGCCGTCGCCACCTCCGCCGTCCCCTGGCGCCCCGTCGCCGCCTACTCGGCCCTCGCCAGCACCGTCTTCCTCTCCCTCGCGGTCTTCTGGCCCGGCCAGCGCCTCACCCAGACCACCGAGGTCGCCACCGCGGTCGCCGCCCAGAGCTCCCCCAAGGACACCGTCCTGGTCTGGGGCATGCACCCCGAGCTCTACTGGCTCGCCGACCGCCGCCCCGCCAGCCGCTACCTCACCGCCGGCTTCCTCACCAACTTCAGCGGCGGCAAGGGCGGCGAGAAGGTCGGCGAGCAGTACTCCGTCTCCGACGCCTGGCAGACCTTCGACGACGAGATCACCACCAACGGCCTCCCCGAGGTCTTCGTCGACGACTCCGGCACCGCCCCCTACCAACCCGACAAGGTCCCCCGGATCGCCACCCTCCTCGACACCCACTACGAGGTCGTCGGCGTCACCGGCGACACGGTGATCTACCGCCTCAAGAAGAAGTAGCGCCCCGCCGAGAAGACCCCGTCACGAAGGCCCCGTCAGGGGCCCGGGGAACGGCGGGCACGGGTCCGCTGACGGTTCACTGCCAGTGCGCGCACCGGCTCCGGGTTCCGTCCCCACCCGGTCAGCGCAGCGACGAGCGGCTCCGGCCGGAACGCCGGGTGCGGCGGCTCCGGGCAGCCCGGCAGTTCCACCGCGCCGGGGACGAGGCCCAGCAGCGCGTCGGCCGTGCGGCGCCGGTGGACGGGGTTCTCCGGGTCCGCGGGCAGGACCGCGACCGGCAGCCGCAGCCCGGCGAGCTCCGCGTCGTCGACGCCCCGCAGCGTTCCGCCGGCGAGCAGCCCAGCCGCCTCCGGCAGCGCCTCGCGGATCCGCCCGTCCAGCCGCCCGTCGCCCGCCGTGGCGGGCCAGGCCAGGACCAGGGCCCGGACGCGCTCCGGCGCCGCGAGGGCCAGCCGGACCGCCGCCGAGCAGCCGTTGGAGCCGCCGACCAGGACGACCGGCGGCCCGTCCGGCAGGGCCGCCGCGAGGTGCTCCGCCTCGGCGGTCCAGCTCCCGGCCCGCATCGCCCGGTCGGGCGCGGCCACGGCGGCCCCGGCCGCCCGCAGGCCGTCCACCACCCCGGGCCGCTCCCAGAACGCCGCCGCGTCCACCGGGTCGTCCCACAGCCCGCCGTGCACCAGTACCAGCACGTGCCCCTCCACCCCTCAGCGCCCGAAGGACCGGCAGCATACAGAAGAGCCGCCGGGCGGCACCCGTCCCGGAGGAGGGGTGACGCCCGGCGGCTCCCGGCGTTGCGTCAGGCGTTGCGTCAGGCGGTGCGTCAGGCGGGGACCGAAGCCAGGCCGGGGGCCAGGAACTTCTTGCCGTTGACGCGCTCGGAGACGCCCTCGCGGTCGAGGTACGGGGTGATGCCGCCGAGGTGGAAGGGCCAGCCGGCGCCGGTGATCATGCAGAGGTCGATGTCCTGGGCCTCGCCGACCACGCCCTCCTCCAGCATCAGGCCGATCTCCTGGGCGACGGCCTCCAGGGCGCGGGCGCGCACCTGCTCCTCGGTGAGGACGCTGTCGCCGAAGGTCAGCAGCGCCAGCACCTCGGGGTCGAGGACCTGGGCGCCGTCCTGCCAGGTGTAGAAGCCGCGCTTGCCGGCCTCGACGACCTTGCCGAGGTTCGCGGAGACGGCGAACCGCTCCGGGAAGGCGCCGTGCAGGGTCTCGGAGACGTGCAGGGCGATGGCGGGGCCGACCAGTTCGAGCAGGGCGATCGGGGACATCGGCAGGCCGAGCGGCTTGACCGCGGCCTCGACGGTCTCGAACGGGGTGCCCTCGTCGATGATGCCCTGGATCTCGCCCATGAAGCGGGTCAGGATCCGGTTGACCACGAACGCGGGGGCGTCCTTGGCGAGCACCGCGGTCTTCTTCAGCTTCTTGGCGACGCCGAACGCGGTGGCCAGCGAGGCGTCGTCGGTCTGCTCGGCCCGGACGATCTCCAGCAGTGGGAGGATCGCGACCGGGTTGAAGAAGTGGAAGCCGACCACGCGCTCCGGGTGCCGGAGCTCGGAGGCCATCTCGGTGACCGACAGCGAGGAGGTGTTGGTGGCCAGCACGGCGGTCGGCGAGACCACCGCCTCCAGCTCCGCGAACACCTTCTGCTTGACGCCCATCTCCTCGAAGACGGCCTCGATCACGAAGTCGGCGTCGCCGAACGCGACGGCCTTGTCGAGGTGGCCGGAGACCAGGCCCTTGAGCTTGTTGGCCTTGTCCTTGCCGATCCGGCCCTTGTCCAGCAGCTTGTCGATCTCGGCGTGGACGTAGCCGACGCCCTTGTCGATCCGCTGCTGGTCGATGTCGGTGAGCACCACCGGCACCTCCAGGCGGCGCGCGAACAGCAGCGCCAGCTGGGAGGCCATCAGGCCGGCGCCGACCACGCCGACCTTGGAGACCGGGCGGGCCAGCGACTTGTCCGGCGCGCCGAACGGCCGCTTGGCGCGGCGCTGTACCAGGTTGAAGGCGTACAGCCCGGCGCGCAGCTCACCGCTCATGATCAGGTCGGCGAGCGCGGCGTCCTCCGCGTCGAAGCCGGCCTGCAGGTCGCCGTCCTTGACCTGCTGGATGATGTCGAGCGCCTTGTACGCGGCCGGGGCGGCCCCGTGCACCTTGGCGTCGGCGACCCAGCGGCCCCACAGCACGGCGTCGTCCCAGGCCTTGCCGCGGTCGAACTCCTCGCGCTCCACGGCGACCCCGCCGGTGAGGACCTTCGCGGCCCACAGCAGCGACTGCTCCAGGAAGTCGGCCGGCTCGAAGATCGCGTCCGCGATGCCGAGCTCGAACACGTCCTTGCCCTTGAGCTGCTTGTTCTGCGCCATCGAGTTCTCGATGATGACCTTGACGGCCTTGGCGGGGCCGATCAGGTTCGGCAGCAGGGTGCAGCCGCCCCAGCCGGGCACCAGGCCGAGGAAGACCTCGGGCAGCGAGAACGCCGGGACGCCCGCGCTGACGGTGCGGTAGGTGCAGTGCAGGCCGACCTCGACGCCGCCGCCCATCGCCGCGCCGTTGTAGAACGCGAAGGACGGGACGGGCAGCGCGGCGATCCGCTTGAAGACGTCGTGGCCGCCCTTGCCGATGGCCAGCGCGTCGGAGTGCTCGGTGAGCAGCTCGACGCCCTTGAGGTCGGCGCCGACCGCGAAGATGAACGGCTTGCCGGTGATCGCGACCGCGACCACCCGGCCCGCCGCGGCCTCCGCCTCGACCTGGTCCAGCGCCTCGGACAGCTTGGCCAGCGAGCCGGGGCCGAAGGTGGTCGGCTTGGTGTGGTCGAAGCCGTTGTCCAGGGTGATCAGCGCCAGCTTGCCGGCCCGCAGCGGCAGGTCCAGGTGGCGTACGTGCGCGGTGGTGACGACCTCGCCGGGGAACAGTCCGGCGGCGCGCTGCAGCAGTTCAGTGGTGCTCATGGTCACTTACCACCCTCGAAGTGGGGGTTCTCCCAGATGACGGTGCCGCCCATGCCGAAGCCGATGCACATGGTGGTGATGCCGTAGCGGACGTCGGGCCGCTGCTCGAAGCGGCGGGCCAGCTGGGTCATCAGGCGCACGCCCGAGGAGGCCAGCGGGTGGCCGAACGCGATCGCGCCGCCGTACGGGTTGACCCGCTCGTCGTCGTCGGCGATGCCGTAGTGGTCCAGGAAGGCCAGCACCTGCACGGCGAAGGCCTCGTTGACCTCGAACGCGCCGATGTCGTCGATGGTCAGACCGGCCTTGGCCAGTGCCTTCTCGGTCGCCGGGACGGGGCCGATGCCCATCACCTCGGGCTCGACGCCCGCGAAGGCGTAGCTGACCAGGCGCATCTTGACCGGCAGGCCCAGCTCGCGGGCCACGTCCTCGGCGGCCAGCAGCGAGGCGGTCGCGCCGTCGTTCAGGCCGGCCGCGTTGCCCGCGGTGACGTTGCCGTGCGGGCGGAACGGGGTCTTCAGGCCCGCCAGCGACTCCATCGTGGTGCCCGGCCGCAGCGGCTCGTCCACGGTGGCCAGGCCCCAGCCGGTCTCGCCGACCTCGGGGTTGGTGTTGCGGACCGCGATCGGCACCAGGTCCGGCTGGATGTCGCCGTTGGCGTACGCCTTCGCGGCCTTCTCCTGCGAGCGCACCGCGAACGCGTCGCAGCGCTCCTTGGTGATGTGCGGGAAGCGGTCGTGCAGGTTCTCCGCGGTCATGCCCATGAACAGGGCGGACTCGTCGACCAGCTTCTCCGAGACGAACCGCGGGTTCGGGTCCACGCCCTCGCCCATCGGGTGGCGCCCCATGTGCTCGACGCCGCCGGCCACCACGACGTCGTACGCGCCGAAGGCGATGCCGCCCGCGGTGGTGGTGACGGCCGTCATCGCACCGGCGCACATCCGGTCGATCGCGTAGCCGGGGACGGACTTCGGCAGGCCGGAGAGCAGCGCGGCGGTGCGGCCGATGGTCAGGCCCTGGTCGCCGATCTGGGTGGTCGCCGCGACGGCGACCTCGTCGATCCGCTCGACGGGCAGGCTCGGGTTGCGGCGCACGAGCTCACGGATGCACTTGACGACCAGGTCGTCGGCGCGCGTCTCGTGGTAGATGCCCTTCGGGCCGGCCTTGCCGAACGGGGTGCGGACGCCGTCGACGAAGACGACGTCCCTCGCGGTACGAGGCACGGGGGCTCTCCTCCCAGGGGGACATGACGATGAGCGCGCCCAGGAGCGGCGCCGCTACGCCCACCAATCTACCCACGAGTAACAACGCCCGGCAAGGAGCTGCGGACGTGACCCGGACGACGCGGCCGCGCCGCCGCTCAGGCCGCGGCCTCCCGGAACGCCTTCGCCAGCGCCGGGGCGACCAGGTCGGTCTGCCAGGCGCGCGCGCCCAGCGCCCGCAGCGCGGCCGCGACGGCGTCGGAGTCCGGCTCGGCCGGGGGCTCCCAGGAGACCCGGCGGACCAGGTCGGGGGTGATCAGGTTCTCCGCGGGCAGGTGGTGCTGCTCGGCGAGGGCGGCCACGGCGGCGCGGGCGCCGCTCAGCCGGGCCGCGGCGACCGGGTCCTTCTCGACCCAGGCGCGCGGCGGCGGCGGGCCGTCGTGCGGGGCGGTCGCGGGCGGCAGCGCGGCCTCGGGGATCTCGCGGGCGCGCTCGATCGCGGCCAGCCACTGCTCCAGCTGGCGGCGGTTCACCCGCGGCCCGAAGCCCTGGACGGCGATCAGCGCGGGCGCGTTGAGCGGCATGGCGAGCGCGGCGTTCACGATCGCGGCGTCGGCCAGCACCCGGCCGGGGGAGACGTCCCGCTCGCGGGCGATCCGGTCCCGGGCGAGCCACAGCTCGCGGACGGCGGCGAGCTGGCGGCGGCGGCGGACCTTGTGCAGCTGGGAGGTGCGCCGCCAGGGGTCGACCCGGGGGGAGGGCGGCGGCGCGGCGGCCAGCGCGGCGAACTCCTGGTGCGCCCAGTCGAGTTTGCCCTGCCGGTCGAGTTCGGCCTCCAGCGCGTCCCGCAGGTCGACCAGCACCTCGACGTCCAGCGCGGCGTAGCGCAGCCAGGGCTCGGGCAGCGGGCGGGTGGACCAGTCGACCGCGGAGTGCTCCTTGGCCAGCGACAGGCCCAGCACGTTCTCGGTCATCGGGCCGAGCCCGACCCGGGCGAACCCGGCGAGCCGCCCGGCCAGCTCGGTGTCGAACAGCACGCCCGGGTGCATGCCGACCTCGAACAGGCAGGGCAGGTCCTGGGTGGCGGCGTGCACGACCCACTCGGCGTCGGCGAGCGCGGCGTTCAGGCCGGTCAGGTCGGGGCAGGCGATCGGGTCGATCAGCGCGGTGCCCGCGCCCCGGCGGCGCAGCTGGATCAGGTAGGCGCGCTGGCCGTAGCGGTAGCCGGAGGCGCGTTCGGCGTCGACGGCGACCGGCCCGGTGCCGCCGCGGAGGGACTCGACGACGGCGGCGAGGGCCGCGTCGTCCGCCACCACCGGTGGGAGTCCGTCCCTGGGTTCGAGGAGCGGAACCGGGGCGGTCTCTTCGGGGATGGAGGCTACGGCGTCGGTCACCCCCCAAGGGTACGTCGTGTGCCGCCGCCGGGAGTGTTGTCTGACTGGTCGGACGATGTTCGGACATATGCCAGCCGGGGTCGGCGCGCGGTTCGGTCGCCGCCGCGGAACGCCGCCCGGGTGGGCTGACGGGCCGTCACCGGCGGCGGTCCGGCCGCCCGGGAGCGGGCGCGACGACGGCCCGGAGGAAACGTTCCTCCGGGCCGCCACCAGGGACGATGCGGGTCAGTGGATGATGCCGGTGCGCAGCGCCACGGCCACCATGCCCGCCCGGTCGCCGGTGCCCAGCTTGCGGGCGATCCGCGCCAGGTGGCTCTTCACCGTCAGCGCCGACAGGCCCATCGCCACGCCGATCGCCTTGTTCGACTGGCCCTCGGCGACCAGCCGCAGCACCTCCACCTCGCGGCCGGACAGCTCCCGGTACGCCGAGGGCTGCGCGCCGGGCGCACCCGGGGCGCCGGGCGCGGCACCGGGCTGGCCGGGGGCGCCGTGGTGGCCGGGCGCACCGGGGTGGTGGTGGCCGGGGATGCCGGGGCGGCGCATCCGCCCGGCCAGCCCGGCGCCGATCGGCAGGCCGGGGCGGCCGGGCATCGGCATGTTGGTGCGGGTGCCGGTCACCACGTATCCCTTGACGCCGCCGGCCAGCGCCGAGCGGACCGCGCCGATGTCGTCGGCGGCGGACAGCGCCAGGCCGTTGGGCCAGCCCGCGGCGCGGGTCTCGGCCAGGACGGTCAGGCCGGAGCCGTCCGGCAGGTGGACGTCGGCGATGCAGATGTCGCGCGGGGTGGAGACCCGGGGGCGGGCCTCGGCGATCGAGGAGACCTCGATGACGTCACGGACGCCCAGCGCCCATAGGTGCCGGGTGACCGTGTTCCGGACCCGGGGATCTGCGATGACCACCATGGCGGTGGGCTTCGTCGGACGGTAGGCGACCACGCTTGCGGGGTGCTCGAGAAGGACCGACACCTGAGGCCTCCGGGGGGAGTGGCGGACGAACCCCGAGGGGGCGGTCGGAGCGTTCCGCGTCTGGAAAGGGTCACTGACACCTTCGGCATCAACCGTGCCCGGCTTTAGCGGGTGATCACGATCTGGTGAGTAACAATACGGACAAATCGTGCAGATGACCGGTACGACATGCCTGGAAATCGCACAGAATCGATCACTGTCGACACTTTGGTGATCGTGAACGTGCAGGTAATTGACCTGGAGTGCCCGCGAAGTCACACTCCGTCAGTCCTGCGGGTGGCACCGGGACCGGAGCGCGGGGTTGTCCCCCTGAGGTGTCGGGAACGCCTGACGGCCGCTCAGCGGCCGGTGGCGGACGGACGCGCCGACGGCGTCAGTGCGAGTTGCGCGGACGGCGGCGGGCCGGCATCGGCACCACCCCGCCCAGCACGCCCGGCCCCTCCGCGGGCAGCGGCGCCGGGGCGGACGGCGGCAGCCCCGCGCACACGCACAGCAGGTCCGCCCAGGCGGCCAGGTGCCGCTCGAAGCGGCGGTCGGCCGGCGTCCAGGACGCCCGCAGCTCGATCTCGGTGGACGAACCGCGCTCGACCAGCGCACCGAAGTACTGCGAGTGGCACCTGGTCACCGTGCCGGACGGCTCGGTGTACCCGGCGGCCTGCGTCTGCAGCGCGTCCAGCAGCCAGCTCCAGCCGACCTCGGACAGCAGCGGGTCGCCCGCCATCTCCGGCTCCAGCTCGGCCCGGGTCATGGTGACCACCCGGAAGTCCCCGCTCCACGCCTCCGGCGCGGACGGGTCGTGCAGCAGCACCAGGGTGCCGTCCGCCAACTCCTCGCCGTCCACCTCGACCGAGGCGGAGAGCGCGAAGGCGTACGGGGCCAGCCGACGGGGGGCGGGCTGCGGCGACAGCCGCACCTCGGGACGCAACCGCGCCCCGGTCAGCGCCTCGACCGCGTCGCGGAACTCGATCGGCGCCGACTCCCTGCCCGTTCCTCCACCCTGTGCGGATTGCCCGCCGACCGCTGCCATGACCGGAAGCCTAGGCGGCGCGGACCCGCAATCCGAGCACTTTCGTACCTCCGGCGTGCCGAAAACCCGGAAAACGACCGGGCCGTGGACCCCGCCCCGACGACCGCCGCCCGAGGTGTCCGTTTTGCCTGGCCGCGCCACCCGCCCGGACGGGAGCGCACCGGCCCCGTGCGAGGATGTGACCCGTGAGTGAGACCCCCGCAGCCCAGTCCGGTCAGCGGCCCCGCGGCGCCGCCTACGACTCCGTCTTCCTGCGCGCCGCCCGCAACGAACCCGTGCCGCACACCCCCGTGTGGTTCATGCGGCAGGCCGGGCGCTCGCTGCCCGAGTACCTCAAGGTGCGCGAGGGCATCCCGATGCTCGACGCCTGCATGCAGCCCGACCTGGTCAAGGAGATCACCCTCCAGCCGGTGCGCCGCCACAAGGTCGACGCGGCCATCTTCTTCTCCGACATCGTCGTCCCGCTCAAGGCCGTCGGCATCGACGTCGAGATCAAGGGCGGCGTCGGCCCGGTCATCGCCGACCCGATCCGCACCGCCGCCGACCTCCAGCGGCTGCGCCCGCTCGAACCCGACGACATGCCCTACATCACCGAGGCCGTCGGCCTGCTGGTCGCCGAACTCGGCGCCACCCCGCTGATCGGCTTCGCCGGGGCCCCCTTCACCCTGGCCAGCTACCTGGTCGAGGGCGGCCCCTCGAAGTCGTACGAGAACACCAAGGCGATGATGTACGGCGCCCCCGAGCTGTGGGCCGAACTCGTCGACCGGCTCGCGCAGATCACCTCCGCCTTCCTGAAGATCCAGATCGAGGCCGGCGCCTCGGCGGTCCAGCTCTTCGACTCCTGGGCGGGCGCGCTCGCCCCCGACGAGTACCGCCGCTCGGTGATGCCCGCCAGCGCCAAGGTCTTCGACGCGGTCGAGCCCTACGGCGTCCCGCGGATCCACTTCGGCGTCAACACCGGCGAACTCCTCGGCCTGATGGGCCAGGCCGGCGCGGACATCGTCGGCGTCGACTGGCGCGTCCCGCTCGACGAGGCCGCCAACCGGGTCGGCCCCGGCAAGGGCCTGCAGGGCAACCTCGACCCCGCCGTCCTCTACGCCCCCACCCACGTCGTCGAGACCAAGGCCCGCGAGGTCCTGCACGCCGCCCAGGCCCTCGGCGGCAGCCACCACATCTTCAACCTCGGCCACGGCGTCATGCCCACCATGGACCCGGACGCGCTCACCCGCCTCGTCGCCTTCGTCCACGAGGCGAGCGCCCGCTAGGTGTACTGACCACGGAGGTTGGTGACGGGGTTCACGGTGTGGTGATCTTGAAATGAGTGAGGGCCTTCTGGCTCGGTGTGGATTGCGACATCTGC
>NZ_JNYE01000068.1 GCF_000717185.1 Kitasatospora phosalacinea | reverse complement strand
AGCGTGCCGTTGCGGTACACGTCGTAGCCGGTCACGCCGACGTTGTCGCTCGACGCGCCCCAGGAGAGCGAGACCTGGGTGGCCGCGGTCGCGGTGGCGGTCAGGCCGCCCGGGACGGTCGGCGCCTGGGTGTCCGACGGGGTCCCGCCGGGGCCGTCCAGGCTGATGTCGTCCGCGTAGTACGTGCCCTGGCCGTACCAGCCGTTCAGGTACACCTCGGCGGTGGTCTGCGAGGCGCCGGTGGTGAAGTTGACCGTCAGCTGCTTCCAGTCGGACGCGGAGGGCGTCCAGGTCGAGGTGCCGCCGGTGACGCCGAGGTACACGTAGTTGCCGCGCACCCAACTCGTCAGCGAGTAGGCGGTGTTGGGCTGCACCGTGACGGTCTGGGTGCACTTGGCGTTGTCCGAGGCGCTGACCGCGCCGGCCAGCGCCTTGGTGCCGCCGTGGACGGGGGTCGAGACGACCGACCCGGTGCCGCCGGTGCAGGACCAGCCGCTCAGGGTGCCGGTCTCGAAACCGGGGTTGGTCAGGACGTTCGCGGCGCTGGCGCTGCTCGGAACGGTGGCGACGGCGGCCGTCGCCAGCAGCAGCGCGGCGGCGCCGACCGCGGTGGCGCGGCGGTTGGGGGCGTGCACGGGTACCTCCAGTGGGGGATGGGGGCGGAGGTGCGTAGGGAGCGCGCACAACAAAATGGACTGGACCAATTGGTTATGTCAAGGCTAGGTCAAAGCGCGGACAGCGCGCTGACGCACTGTCACCACCCCGCGCGCCCCCTCCCCGCACGGCCGGAACGCTGCTCCGTCCGGGTGTCTTGCGGCACGCCGGAGCCGGAGCCCGGGCCCAGCTCGGGCACGATCGTTCAGCCCAGCTGTGGCACCCGTTAAGAATTACTCGATGGACCGCACCCGCCGTGAACAGGCAGATTTCACCCTGCCCGGCCGGTGACCGCCGCACGCCGGGCCGCCCCACCGGTCCTGCCACCCCGCAGGGCCCGCCCCCGGACCCGCCGACCGGCAGGCCCGCCCGAACCCCGCGTCAGGAGCGCTCGCCGTGAAGGCACTCGTCAAGCTGAACGCCGAACCCGGACTCTGGATGACCGACGTCCCGGAACCGGAGATCGGCCCCGGCGACGTCCTGATCAAGGTCCTGCGCACCGGCATCTGCGGCACCGACCTGCACATCCGCAAGTGGGACGGCTGGGCCCAGCAGACGATCAAGACCCCGATGACCATCGGCCACGAGTTCGTCGGCGAGGTCGCCGCGGTCGGCGCCGCCGTCACCGACGTCGCCGTCGGCGACCTGGCCAGCGGCGAGGGCCACCTGGTCTGCGGCAAGTGCCGCAACTGCCTGGCCGGGCGCCGCCACCTGTGCCGCAACACCATCGGCCTGGGCGTCAACCGCGACGGCGCGTTCGCCGAGTACGTCGCGCTGCCCGCCTCCAACGTCTGGGTGCACCGCGTCCCCGTCGACCTCGACGTCGCCGCGATCTTCGACCCGTTCGGCAACGCCGTGCACACCGCGCTGTCCTTCCCGCTGGTCGGCGAGGACGTCCTGGTCACCGGCGCCGGACCGATCGGCATCATGGCCGCCGCCGTCGCCAAGCACGCCGGCGCCCGCAACGTCATGATCACCGACGTCTCCCCGTACCGCCTCGACCTCGCCCGCGAGCTCGGCGTCACCCTCGCCCTCGACGTCTCGCAGCACACCATCGCCGACGGCCAGCACCGGCTCGGCCTGCGCGAGGGCTTCGACGTCGGCCTGGAGATGTCCGGCCGCCCCGAGGCCATGCAGTCGATGATCGCCAACATGACCCACGGCGGGAAGATCGCGATGCTCGGCCTGCCCGCCGAGGACTTCCCGGTCGACTGGGCCCACGTGGTCACCTCGATGCTCACCATCAAGGGCATCTACGGCCGCGAGATGTTCGAGACCTGGTACGCGATGTCCGTGCTGCTGGAGGGCGGGCTCGACCTCACCCCGGTGATCACCGGCCGGCACGCCGCCCGGGACTTCGAGGCCGCCTTCGACGAGGCCGCCGGCGGCAACTGCGGCAAGGTCATCCTCGACTGGACGACGCTGTAAGCGCTTTCACGGCACGTGCCCTCACGGCAAGCCCGCTGAACCCTCGTTAGGAGCGACACCCCCGTGTTCGAGAACGTCCGCGACGACCTCGCCGCCACCCTCACCGAGATCCGCGACGCCGGCCTGTTCAAGCCGGAACGCGTCATCGGCACCCCGCAGTCCGCCGAGATCACCGTCACCTCCGGCAACGGCGGCCAGGTGCTCAACTTCTGCGCCAACAACTACCTCGGCCTCGCCGACCACCCCGCCGTGGTCGCCGCCGCCAAGGACGCCCTCGACCGCTGGGGCTACGGCATGGCGTCCGTCCGCTTCATCTGCGGCACCCAGGACGTCCACAAGGAACTGGAGCAGCGCCTCTCCCAGTTCCTCGGCCAGGAGGACACCATCCTGTACTCCTCCTGCTTCGACGCCAACGGCGGCGTCTTCGAGACCCTGCTCGACGAACGCGACGCCGTCATCTCCGACGCCCTCAACCACGCCTCCATCATCGACGGCATCCGCCTCTCCAAGGCCCGCCGCCACCGCTACGCCAACCGCGACCTCGCCGACCTGGAGAAGCAGCTCCAGGACACCCAGGACGCCCGCCGCCGCCTGATCGTCACCGACGGCGTGTTCTCCATGGACGGCTACATCGCCCCGCTGCGCGAGATCTGCGACCTCGCCGACCGCTACGACGCCATGGTCATGGTCGACGACTCGCACGCCGTCGGCTTCGTCGGCCCCACCGGCCGCGGCACCCCCGAACTGCACGGCGTCGCGGACCGCGTCGACATCGTCACCGGCACCCTCGGCAAGGCCCTCGGCGGCGCCTCCGGCGGCTACGTCGCCGCCCGCCGCGAGATCGTCGCCCTGCTGCGCCAGCGCTCCCGTCCGTACCTGTTCTCCAACTCGCTCGCCCCGGTGATCGCCGCCGCCTCGCTCACCGTGCTCGACCTGCTGGAGACCAGCGACGACCTGCGCGACCGGCTGCGCGCCAACACCGAGCTGTTCCGGACGAGGATGACCGAGGCCGGGTTCGAGATCCTGCCCGGCGAGCACGCCATCGCCCCCGTCATGGTCGGCGACGCCGCCCGGGCCGGGCGCCTCGCCGAACTCCTGCTGGAGCGCGGCGTCTACGTGATCGGCTTCTCCTACCCGGTGGTGCCGCACGGCGCCGCCCGGATCCGGGTCCAGCTCTCCGCCGCGCACAGCACCGAGGACGTCGAACGCGCCGTCGCCGCCTTCGTCGACGCCCGCGCCGCACTGGACGCCTGACCCGCCGCCCCGCGGCACACGGACCAGGTGCGGGCACCCTCGACCGCGCCATCCCTGCGGGCCGCCCCGACCCCCCTCCAGGGGCGGCCCGCCCGGCGCGGGGAGCCGGGCCCGGCTCCCCGCGCCGACCACCCCCACAGCGGCCCCCGGCCACCCGGCGTCCCGACCGGCCCCGCCGCGCTGGCAGAATCGACCCCGTGATCGACGCACGACGGCTGCGGACCCTCCGGGCCGTGGCCGACCACCGGACGGTGACCGCCGCGGCGGCCGCGCTCTACCTCACCCCCTCCGCGGTCTCCCAGCAGCTCGCCGCCCTCGAACAGGAGACCGGCCACACCCTGCTGGTCCGCGACGGCCGCGGCGTCCGCCTCACCGCCGCCGGGGAGATCCTGCTCACCCACGCCGACGCCGTCCTCGCCCAGCTCGAACGCGCCGAGGCCGACCTCGCCGCCTACGCCTCCGGCGCCGCCGGGGAGGTCACCGTCGCCTCCTTCGCCACCGGCATCGCCCTCGTCCTCGCCCCCGCCGTCACCGCCCTCGCCGACACCGCCCCCGACCTGCGGGTCCGCGTCCTGGACGCGGAGGGCGACGCCAGCCTGCCGATGCTCCTCGACGGACGCGCCGACATCGCCGTCGCCGTCGAGTACCGCGGCGCCCCGCGCCCCGACGACCGCCGCCTCACCCGCCTGCCGCTGTACGCCGAACCCTTCGACGCCGTCCTCCCGCTGCACCACCCGCTGGCCGCCTCGGCCGGGCCCGTCGCCGTCGCCGACCTCGCCGCCGAACCCTGGATCGGCCCCTACCCCGGCAATCCCTGCCACGACGTCGTCCTGCTCGCCTGCGAGCACGCGGGCTTCCAACCCCGCCTGGTCCACTCCTCCGACGACTTCCGCGCCGTCACCGCCCTGGCCTCCGCCGGAGCGGGCGTCGCCCTCGTCCCGCGCTCCGCGCTGCGCGACACCGAGCGCACCGCCGTCGCCGTCCGCCCCGTCGACAGCCCCCTCGCCACCCGCCGGGTCTTCGCCGCCACCCGGGCGGGCGCCGAACTCCACCCGCTGATCCGCCCCGTGCTGGCCACCCTCGCCCGCACCGCGGCCCACCTCGACCACCCGGCCTGAACCCGCCCCCCCCAGCGCACCTTCGCGGCCGCCCCGGGCCGGGGAGCGCCGTCCACCGCCGTGCAGATGCCGAAGACCCGGTCGTGGCCCGTCCAGCCGTTCACCCGGCCGCGGTTGTTGCTGATCTGCACCCGCCGCCGGGCCGGCTCCAGGGCCGGGACCAGGTGCAGGTGGACCGTGCCGGAGACGCGGGCCAGCACGACGTCGCCCACGGCGAGCCTCTCCGGGTCGACCGGCGCGACCGAGACCAGTTGGCGGCTGCGGATCAGCGGCACCATCGAGGAGCCCGTCGGACGGAACTCCACCGCGGCCCCGGCAGCCACCCGGGCCGCCACTGCATCGAGCATTCCCATCGCGCGATCGTGGCAGGGCCGCCCGCCCGGCTCCACCGGTCTTCCGGCGGCCCGGGCCGGGGCGCACGCGCCGCCGCGCACCCGGCGGCGGCCGCCGGCCGCGGCCCGCACCGACGCGAATCGGCCGATCCAGCAGCGTTCCGACAGCTCAACGAGCGTCCTGGCATATGCTGCCGGATGGTCAGGGACGACCACCAACCACCCTCGCAGGAGTGCCCGATGAGCGATCACCAGACCGGCCGCAGCACGACCCCGATCCCGATCGGGGTCGTCGGGCTCGGCGACATCGCGCAGAAGGCGTACCTGCCCGTCCTCACCGCCCAGCCCGGCATCGACCTGCGGCTGATGACCAGGGACCGGGCCAAGCTCGACCGGATCGGCGACGCCCACCGCCTCCCGTTCCGCACCACCGACCTCGGCGAGCTGATCGACTCCGGCATCCGGGCCGCGTTCGTCCACGCCGCCACCGACCAGCACGTCCCGATCGTCGAGGAACTGCTCACCCGCGGCGTCGACGTGTACGTGGACAAGCCGCTCGCCTACGACCTCGACGGCGCCCGCCGCCTGGTCGCGCTGGCCGAGCACACCGGCCGCTCGCTGCTGGTCGGCTTCAACCGCCGCCACGCCCCCGGCTACCTGCTCGCCGCCGATCGCCCGCGCGACCTGATCGTCCTGCAGAAGCACCGCGAGGGCCTGCCCGAGCGGGCCCGCACCCTGGTCTACGACGACTTCATCCACGTCGTCGACAGCCTGCGCTTCCTCGTCCCCGGCGAGATCGAGCACGTCGACGTCCGCTCCCGCACCCGCGACGGCCTGGTCGAGCACCTCGTCCTGACCCTGGCCGGGCGCGGCTTCACCGCCCTCGGCATCATGAACCGGGTCTCGGGCTCCACCGAGGAGGTCCTGGAGGTCTCCGGCGCCGACTCCAAGCGCGAGGTCCACAACCTCTCCGAGGTCGTCGACCACCGCGGCCAGCCCACCGTCCGCCGCCGCGGCGACTGGGTCCCGGTCGCCCGCCAGCGCGGCATCGAGCAGGTCGTCCTGCACTTCCTGGACGCCCTCCGCTCCGGCAAGGTGCTCGACGCCGCCGACGCCCTGCGCACCCACGAGCTGTGCGAGCTGATCGTCGAACGCATCGAGGCCCAGGCGGTCTGAGCCCCCCGGGGGGGACGGGGGCTGGACGGGGACGGGACGGGGCGGTCGCAACCGCGGTGCGGTGCCCGTCAGTTGTGGGCGGCGGCGCTCGCGGAGGGGCGCCTGCCGGTGCCCGGGGAGGCGGTCGGCGAGGCGGTCGGGAGGGGGCGGTTCTCGCGCAGCGACAGCCACAGCGCGGCGGCCTTCGCCTCGTCGGCGACCACCCGGTTGTGGTCGATCCGGTCGGCGACCACCGGCAGCATCACCGTCTTCATCCGCTCCGGCTGCAGGCCCTTCAGGCTCTGCGCGAAGGTCAGCAGCGAGGTCAGCGAACCGAGCTCCTGGTCCGTGGTGAGCGCCTTGGTCGCGGCGTCCGCCACCCCGTACGCCCGGGTCGGGTCCGACAGCGTCCCCTGCCGCTGCAACTGGCTGAGCACCGCGAGCAGGAACTTCTGCTGCAGCCCGATCCGCCCCAGGTCGCTGCCGTCGCCGACGCCGTGCCTGGTCCGCACGAACGCCAGCGCCTGCTTCCCGTCCAGGGTGCTCGTCCCGGCGGGCAGCCGCAGCCCCGAGTACGGGTCGGTGATCGGCGCGTCCACGGTGACCGCGACGCCGCCCATCGCGTCCACCAGGCGCTCGAACCCGGCGAAGTCGATCTCCACGTAGTGGTTCATCCGCAGCCCGGTCATCGACTCCACGGTCTTCACCACGCAGGCCGGACCGCCGCTGGTGTAGATCGAGTTGAACATCACCCGGGTCGCGGCGGGCAACTGCTGCCCCCCGGCGGTGGTGCACGCCGGACGGCTCACCATGGTGTCGCGCGGGATGCTCACCACCGTCGCGGCCGACCGCCCCTGCGGGATGTGCACCACCATCGTGGTGTCCGAGCGGGCCGTCCCGCCGGTGTTCCCGCCCGCCAGGTCGCCGTTCTCCCCGTTGCGCGAGTCCGAGCCCAGCACCAGGATGTCCTGCGCCCCGTCCGGCAGCGGAGCCGGCCGGTCCGTCCCCAGCGCCCGGTCGATGTCGACCGTCCCCAGGTTCCCCTCCAGGTGCCGGTACGCCCAGTACGCCCACCCGCCCGCGGCCAGCGCCAGCACCAGCAACCCGCCGCCGCAGACCAGCAGGACGCGTCGAGCCCGCGTCCGCTTCCGCGTCCGCCGACGCCGCGGTGGGGCGGGGGCGTCCGGGGCCGCGGTCGCTGTCTCATCGGTCTGCGCCATGCTCGTGCGTCCTCCTGTTTCGTGACGCACGGATATGCCGGTACGTGCGCGGAGGACATGTTCTCATGTGTTTTTCGCCGGAACTCCGCGGGGACGATCACGCCCCCGGCCGGAACCCCTTCGCAACCGCCTGACCACGCACGGTACCGGCCGGATCCCGTCCCGCCCGTGCCCGTTCCCGCTTCTCCCCGGCGCCCCGCCGCGGGAGGACCGATGCGCCCCGGAATTCCAACGCGCTTTCCCGGCCGACGGATCGGGGGTGAATTCGGGGGCGCGGCCGCGGCCGGTCCGGTACCGTGACGGCGGGGGCCGTGACTGGCGCACAGGTGGAGCACCACCGGGGAACGGCCGTCCCCGTCGATGCCGCGCGCCTGGGCGAACTCACCACCCACCCCAGGGAGTTGCCCGATGACGCAGACCCCCGGCCAGGCCCGTCCGATGGACGGCACCGCCCTCGCCCGCCGCCTCACCGACGAGACCGCCGCCGCGGCCGCCGACCTCCACCGCCGCACCGGCACCGCCCCCTGCCTCGCCACCGTCCTGGTCGGCGACGACCCGGCCTCCGCGACCTACGTCCGGATGAAGCGCACCCGCTGCGCGCAGGCCGGCATCCGCTCCCGGCACACCGCCCTCCCCGCGGGCACCGGAACCGCCCGGCTCGTCGACACCGTCGCCGAGTTGTCCGCCGACCCGACCGTCCACGGCATCCTGCTCCAGCACCCCGTCGGCCCGCACGCCGACGAGCGCGCCGCCTTCGAGGCGATCGCCCCGGCCAAGGACGTCGACGGCGTCACCACGCACTCCTTCGCCGCGACGGCCTTCGGCCTGCCCGGCTTCACCTCCTGCACTCCCGGCGGCATCGTGCGCCTGCTCGACGAGTACCGGGTCGACCTGCGCGGCAAGCACGCGGTCGTGGTCGGCCGCAGCGCGATCCTCGGCAGGCCCGCGGGCATGCTGCTGCTCGCCCGCGACGCCACCGTCACCTACTGCCACTCCCGGACCGCCGACCTCCCCGCGTTCCTCCGCGAGGCCGACGTCCTGATCGCGGCCGTCGGCAAGCCCGAACTCATCCGCGGCGACCACCTCAAGCCCGGGGCGGTCGTCATCGACGCGGGCTACCACCCCGGCGGGGTCGGAGACGTCCACCACGCCTCGGCCCGCGAGCGCGCCGCCCTGATCACCCCCGTGCCGGGCGGCGTCGGGCCGATGACGATCGCGGTGCTGCTGGCCCAGACGGTGGAGGCGGCGCGGCAGCAACTCGGCGTCGCCTGACGGGAGCCGGGCGGGGCGAGGGCGGGGCGGGCCGGCGCGGGGGACGGGCGAACCGCCGGGGTGTCCGGCCCGCCCGCTACCGTCGTCCCCGCCCCGTCCCCTCCGCCGATCCGGGAACCACGGTGAACGACCGCACCCACCAGCCGAGCGCCGCCCGGCGCGCCGTGCTCGACCACCTGCTCGCGCTGATCGCCGACTCGCCGTGGGCCGAGTCGCTGGTGCTGCGCGGCAGCGCGGTGATGCCCGCCTGGGTCGGCGCGGCCGCGCGCGAACCCGCCGACCTCGACTGGATCCTGCTGCCGTCCACGCTCGTCCCGGTCGACCCCCGCGACCCGTACCCGCACCTGCCCGACCTGGCGCCCGTCCGGCACTGGCCCGAGGCCGCGGACGGCGCCGGGGCGTACGAGATGTGGCGCTTCGAGGACTTCGACACCCGCGGCCTGCGCGCCCGCCTCCCGCCCGAGGGCCTGCACTGGGTACCCGCGGCCGAACCCGAGGCGGACGGGCCGCACCAGGTGCTCCGCGCCCTGGTCGAACGCCACCCGCAGGTCGCCCCGGGCATCCGGCTCGACCCCGACTCCGTCGTGGAGACCGGCGGCTGGTCCTACTGGCCCCCGAGCACCGACGAGGAGCGCGACGACGCCGACCACGGGGAGCCCGGCGTCCGGGTCGCCCTGCGCTGGACGGCGGAGGGCACCGGGGGCGGCGAGGTCACGGTCGACTTCGCCCGCGACGAACGGATGCCCCAACCGCCCGTCCGCACCGCCGTCCCGCGCGCCTGGGCCGGGGCCGGGGCCGGGGTCGGCGGTTCCGGAACCACCGGCCCCGGCGCGACCACCGTGCTGACCGCGAGCCGGGAACTCTCGCTCGCCTGGAAACTGCTCTGGCTGCGCGCCGACGGCGAACGCGCCCGCGCCAAGGACCTGTACGACGCCGTCCTGCTCGCCGAACTCTGCGCCCACACCCTCGACCCCGCCCTGCTGCGCCGCGTCCTGGCCCGCGAACCGGGCCACCCCGGCACCCTCCGCCCCGCCGACCTCACCGCCCCGCCCGCCGACTGGGCCGCCCTGCGCGCCGCCCACCCCGCCGCCACCGGCACCGCCGACGCCTGGCTGGCCCGCCTGCGCACCGCCCTCGCACCCCTGACGGACCGCTGAGGCGCTCCTGACGCGGGGTCAGCGGCCGCCGCGAAAAGGGGAGGCGCACCGCCCCGGACCGGCGCTACGTTGGCCGGATGCGCCTGACGAAGTACGCCCACGCCTGCGTCCGGATCGACTCGGCCGACGGCGCCCGCTCCGTCCTGATCGACCCGGGCTGCTGGACGGAGCCCGAGGCCTTCGACGGCGTCCGCGCCGTGCTCTACACCCACGGGCACGCCGACCACGTCGACGCGGCACTGCTGGCCGCCGCCCGCGCCGCCGACCCGCAGCTGGAGGTCTACACCCACCCCGAGCTCGCGGCCGAACTCGCCGCGCACCCCGCCCTCACCGGCCCCGCCCCCGTCGCCGTCCGGACGGGGGAGGGGTTCACCGCCGGCGGCTTCGCGGTGCGCGCGGTCGGCGGGCGGCACGCGGAGACCATCGACGGGTACCCGGACTGCGCGAACCTCGGCTACCTGGTCGAGGGCGTCTACCACCCCGGCGACTCGCTGCACGTCCCGAACGGCCCGGGCGAGGAGGTGCACGCCCTGCTGCTGCCCGCGGGCGGCCCCTGGCAGAGCCTGCGGCAGGCGATCGAGATGGTGCGCGCCGTCCGCCCCGGGCGCACCTTCCCGATCCACGACGCCCACCTGAGCGAGATCGGCACCGAGAACTTCGACGGCTGGCTCGGCGGGGAGGCGGGCACCGACTACGCCCGGATCCCGCGCGGAGGGTCCGTCCTGCTGGACTGACACCCCGCCCCTACTGCCCCGTTACCTACTGCCCCATCACGTAGCGGACGGTCGGGCCGGTGGTCCAGCCGCCGTCCACCGCGAGCTCGGCGCCCGTGACGTACGAGGCCGCGTCGGACAGCAGGAAGACGGTGGCCGCGGCGATCTCGGGGGCCTCGCCGACCCGGCCCATCGGCGTGTTGGGGTAGTTGCCCTCACCGCGCTGGATCCCGGTGGACGCCGTCATCGGCGTGTAGGTCATGCCCGGGTGGACGGAGTTCACCCGGATCCGGTCGGTGCCCAGCTCCACCGCACCGATCTTGGTCAGGCCGCGCACGCCCCACTTGGACGCCCCGTACCCGGCGGTCAGCGCCAGGCCCATCAGCCCGGCCGCCGAGGAGATGTTCACCACCGAGCCGCCGCCCGCCGCCCGCAGCGCCGGGACGACCGTCTTCATGCCGATGAACACGCCCGTCAGGTTGATGTCGAGCACCTTGCGGAAGTGCTCCACCGACTCGTCGACCAGGAAGCTGCCGGTGGAGATGCCCGCGTTGTTCACCAGCCCGTGCACCGCACCGAACTCGGCCTGCGCGTACGCCACCACGTCCGCCCAGTCCTGCTCCGAGCTGACGTCGTGGTGGCGGTAGCGGGCCCGCTCGCCCAGCTCCGCGGCCGTCGCCGCGCCGTCCTCGTCCAGGACGTCGGTGATCAGCACGTTCGCCCCCGCCGCGACCGCCTGCTTCGCGGTCTCCGCGCCCAGCCCCCGGGCCCCGCCGGTGATGATGACGGTCTTGCCGGTCAGCTCGCTCATGACTTGCTCCTCGGTGCTCGCACGCGCGCGCCTCGTGGGCCCGCGCTCCTTGCTTCCTTGCTTCAGTGCTGTGTTGCCCTGTCGCTTCCGTACTGCGCCGGGGTGCGGTGCGGTTCGCTGCACCCCGGCGCC
Source organism: Kitasatospora phosalacinea (assembly GCF_000717185.1). Taxonomy (GTDB): domain Bacteria; phylum Actinomycetota; class Actinomycetes; order Streptomycetales; family Streptomycetaceae; genus Kitasatospora; species Kitasatospora phosalacinea_A. The sequence goes on along the minus strand of NZ_JNYE01000068.1, from coordinate 31,750 downwards.
ACCGGGCCCGCGCGGGGTCCGGATGTTCAGGGCCCGGACGTTCAGGGCCCGGAGGTTCAGGGCCCGGAGGTTCAGGGCCCGGGGGCTCCGGGCACCGGCGCGGTCAGCAGGCCGGTGCAGACGGAGACGAGATCGGCGAGGTACGCGCGGTCGTCGCTCAGGGTGTGCTCGCCCTCGGCGAGCTGCCGGGCGCGTTCGGCGAGCGCCGCCCCGATCAGGGTCAGCGCCAGGTCGATCCGCTCCAGCCGGACGGGCTCGGGCGCCAGCGGGAGCAGCGGCGCCTCCAGCTCCAGGATCAGCCGCCAGTAGAGGGTGCCCGCCAGCCCGGCGTGCGGACGCCGCTCGCGGATGCCGCTGCGGTGGCTGACCTGGGTGGAGATCCGCAGGCAGTCCCGGCCGCGCTCGGTGCGCAGCTCGGTGGCCTCCGCGTCGATCAGCGCCCGCAGCAGCTCGCCCAGCGGACGCCCCTCGGGCCGCGGCAGCCGCTCGGCCAGCGCCCGCTCGGTGCGCTGCTGGCGCTCGGCCATCACCGCGTCCAGCAGCCCCTCGCGGGAACCGAAGTGGTACTGCACCGCGGACGGGTTCGCCTGCCCGGCCCGCCGCACCACCTCGCGCAGCTGCGCCCCGTGCACGCCGTGCGCCGCGAACAGGCGCTCGGCGGAACGGATCAGCAGCTCCCGGGTGGAACCGGTGCCGGTGCCGGTGCTGTCGTTCTCGGTTCCGCCGGTGCTGTCGCTGTCGCTGCTCGCCGGGGTGCTTCGGGCACCCGTTGACTTCCTCGCCATGCCTCCACATTAATGCTCGGCATTATTAATGTCGAGCATTAGGCCGATCGGCCCCAGCTGCCACCCGTCCGTGTGTCACCTGGGAACTCGCTGGGAACCCCGGCGCGCGGCACGAGGAATCTCCAAGCCGCACTTGCTAGCTTCGTGACGCATGATCGACTCGTCCCACCTGGCAGCCCGGTCACGCTCCCTGGCGCTCCACCTGCTGTCCCGCCTCAGACTCCGGCACCTGGCCTGGCCGGTGTTCGCCATCGCGTTCTGGTGGTACCTGGCGGTGTACGGCCTGCCCTACGCCAACGACGTGGTCTTCCTCTGGCTGATCTCCGCCCTGGTCGCGGCGTCCGTGCACAGCGGCGGCCGCAAGGGCTGGCTGTACGTGCTGCGGGACTGGGTCCCGGTGATGGCCGTGGTCTGGGTGTACTCCCTGCTCCGCGGCTACGGCGCGCACACGCCCTGGCGCCCGCACTACGCGCCGCAGATCGCCTTCGACGAGGTGCTCGGCTTCGGTGAGACCTGGACCGTCCGGCTGCAGGACTGGCTCTACCACCCCGGCCACCCGCAGTGGTACGACTACGCCGCCGTCACCGTCTACATGTCGCACTTCTTCGCGGTGTTCGTGATCCTCGCCGTGCTGTGGAAGCGCAACCACGCCCGGTTCCGGCACTTCCTCGGCTGCTACCTGGCGATCACCGCGATCGGCTTCGTCACCTACGTGCTCTACCCGGCCGACCCGCCGTGGCTGGCCGCGCTCGAACACCACATGCCGGCCGTCAACCGGATCGTCGCCACCGTCCTCGACAACAGCGGCCTCCACCGGGCCGGCACCATCTTCGAGAACGGCAGCAAGTTCGCCAACGACGTCGCCGCGATGCCCTCGCTGCACGCCGCCTACCCGATGATGATCGCCCTGGTGTTCTGGCCCAAGGCGGGCCGCACGCTGCGCGTCCTGCTCGCCGCGTACCCCCTGGCGATGGCCTTCACCCTGGTCTACGGCGCCGAGCACTTCATCATCGACATCCTGGTCGGCTGGGCCTACGCCTGGGCGATGGTCACGCTGGTCAGCCGCTTCGTCGCCCGCCGCGCCGCGGCCCGGGCCGCGAAGGGCGGGGCCGCCGTCCCCGCGCCCGCCGAACCGGCCGCTCCCGCCGCCGAACCGACCGTCCCGGCCGTCTGACGGCGGACGGCACCCCACCCCGTGGGCCCCGGCCCCGGCCCGGCAAGGTGGTGCCGGACCGGGGCCCTTCCCGTGCCGCCCCCGCCCTCCGCGCAGCCCCGGACGCCCCCGTCCGGGGCTGCTGTGCGCGAGCCGGGAACTCCCTGGGCGTTCGCTGTGAATCGAACTGTCCCCGCGCCCGTGCCGGTGGGCCGCCCGGGTGAACCCGGCGGGCCCGCGGACGGTCCGGTTCCGGTTCGATTCCTGTCCGGTACCGGCCCCGGGGGCCCGCCGGGTCGGACGGGTACGGCGAAGGCTTTGCCAATCCGTGGCGGAGTCTTGTTGCGCCCCCCGGTAGCGTCGTGCGGAACCCAGCAGGAGGACCCGCATCATGGCCGCACCCCAAGCCCCGTCAGCGCCCGGCGCGCGCCCCCGACCCGCCGGCCGGCCGACGGCCCGATGATCTCCGGCCACCTCGCCGCACCCGCCCTGTGGACGGTCCTGACCCCGCTGGGCGTCCTGCTCTCCGGCCTCGGCCTGGCCTCCACGATCCGGATCCGCCCCGGCACCGACCGGCCCCGCGACCACCTGCTCGGTCCGCTGCTGATCGCCTCCGGCATCCTGGTCGCGGGCTTCGGCCTCTGGATGCTCTGAACCCCGCCGGGCTCAGCCGTCCGTACCGGCCGCCCCGGCCGCCCCGTCCGCGAACCAGTGGCCGATGCCGGTCCAGTCGAACCCCGACCGCCACGCCGTCTGCCCGTTCGACCAGCCGACCAGCGCGTCCACCACCCTGGTGAGGGAGACCGTCAGCGTCCGGTAGTGCTCGGCGGCGACGCCGTCGCGGTACTCCAACTGGTAGACGCCGTTCTCCTGCAGGCGCACCTGCACGTACCAGTCGCCCTCCGGTTCGTCCGCGCCGAACCGCTCGAGGACCAGGTGGGAATCGCCCCGCTGCATGTTCGCCACGAGCCGGCTCAGGGCGGCCGGTCCGGGATCGCGCATCGACAGTCCGCGCTCGGTCATCGCGTGAAGCATGCGTGGAGCATGCCGCACCTCACCGACAGCGCGGCCGCCGGGGTCACCGCCGACCGCCCCGGACAGGGGCGGCCGGCCGGGCGCGGCGCGGGCAGCACCGCGGGCATCCGCCCCGCGGCGGCGGCCGGTTGGCGCCGCTGCGCCTTCGTCAGCGGGTCGAAGAGCAACCGCCGCACCTCAGCGCCGACACCTCGCCGACGGCGAGCAGCAACTGGATCGGGAACTCCGGATCGCTCTGCCCGACCGACAGGCCCACCCAGCGCGCCGCCCCCGGCAGTCGCCACACCAGGGCGCGGCCGCTCAACATCCCCAGGAACTCCAGCGGTTCGGGCAGCGGGGCCGAGTCGGCGGCCTCCACGTAGCTCCACAGGTCCACGGCCTCCGGCGCGCCCCAACGGGCCGTCAGCAGCGCCGCCAGCGCCTGCTCGGCGTCCTCGATCTCCTGCTCCGCGGGCTCCACCACCTCGGGGCCCCGCCCGTCCCAGAAGTCCCGGCTCTCCTGGAGCACCAGCAGGTGGAACCCCGGCCCGCCCCACCCCTCGGGCGCCCAGTACTGCCCCGCCCGCGCGGGGAACGGCAGCGCGCACAGGCGCTCGACCACCGCCATCCGCTCGGCGGCGACGGACTCGGGGGAGGGGCGCTCGGTGGACATGCCCCGGACGCTACCGGCCCCGGCCGACAGCCTCCGCCACCGCGTCCAGCTCGCACCGGTACCAGGCGCCCTCCTCACCGCCGAGGTCCTCCGGAGCGGCGGGGCCGACGGGCACGAAACCGGTCTTGAGCAGGACCCGCCGGGACGCGGCGTTCCGTTCCGAGACCGCCGCCCGCAGGTGCCCCAGCCCGTACCGCACCGCGGCCAGCCGGACCACCTCCCGCACGGCGGCGGTCGCCACGCCGCGCCCGCCCGCGTGCTGCGCGACCCGGTAGCCGAGCACCGCGCCGCCGTCCGCGATGTCGACCAGGTTGAACCTGCCGAGCACCGAGCCGTCCTCGGCCAGCAGCAGGTGGAACGCGCAGGCACCGGTCTCCTGCTCGGCCAGCAGGGCCCGGTGCCGCTCCGCGTACCGGGCGAAGAACGCGTCCCCGCGGTCGGGAACCGAAGCCGCGAAGTACGCGCGGTTCGCCACTTCGAAGGCCAGCACCACCTGCGCGTGATCGGCGCGCAACAGCGTCAACTCGGGCATCCCCCAAGCCTACTCGGCCAGTCGCCGCGCCAACGTCCCGCTCCTGCACGGCCCTGGCCCGCTCAGAGCGGTGGCCGGGACAACGGCCCGCCCGGCGCGGTGAGTTCGGCGAGCGCGGTGAGCTCCTCGATCCGCAGCACCGCCCCGCCCCCGCCGGGGCCCGGGGACGCGTCCGGGGCCGGGGACGGCCCGCCGGTGACGAAGTCGATGCCGCGGTCCAGCCAGACGCCGGTGAGCCCGGCGGCGGCGGCCGCGGCGACGTCGCTGGAGAGCATGTCGCCGACGTTGGCGGCCCGTGCGGGGACGGTGCGCAGCGCGCGGCAGGCGGCGGCGTACGCGGCGGGCTTGGCGCTGCCGAGCTCGGTCGGGGTCAGGACGGCCTCGAAGTGCTCCAGCAGTCCGAAGCGGGCCAGTTTGGCGCGCTGCTGCGCCGGGTCGCCGTTGGTGAGGACGGCGAGCCGCGGCGGGCGGGGGAGCCGGTTGAGGGCCTCCAGGCCGGGCCGCACGTCGGGGTAGCACCGCCAGGCCTCCTCGAACGCGGGGAGGTAGCACTCGGCGATCCAGGCGTCCAGCCGCGCCGGGTCCGCGGGGGCGGGTGCGCCCAGCAGCGGCAGGAAGGCCGCGGCCCGCCGCCGGTGGTGCTCGGCGAACGAGCACCCGCCGCCCAGGTACTCCCGCATGTGCCGCGCCTCCAGCGCCCACCACGCCGCCGCCAACTCCTCCGGCGCCGCCGTCGCGCCCGGGGCCTCCCGGCCGATCCGGTCGATCGCCGCGAAGACCGCACCGCGGTGGTCGACCAGGGTGCCGTCCAGGTCGATGAAGATCACGTCCGTCATGCGGGGAATCATCCCGCGGCGCCACCGCACCCCGGCCCCGGCCCCGGTTGGCCCCGGCCCCGGCCCCGAGGAGATCGTCCACCGGATCCGCGCACCCGGCGAAGGCCCCGCGGAGCACGTGCCGCCCCGGTGGGCGCTAGCCCGCGGGGCAGCGTCACCCGCCGCCCCGCCGGGCCCGCTGGCGCGAGTCGTCGACCGCCGTCCGCGACCAGTCCAGCTCGCCCGCCCGGTAGAGCTCGTCCAGCAGCACCCCCTGCAGCCGGTCCCAGACCCCGGCGTCCTGCCAGTCCCGCAGCCGGCGCCAGCACGTCATGCCGGAGCCGTAGCCCAGCTCCTGCGGCAGCCACTCCCACTGGATGCCGGTGTGCAGCACGAACAGGATCCCCTGCAGGCAGCCGCGGTCGTTCGCGGACGGGCGCCCGAGGCCCTGCCGCCGCACCGGCAGCAGCGGCTCGATCCGGCCCCACAGCTCGTCCGACACCAACCACGGCGGTCTCTTCCCCACGGCAGGCCCAACGAGCCGCCGCCCGGACGGACATGGGAAGCCACCCGTTCGGCCACCCGCCCGCCCGCGCCATCCCCGTGCGGCCCGGGGCGTCGGTACCGGCGGGCAGACTGACCGGATGCTGATCGACGGGTACGCCCCCGGCCCCCTGTTCGCGGCCGAGGCCCTGCTGGACCGGCCGGGCTTCTGGCCCCACCACCTGCTGGGCCTCTGCCACGCCACCGCCGCCGCCACCACCGACACGGAACCGCCGCAGCCGGAGTGGTTCGGCGCGGACGGCGCGGACACCGACGCGCTGGCCGAGGAGTTGGAGGACGACCGGGCCTGGCCGGTCTTCACGGTCGCCTTCGCGGGCGGCCACGCGCTGCTCGTCGTGTACCGCAACCAGGACGGCGCCCGCGGGGTCGAGCACCTCCTCGTGCACCCGGAGTGGAGCCGCCCCGAACTCGTCACCGCCACGGACGACCCCCGGTACGGCCCGGGGCTGTCCTGGCCGGAGCTCACCCGCATCGTGGACGCGCCGCCCCCGGCGGGCCCCGGCGTCCTGGCCCCGGAGGCCCGGCTGCTGCTCCTGCTGCCCGCGCTCGCCGCCGCCCCGCGGCACGTCGCCGCCGCCACGGCCCGCGTCGCGCGGGCGCTGCTCGCGGTCGGAGCCCCGCCCGCCACCGCACCCGCCACCGCGGCCCGCCTCCTGCGCGCCACCCGTACCGACCCCGGGCACGACCCCGACGCCCTCTCACCCCTCAGCGGCGGCACCCCGGCCCCGGCCGGAGCCGCCCCGCGGTCCGCACTGCTGCGCACCGTCTCCCTCGCCCCGTCCGCGCACCGGGCCCTCGCCCGTGCCCTCGCCGGGCAGCCCCGCACCCCCTGACCGGGCCCCAGCGGCCCGCCTCCTGCGTGGTGCCACCCGTACCGAGCCTGCTGCTCCACCACCGTCCCCTGGCCGCACGCCCCCGCCACCCTCGCCTTCCGGGCCACCGACGGCCCCACCTGGCACCTCACCCTCTCCCCGTCCGGCGCCCGCGTCACCCGCACCCGCACCCCCACCCCCACCACGGCCCCCGACGCCAGCCTCCGCGGCACCGCCGCCGAGATCCTCGCCGTCCTCCACGGCCGCACCCCCGTCGAGGCCCTCCCCGTCGAGGGCGCCCCCGAGCCCTTCCACCAGCTCTACGACTGGGACCCCGAGGCCTGAAAGCCCCCGCGCAGCGCGACCCCGCCCCCTCCCGCCCGCCGAACGTGCGGGACGCCCGTACGCCCGTAAGCCCGTCACGCGCCCTGGTGGCGGCCCGCGCGCCCCCGGCACGCTGGCAGCCGCGCCCGCACCCCGCGGCCGCGACCGCCGAGCCGCCCGGAGATCCGCATGGTGTTCCACAGCGACTACCCGCCCGTCGCCCCGCTCGACCGGCCGCTCCACGAGGCCGTCCTCGGTGACTGCGCCACCGGCGAGCACGCCGACCGCCCGGCGCTGGTGGACGGGCTGACCGGGCGGAGCGTCAGCTACCGGGAGCTGGACGCGGGCAGTCGCCGCCTCGCCGCGGGGCTGGCCGAGGCCGGGGTGGCCGAGGGCGACGTGGTGGCGCTGTTCAGCCCGAACTCGATCGCCTACCCGCTGGCGTTCTACGGCACCACCCGCACGGGGGCGGCCGTCGCCCCGGTGGACCCGCTCGCCACCGCTGCCGAGCTGGCGGGCCGGTTGCGCGACTGCGACGCCCGCTGGATCGTCACCACCGCCGCGCTGCTGCCCGTCGCCCGGCAGGCGGCCGCCGAGCACCCGGTCGCCGAGGTCTTCGTCTGCGACGAGGCCGCGGGCCACCGCTCGCTGGCCGACCTGGCCGCCACCGGCGCCTCCGAACCGGAGCCGCGGATAGACCCGGCCGCCGACCTGGCGGCGGTGGCGTACTCCAGCGGGACGACCGGCCCGCCCAAGGGCGTGATGCTCACCCACCGCTCGCTGTCCAGCAACCTCGCCCAGGTCGACGCCCTGCTCGGCCCGGCCCCCGGCGAGCGGGTCCTGGCGGTGCTGCCGTTCTCCCACGCCTACGGTCTGACGGCCCTGCTCAACCGCCCGCTGCGGGCCCGCTCCACCGTCGTCGTGCTGCCCGGCTTCGGCCTGGAGCAGTTCCTGGCGACGATCCAGTGCCACCGGATCGAGGCGGTGCACGTGGCCCCGCCGATCGTCCTCGCGCTGGCCAAGCACCCGCTGGTCGACCGCTTCGACCTGTCCTCCGTCCGCTACGTGCTCTCCGCCGCCGCCCCGCTGGCCGCCGAACCGGCCGCCGCCGCGGCCCGCCGCCTGGGCCTGCCGCACCTGCTGCAGGGCTACGGCATGACCGAGCTCTCCCCGCTCACCCACGTCGTCCCGCCCGGCGACCCGAACCCGCCGGTCGGCACCGTCGGCCGCCTCGCCCCCGGCACCGAACTGCGGGTCCGCTCGCTGGACGCCCCGCACCGCGACCTCGGCCCCGGCGAGGACGGCGAACTGCTGTTCCGCGGCCCGCAGGTGATGAAGGGCTACCTCGGCAAGGAACCCGACACCCCCGCGACCGTCGACCCGGACGGCTGGCTGCACACCGGCGACCTCGGCCGCGTCGACGCCGACGGCTGGCTGTTCGTCGTCGGCCGGGTGGAGGAGCTGATCGGGCACGGGGGCCGCCGGGTCGCCCCGGCCGAACTGGAGGCCCTGCTGCTCACCCACCCGAGCATCGCCGACGCCGTCGTCGTCGGCGTCCCCGACGCCCGCGGCGCCGAGCACCCCAAGGCGTATGTGGTGCCCGCGTTCGGCTGCGAGCTGGCCGAACAGGAGGTGGTCGAGTACGTGGCCCGCCGGGTCGCCCCGGACCGGAAGGTCCGCGCGGTGGAGTTCCTGGAGGCGGTGCCGAGGTCCGCCGACGGCAAGGTGCTGCGCCGCGAACTGCGGGCCCGGGCGGCGGAGCGGGGACGGCGGCCGGACGGCGGTGCATAGGATCGGTGGCGCCGGGGCCCACCCGCAGCCCCGGCCCGAACGCGCCGACCAGGAGCCGCCGATGACGTCCAGCACCCCCGCCGCCCGCACACCCCGGCAGGACCGCTCGCCCCGGCAGGACCGCAGCCGCGCCACCCGCCGACGGCTGCTGGAGGCGGCGGTGGAGTGCCTGGCCGAGCTCGGCTGGAACGGTTCCACGGTGCTGGTGGTCGCCGAGCGGGCGGGCGTCACCCGCGGCGCCGCCCAGCACCACTTCCGCACCCGCGAGGACCTGTTCACCGCCGCCGTCGAGCACGTCGCCGCCGAACGCCTGGCCGCCGTGCTGGCGCGGGCCGAGCAGCTGCCGCCGCCCGGCCCGGCCCGCACCGAGGCCGTGGTGGAGATGATCGTCCACCTCCACACCGGCCCGCTGTTCCGCGCCGCGCTGCACCTGTGGGCGGCCGCCGCCACCGAGCAGCCGCTGCGCGAACGCATCGTCAGCCTGGAGGACCACGTGGGCCGGGAGGCGCACCGGGCCGCCGTCGAGTGCCTGGGCGCCGACGAGTCCGCCACCGGCGTCCGGGAGACCGTCCAGGCCACCCTCGACCTGGCCCGCGGCCTGGGCCTGGCCAACCTGCTCACCGACGACGGCCCGCGCCGGGCCGGCGTCGTCCGCCAGTGGTCCCGCCTGCTGGACGCCGCGCTCGCCGGATGACGCCGCGCTCGCCGGGTGACACCGCTCCGGAACGGTCCGTGACCGGCAGTTGGGGGTCGCACCCTTGCCCGAACCGGTCCGAATCGAGCACACTCTCATCTTCGGTCCGACCGCCCGCACGACCACCAGTCGCCAGCGCCCGGCGGGCCGTGCAGTCTGGTGGAAGCCGGAACGACCGGCAGAACCGGGGAAGGTACCGGGCAGGTGGCCAACTGAGCACGCACGGGTTCGAACACAGGCCCGGCCGCGACGCGGCGGGCGCCGCTTCCGCGCGCCTGGCCGGGCACCGCCTGGTCCCGCTGGCCACCGCCCTCGTCCAGGAGGACGGCCGGGTGCTGCACTGGAGCCAGGAGGCCGAGGCGCTCACCGGCTGGAGCGCCGAGCAGGCCATCGGCGCCCACCCGGTCCAGCTGCTGCTGCCCGAGCAGGACCGGGCCGCCGCCGAGAAGCTGTTCGACCGCCTGGTCGCCGGACGCGGCTGGTCCGGCACCCACCCCGTCCGCCGCCGCGACGGCTCCACCGTCGAGCTGGAGTTCCACACCTACCCGGTCACCGGGCCCGACGGCCGCACCCTGCTGCTGGCCACCGCCTCCGACACCGAGGCCCTGCACGAGGTCGAGTCCGACCTGGCGATCCTGGACGGCTTCTTCGACCAGTCCCCGATCGGCCTCGCCGTCTACGACACCGAACTGCGCTTCGTCCGGCTGAACGAGGCGCTCGCCCGGATCAACGGCCTCAGCGCCGAGGAGCACCTCGGCCGCCGGATCTCCGCCGTGCTGCCCGGCATCAACGCCAACGAGATCGAGAACGTGATGCGGCAGGTGATCGCCACCGGCAAGCCCGTGGTCGACGCCCGCTCGCACGGCCGCGTCCCCGGCGACCCGCGCCGCGACCGGGCCTGGTCGGCGTCCTACTTCCGGCTGGAGGACTCCACCGGCAAGGTGCTCGGCGTCTCCTCCTCGATCATCGACGTCACCGAGCGCTTCCAGGCCGAGGCCCGCGCCTCCCGCGCCCAGGAGCGGCTCACCCTGCTCGCCTCGGCCGGCGCCCGGATCGGCACCACCCTCGACCTCAAGCGCACCGCCGAGGAGATGGTCGAGGCGATCGTCCCGAAGTTCGCCGACTTCGCCACCGTCGACCTGCTGGAGCCCGTGCTGCGCGGCGAGGAGCCCGCCCCGATCCAGCCCGACCGCCCCATCCAGGTCCGCGCCGTCGCGGTCGGCGAGGCCTACGGCTCCGGCCTGACCAACGTCTCCGACACCGTCGGCGGCACCACCGAGTACGGCCCGCACCGGGTCTACGCCCAGTGCCTGCGCAGCGGCCGCCCGCTGCTCAAGCCGCACGTGGACGAGGAGGTGCTGCGCGGGCTCGTCCCCGACCCCGAACGGGTCGCCCCCGGCATCGCCGCGGGCATCCACTCCTACCTGCTGGTGCCGCTGATCGCCCGCGGCATGGTGCTCGGCGGCGCCGAGTTCGTCCGCACCCGCAACCCCGAGCCGTTCGGCGCCGCCGACGTCTCGCTCGCCGAGGAGCTCGTCGCCCGCACCGCCCTGGCCATCGACAACGCCCGGCTCTACCGGCGCGAGCGCGAGACCGCCCTCACCCTGCAGCGCAGCCTGCTGCCGCAGGAGATCCACCGCACCCTGGGCCTGGAGATCGCCCACCGCTACCTGCCCTCCAGCGTGGTCAGCGAGGTCGGCGGCGACTGGTTCGACGTCGTCCCGCTGTCCTGCGGACGCGTCGCCCTGGTGGTCGGCGACGTGATGGGCCACGGCATCCGGGCCGCCGCCACGATGGGCCAACTGCGCACCGTCGCCCGCACCCTGGCCACCCTCGACCTGCCGCCCGAACAGGTCCTCGGCCGCCTCGACGAGACCGCCTCCGCGATCGGCGAGGGCCAGTTCGCGACCTGCGTGTGCGCCGTGTACGACCCCGTCGACCGCAGCGTGGTGATCTGCTCGGCCGGCCACCTGCCGCCCGTCCGGGTCGACCCCGACGGCACCGCGCACGTCATCGACCTGCCGCCCGGCGTCCCGCTCGGCATCGGCGGCGGCGCCTTCGAGTCGGTCGAGTTCACCCTGCCCCCCGGCGCCACCTTCGCGCTCTACACCGACGGCCTGGTCGAACGCCGCGGCCGCGACCTCGACGAGGGCATCGACCTGCTCGCCCGCACCCTCGCCACCCCCGGCCGCACCCTGGAGGAGAGCTGCGACGCCGCGCTCTCCGCCCTGGTCACCGACGGCACCGAGGACGACATCGCCATGATCATGGCCCGGGTCCTGCCCGTCCCCGCCGACCGGATCGCCACCCTGCTGCTGCCCAGCGAGGGCCCGCTGCCCGCCCGCGCCCGCCGCTTCACCCGCGCCACCCTGGACGCCTGGGGCCTGTCCGCCCTCACCGACTACGCCGAACTGGTGGTCAGCGAACTCGTCACCAACGCCCTGCTGCACGCCGACGCCCCCCGCCGCCTGCGGATCTTCCGCGACCGCACCCTCACCCTGGAGGTCTCCGACGCCGGGGGCCAGCCGCCCCGGCTGCGCAGCTCCGCCGAGGAGGACGAGGGCGGCCGCGGCATCCACCTGATCAGCGAGCTCGCGCACCGCTGGGGGAGCCGCCCCACCAAGCACGGCAAGGTGGTCTGGGCGGAGATCGAACTCCCGTACCGGGCGGGCTGACCGCGGGCCGACCGCGGGCCGCCCCGGCCCGACACCCGCCCGGGCGCGACCGCTCGCCCGGCGCACCGGGCTGACGGAGAGTCGGAGCAACCACGCCGTCGACCGGAAGGCCCCGCCGTGCACCTCCGCCCCCTCGTCGCCGTCGGCCTGCTCGCCCTCGCCGCCGGAGCCGCCGCCCTCACCGCCCCGGCCCCGGCGCCCGCCGACGAACCGTCCCCCGCCCCGGCGCCCGGCACGGCCTCCTCCCCGGCGCCCGGCACGGCCCCCTCGCCCTCGCCGGAGGCCTCCCCTTCGTCGGAGGCCTCGTCCGCGCCGGAGGCGCCCCCGACCGCCGTCACGATCACCGGCGCCGCCGTCGACCCGAAGGTCCCCAGCCGGGTCCGGGTCACCCTCGCCTACACGTGCGCGCCCACCGGCCAGCCCCGCTCGCTGAACACCTCGGTCGAGCAGCCCGACCCCGAGGACCCCGCCACCACCGCCTTCGGCGCCACCCGCACCTCCCCGACCCTGGTGCTGTGCGACGGCACCCCGCAGGCCCAGACCGTCACCGTCCAGTCCAAGACCAGCACCTGGCTCACCGGCACCGACTCCGTGGTGGTCACCACCCTCACCGACCTCGGCGCCACCCCGCCCGCCGTCGCCGACGCCCGCCGGATCCGCCTCGACCTGCCGCCCGTCCCCTGACCCGGCGTCAGCCGACCGGCCCCCGCCCCCGGCGCGCCGCCCGCCCGACGCCGCCGACGCCTCCGAGACTGGACGCCGGACGGAAGGGGACCCCGCCATGGCCAGCCAGCCCACGACAGTCGACGCCCGCACCCCCGAGGTGCGCCGCTGGCGGGCCCTCGCGGTGTGCCTGGTCGCCGGGTTCATGACCCTGCTCGACGTCTCCATCGTCAACGTCGCCCTGCCGTCGGTGCGCAGCGGACTGCAGATGTCCGAGGCCGGGCTCCAGTGGGTGCTCTCCGGCTACTCGCTGGCCTTCGGCCTCGTCCTGGTCCCGGCCGGACGGCTCGGCGACGCGGTCGGCCGCCGCCCGGTCTTCCTCACCGGCCTCGCCCTGTTCACCGCCACCAGCGCACTGGCCGGCGCCGCCCAGAACGAGGCCTGGCTGGTCGTCGCCCGGCTGCTCCAGGGCATGGCCGGCGGACTGCTCGTCCCCCAGGTCTCCGGCTTCATCCAGCAGCTCTTCCGCGGCGAGGAACGCGCCCGCGCCTTCGGCCTGCTCGGCACCACCATCGGCTTCTCCACCGCCGTCGGCCCGCTGCTCGGCGGCCTGCTGATCGCCGCGTTCGGCACCGCCGAGGGCTGGCGCTGGGTGTTCTACGTCAACCTGCCGATCGGCCTGGCCGCGCTGCCCTTCGCCAGCCGCCTGCTGCCCGCACCCACCCCCGACACCTGCGCCCGCCGCGACTTCGACCCGGTCGGCGTGCTGCTGCTCGGCACCGGCACCGTCCTGCTGCTGCTCCCGCTGGTCCAGGCCCAGTGGCACGACGCCCGCAAGTGGCTGCTGCTGGCCTGCTCCGCGCTCGTCCTGGCCGCCTTCGCCCAGTGGGAGCGCCGCTACGCCCGGCAGCGCGAGCCGCTCGTCCACCCCGAGCTGTTCGGCACCCGCTCCTTCACCGGCGGCGCGCTGGTCTCGCTGCTCTACTTCGCGGGCTTCACCGCGGTCTTCTTCGTCTTCACCATCTACCTGCAGTCCGGCCGCCACTACAGCGCCCTCCAGGCGGGCCTGGCCATCACCCCCTTCGCCCTGGCCTCCGCGGTCGCCTCCACCGCCGGCGGACGCCTGGTCACCCGGTACGGCCGCCGGCTGATCGCCGCCGGCCTCACCACCGTCGCCGTCGGCCTCGCCCTCGCCGCCCTCGCCGTCCACCTCTTCGACGGCCCCGAGGTCGGCTGGGCCACCGCCCTGCCGCTGCTGCTGGCCGGCCTCGGCAGCGGCCTGGTGGTCTCCCCGAACCAGGCCCTCACCCTCAACGAGGTCCCCGTCGCCCGGGCGGGCTCCGCCGGGGGCGTCCTGCAGACCGCGCAGCGGATCGGCTCCGCGGCGGGCATCGCCACCGTCGGAGCCACCTTCTTCTCCCACCTGCACACCCCCGCCGACTACCCGGCCGCCTTCCAGCTCAGCCTCGCCGTCGTCCTCGCCTTCGTCCTGCTCGCCCTGCTGGCCGCCGCCCGCCACTGAGCCCCGCCAGAAGCCCGGGGGACGCGCCTTCAGGGGCTCGGGGAGCGGCGAGCCCGTGCTGCTGCCGGTCGGAGCCCGTCGGGGGTCCGTGCTGCTCCGGGCCGGGACAGCGACCCGGAGCAGCGAACCGCCCGGACCGCCTACAGCCCAGCGACCCCCCGCACCGCGACCCGCAGCGCCGCCACTGGGTCCCCGACCGGGCTGCCCGCGCGCCAGCCGACGAACCCGTCCGGACGGACCAGCACCGCGCCGCCCTCGCGCAGCCCGTAGACCGCGGGCCAGCCGCTCGGCCCGGCGGGGCGGGGTCCGGCCGCGGGGGCGTCGGGGACGGGCTCCGGGACGAGGTCGCCGCCCTCGCCGACCAGCAGGCACCTGATCGGCACGCCCGTCTCCCCGGTCACCGTCCGGGCCGCCTCCGGCCACCGCCCGCCGCCCGCCGCGGTCGCCAGCAGCACCGGCTCGCGCTCGAACAGGTCCAGGGTGGACAGCCGCCGCCCGTCGCGGTCGCGCAGCCACAGGTGCGGGGCCCGGGTGCCGACCTCGCCGGTCGCGGCGAAGCGCTCCGGCACGACCCCGGCGGTGGCGTCCGCGCCGACCAGCGCGCCCTCGGGGTAGCGGTAGCCGAGCGCGACCGCGAGCACGTTGGTGCGCGGCCCGCCGACCGGTGCCGCGTCGAAGCCGGGGTGCTGGTGCTCGACCGAGCGCGCCGCGGCCCGGGCCGCGGTCTGCACGGCGACCGGCCGCCGCTCCGCCCCGTACGACTCCAGCAGGCGCGGCCCGCCCCAGCCCGCCAGCACCGCGGCGAGCTTCCAGGCCAGGTTGTGCGCGTCCTGGATGCCGGTGTTGGAGCCGAACGCCCCGGTGGGCGGCATCTCGTGGGCGGAGTCGCCGCACAGCAGGACCCGCCCGGCCGAGTACCGGTCGGCGACCCGTTCGGCGGCGTGCCAGGGGGCGCGGCCGGTGATCTCCACGTCGAGGTCGGGGACGCCGGCCGCGGCCCGGATGTGCGCCGTGCAGCGGGCGTCGGTGAAGTCCTCGACCCGCTCGCCGCGCTCGGGGTGCCAGGGCAGGTGGAAGACCCACTGCTCGCGGTTGTCGACGGGCAGCAGCGCGCCCGCCCCGGCCGGGTCGGTCAGGTAGCAGGCGATGAACAGCCGGTCGCCGACCACCTCGGCGAGCCGCTTGGCGCGGAAGGTGACGGAGACGTTGTGGAACAGGTCGCCGCGCCCGGACTGCCCGATGCCCAGCCGCTCGCGGACCGGGCTGCGCGGCCCGTCCGCGGCGATCAGGTAGTCGGCCCGCACCTCCCGCTCCTCGCCGGTGGCCCGGTCGCGCAGCAGCGCCGTCACCCCGTCGGCGTCCTGCTCGAAGGAGACCAGCTCGGTGTTGAACCGGAGGTCGCCCCGCCGGGCGGCATGCCGCAGCAGCACCGGTTCGAGGTCGTTCTGGCTGCACAGGCACCACCCGGACGGGCTGAACCTGGCCAGCCCGCCGCCCGGGTCGATCTCCCGGAACAGCCACTCCTGCTCGCCGCCGGAGAGCGTCTCGGCCTGCAGGATGCCGTGGTTGTCGGCCAGCACCGACGCGGCCGCCCGGACGTCGTCCTCCACCCCGGCGACCCGGAACAGCTCCATGGTGCGGAGGTTGTTGCCGCGGCCGCGCGGGTGCCGGGAGGTCTCGGCGTGCCGCTCCACCAGCAGGTGCGGCACGCCGAGCCGGCCGAGGAAGAGCGAGGCCGACAGCCCCACCAGCGAACCGCCCGTGATCAGGACCGGAACCCGGTCCGCCATCTGTGTGTTCATCAACTCTGCTCCATCCGTGCAGGGCGCTGGGCGCGCCAGACCGGACATCCATCCCCCGTCGCTGACGGACACTCAGGGTGCTTCGCCCGGATGGCCCCGAAGTCTCGCGCGGCCCCCGCCGGGCCGTGACGATCGAGGGCGAACCATCGCCCGTCCGCCGACCGCCTCGACCGCCACCGGCCGGGGGCCCTCAGCGGCAGGGGCCATCCGCAGACGAACCGCGAACCGACGACAGGAATCCGCCACCATGACCCTGCTCTCCGCCACCGAGGAGACCACCACCCGCGCGAGCCTGCCCACCCCGGGCCGGCTCCGCGTCATCCTGATGCTGGAGGTCTACGAGGGCGCCCAGGACCGCTTCCTGGAGGCGTACGAACTGCTGCGCTACCAGGTCTCGGCCGTGCCCGGCCACGTCAGCGACCAGCTCTGCCAGTCCATCGACGACCCGTCCCGCTGGCTGATCACCAGCGAGTGGGAGAGCGCCGAACCGTTCCTGGCCTGGGTCGACAGCCCCGCCCACCGCGAGATGGTCAAGCCGATGCACGGCTGCGTCCGCGACAACCGCTCGCTGCGCTACACGGTGCTGCGCGAGACCCACGGCACCACCGCCACCGACACCACCGCCCCGCCGCTGCGCCCCGGCGAGCACCACCCCGGCGTCCCCGCCACCCCCCGCCCCGGCCCGGACGGGGTGGTGCGGCACGCGCTCAGCTTCACCGTGCAGCCCGGCGCCGAGGCCAAGGCCGCCGAACTGCTGGCCGGCTACCGCTCCCCGCAGGCCCGGGTCGACGACACCACCCGCCTGCTGCGCACCTCGCTGTTCATGCGCGGCAACCGGATCGTCCGCTGCGTCGAGGTGGCCGGAGACCTGGTCGCCGCACTGCGGCACGTCGCCCGGCAGCCCGAGGTGCGGGCCGTCGAGGAGGCGATCAACCCGTACCTGGAGGAGGACCGCGACCTGGACGACCCGCTGTCCGCCCGCGACTTCTTCCAGCGCGCCGCCCTGCCCGCCGTCCACCACCACGCCTCCCTGAAGACCGGCCCGGTGCAGCGGCACGCCTACCTGTACCCCGTCCGCCCCGGCGCCGGCGCGGCCCTCGCCGAGCTGCTCTCCGAGGAGGACGAGCACGCCGCCGCCGACCCCGGCGGCCCGCTGGTGCGCGCCACCGTCCACCGCAGCGGCGACCTGGTGGTCCGGCTGGTCGACCTGCTGGGCGACCCCGCCGACGACCCCGCCACCGCCCTCGGCCTGGCCGGACCGCTCGCCGCCGCCGTCCTCGGCAAGCTCGCCGAACCCGCCGAGCGCACCCACGACGGCCTGCGCCGCCTGCTCGCCGAGTGCGCGATGACCCCCGTCACCGACCGCACCTCGGCCGAGGACTGACCCCCACCCTTCCCTGCACACCCCGCCACGAGAGGAAGTCCACCGTGACCACCGAGATGCCACGCATCGTCCACGTCGACGACGCGCCCCCCAACCGCAAGCGCGGCGGAGACCTGCGGGCCATGCTCACCCCGCCGGCGTGCGGGGCGACCAGCGGGTTCATGGGGGTGGCGATCGTCGAACCGGGCGACCGGATCGGCGAGCACTACCACCCGTACTCCGAGGAGTTCGTGTTCGTGATCTCCGGCGAACTGGAGGTCGACCTGGACGGCGTGCCGCAGCGGCTGCGCCCCGACGAGGGCCTGATGATCCCGATCGGGATGCGGCACCGCTTCCGCAACGTCGGCAGCACCGAGGCCCGGATGGTCTTCCACCTCGGCCCGCTCGCCCCGCGCCCCGAACTCGGCCACGTCGACACCGAGGAGACCGCCGCGGAAGCCGGACCGCCGGAACCCGCCGGGGCGGCCTCGTGACGCGCCGGGTCGCGGTGACCGGGATCGGCGTGGTCGCCCCCGGCGGCATCGGCGTCCCCCGGTTCTGGTCACTGCTCACCGAGGGGCGCACCGCCACCCGCGGCATCACCCTGTTCGACCCGGAGGGCTTCCGCTCCCGGATCGCCGCCGAGTGCGACTTCGACCCCGCCGCGCACGGCCTCACCCCCGAACAGACCGCCCGCAACGACCGGTACGTGCAGTTCGCGATGGTCGCCGCCGCCGAGGCGGTCGCCGACGCCGGACTCGACCCCGGCCGCGAGGACCCCTGGCGGATCGGCGTCTCGCTCGGCACCGCCGTCGGCGGCACCACCCGGCTGGAACGCGACTACGTCCTGGTCAGCAGCCGCGGCGAGCACTGGGGCGTCGACCACGCCCCCGCCGCCCCGCACCTGGAGCGGGCGTTCTCCCCCTCCACCCTGGCCTCCGCCGTCGCCGAGCAGATCGGCGCCCACGGCCCCGTGCAGACCGTCTCCACCGGCTGCACCTCCGGCCTGGACGCCGTCGGCTACGCCGCCCTCGCCATCGAGGAGGGCCGCGCCGACGTGATCGTCGCCGGGGCCTGCGACTCGCCGATCTCCCCGATCACCGTCGCCTGCTTCGACGCCATCAAGGCCACCTCGGCCCGCAACGAGGACGCCGAGCACGCCTCCCGCCCCTTCGACGCCGGCCGGGACGGCTTCGTCCTCGGCGAGGGCGGCGCCGTCCTGGTGCTGGAGGAGTGGGAGCACGCCAGGCGGCGCGGCGCCCGGATCTACGCCGAACTCGGCGGCTTCGCCACCTTCGGCAACGCGTACCACATGACCGGCCTCACCCAGGAGGGCCTGGAGATGTCCCGGGCCATCGACCGGGCGCTGGCCCACGCCGAACTCCCCGGCGAGGCCGTCGACTACGTCAACGCGCACGGCTCCGGCACCAAGCAGAACGACCGGCACGAGACCGCCGCCGTCAAGCGCTCCCTCGGCGAGCACGCCCGGCGCACCCCGATGAGCTCCATCAAGTCGATGGTCGGGCACTCGCTCGGCGCGATCGGCGCGATCGAACTCGTCGCCTGCACCCTCGCCCTGCACCACGGCGTCGTCCCGCCCACCGCCAACTACACCGAGCCCGACCCCGAGTGCGACCTCGACTACGTCCCCCGCACCGCCCGCGAACTGCCGCTGCGCCACGTGCTGTCGGTCGGCAGCGGATTCGGCGGCTTCCAGTCCGCGGTGGTGCTGAGCAAGGTGGAGGCAGCTGCATGAACCAACGCTGCGCGGCGATCACCGGCATCGGCGTGGTCGCACCCAACGGCATCGGCGCCGACGACTACTGGAAGGCCCTGTGCGAGGGACGCTCGGCACTGGGCCCGATCGACCGGGAGGGCTGCGAGCACCTCCCGCTCCGGACGGCCGGCCTGGTGCGCGGCTTCGACGCCGAGCAGTACGTCGAACCCCGCTACCTCGTCCAGACCGACCGGTTCACCCACTTCGCGATGGCCGCCGCCGAACTCGCCATGGCCGACGCCGACCTGGCCGACCACCCCGACGACCCGTACGGCGTCGCCGTGGTCACCGCGGCCGGCTCCGGCGGCGGCGAGTTCGGCCAGCGCGAACTGCAGCACCTGTGGGCCGAGGGGCCGCACCACGTCGGCCCCTACCAGTCGATCGCCTGGTTCTACGCCGCCTCCACCGGCCAGATCTCCATCCGCGGCGGCTTCAAGGGCCCCTGCGGCGTGGTCGCCTCCGACGAGGCCGGCGGCCTCGACGCCCTCGCCCACGCCGCCCGGGCCGTCGCCCGCGGCACCGACGCCGTCCTGGCCGGAGCCGCCGAAGCCCCCGTCGCCCCGTACTCGATGGTCTGCCAGCTCGGCTACCCCGGGCTCTCCACCTCCGAGGACCCCGAATGCGCCTACCGCCCGTTCGGCAGCGACGCGGTCGGGTTCGTGCCCGCCGAGGGCGGCGCGATGTTCGTCGTCGAGGACGAGCACACCGCCCGCCTGCGCGGCGCCCGCCCCCGGGCCCGGATCGCCGGGCACACCGCGACCTTCACCGGCGCCGCCCGCTGGGCCGAGAGCCGCGAAGGACTCGCCCACGCGATCCGCGGCGCCCTCGCCGAGGCGCGCTGCGCCCCCGACGAGGTCGACGTGGTCTTCGCGGACGCCCTCGGCGTCCCCGAGGCCGACCGGGCCGAGGCCCTCGCCCTCGCCGACGCCCTCGGCGACCACGCCGGGCGCGTCCCCGTCACCGCCCCCAAGGCCGGCCTCGGCCGCGCCCACTGCGGCGCCCCCGCCCTGGACGTCGCCGCCGCCGTGCTCGCCCTCGAACACGGCCTGGTCCCGCCCACCCCGCACACCGCGGACTGCCCGTACGGCCTCGACCTGGTCACCGGCTACCCGCGCTCCGCCGACCTGCGCACCGCCCTGGTGCTCAGCCGCGGCCTGATGGGCTCCAACTCCGCCCTGCTGCTGCGCCGGCCCTGACCCGTCCCGACCCCCGAAGGAGCACGACATGCCCTCCGAGATCACCTACGAGGAACTCGCCACCCTGATCAAGACCCGGGCCGGCGTCGCCGTCACCGTCGACGAACTCGCCGACCCCGGCTGCATGTTCCTCGACCTCGGCGTCGACTCGCTCGGCGTGCTCGGCGTCCTCTCCGACGTGGAGAACCGCTACGGCGTCTCCATCGACTCCTCCGACCTGCTCGGCAGCCCCGTCGCCGAGTTCCTGCAGACCGTCAACTCCTCCGTGAAGGCTGGTGCCTGAGATGCCCGGACACACCGACAACACCGTCGTCATCAACGCCCCCGTCGACCTGGTCTGGGACGTCACCAACGACCTGGAGAACTGGCCCCAGCTGTTCAGCGAGTACGCCTCCGTCGAGGTCCTCGACCGGCAGGACCAGCTGGTCCGCTTCCGGCTCACCATGCACCCCGACGAGAACGGCCAGGTCTGGAGCTGGGTCTCCGAGCGCGAGGCCGACCGCGACAAGCTCGTCGTCCGGGCCCGCCGGGTCGAACCCGGACCGTTCGAGTTCATGGAGATCCGCTGGGAGTACGAGGAGCACCCGCAGGGCACCAGCATGCGCTGGATCCAGGACTTCGCGATGAAGCCCACCGCTCCCGTCGACGACCTCGGCATGACCGACCGGATCAACCAGAACTCCAAGGTCCAGATGGAGCTGATCCGCGCCAAGGTCGAGCACCGCGCCGGGGCGGCCCGGTGAACGACGTGCACCGCGCCCTGATCGTCGCCCGGATGAAGCCCGGCACCGCCGACCACATCGCCGGCGTCTTCGCCGACTCCGACCGCGGCGCCCTGCCCGGCCTGATCGGCGTCACCGGCCGCAGCCTCTTCCAGTTCGGCGACGTCTACCTGCACCTCATCGAGTCCGAGCGCCCCGCCGGACCGGAGGTCGCCAGGTACGCCCAGCACCCCGACTTCCGCGACGTCAGCGAACGCCTCGCCGTCTACGTCGACGCCTACGACCCGGCGACCTGGCGCAGCCCCAAGGACGCCATGGCGCAGGAGTTCTACCGCTGGGAGCGCTGAACGCCGCGCCCCGAGGACGCGGGGACGGGAGAGCCGCCGCCGAGCGGACCGGACCGGCGGACCGGGGGCGCTGCGCAGGCCGCGGCGCCCCCGTCCACGGCAGCCGCCGGACGGGCACCCGGCACGCGTGCCCCGACCGCGGGCACCACGGGCGGCCCACCGCTCCCGAACGGCTGGAGCAACTGCACACCGACCCGGGCACCGCCGAGAACATCCGGCCGGTGCCCGCTCTGCATGCCCCGCTCGGCATGCCCCGCTCGGCACGTCCCGCTCCGGCACGCCCCGCTCGGCCCCGTCGGCAGCGGCCTGACCGGGGCCCTGCCGTGCGCCGCCGTACGTCGACGTCGACGGCGCCCTGACGGCCGACCGGTCCGTTCTGACGACCGGGCAGCCGGCCAGCCGGTCGGCATCCGCGAAGCCGAGCAGCCCGACTCCACAAGGATCCGCCGGGACGCCGTCCGCCCGCGCAGCGGCCCGGAACACCGCGGAAGGGGCTGCCCGGCGGGTTCCGGGCAGCCCCTTCCGTCGCGGTGCCGTGGTTACGGCGCCATGGTTACGGCGCCGTGGTTACGGCGCCGTGGTTACGGCACCGTGCAGGAGAAGGCGTGCAGGTACGGGTTGACCGGGGCGACCGCGTCCAGCCGCAGGCCGGACTCCGCGATCAGCGAGGTCAGGCTGCCCAGCGTGTGCTTGGCGCCGCCCACGTTCAGCAGCAGCAGCAGGTCCATCGCGGTGGTGAACCGCATCGAGGGGGAGTCGTCCACCAGGTTCTCCACGATCACCACCCGGGCGCCCGGACGCGCCACCTGGCGCAGGTTGCGCAGCGTCCGGCGGGTGGAGTCGTCGTCCCACTCCAGGATGTTCTTCACCAGGTACAGGTCCGCCTGCACCGGCACGGCGGTGCGGCAGTCACCCGGCACCAGCCGGGCCCGGTCGGCCAGCGAACCGCCCGGCAGCAGCCGCGGGTCCGCGTGCTCCACCACCTTCGGCAGGTCCAGCAGGGTGCCGTGCAGCTCCGGGTGGCGCTCCAGCAGTTCGGCCACCACCTGGCCCTGGCCGCCGCCGATGTCGGCCACCGAGGCGACGCCCGCCAGGTCCAGGAAGTCCGCCAGGTCCTGCGCCGACTGGCGGCTGGACTGGGTCATCGCCCGGTTGAACAGCGCCGCCGACTCCGGGGCGTCGTCGTGCAGGTACTGGAAGAACTCCTTGCCGAAGGCGTCGCCGAACACGCTGCGCCCGGTGCGCACCGCGTCGTCCAGCCGGGACCAGGACTGCCACGTCCACGGCTCGGTGCACCACAGCGCGATGTCGCGCAGGCTGCCCGGCTCGTCGCTGCGCAGCAGGCGCGACAGCGGGGTGTGCCGGTAGCGGCCGTCGGGCTCCTCGGCGAACACCTCGTAGCAGGCCAGCGCGCGCAGCAGGCGCCGCAGCGGCCCCGGCTCCACGCCGAGTCGCCCGGCCAGTTCCTCGGCCGTGGCGGGCTCGTCCTGCAGCGCGTCCGGCAGCCCCAGGCTGGCGGCGGCGCGGACCGCGCCCGCGCAGGCGGCGCCGAACACCAGCTCGCGCAGCAGCATCGCGGGCGGGACGGCGGGGACGGCGGGGGTGGCGGGGGTGGCGGGGACGGTGGGGTCGGGTCGGACGGCGGTGCTGGTGGGGGCGGAGGTCATGGGCGTGGCCTTTCGTCGGGGGGATGGTGAAGGGGGGTCAGCAGAGGCCGGTCGGCTCGGAGGTCCGGCAGGCGTTGCCGGTGAACGCGTTGCCGGTCCCGTGAGGGTCCCGGTCGGCGAGGTCGGCGGGCAGGTTGTCGCGCAGCGCGTTGCCGGTGACGGTGGCCCGCGCGTTGGGCGCGCCGACCACGCTCGGGTACAGCACGACGCCGCCGGACATCGGCGACGTCCCGGAGTGGTCGCTGACCTGGTTGCCGGAGACGGTGACGTCCTCGGTACCGGTCAGCAGGATGCCGGTGCCCTGGACGGAGTCCAGCCGCGGGATCGGCGGGCAGTACCGGTTGTTGGCCCGCACCACGTTGTCCCGGACGGTCAGCGCCCCGGCCCGCGGCACCCCGTCGTCGCCGACCACGAACACGCCGCCGCAGTTCCCGTACGCCAGGTTGGCCTCCACCGTCAGGTCGCGGACCCGGCGCAGCTGCAGCCCGATCCGGTTGCCGGACAGCCGGTTCTCGGACACCTCGGTGCCCCGGGTCTCCAGCGCGCCGCCCTTGCGGTCGTACCAGTTGGCGACGAAGATCCCCGCCTGGCCGTTGTCCCGGGCCTCGTTGTCGGTCAGCACCGTACGGGTCGACATCTCGACGCTGATGCCCTGCATGCCGTTGTCGTGCACGGCCACCCGGCGCACCGTCAGCCGGTCGGTGACGGCCGCGCCGATCCCGTTGCGCGGGAAGCCCGCCACCGTCAGCGACTCCACCGCCACCCCCGACAGCGTCCGCACCGGCACCCCCTGGTCGTCCGAACTGCCGGTCACGCACACGCCGTTGCCTGCCCGCGCGCAGGCGCTCCGGTCGGCCGGGTCGGGCACCAGGACGGTGGCGGAGCCCTGTCCGCGCAGGGTCACGCCGTCGGTGGCGAGCGTCACGCTGCCCGGGTAGCGGCCCGCGGCGAGTTCCACCACGTCGCCCGGGACGGCCGCGTCCAGGGCGGCCTGAACGGACGCGCCCGGTGCGACCCGGTACACGGCCGGACCGGTGGGGGCGGCCGCCGCCGGGGCGGCGGTCAGCGCGAGGGGCACCGAGACGGTGCAGGACAGCAGGGCGACGGCGGCCCGGACCAGCGGGCGCGTCGGAGCGAGGAGAACAGTCATCGAAGAGGAGCCGGCTTCCGGAAGTCGCGGTCGCGGACGGCATGCGGCACGCCCGCCGCCTCGAAGCTAAGGTCGCGCCCCGGCCCCGGCCAGCCGGGGCGCTCGCACGGGTTGCCCGCACCCGCCGACCGGGTGGCGAAGCACCCGAACGGGGCGGCGGGTACCACCCGTACACCCGATCGGGGGGCTGTGCGGCCGGGCACCGGGCCGGTACCCGCGAGCCGAACCACTATGGACCCATGGACATGCAGAGTGGACGAATCGCCGAGCAGACCGAACTCCGGACGACCGAACTGCGCCTCGCAGGCGCCGGCCGCACCGACCGCACCGACCTCGTGGACCTGGGGGAGCTGGAGGACCTGGGGGAGCTGGAGGAGTTGGGGGAGCTCGTGGACGAGCTCGCCGGGGCCGCGTCCGGAACCGCGCCGGGGCCCGAGCTCGCGGCCGATGCCGACGGCGCCGCGGGGGACGCGGACGACCCGGCCTGGGACTACGAGGACGTCATCCTCCGGTCCGTCAACTGAACGCCCGCCCCGCGGCGGAAGGACCGCGACACGGAGGCGCCCGCACGCTCGGTACCTGCTGAGCGGGCGGGCGCCTCGGCGCGCGGGGCGGGTCAGTAGCGGTAGGCCCGCACCACCACCGGGATCAGGTTCTGGCCCCGCAGCTTGCTGAACACCACCGGATTGGCGGTCGCGCCCGCCGCCAGG
Organism: Kitasatospora phosalacinea; assembly: GCF_000717185.1. Taxonomy (GTDB): domain Bacteria; phylum Actinomycetota; class Actinomycetes; order Streptomycetales; family Streptomycetaceae; genus Kitasatospora; species Kitasatospora phosalacinea_A. Next base: position 6,999 of record NZ_JNYE01000068.1, on the reverse strand, counting down.
TTCTCCACGCCGACCACCTGGCTGTCCACGCTCTTGCCGCTGTTGTCGGTGAAGTCGACCTGGATCGCGTAGGAGCGGGTGTCCAGCGTGCTGTTGGTGACCGTGACGATCGCCGCGGTCAGGTCGCCCGAGGTCGCGTTCGGCACCCCGGTCAGCGTCACGTCCGACGACCCGTTGCCCGAGCCCGGGGCGTTCGCCAGCGCCTCCGCGGCCTTCGCCCGGGTGGCCTCCAGTTGGGCGTTCACCGAGGCCTCGAACGAGGCGGCCCGCTCCGAGGCGGACGCCTGCGCCGCCGACACCGAGGCCAGCGCCGACTCGTGCGCGGACGCGAAGGCGGACGGCGGCTCCCCGGAGAAGCTCGCCGACTCCGGCGGCCCGACCGTGAACGTCGACATCGCCGCCTGCACCGGGTTCTCGCCCGAGGTGCCGCCGCAGGCCGCCACCACCGTGATCCCGGCGACCGCACCGGCCAGCGCCAGCGACACCCGCAGGCCGCGCCGCACCGGGCGCCGCTCCGGGCGCCGCGGCGGCCCCACCGGACCCTGCCGGACCAGCCCCCGGCCCGAACCGTTCCGCTCCGCGTCTCGCATCGCGATGCACCCTTTCGTTCAGAACCGCGCCGGGCCGTGCACGCCGCGGTCGTTCCGGCAGGCCCACGGCCCGCGCCCGGACATGCGGAACCGGACGTCCGCCTCCGCCCTACGCCCCCATCGTCGGAGCCCCGCGCCACCCGGGGCCAGCGGCGCTGCGCCATTGGGGGGAGCTGGACGGCCCGTCAGATCGGCGGCGCGGGCGGCGAGATACGTATGGCAGGAGGCTGCGGCTCCCGCGGGGTCCGCCGCGGCCCTCGTGACGGGCGCCGGTCGTGGGCGCCGGTCGTGGGAAGAGGCTGTGGGAAGCGGTCGTGGGAAACGGGAAGGCGGCGGTGGTGGGGGCGACGGCGGCGGGGCCGGCGGGAGCGACGGCGGCCGGGGCGCGGCGGATCGTACGGCGACGGCCGGGCTGGGGGGCGGTGGCCGGGGCGGTGCTGTTCTACTGCCTGTCCTTCACGCCCTCGCTGCTGCCCCGCCCCTGGTACCTGCAGGCCGCCGCCGGGGCGATCACCGCCGCGTTCGGCTACGGCCTCGGCGGCTTCCTCGGGTTCCTCGCCCGGGTGTGCTGCCCGGCGGCCGGGGAACGGGTGCGGCGGGCCGGGTGGTGGGCGCTGGCCGCGGTCGGCGGCGCGGCGGTGGTCACGGCCACCGCGTGGAGCGTGCGCTGGCAGGGCGACCTGCGGCGGGCCGTCGGCATGGACCCGCGGACCACCTGGTGGCTGTGGGCCCTGGTGCTCCCCGTCGCGCTGCTGCTCGGCGCCCTGCTGGTGCTGTGCGCCCGGGCCGTCCGGCTCGGCACCCGCTGGTTGCGCCGGATCCTCGGCCGGGCCGTCCCCAACTGGGCGGCCGCCGCCGGGGCCGCCGCGCTCGCCGCCGTCCTGGTGGTCGGCTTCGTCGAGGGCTTCCTGCTGCGCGGACTGCTCGACCTGGCCGAACGCGGCGCCGCCCTGACCGACCGCTCCACCACGCCCGGCACCGTCCGGCCCACCTCGCCGACGCTCTCCGGCAGCCCCGCCTCCTACGAGAGCTGGGCCAGCCTCGGCGTGAAGGGCCGCGACTTCATCGGCAGCGCCCCCACCGCCGCGCAGATCTCCGGCTTCACCGGCCGCCCCGCCAAGGACCCGGTGCGGGCCTACGTCGGACTGCGCTCGGTCGACGGCACCGAATTCGAGCAGGGCGCCCGGAGCGCCGCGGGCCTCCAGGAGCGCGCCCGGCGCGCGGTCGCCGAACTCGAACGCGCCGGGGGCTTCCGGCGCAAGGTGCTGGTGGTGCTGGGCACCACCGGCAGCGGCTGGGTCAACGAGCGGATCGCCAAACCGGTGGAGTACCTGTACGACGGCGACAGCGCCGAGGTCGCCTTCCAGTACTCGTACCTGCCGAGCTGGATCTCCTTCCTCACCGAGGGCGAGGCCACCGACGCCGGGAAGGCCCTGTACGACGCGGTGCACGCCCGCTGGTCGCAGCTGCCCGCCGACTCCCGGCCGCGGCTGACGGTGGCGGGCGAGAGCCTCGGCTCGTACGCCACCGAACGGGCCTTCCCCGGCGGAGTCGAGCAGCTGACCGGGCAGACCGGGGGAGCGCTGCTGGTCGGGCCCACCCCCGACAACCCGCTGCGCGAGACGGTCACCGACCGGCGACAGCCCGGCAGCCCCGTCTGGCGGCCGGTCTACCAGGACGGGCGCAACGTGCGCTTCGCCCAGCTGCCCTCCGACTTCGCGGTGCCGCCGGGCGCGGCCTGGGAGCAGCCGCGGGTGGTCTACCTGCAGAACGGCAGCGACCCGGTGGTGTGGTGGGAGCCCTCGCTGATCTGGAGCGAGCCCGAGTGGCTGGACGGGCAGCGCGCCCACGACGTCTCCCCGACCATGCGGTGGTACCCGCTGGTGACGTTCTGGCAGGTCACCTGCGACCTGGCCGCCTCCGAGGCGGTGCCCGAGGGGCACGGGCACCGCTACGGGCTGATGCCCGCCGAGGCGTGGGCCCGGATCGCCCCGCCCGAGGGGTGGACCCAGCAGGACACCGACCGGCTGGTGGCGTACCTGGCGGACCACCCCTGACGGGGGCTCAGCGGTGGGCGTGCTCCCTGGCGTGCGCCTCGCTGGGCGTTTCGGCCGGGGCTTCGGTGTGCTGCTCGGCGGGCGTTCCGGCGGGTGTTTCGACTGGCGTTTCGGTGTGCTGCGCGGTGGGCGTTCCGGCGGCGGCAGCGGCGGGGGAGGGCCGGTGACGCAGCAGGCGGTGGGCCAGGGCGGCGGCCGCCAGCAGCAGGGCCGCCGAGGCCCAGGCCGCGACCGTGACGCTGTGCACGAAGGCGTCGTTCGCACTGGCGAGCAACTCCCCGGCCGGGCCCGCCGGGAGGGCGGCCGCGGACTCCCGGGCACCGCCCAGCGACTGGGCCGCCTGCTCCGCGAGCGCCGGGTCGACGCCCGCCGGGACGGACAGCGACCCCGCGTACAGGGCCGTCACGATCGAGCCGACCAGGGCGATGCCCAGCGCCGCGCCCAATTCGTACGCCGTCTCCGACACCGCCGAGGCGGCACCCGCCTTGGCGGCCGGGGCGGCACCCAGCACCAGGTCCGAGGAGAGCGTGTACACCACGCCCTCGGCGGTGCCCAGCGCCAGGAAGGACGAGCCCAGCAGCAGGTAGGCGCTGTCCACCCGGACGAAGCCCAGCACGCCGATGCCCAGGCCCATCACGAACAGGCCCACCGTCAGCACCCGGCGGGCACCCGCGCGCCGCACCAGCCGGGCCGTCAGCAGACCGCCCGCCACCGAGCCGACGAAGGCCGGCATCTCGGCGAAGCCCGCGTGCAGCGGGGAGTAGCCGCGGACCAGCTGCAGGTACTGCGACATGAAGAAGATCACACCGGACAGGCCGATCAGGCAGATCAGCGAGGAGACCACCGCCGCGGTGAACCGCGCGTCCCGGAACAGCCGGACGTCCAGCAGCGGCGCCTCCAGGCGCAGCTGGCGCCGGACGAACACCGCCAGCGCGGCCGCGCCCAGCGCGAACACCAGCGGGGTCGTCCACCGCTCCGGGCCGTGCACGGCGAACTCCTTGACGCCGTACACCACGCCGATCACACCGGCCATCGACAGCAGCACGCTCGGCACGTCCCACCGGCCCGGACGCGGATCGCGGGACTCCGGCAGCAGCCAGGCGCCGAGCACCAGCAGCAGCACCATCACCGGCAGGTTCAGCAGGAACACCGACCCCCACCAGAAGTGCTCCAGCAGCACGCCGCCCACCAGCGGGCCCAGCGCCGCACCGGCCGCCGCGCCCGCGCCCCAGACGCCGATCGCGGTGGCCCGCTCCTTCGGGTCCGGGAACAGCGTGCGGATCAGCGACAGCGTGGACGGCATGATCGTCGCGCCCGCCACGCCCAGCAGCGCCCGGGCCAGGACCAGCCACCCCGGGCCCGGCGCGTACGCCGCCAGCAACGAGGCCGCGCCGAACGCGACCGAGCCCGCCAGCAGCACCCGCTTGCGGCCCAGCCGGTCGCTGAGCGCGCCCATCGACACCAGCAGGCCGGCCAGCACGAAGGAGTAGACGTCGCCGATCCACAGCAGCTGGGTGCCGGACGGGCGGAGGGTCTCGGTGATCGAGGGGATGGCGAGGGAGAGCACTGTCGCGTCCACCGCCACCAGGGTGACGGCGAGCACGAGGACGCCGAGCCCGGCCCAGCGGTGGCCGGACCGGACGGCGACGGGGGTGGAACTCATGGGGTATCAGATCTCCGTAGAGCACCGCCGAGGAACAGCTCGGCGAGCGAGAACGCGCTTTCGCGGGGGGCGAGCCGGCCTTCCTGCACGGCCCAGCCGATGCCGGCCACCAGGTCGAAGAACGCCTCGCTCAGCCAGGCGGCCGAGAGCTCGACGCGGAACACCCCCTCCTGCTGCCCGCGCAGGAACAGCGCGCGGACCCGGGCGTCCTGGAGCTCCCAGAGGTCGTTGATCTCCTCGTGGTCGTACAGCTGGTTCTCCCCGGCCAGGAAGGCGCACAGCGCGGCATCCGGCACCACCGCGTCCACCAGCCGGCGCAGCGCGGCCTCGGCGTTGCCCTCCTCCACCCGCGCGGTGTCGAGCGCGGCGGAGAAGCGGCGCAGGCCGAGGGCGCCCACCTCCAGGATCAGCGCCTCGCGGCCCGGGAAGATCCGGTGCAGCGTGGCGCGGCTGATGCCGGCGGCGCGGGCGATCTCGTCGAGATGGGCCGTGGGGCGCCGGGACAGGATGCCCACGGCTGCCTCCAGGACGGAGTCGCGGTCGGTTGCCATGAGATGAGGATAGCGCAACTGAGACATTCATGTCTCATTATTTCGGCGCGTGTCTCAGCGGGCCGCGCGTGGCCGGTGGGGTGGGCGGAGGGGTGGCCGGTGGGGCGTTCCCCGGGAACGCCGAAGACCCCGCGCGGGGCGCGGGGTCCGTGGGCGTGCGGTGGTGTGCCGTGCTGTGCGGTGGCGGGCTGTATCGTGGCGGGCCCGGAGGGCGGGCGGTCAGCTCTGGTTGTAGAAGCCCGACTCGTCGAGCGGGCGGTCGATGACCGTCACCTCGACGTCGGCCGGGGTGAGCAGGAACACCCGGCGGGCGATCCGCTCGATGCCGCCGCGGGTGCCGAAGATCAGGCCGGAGGCGAAGTCGACCATCCGCTTGGCCTCGGCGTCGTCCATCTCCGTGAGGTCCATGACCACCGGGACTGCGGCGCGGATGTGCTCGCCGACGGTGCGGGCGGCCTCGAAGCCGGTCGGACGGAGCGAGACGATCTTGGAGGGGCCGGTCTGGACGCTCGGCAGCGTCTCCTCGCCCTCCCAGGATTCCTCGTACGCCGCGGCCGGGTAGCTGCCGGAAGGCATCAGCCACCCGTTGTGGTGCTCGTCGCGAAGTGCTCCCATTAGCCGCGCCTCCCTGTCTCGTTCCGTACTCGTCCCCCGGGGGACGACGGGTCGTTTTGACACGTCATCCACTTGTTGGAACTGTCCGAGTATCGCACTGATCACCGCAGATGTGCCCGCTTGCACCCGCCGGACGGGGTGTGGCGCGGGGGAATATCCGTCGTTGTCCGGATACCCGCAATGACGCGACCGCTCGGCGAACGGTTGCGCGCGACGACCCTATCGGTGGTACCCGGACGCTAGTTGACTCACTGTCAACAATCATGTAACGGCTTCACTCCGGGGTGGCGGAGTGCAGCCGGGCGGGGCGCAGCCGGGCGGGTGCGGGGCGGGGTGTCGGGCGGGGTGTCGGGCGGGCGCGGGGCCGCGCACGCGGGTCACTCGCCGGTGGAGCCGTCGATCCGTTCCCGGAGCAGGTCGGCGTGGCCGTTGTGGCGGGCGTACTCCTCGATCATGTGCACCAGGATCCAACGGAGCGTCACCTCGTTGTCGCGCCAGCGGCCCGCGCCGACCGTGTCCAGCGGCAGGCCCTCGACGGCGGAGCGGGCGAACGCCACCTCCGCCTGCCAGGCCGCGGTGTCGGCGACCGGATCGGCCCCGTCCACCAGGTCGAAGTCGCCGTCCGGGAACTCCTCCGTCCAGTAGCGGCCGGACGGGTCCAGTTCCTGACCGGCCAGCACCTCGCGGAACCAGTGGCGCTCCACCTCCGCCATGTGCCGCACCAGCCCGAGCAGGGAGAGCGAGGACGGCGGACAGGCGCGTTCCCGGAGCTGTTCGGCGCCCAGGCCCTCGCACTTGAGGGCGAGCGTGGCGCGGTGGAAGTCCAGCCAGGCGCCGAGCATCGTCGCCTCGTCGGCGGCGAAGGGCGGGCTGGTGCGGACGGTGGCCGGGCGCGTGTTCGTCATGCGGACATGGTGGGGCAGCCCGGTCGTGGCGGGCGAGCCCTTTTCCGCTCCGCCGGGCGGCCCTCGGGTGGGTGCGCGGCCCCGGGCGGGGCGATCGGTGTGGTAGGAAGAGCGGATCATCGGTCGGTGTGGCGGGGGAACGGGCAGGTGCGGTCGTGCGCAAGGTGGTGACGGGAACCCAGCTGATGCTGCGTCTGCTGCTGGAACTGGCCGCGCTGGTGGCCCTGGCGGTCGGCAGCTACGGGGCGTGGCCGGACGGCCCGGCCGCACTGCGGGTGCTGATCGCACTGGCACCGGTGGCGCTCGCGGTCGTGCTCTGGGGACGCTACGCGGCGCCCCGGCGACCGGTCCGGGACTCGGCGGCGCTCTGGTACGGGGTGCAGCTGCTGATCTGGGGCGGCGCGGTCGCCCTGCTGGCGATCGGCGGACACCCCGGGTGGGCCGTCGGGCTCGGCGCCGTGATGGTCGTCAACACGGCGGTGCTGTGGTCGCTCGGCGAGTGGTCGCCCGCCGTGGAGCACTAGATGATTGATGCCAAGGGCTAGTGGTCGTAGGCGGTCAGCGAGCGTTTGACGGGTTGGCCGGTGTGGTCGTTGTGCCAGATCACGCTGGTCAGGG
>NZ_JNYE01000067.1 GCF_000717185.1 Kitasatospora phosalacinea | reverse complement strand
GCCCCGCCCCGCCGCGGCCGAACCCGCCGCCCTGCCCGGCGGCCTGCCCCGCCGCCGGCCCGGCACCGCCCAGCAGCCCGAGGCGGCCGCGGGGCAGGCCGCCGCAGCGGAGGCCGGCGCCGGGGGCACCGGGCGCCACCGCCGCCCCGAGGAGGGCGCGGCGACGCCCGCTGCCGGGACGTCTGCCGCGGAGCCCGTCGGGGAGCCCGTCGGGGGGCCCGTGCTCGCCCCGGTGCCCGGCGGACTGCTGCCCAGGCGCGTCCGGCAGGCCAACCTGGCACCCCAACTGCGGCCCGGAGCCGAGCCGGAGCCCGCCGAACCGGCCCGCGAGCGCAACCCCGAGGAGGCCCGCTCCGCGTTCTCCTCCTTCCAGCGCGGCTTCGCCCGCGGCCGCGGCGACCGGCTGCAGCCCGCCTCGCTCACCGTGGTGCGCTCCGAGCCCGAAGCGTCCGGCGCCGACGGGGCCCCCGAACGGCCCACGCCCGTACGGCCGCTGCTGCCCGGGCAGCAGCCCAGACTGCGGGTCGCGCTGCCCTCCGCCCCGGTGCCGCACGCACTGCCCCCCGCCCGCTCCGTCCCGCCGGCGCACCAGCCGCCGACCGCACCGCCCGCACCAGCAGAAGGAACCGAATCATGACCGCAACAACACCGCCGTCCGGGGACCTCGACTGGCTCCTCAACGACCTGGTCGGCCGGGTGGCGACCCTTCGGCATGCGGTGATCCTGTCCAGCGACGGCCTGGCCACCGGCGTCTCCAGCGGCCTCGGCCGCGAGGACGCCGAGCACCTCGCCGCGGTCGCCGCGGGCTTCCACAGCCTCGCCAAGGGCGCCGGACGGCACTTCCAGGTCGGCGGCGTCCGGCAGACCATGGTCGAACTGGACGAGGCCTTCCTGTTCATCACCGCTGCCGGTGACGGCAGCTGCCTGGCCGTGCTCAGCGACGCCGAGTCCGATGTGGGCCAAATAGCCTACGAGATGGCACTGTTGGTCAAGCGCGTCGGCGAGCACCTGGCCGCCGAACCGAGGACCGATACCACCCTGCCCGGGAGATGACCCATCCGATGAGCGAGCCCGATCCGACCGAGCCGACCGAGGCCCCCGCCCCGGCCGACCTCAGTGGTGCGACCGCGGACGACGAGCCGACCGACCGGACGCCGGTCGACCTGTTCGCCCCCCGCACCCCGGTGGACGACCGCTGGTTCGACGACGACGCCGGACCGGTGGTCCGGCTGTTCTCGATGACCAGAGGACGCGCCCGCCCGGTCGACGACGGCCTGTTCGACCTCATCTCCCTCGTCACCGCCGCCGGGCCGGACCCCACCGGCCCCGGCGGCGTCCGACCCGACCTCGCGCTCGACCCGGAGCACCACTCGATCCTCGAACTCTGCCGCGAAGAGCCGCTGAGCGTCGCCGAGTTGGGGTCCTACACCGACCTGCCGGTGAGCGTGGTCCGGGTCCTGCTCGGCGACCTCCACGACGCCGAGCTGATCAGCGTCACCCGACCCTTCCAGCTCGCCCACCAACCGGACGAGCGCCTGCTGCGAGACGTGATCAATGGCCTCCGTGCACTCTGACGCACCGTCAACTTCCGCCGCCCGCAAGGCCCCCTGGGGCGCCAATGCGGTCAAGATCCTGATCGCCGGAGGGTTCGGCGCGGGCAAGACCACCCTGGTCGGCGCAGTCAGCGAGATCCGCCCGCTGCGCACCGAGGAGTCCCTCAGCGAGATCGGCCGACCGGTCGACGACACCGCCGGGGTCGAGGCCAAGCGCACCACCACCGTCGCCATGGACTTCGGCCGGATCGACCTCAAGCCCGGCCTCGCGCTCTACCTGTTCGGCACCCCCGGCCAGGACCGGTTCTGGTTCGTCTGGGACGAGCTCGCCCGCGGCACCCTCGGCGCCGTCGTCCTCGCCGACACCCGGCGCCTCGCCGACTCCTTCCCCTCGGTCGACTACTTCGAGCAGCGCGGCATCCCGTTCATCGTCGCCGTCAACTGCTTCGAGGGCACCGAGGTGTACGCCCCCGACGACGTCCGCGCCGCGCTCGACCTGCCGGCCGCGGTGCCCGTGCTGCTGTGCGACGCCCGGCGGCGCGAGGACGGCAAGGAACTGCTGATCCGGCTGGTCGAGCACGCGGCCGTCCGGGCGGGCGTGCGGCTCTGACGCCGCGGTAGTTCCACGGGTGGCTCCGGGGCGGTTCCGCCGGTAGCTCTGCCTCCGATATTTTTTCCGTTTCCGCAGGTCGGGGCGGTGGCGTCCGGATCCTGGACGTTTTCTGTCTCGGCCTGCGGATGTGCCCCTCCGGTGGGTTGCCTTCCGGGCGCCGGGCGTGGAAGTCTCGTACCCGTGCCCGCCGCCGTTCCGCCGCGGGACCGACACAACTCGGGGGAGGAGCCGCACCATGACCGCCACGGTCCGCATCGCCGCCCTCCCCGTGCTCACCGTCCGCCGGTACATCGACCACGGCCGGATCTACAGCACCTGCTGTCGCTGACGCACCGCCACCCCTCCCCGCACCCGCCGGGAGGGCGGCGGTTCCGTGCGTCCCCGTCGACCCGCGCCGCGCTCCGGAGAGCAACCGTGCAGACCCGCACCCTCCTCGAACCCTTCTGGCCCTCGCGCCGGAACCACCACTTCGACCAGACCTGTCGACGCGCGCCCCGCGCCTCCCGGCCCCGGACCTGACCAACCGTCAACTCCCGTGCGCCGGAAGCGCAGACGACGACCACCCACCGACCGTCACGCGCGAAAGAGCCCTCACATGTCGTACGCCGCCACCGCCACCGCGACCCCGCACCTGCGCGCGGTCCGCTCCCTCCCCAACCTCGCCCCCGCGACCGCCGCCACCGGCGCCGAGCACCGGCGCGGCGCCGCCCCGGCCCGGCCGGTCACCGTTCCCACCGCGCCCGCCCCCGAGAGCCTGCTCGCCGGGCTCCAGGACGGCGCCGCCGTGGTCGCCGCCCTCCCGCAGTCCGTCCTCCCGCAGGGGCTGCTCGCCCAGCTCGGGGCGGCCAACTCCCCGCTGGTGGGCTACCTGGTGCTGGTGCCCGCCGAGACCCCGGCCGCGCCGGCCGCGCCCGTCGCCGAGGCCCCGGCCGCCCGGCCGTTCACCCGGCCCGCGGACAACGGCATCTCCGTCGACCTGGACCGCCGCAACGCGTACGTCGACGGCTCGCTGCTCGACCTCACCTACCTCGAGTTCGAGCTCCTCGCCCACCTCACCGGGCACCCGCACCGCGTCCACACCCGCGACCAGCTCGTCCACACCGTCTGGGGCTACGGCCACGTCGGCGACGGCCGCACCGTCGACGTCCACGTCGCCCGCCTGCGCCGCAAGCTCGGTGCGGCCCACCGCGACACGATCGTCACCGTCCGCCGCGTCGGCTACAAGTACGCGCCCGCCGCGTAGGCGGACGGGTAGCGCACCGACCGGCAGCGCACCGGCAGGGGCGCGGGGAGCTGCGCGAGCGGCCACGACGCACGGCAAGGTCGCGACAGGGCATCAACTCACTGCCTTCGTCGCGGCCTTGCTGGCTTTCGTCCTCCGCTGCGCGCAGTTCCCCGCACCCCCGTCGGTGCGCTTCCGTCGGTGCGCTTCCGTCGGTGCGCTCCGCGGTCTGCTAGCGCTGGTCCGGGGGCAGCAGGAGGACCGCCAGGTCCCGGGCGCAGGCCCTGGCGTGGGCGAGGGCGCGCGGCAGGGCCCCGTCGGTGAGGTGGGCGGGGGTGGAGCGGACGGCGAGGGCGAAGCGGGCGGTGGGGGTGCGGTCGAGGACGGGGACGGCCAGGGTGCGGACGCCGGGGGTGGACTCGCCGTCGTTGAGGGCGTAGCCGCGTTCGCGGGTGAGGGCGAGTTCGGCGTCGAGGGCGGCCGGGTCGGTGAGGGTCCGCGGGGTGTAGGCGGGCAGCGGCCCGCGCAGCGGCGTCTCGGTGGGGGAGGGCCAGGCCAGCAGCACCTTGCCGAGGGCCGTGGAGTGCAGCGGGCGGCGCAGGCCGAGGCCGGTGGAGGGGAGGACGGAGCCGCCGACCAGGATGACGGCGTGCGGGCCGGAGCGGATGGCGAGGTCGGCGGTGGCGCCGGTGCGCTCGGCGAGCCGGGCGAGTTCGGGGGCGGCGAGGTGCAGTCCGCGCTGGTGGAAGGTGAGTTGGCCGAGCTCGGCGACGGCGGGGCCGAGCCGGTAGCGGGCGGTGCGCTCGTCCTGGTCGAGGAAGCCGGTGGCGACCAGGGTGCGGGCGAGGCGGTGCGCGGTGGAGACGGACAGGCCCGTCCGGCGGGCGAGTTCGGAGGCGCTGAGGTCGGGCCCGTTGTCGTGGAAGCAGTGCAGCAGGCCGAGCGCCCGGTGGACCGCCTGGGCACCGCCGGGTGGGGCGGGGAGGGTTCCGGGGGCGTGCATCGCGCTTCTCCGGTTCGGCTCGTCGGTGGTCAACTTCCGTACGGTCACGTCCGTACGGTCACGTCTGTACGGTCAACTTCCGTGCTGTTCCCAGGATATGGGAGTGGCCGCTGCGGCAGTGTGTCGGCAGTGTTGCGGCTGTCCGGCCTTCCGTGAACAGGTGGTCCCATCATCTGGCAAGGCTTGATTCGGCCCCCGGTCAGGTGGAACGCTCAGTCCGTCAGCCGGTTCGAGCAGGAGGGGGTCCACCGTGAAGACGCACCGGTGCCACTCCTCCTGTTGTCGCTGACCCCTTCGCGAACCCCCTTCTCCCGCACGGCCGTTCCCACCATGTGGCACACCGCCCGCGCGCCTCCTGCCGATTCCCGGAGCCCCGCCATGAGCACGTCCCCCGTCGCGCCCCCGTACCCCGACACCCTGTGGTTCACCCGCTGCCCCGTGCCGACCGCGACCGGCATCGCCGCCGACCGCGGCTGGCTGGCCGAGGAGTTCGCGGCCGAGGGCATCGCGGTGCGCTCGCTGCAGGACGTCCCGCCGGAGGTCGCCGCCGACCACCACTACACGCACGCACTGACCGGCCTGTTCCGGGAGGGCGGCAACGTCCCGGCGCTGTGGGCGCGTTCGCGCGGCGAGCGGACCAGGCTGATCGGCCTGACCTGGATCGAGGAGCGCCAGACGGTCCTCGTCCGGGAGGGCAGCGGCATCGCCTCCGCGGCGCAGCTGCGCGGGCGGCGGCTCGCGGTGCCCCGGCACCCGATCGCGATCGACTTCTGGCGGGCGATGGCGCTGGCCGGGCACCACGGCGCGCTGGCCTCCGCCGGCCTCGCCCCGGACGACGCCGCGTGGGTGGACGTCGAGGCCGCTCCCGGCGGCGGCCAGTGGGAGGCCGAGCTGGCGGCGCTGGCGGACGGCCGGGTGGACGCCGTGTACGTGAAGGGGGCGCTCGCCGTGGAGGCCGCGCGCCGCCACGGGGCGGTACCCGCCGTGGAGTTGGACGCACTGGCGGACCGCCGCCACCGGGTCAACAACGGCACGCCCCGCCCGATCACCGTGCACCAGCAACTCCTGGACGAGCAGCCCGAGTTGGTGGCACGCTTCCTGGCGGTGCTGCTGCGGGCCGCCGACTGGGCGGCCGACCGGCCGAAGGACGTGGCCCGGATCCTCGGCGCCGAGACCGGAGCCGGCCCGGAGGGCGTCGCCGGTGCGTACGCGGCGGGCAGCCACCGCACCCTGCACCCGGACCTGTCGGCCGACCGCCTCGAACTCCTCGCGAAGCAGGAGCAGTTCCTGCACGCCCACGGCTTCCTCGCCGACCGGGTCGACGTCCACGCCTGGGCCGACCCGGCCCCGCTGGCCGCGGCCCGCGCCCTGCTCGCCGCCCGCCCCTGACGACCCCGCTGTCGACGACCCCGCTGTCGACGACCCCCCACTGTTGGAGAACCCCATGCGCACCACCGTCCGCCGCCCCCTGCTCGCCGCCACCGCGCTGACCGCCGTCGCCGCGCTCGCCCTGACCGCCTGCTCCTCCGCGAAGGACACCGCGGCCTCCGCCGACGGCAAGGGCGGCGCCGAGGTGGTGCTGCGGGTGCCCGACCCCGGGAACTCCGGCTTCCTCGCCAAGGGCAAGAAGGACGGCTCGCTGGACGCGGCACTGGCCGCCGTGCACGCCAAGGTGGTGTGGACGGGCAGCGCCGGCCCGTTCGCCCCCGCCGCGCAGGCCCTCAACGCCGACCAACTGGACGTCGCCCAGGGCTCGATCACCTCGGCCGTCGCCGCACTCGCCCAGAAGCCCGGCTTCAAGCTGTTCGCGCAGACCGAACCGGACGGGGCCGGTGAGGGCATCCTGGTGAAGAACGGCTCGCCGATCAAGGAGATCAAGGACCTGGTCGGCCGGAAGGTCGCCGTCTCGCAGGGCGGCACCTCCGAGTACCTGCTGCTCAAGGCGCTGGAGAAGAGCGGCATCCCGGTCGACAAGGTCGAACGGGTCTACCTGCGGGCCGACCAGACCTCCGGCGTCTTCAACTCCGGCCAGGTCGACGCCTGGGCGACCTGGGGCACCTTCTCGATCCCCGCCATCGCCAACGCGAACGCGCACTTCCTCGCCGACGGCAAGGCCGTCGGCAGCGACAACTACGCGGTGTGGGCAGTGCGTTCGGCCTTCGCCGAGAAGCACCCCGAGGTGGTGAAGGCGTTCTACGGCTACCTGCACGAGAACGGCGCCAAGGAGAAGGCCGACCCGGCCGCCTACCTCAACGTGTTCACCGACGCCGGACCGACCGCCGTCACCCCCGCCGAACGGGAGATCGCCGTCGACTTCGGCAAGCAGCGCGCCGTCGACTCGCCGATCACCGACGCCGAGGCCGCCCGGTTCGCCGTGGTCGCCGAGTTCTACGCCGACCAGGGCGTCACCAAGACCCTGGTCGACGTCAAGCCGCACCTGATCGACGTCAACTCCCTCGCCGGGAGCGGACAGTGACCACTGCCACCGAAGCCGCCCGGGCCGCCGGACTGGTCGCCCCCCGGGCCCGCGCCACCGCCGCCCGGCCGCGCGGCCTCTCGCTCGCCCTGCGCACCCTGGGCCCGGTCGCCCTGCTCGCCGCCTGGCAGATCTCCTCCGCGACCGGCGCACTCACCCCCGACGTGCTCGCCTCGCCCGGCCAAGTCCTGCAAGCCGTCCAGGAGTTGTGGGGCAACGGACAGCTCGCCGACGCGCTGTCCACCTCGCTGACCCGGGCCGCCCTCGGCCTGCTGTTCGGCGCCGGCGCCGGCCTGGTGCTCGGCGTGGTCACCGGCTTCTTCCGGCTCGGCGAGGAACTGCTCGACTCCGCGGTCCAAGTCCTGCGCACCGTCCCCTTCCTGGCGCTGGTGCCGCTGTTCATGGTCTGGTTCGGCATCACCGAGACCGCGAAGATCGCACTGATCGGCGTGGCCACCTCCTTCCCGATGTACGTCTCCGCGTCCGGCGGCGTCCGCAACACCGACCGCAAGCTCGTCGAGGCGATGCGCAGCTTCGGCCTCTCCCGCTGGGCGGTCGTCCGCGAGGTCGTGCTGCCCGGCGCACTGCCCGCCCTGCTCTCCGGGCTGCGGCTGTCGATGACGCTCAGCGTGATCGCACTGATCGCCGCCGAGGAGATCAACTCCACCGAGGGGATCGGCTACCTGATGGCCCAGGCGCAGAACTTCTCCCGCACCGACGTGCTCGCCGTCTGCATCCTGATCTACGGCCTGCTCGGCCTCGCCGCCGACGGCGCGGTCCGCGTCCTGGAACGCGTCCTGATGCCCTGGCGGCCCACCGGCGCACGACAGGGGGCCGGACGATGAGCGCGACCACTCCCGCCGTCCACCTCCGGGGCCTGCGCCGGGTGTTCGGCACCCGCGCCGTCCTGGACGGCATCGACCTGGACATCGCCCGCGGCGAGTTCCTCGCCCTGCTCGGCGCCTCCGGCACCGGCAAGACCACCCTGCTGCGGATCCTCGGCGCCCTCGACCGTGCCGACCAGGGCACCGTCCTCGTCCCGCCCTCGCGGACCGTGGTCTTCCAGGAACCCCGGCTGATCCCGTCCAAGCGCGTCCTCGGCAACGTCACCGTCGGCCTGCCGCGCGGCGCCGCCACCCGCGACACCGGCCGTCGGGCCCTCGCCGAGGTCGGCCTCGCCGACCACGCCGACGCCTGGCCCGGCACCCTCTCCGGCGGCGAGGCCCAGCGCGCCGCGCTCGCCCGCGCCCTCGTCCGGGAACCCGAACTCCTGCTGCTGGACGAGCCGTTCGCCGCCCTGGACGCCCTCACCCGGCTGCGCATGCAGGACCTGGTCGGCGAACTGTGCCGCAAGCACCGGCCCGCCGTCCTGCTGGTCACCCACGACGTGGACGAGGCGATCCGGCTCGCCGACCGGGTCGCCGTGCTCCGCGACGGCGCCCTCGTCCGCGACGAGACCGTCACCGTCGAACGCCCCCGGGACGCCGCCGACCCCGAATTCGCGGCCCTGCGCCGCCGCCTGCTCGCCGACCTCGGCGTACACCAGGACACCGCACCACAGCACGTCAACTAACCACCTCAGCAAGGAAAGAGACCGCCATGACCGTCACCGTCGGTGTGCACCGCTCCAACCCATCCCTCTACCACCTGGCCCGACTCGACTACCTGCAGCAGGAGTTGGCCCCGCTCGGCGAGAGCGCCGAGTTCCACCACTACGCCGACGGCACCAAGACCGGCCCCTACCTGGCCGACGGCACCATCGACTTCGGCGGCACCGGCTCCACCCCGCCGATCACCGCGCAGGCCGCGGGCCACGACATCGTCTACACCGCCGTCTCCGCCCCCCGCCCCGACCACGGCGCGCTGCTGGTCGCCGCCGACGGCCCGGTGCACTCGGTCGCCGACCTCAAGGGCGGCACCGTGGTGCTGGGCATCGGCTCCTGGCAGACCCACCTGCTCGCCAAGGCCCTGCACCAGCACGGGCTCTCGTACCGCGACGACATCACCGCCGAACGCCCCGCCGGGGACGAGGCCGAGCGGCTGGCCGACGGCCGGATCGCCGGCTGGATCGCCCAGGGCGCCGAACTCGCCGCCGCCCGCCGCACCGGGAACTTCCGCGAACTGATCCGCACCGGCGACGTCATCACCGACCGCTCGGTGTTCTTCGCCCGCCGCGAACTCGCCGTCCAGCGGCCCGAGATCGTCGCCGCCATCGTCACCGCCCTGCAGCGCGCCGACCACTGGGCCGCCGCCCACCCCGCCGAGGCCGCCGCGATCGCCGCCGGGGACCAGGGCGGCGAGGCCGCCGACTGGCACACCGCCCTCGCCGCCCTGCCCTGGCAACTGGAGCCCGCCACCGCCGAGTTCGTCGCCGAGCAGCAGGAAGCCGCCGACATCCTCCACCGGGTCGGCTTCATCGACCGCGCCGTCACCGTCGCCGACATCCACCTGCCCGAGCTGGAGCAGCCCGTCGCCGACGCCGTCTCCCGTGCCACGAAGGAAGCCTGAGCACCGTGCCCACCGAAGTCCTCTGGTACCTGATCCCCCGCGAGGGCCACTACCCCTGGGAGCCCGAAGGCCGCCGCCCCGTCGACCTCGGCTACCTCCAGCACCTCGCCGCCACCGTCGAACGGCTCGGCTACACCGGCGCGCTGCTCGCCACCGACCAGTACGACGTGTGGACGCTCGGCTCCGCCCTGGCCGCCGCCACCGGCCCCGGCTTCCAGCCCCTCCTCGCCGTCCACCCCGGCCTGGTCTCGCCCACCCTGCTGGCCAAGATGGCGCTCTCCTTCGAGCACCTGCACGGCCCCGGCCGGCTCCGCTTCAACGTGGTCAACGGCTCCACCGACCAGCTGCGCGAGTACGGCCTGCACGTCGGGCACGACGACCGCTACCGGCTCTCCGCCGAGTACTGGCAGCTGGTCAAGCGCCTCACCAGCGGCGAAGTCTTCGACCACGAAGGCGAGTTCTACCAGCTGAAGAACGCCGGGGCCTCGCTGCGCGACCTGCCGCCGCTGCGCGAAGGACACATCCCGCTCTGGTTCGGCGGCTCCTCCCCGGCGGGCATCGAGGTCGCCGCCGAACACGTCGACGTCTACCTCACCTGGGGCGAACCCCCGCACCTGCTCAAGGAGAAGCTGGAACGCGTCCGCGAACGCGCCGCCGCCCACGGCCGCACCCTGCGGCTCGGCCTGCGCCTGCACCTGATCGTCCGCGACACCGAGGAACAGGCCTGGGCCGCCGCCGACCGCCTCCTCGACGTCACCAGCGAAGCCACCTACGCCCGCCAGCTCGGCGGCCGGGCCGGCGAGGACGGCGTCGGCTGGCAGCGCCAGTTCCGCCAGCACGGCGGCCGCGTCCCGGCCCGCGCCCGGGAGCTGGAGGCCCACCCCAACCTGTGGCCCGGCATGAGCCTGTTCCGCCCCGGACCGGGCACCGCCGTGGTCGGCTCCACCGACCAGGTCGTCGAACGGCTCCGCGAGTACCAGGAGTTGGGCGTGGACACCTTCATCCTCTCCGGCAACCCGCTGCTGGAGGAGGCCTACCGGGTCGCCGAGACCGTCCTGCCGAAGCTGCACCCCTGACCGCACCCGGGCCCGGGCGGGCGGCCGAACTCTCCCCGGCCGCCCGCCCGTTCACCGCCCTACTTGCTGAGCCGGTCGATCTCCGCCAGCTCCTCCGCGGTCAGCGGACCGGCCGCCAGCGCGTCCAGGTTCTGGTCCAGCTGCTTCACGCTCGACGCGCCGATGATCACCGACACCACCCGCTCGTCCCGCAGCACCCAGGACAGCGCCAGCTGCGCCAGGCTCTGCCCGCGGCCCTCCGCGACCTTCGCCAGCGCCCGCAGCTGGTCCAGCTTCGCCTCCGTCAGCGCCTCCTCCTTCAGGAAGTGGCCCACCGACATCCGCGAGCCCGCCGGGACGTCACCCGACAGGTAGCGGTCGGTCAACAGGCCCTGCGCCAGCGGCGAGTAGGCGATCAGCGCGGTCTGCGTCTCGCCCACCGCGTCCAGCAGCCCCTGCTCCGGCTCCCGGTTCAGGATCGAGTAGCTCGCCTGGTTCAGCAGGCACGGCGTGCCCAGCTCGCGCAGGATCGCCACCGCCTCCCGGTGCTGCTCCGCCGGGTAGTTGGAGATCGCCGCGTACAGCGCCCGGCCCGAGCGCACCGCCGTGTCCAGCGCCCCCATCGTCTCCTCCAGCGGGGTGGTCGGGTCCCACCGGTGCGAGTAGAAGACGTCGACGTAGTCCAGGCCCATCCGCTCCAGCGACTGGTCCAGGCTCGCCAGCAGGTACTTGCGGCTGCCGCCGTCCCCGTACGGGCCCGGCCACATGTCCCAGCCCGCCTTCGAGGCGATGAACAGCTCGTCCCGGAACGGACGGAAGTCCTGCGCGAACAGGTAGCCGAAGTTGCGCTCCGCACTGCCGTACGGCGGGCCGTAGTTGTTCGCCAGGTCGAAGTGCGTCACCCCCCGGTCGAAGGCCCGGCGCAGCACCGCGCGCTGCACCTCCAGCGGCTGGGAGTCACCGAAGTTGTGCCACAGGCCGAGCGAGACGGCGGGCAGCTGCACGCCGCTGCGCCCGGCGCGGCGGAAGGACATCGAGGCGTAGCGGTCTTCTGCGGGGAGGAAGCTCATGACCAGCATCCTGCCAGGTGGGGACCCCGACGGGACCAACGGCCCTGCCCGTGGACGCCCGGCCCGGCGTAGCCTGGCCGGACGGGCGCAGCAGCACGCCACCACCCGTGACAGCGCGTGACAGCACGAGAGGACACCGCCGTGGCACTGCCGGACATCACCAGCCGGGCCGACCTGGAACAGGCCCTCCGGCTCTTCTACCGCGCCGCCTTCGCCGACCCGCTGATCGGCCCGCACTTCACCGAGATCGCCCGCCTCGACCTGGAGGCCCACCTCCCCCGGATCACCGACTTCTGGGAGAGCGCCCTGCTGCGCACCGCCTCCTACCGCGGCAACGCGCTCGCCCCGCACGCCGCCCTGCACGCCGTCGCCCCGCTCACCGCCGCCCACTTCGGCCGCTGGGTCCAGCTCTGGCGCGCCACCCTCGACGGCCGCCACGCCGGCCCCGTCACCGAACGCGCCAAGGCCCAGGCCCAGCGCATCGCCGTCGCCATGCTGCGCCGCCTCGGCGAGGACACCACCGACGGCGGCCCCGGCGGCTTCGTCCCGCTCAGCGCCGTCCGCCTGGCCTCCGGCAGCGCCGCCGTCTGACCGCGCCGGGACCGCCCGGCCGGGCGCGCCGGTCAGGGGGGCGAGCCGACGGCGCCGGGCTACGCGTCCAGGTAGTCGTGCTGCGGCGGGGCCGGTACGCACAGCAGTGTGCCGTCGCGCAGCTGCCACTCCGTCGCGCCGTCCACCTCGTGGTGCACCCGGAACAGGCCGACCACCCGGTCGTCGTCCTCGTCGGACGCCGGGAGGGCCGCGACCTGCCGCAGCACCTCCCGGACCGCGTCCTCGTACCCGGCGCGTCCGCAGGCGGCGAAGAACGCCGTCATGGTCCACATCGTCTGCCCGGGCGGGAAGCTCCACCCGCCCCGGTAGCGGCCCTCCCGGGCCCCTTCGGCCTCGGCGATCCCCTGCACCAGCGGCAACTGCCGCTCGTCGCACTCCACCCAGCCGCGGATCGTCACGTACGTTCCCATGCGGGCAGTCTCCCCGCGGCCCGTCCCCCCGGGCACGCGGTTTTCCGCCGCCGGCCGGGTCGGACCACGCCCACCAGCACGATCACCAGGGCGGGCAGCGCGACGAAGACGGTGCCCAGGTAGAGGGCGAGCACCCAGCGGCGCTCGGCGGCGACGCGGGCGAGGTTCTCGGCGCAGAACAGCGGGACGGGGCGCAGCAGCGGGAGCACGTAGATCAGCAGGATCGCGAAGAGGTTGTAGACCAGGTGCACGAAGGCCGCCTGCAGGCCGATCCGGGCGTCCGGCCCGACGCCCGCGAACGCCGCGAAGACCACCGTGAAGGTGGTGCCCAGGTTGGAGCCGACCACGACCGGGTACACCTGCGCGGGCGTCAGGACGCCCGCCCCGGCGAACGGCACCAGGACGGAGGTGGTGATGGTCGAGGACTGGGTGACGACGGTGACGCCCATGCCCGTCGCCATCGCCAGGTAGGCGTTGCCGCCGACGGCCCGGACCAGCACCTCGCGGGCCCGGCCGACCATCAGCAGCTTCAGCAGCCTGCCCAGGTAGCGGACGGCGACCAGGATCAGCACGGCGCCGATCACGATGACGGCCAGCGGGCCGAGCGTGCTGTCGATGTGCGCGGTCGCCCGGACCACCGCCTGCTCCACCGGCCTGGTCAGCGCCCGGACGAAGTTGAAGTGCGCCGGGTTCGGCAGCCAGTCCGTGCCGTACAGCGCGTCGGTCAGCCGGCCGCTGATCCGCTCCAGCGGGTGCCAGAGCAGCTCGACCGGGAAGAAGACCAGCAGCGCGAGCCAGTTGTAGAAGTCGTGGACGGTCGAGGCGCCCAGCGCCCGGCGGAACTCGGTGCGGTTCCCGATGAAGGTCAGTGCGACCAGGCTCGTCGTCACGGTGGTGCCGACGTTCGCGCCCAGGATGACCGGGACCGCCCCCTGGATGGGCAGCGCGCCCGACCCCACGGCGGTGACGGCGATCGCCGTCGTCGTGGTCGACGACTGGATCAGCACGGTGCCCAGGACGCCGACGCTCAGCCCCACCCACGGGTTCGCGGCGAACGCGAACATGGTGTGCGCCGCGTCGCCGCCCAGGCCCGCGAAGCCGCTGCTGATGATGCTCACGGCGCAGACCAGCAGGTAGATCAGCCCGGCGACGCCGCACCAGCCGAGGGCCTTGCCCCAGGCCGGGAGCGGGACCACCGGGTCGCCGGGGTCGAGCGCGGGGGCCGCGGAGGGTACGGGGGTCGCGGGGGCCGCGGAGGGCACGGGGGTCGCGGGGGTCGCGGGAGCGTTCTCCGGCGGGCCGTCGGCAGGGGTGCGCCCGGAGGCGCCACCCCCGGGGTGGCCGTCGTCCGGGCTGCTGTCGGATGGGGCTTCCGCCATGGGCCCAGGCTACGAGCCCCAGGCGGAGCACCGGCGCGGCCGGGTCGCTGGGGTACCACGGACGGCCGCCCCGGCCGCCCCGGCCGCCTCCCCGCCCGGAGCCCGCTTGGAGTCCACTTGGAACGCAGGTCGGCGGCGGTGGCGCGGCGCCATCGCATAGGCTCGACCCCACGATGGTGCGGATCACTGTGCTTGGGACACTGACGGCGCAAGTGGCGGGGGCCGCCACCCGGTTGGGGGGCCCGCGCCAGCGCGGCGTGCTCGCCCAACTCCTGGTCGCCCGCGGGGCGGTCGTCCCCGCCGACCGGCTGGTCGACGACCTCTGGGACGGCCGCCCGCCCGCCAAGGCCGCGGCCTCCCTCCAGGCGTACGTCTCCAACCTGCGCCGCCTGCTGGAGCCCGAACGCGGCCCCCGGCAGGAGGCCCGCCTGCTGGTCAGCGAGGCGGGCGGCTACGCGCTGCGCGGCGTGCGCACCGACGCGCAGGAGTTCGAGGAACTCCTCGCCGACCCGCACCCGCGCCCGGAGGGGGAGGGCGAGGGGGAGGGGGCGGAGCGGCTGCGGCAGGCGCTCGGGCTCTGGCAGGGCCCGGCGTACGGCGAGTTCGCCGACCGGCCCTGGGCCGCCCCCGAGGCCGCCCGCCTGGAGGAACTCCGCACCGCCGCACGGGAGTCCGCCGTCGAAGCCGACCTCGCCGCCGGACACGCCCGCACCGCCGCGCAGGACGCCGCCGCCCTCGTCGAGGACCACCCCCTGCGCGAGGAGGCCTGGCGCCTGCTCGCCCTCGCCCTCTGGCACGGCGGCCGCCAGGCCGAAGCCCTCGCCGCCGTCCGCCGGGCCCGCAGCTACTTCGCCGCCGAACTCGGCCTCGACCCCGGCCCGCTGCTCACCGCCGTCGAATCCGCGATCCTGCACCAGCGCACCGAGGAACTGGCCCCCCGCCGCACCCCGCCCCACCGGACGCCCGCAACCGGCGGGGGAGCGGCGGAACCCGCCCCCGCCCCCGCGCGAGGAGACGCGGTCGGGGCCGTGGGGCCTGCTGCCGGGGCTGCTGGGGGTGTTTCGCTGCCTGGCGGGGGCGCGGTTGCCGAGGCTGGTGCTGCGCTGCCCGGGGCTGGTGCGCTGGGTGGGGCCGCAGGCCGGGCCGTGGGGCCTGCTACCGGAGCTGTCGGGGGTGCTTCACTATCCGGCGGTGCTGCGGTTGCTGGGGTCGGTACGCCTGATGGGGGCGCGGGGGGAGTGGTGGGGCCTGCTGCCGGGGGTGCTCCGCTGCCCGGCGCGGCCGCGGTTGCCGGGGGCGGTGCTGCGCTGCCCGGGGCGCCCGGTGGGGGAGTGGTGGGGCCTGCCGTCGGGGCTGCCGGGGAGGCCGGGGACGTTCCGTCGTCCGGAGGGGCCGCCGCCCGGAGCGGTGGCGCGGCTGCCCGGGGCGGCGCCGTCGTCCCCGGGGCCCGTGCGCTCGGCCGGGCCGCCGGCTCCGCGTCCCCGCCCCTGCTCCCGGTGGCCGCTGCCGTCGGGTCCGGTGCCGGGCGGGCGCAGGTGTTCGTGGGGCGGCAGGGGGAGTTGGCGGCGCTGGCGGGGGCGGCCGGGCAGGCGCGGGGCGGGGTCGGGTTCGCGCTGGTGAGCGGGGAGGCGGGGGCCGGGAAGTCGACGCTGCTGGGGCGGTTGCGGGAGCAACTGGGCGCCGTGGGCTGGCGGGTGGTGACCGGGCGGTGCCCGGAGAGCGCGGGCGCCCCGGCGGCCTGGGCGTGGACGGAGGTGCTGCGCGAGCTCGCCCGGCACGAGCCCGCGGTCGCGGCCGACCCGCTGCTGGCCCCGCTGCTCGCCGACCCGGAACTGACGGACCGTCAGGACGCGCGGTCGGGCCGGTTCCGGCTGCACCGCGCGGTCGTCGCCCGGCTGCACGCCGCCGCCCGGACGGAGCCGCTCGCCGTCCTGCTGGACGACCTGCATGCGGCCGATCCGGAAACCCGGGAACTGCTGGGCGAGTTGGCCGCCGACCAGGCCGCCCCCGGGGCGCCGGGCGGGCTGCTGGTGGTGGCGGCGCTGCGCCCGGGCGAGGGCGAACTCGCGGACGTACTGGCCAAGTTGGCCCGTAGGTCACCGGTCCGGGTGTCGCTCGGCGGGCTCGCCGAGCCCGACGCCGGGCGGCTGATCGAGGCGGTGTGTGCCGGGCCCGTCCGGCCGGAGACCGTCCGGGCGCTGGCCGAACGCACCGGCGGCAACCCGTTCTACCTCGCCGAGAGCGCCCAACTCCTGGCGCTGGAGGACGAGTCGACCGCGCTGCGGCAGGTCCCGCAGGGGGTCAGGGACGTGCTGCGCCGCCGCTTCGAGCGGCTGCCCGCGCCCGCCGTCGACCTGCTGCGGCTGGCCGCCGTCGTGGGCCGGGAGAGCGACGTCGACCTGCTGCTGCGGGCCGGGGAGCAGGACGAGGACACCGCCACCGAGGCGGTCGAGGCGGCCGTCACGGGCGGTCTGCTGCTCGAACCCCGGCCCGGCACCGTCCGGTTCGCCCACGTGCTGGTCCGCGACACCCTGTACGCGGACCTCGGCGGCCTGCGCCGGGCCCGGCTGCACGGCCGGATCGGGCACGCGCTGCACGACCTGCGCCCCGGTGAACTCACCGCGCTGGCCCACCACTTCACCCAGGCCGCGACCGCCGCCACGGCCGCCCTAGCGGTCGACCACTGCGTCCGCGCCGCCGAGGCCGCCGAACGGCGCTACGCCCACGCCAGCGCCGTCAACCTGCTCCGGCAGGCCGTCGACAACCTGGAGCGCGCCGCCGAACGGCCCGGCGAGGACCGGGCCGCCCGCCGGATCGACCTGCTCGGCGCGCTGCTGCGCGCCCAAGTCCGTGCCGGGCAGGTCGCCGCCGCCACCCGCACCAAGGCCCGTGCGCTCCAACTCGCCCGGGAGAGCGGCCGGGAGGAACTCCTGGTCGCCGCCTGGACGGCCTGGACCGAACCCACCCCGTGGGTCACCCACCCGTACGGCGCCCTCGACCAGGAGGCCGTCGACCAGCTCACCCGGCTGCTGCGCCGCACCGACCTGCCGCCCGCCACCCGCTGCCGACTGCTCGACGCGCTCACCCAGGAACTCGACTGCGCGGGCTCGCCCGAGGCGATCGACGTCGGGCGGGAGGCCGTCGCGATCGCCCGCGCCGAGGGCGACCCGCGGCTGCTGTGCCTGGCCCTCGCCGCCCAGGCCCGGGCCTGCGACCACGAGTTGGCGCCCGTCGACCGGGCCGCGCTGGCCGTCGAACTCGCCGCCCTCGCCACCGAGCACGACCTGCCCGCCTACCGCTGGCACGCCGAGCACCTGGCCGCCACCGCCGCCGCCGTGCGCGCCGACCTGCCCGCGCTGCGCCGCCACATGGCGGCCGGGGAGGAGATCGCCCGCCGCTACGGGCTGGCCGAGTTCGTCGACGTGGTGCTGTTCCAGCGCGGCATGCTGGAACTCGCCGCCGACCGCGTCGAGGAGGCCGTCGCCCTCTACGAGCAGGCCCTGACCGGCCTGCACGAACGCGGCTCGCTGCACGCGGACGGCCTGGGCGCGCTGATCCGGATCGTGATCGCCCACCGGCAGGGCCGCCTCGCCGAGATGCTGCCGCTGATCCAGCAGCACCACGCCCAGTACGGCCCGCTGATCGCCGACGTCACCGCGCTCGCCCTGCACGCCGCCGGGCACGACCCGGCGGAGGTCCGGCGGGCCCGGGGCGAGTACCAGGGGATCCAGGCCGACTACTTCCGCTCGCTGTTCCTGCAACTGCGCGCCGACCTGGTCATCGCCCTGGACGAGACCGAGGAGGCGGCCCGACTCCTGGACGAGATGCGTCCGTTGGCCCACCTGGTGGCCGGTGCGGCGTCCACCTCGGTCGCGATCCGCCCGGTCGCCCTCACCCTCGGCGAACTCGCCCGGTACCTCGGCCGCACCGCCGAGGCCGCCGGACACTTCCGGCGGGCCGCCGAGGTCGCCCGCCGCTGGGAGGCCCCCGGCTGGGAGGCCGAGGCCCGCACCGCACTGGCCGCCCTCGACCCCGGCCCCGATCCCGGCCCCGGCTCCGGCGGGTGAACCGGCCCTACTGCCGCCGCGCGGACAGGTAGGCGGCGTAGGAGATCACCGACGGCACCGGCACGTTGAGCGCCCCCGCCCTGGTGGTGAGCATCTCCTCGTCGCCGAGGATCCGCCCGCTGTCCCGGTCCATCACGAAGGTGCACCGGGCGGGCAGCCCGCTGCCGTTCGACTCGGCGGAGAACGCCCCGCCGGGCCGCCCCGCCCGGTCGGTGACCGAGCCGTCGTAGGACAGGCCCGGCAGCGCGGCGACCAGCCGCAGCACGGCGGCCCGCTGCCCGGGGGCCAGCACCTGGGCGCGCAGCAGCCCGCGCAGGGCCTGGGACAGGCCGGAGGCGCTGTCCACGGCGGGGGTCGACGCGCGCAGCATCGCGCGCAGCGCCGCCGCCCGCGCCGGAGCCCGCCGCCGAACCGGCCACCTGGTGGGCGGAGTTCCGCGAGGGGGCGGACACCCCGCCGTTCTGACCAGCCCGGTCGGCCCGGCCCGGCCCGGACTTGGAACGGCCGCCAAGCGGGCTCCAAGAGCCGCCTCCCACACTGGGGTTCGACACCGCATCGACCACTCCACGGAGGCTTCTGCAATGTCCACACTCCTCGGCCGCCTCGGCGGGGCCGCGGCGGCCCGGCCCTGGCGCACCATCGCGGCCTGGGCGCTGCTGATCGTCGCGGTCCTCGGCCTGGCGCAGGCGTTCGGCGGCGAGCCGCGCGACAACTACCGGATCCCCGGCACCCCGTCCACCGCGGGCATGGACCTGCTGAACGAGCGCTTCCCCGAGACCTCCGGCACCAGCGCCCGGGTGGTCGTCCACGACCGCGGGGGCCGGGCGCTGCCCGCGGAGGCGCTGGCCGCGCTCCGCGGGAAGCTGGCGGAGGTGCCGCACGCGCTGTCGGTGAGCGAGCCGATACCGTCCCGGGCCGGGGACACGGCGCTGCTGACGGTCGGTTACGACGTGAAGGTGACCGCGTTCAAGGACGCCGAGGGGCTGGACGCGCTGCGCGCCGCCGCCCGGGCCACCACCGACGCCGGGTACCAGGTCGAGTTCGGCGGCGAGCTGCCGGAGAACTTCGGCGCCCCGAACGGGATGGCCGAGGCGATCGGCATGGGCGCCGCGCTGGTGATCCTGGTGGTCGCGCTCGGCTCGGTCGTCGCCGCCGGTCTGCCGCTGCTGGTCGCGCTGGCCGGGATCGGCGTCGGGACGGGGCTGATCACGCTGCTGTCGGCCGTCACCGACATCAGCGGGATCGCCCCGACCGTGGCGTCGATGGTCGGCCTGGGCGTCGGCATCGACTACGCGCTGCTGCTGGTCGCCCGGCACGTGGAGGGGCTGCGCCGGGGCCTGGACGTCCGGGCGGCCGCGGCCGAGGCGAACGCCACCGCGGGCTCCTCGGTGGTGGTGGCCGGGGCGACGGTGCTGGTGTCGCTGTTCGGCCTGAAGCTGGCGGGCCTGTCCACCTACGCCTCGTTCGGCTACGCGACCTTCGCGACGGTCGGCGCCGTGATGCTGGCCGCCCTGACGCTGGTGCCCGCACTGGCCGGGCTCTCCGGCCCGCGCCTGCTGCGCCGCGCCGAGCGCCGCGCCCACAGCGCCGCCCCCGCCGCGACCGTCGGGGCGCCGCCCGCCGCGGCGCCGCCCGCCGCGGCGACCGCCTCCGTGCAGGCCGCTCCCGCGCAGGCCGCCCCCGCGGCGACCCGCACCGAGCGCTGGGCCCGGCTGGTCGGCCGCCGCCCGGTCGTCGCCACGGTGCTCTCGCTGGTGGTGCTGCTGGGCCTGGCCGCCCCGGTGCTGGGCATGCGGACCTGGCCGCAGGACGCGGGCAGCCAGGCGTCCGGCAACACCACCCGCAAGGCGTACGACCTGGTCGCCGAGGCGTACGGCCCGGGCGCGAACGGGCCGCTGCTGCTGGCGGTCGACCTGGACCGGCTGCCGCGGTCCGAACTCCCGGCGCTGGAGCAGGAGCTGACGGCCGACCCGGGGGTGGCCGCGGTGCAGCCGGCCCTGGTCAACGCGGCGGGCGACGCCGCCGTGGTCAGCGTCCAGCCCCGCACCGGCCCGCAGGACGAGGCCACCGCGAAGCTGCTGAAGCGGCTGCGCGCGGACGGGCTCCCGGCCGGGGTGCAGGTCACCGGTCAGGTCGCGGCCTTCTCCGACATCTCCGACCGGCTCGCGCAGCGGCTGTGGGTGGTCGTCCCGTTCGTGGTGGTGCTCTCGCTGGTCCTGCTGACGGTGCTGTTCCGGGCGCCGGTGGTCGCGGTGAAGGCCGCGGCGATGAACCTGCTGTCGGTGGCGGCCGCGTACGGGGTGATGACGGCGGTCTTCCAGCACGACGCGGGCGCGAAGCTGCTCGGGCTGCCGCACGCGGTGCCGGTCTCCAGCTGGGTGCCGATCCTGATGTTCACCATCCTGTTCGGCCTGTCGATGGACTACGAGGTGTTCCTGCTCTCCCGGGTCCGCGAGGACTGGCTGGCCACCGGCGACGCGCGCGGCAGCGTGGTGCGCGGGCTGTCCTCCACCGGGCGGGTGATCAGCAGCGCGGCGGCGATCATGGTGGCGGTGTTCACCGGCTTCGCGATCGACCCCGACATCACGGTCAAGATGATCGGCGTCGGCATGGCGGTGGCCGTCCTGGTCGACGCCACCGTGGTCCGGATGGTCCTGGTGCCCGCCACCATGACCCTGCTCGGCCGCCACAACTGGTGGCTGCCCCGCTGGCTGGACCGCCTCCTCCCGCAGCTGCGGATCGAGCACGGCGACGCCCCCGCCCCCGTCCCCGCCCCCGTCCCGGCCCCCGCCCCCGCCGGGCAGCCGGTCGAGGTCTGACCCCGCCCGCGCCGCTCCCGCTCCCCGGGCCCCGCCGTGCTTACGGTGGGGCCCGTGGGCGTACGGGTGGAGCGGGTGTACGGGGCGCCGGACGGCGGCGTGCGGGTGCTGGTGGACCGGCTGTGGCCGCGCGGGCTGCGCAAGGAGGACGCGCAACTGGACCGCTGGGCCAAGGAGGTGGCGCCCTCCGCGGAGCTGCGCCGCTGGTTCCACGGGCCGGAGGGCGAGTACGCGGAGTTCGCCCGGCGCTACCGGGCGGAGCTGGAAGCGCCGGGCGCGCAGCGGGAGTTGGACGGGCTGTGCGCGTCGGCCGGGAGCGGGGAGCTGGTGCTGCTGACGGCGGTGAAGGAGCCGGGGCGCAGCCACGCGCAGGTGCTGCTGGAGGCGGTGCGGGAGCGGCTCCAGCAGGGATGATGATCATGGCGCCGCGTTCAGGCGTGTTCAAACGGACATAGCGCCGCAATTCGGCTCTAATACGCTCATGAGCCTCCTGCGTGAGAACGCCGTTCTCGCCCTCTTCTTCTGCCTGGGACTGGGCTACCTGGTCGGAAAACTCCGCGTCGGACCGATCCAACTGGGCGGCATCTGCGGCGTCCTGATCGTCTCGATGCTGGTCGGCGCCCAGGACGTCTCGGTGAACGCCGACGTCAAGAACGTCGCCTTCGCCCTGTTCATCTTCTCCCTCGGCTACATCGCCGGCCCGCAGTTCTTCGCCAACATGAACGCCAAGGGCCTGCGCTTCGGCGTGCTGTCCGTCATGGAGGCGGTCGTCGTCGTCCTGATGGCGCTCGGCATCGCCGAGGCCTTCGACCTGGACGTCGGCACCGCCGCGGGCATCCTGGCCGGCGCGGCCACCGAGTCCGCCGCCGTCGGCACCGCGCAGGACGCGATCGCCAAGCTCCCCGGCATCACCGCCGACCAGACCACCCAGCTGCAGGCGCACGTCGCCACCGCCTACTCGGTCTGCTACCTGTTCGGCCTGATCAGCATCGTCCTGCTGACCAGCCAGCTGTTCCCGATGCTGATGCGGATCAAGCTCCCCGAGGCCTCCCGCGAGGTCTGGGAGAAGATGCGCGGCGAGGGCGGCGAACTGGAGCCCGGCGAAGCCCCCTCGCTGCCCGCCCTGGTCGGCCGCACCTACCTGGTCTCGCAGGGCGAGGGCACCCGGATCAGCCAGGTCCAGGAACGCTCCGGCCAGCTCGTCACCGTCGAGGCCGTCCAGCGCGGCGGCAAGAAGCTCGGCGTCGACGACGACCCGGTGCTGCGCCGCGGCGACCAGGTGCTGGTGGTCGGCCGCCGCGCCGCCGTACTGGACGCCGGGCACGAACTCGGCCCCGAGACCAGCGGCGTCCCCGGACTGGACAGCCCGATGGCCGTCCGCCAGGTCGTGGTCACCAGCAAGGAGGTCGCCGGACGCACCCTCAACTCCGTCCGCGACCAGGACCGCGACGTCACCGGCGGCGTCTTCCTCACCGACATCCAGCGCGTCGACCACCACCTGCCCGCCGTCGGCGAGACCGAGGTGCACCGCGGCGACACCCTCACCGTGATCGGCGCCCGCTCCCGGGTCGAGAAGTTCGCGAACAAGGTCGGCGCCACCGTCCGCTCCGACACCGCCGACTACATCTACATCTCGCTCGGCATCTGCCTCGGCGTCCTGCTCGGCAAGGTCAACGTCCACTTCGGCGAGGTCAACCTGACCCTCGGCACCGGCGGCGGCTGCCTGATCTCCGGCCTGGTCTTCGGCTGGTTCCGCTCGCTGCGCCCCACCTTCGGCGCCTACCCGCCCGCCGCCGCGCAGACCATGAAGGACCTCGGCCTGGCCATGTTCATCGCCGTCACCGGCATGGCCGCGGGCCCCGACGCCGGGCCGCTGCTCAAGCAGTACCCCGTCCTGCTGCCGGTCTCCGGCATCCTGATGGTCGTCGTCCCCGCCTTCCTCGGCCTGTTCATCGGACGCCGCTTCCTCAAGATCGAACCACCGATCCTGGTCGGCGCGATCGCCGGACAGCAGTGCTCCACCCCCGCGATCACCGCCGTCGGCAACGTCGCCCAGAGCAGCGTCCCGATGCTCGGCTACACCATCACCTACACCATCTCCAACTTCCTGCTGCCGCTGACCGGACCGCTACTGGTCGGTCTGGTCGGCCTGGGCGGGGGGTGAGGACCCGTGGACTGGATCACCGACCACGTCTTCAAGCCCTACCCCGAACTGCTGATCTTCCTGACCGTCGCGATCGGCTTCCTGGTCGGCCGGCTGCACTGGAAGGCCATCGGCCTCGGTGCCGTCACCGGCTGCCTGATCGCCGGGCTGTTCACCGGCTGGGTGACCGAGGTCGAGGTCAACGGCACCGTCAAGTCGGTGTTCTTCATCATGTTCCTGTTCGCCCTCGGCTACAAGGTCGGCCCGCAGTTCTTCCGCGGCCTCAAGAAGGACGGCCTGCCGCAGGTCGCCGTCACCGCCGCGGTCTGCCTCAGCGGCCTGGCGATCTGCTGGGGCTTCGCCGAGATGCTCGGCTACGGCCCCGGGCTCGGCGCCGGACTGCTCGGCGGCGCGCTCACCCAGTCCGCCGTCATCGGCGTCGCCCAGGACGCCATCGGCGGCCTGCCCGGCCTCAGCCAGGACCAGATCACCGCCCAGCAGAACCTCGTCCCGATCGGGTACGCCGTCACCTACCCGCTCGGCACCATCCTGTGCGCGATCCTGCTGGCCAACATCGCCCCCCGCTTCCTGCACAGCGACCTCGCCGCCGACTCCCGCGAACTCGCCGCCGAACTCGACGCCCCCGCCGACGACCCCGACCTCGCCGAGGGCTACTACGAGGTCGTGCTGCGCGCCTACACCGCCGTCAACGGCCCGATCGGCTCCACCATCGAGCAGTTCGAACAGCGCGAGCAGGCCGCCGGACGCCGGGTCTACCTCACCCGCGTCCGCCGCGACGGGAAGATCCTCGACCACGACCAGCAGACCGTCGTCGAACGCGGCGACGTGCTCGCCGTCAGCGCGCTCCGCCACGACCTGGTCGAACTCGACCCGACCACCGCCATCGGGCCGGAGACCGACGACGTCGAACTGCTCGGCTACCGGACCGAGCACCTGCACGTCGTCGCCTCGGAGAAGGACCAACTCGGCAAGACCATCGCCGAGTTGCGGCGCGAGCCGTTCATGGTCGGCGTGTTCGTCGACAAGGTCTACCGCTCCGGCGCCGAGTTCCCCTACCGGCTCACCACCGAGGTCGAACGCGGCGACACCCTGCTGCTCTCCGGCCCGCAGCGGCTGGTCGGACCGGCCGCCCGGGCGATCGGCAAACCCGTGCCGACCAGCTTCGCCACCGACATGACCTGGGTGGGCCTCGGCATCTTCCTCGGCGGCTGCATCGGCATCCCCGCCCTCACCCTCGGCGGCGTCCCGATCAGCCTCTCCACCTCCGGCGGCGCGCTGATCATGGGCCTGGTCTTCGGCTGGATCCGCGGCAAGTACCCCACCTACGGCAACGTGCCGCCCGGCGCCCAGTGGTTCATGGACACCCTCGGCCTGTGCGCCTTCGTCGCCATCGTCGGCATCAACGCCGGACCGAGCTTCACCAGCGGCCTCTCCCAAGCCGGTTGGGGCCTGCTGCTGTGGGGCGCCGTCGCCACCGTCGCCCCGCTGGTCGTCGGCCTGCTGATCGGCCACTTCGTGTTCCGGATGCGCCCGCCGATCCTGATGGGCGTGGTCGCCGGGGCCCAGACCACCACCGCCGCGATCGGCGCGATCAACGAAGCCTCCCGCAGCCAGATCCCCACCCTCGGCTACACCATCCCGTACGCGGCAGGAAACGTCCTGCTGACCATCTGGGGCGCCGTCATCGTCGCCCTGCTCGGCTAGGACCCAGTCGTCCCCCGGAAGGACCCGCACCATGAGCAAGCCGTCGATCAGCCGCGAGGAGATCCAGCGCCTCTCCCGGCTCAGCCCCTTCGAGCTCAAGGGCGAGTTCATCGAACTCGCCCAGCGCTACCAGGCCGACGAGCCCGGCCAGAAGGACAAGACCACCGTCCACATGCTCAACGCCGGGCGCGGCAACCCCAACTGGGTCTGCACCGGCCCCCGCGAAGCCATGCTCGCCCTCGGCCACTTCGCGCTCGCCGAGTCCCGCCGGGTCTGGACCGCCGACAACCTCGGCGGCATGCCCGAACAGGACGGCATCGCCGCCCGCTACGACCACTTCGCCCGCTCCCACCCCGAACTGCCCGGCATCGACCTGCTCACCGCCTGCACCGGCCTCGCCGTCGACCGCTTCGACCTCGACCGCGACGCCTTCCTGCACGAACTCGTCGACGCCGCCATCGGCGACAACTACCCCGTCCCCGACCGGATGCTGACCTGCGCCGAACAGATCGTCACCGGCTACCTCCAGGACGAACTGATGGACCGCAGGCCCCCCGAGGGCCCGTTCGACCTGTTCGCCACCGAGGGCGGCACCGCCGCCATGTGCTACGTCTTCGACTCCCTGATGAAGAACGGCATCCTGCACAAGGGCGACAGGATCGCCCTGATGGTGCCGGTCTTCACCCCCTACATCGAGATCCCCGAACTCGACACCTACGAGTTCGACGTCGTCCAGGTCCAGGCGTCCTCCTTCGCCGAGGCCGGCGTGCGCGAATGGCGCTACCCCACCGAGGAGGTCGCCAAGCTCGCCGACCCCGCCGTCAAGCTCGTCTGCCTGGTCAACCCCAGCAACCCGCCCTCCCTCGCCCTCTCCCAGCGGGTCACCGACCAGATCAAGTCCATCGTCGCCACCGACAACCCCGGCCTGATCATCGTCACCGACGACGTCTACGGCACCTTCGTCGACCACTTCCGCAGCATCGCCGCCGACCTGCCCCGCAACACCCTGCTCGTCTACTCCTACTCCAAGCACTACGGCGCCACCGGCCACCGCCTCGGCGTCATCGGCCTCCACCGCGACAACGTCATCGACGACGCCCTCGCCGCCCTCCCGCAGGCCGACAAGGACCGCCTCGCCAAGCGCTACGGCAGCCTCAGCCTCGACCCCGGCAGCATCCGCTTCATCGACCGCCTGGTCGCCGACTCCCGGCAGGTCGCCCTCAACCACACCGCCGGGCTCTCCCTCCCGCAGCAGGCCCAGCTCACCCTGTTCTCGCTCTTCGCGATGCTCCCCGAGGGCAAGGCCTACAAGGCCAAGGTGCAGGCCGTCGTCAAGCAGCGCCTCGACCTGCTGCTCGAAGGCTCCGGCATGAAGATCTCCGAGGACCCGCAGCGGGCCGGCTACTACGTCGAGCTCGACCTGCTCGCCGAGGCCGAACGCACCTCCGGGCCCGACTTCGCCGACTTCCTGAAGAGGAACTACGAACCCACCGAGCCGCTCTTCCGCCTCGCCGAGCAGACCGGCGTCGTCCTGCTCAACGGCGGCGGCTTCGACGGCCCCGAGTGGTCGGTCCGGGTCTCCCTCGCCAACCTCGACGACCTCGACTACCTCAAGATCGGCCACCACCTGAAGACCATCTTCGACGACTACCGCGCCGAGTGGCAGGCCGCCGGGGGCGAGTGACACCCCCGCCGCACCGGTCCGGGCCGCCCCCAGCGGGCGCGGCCCGGACCGTCCCTGTTTGTCGGGGCGGGGGCGGGCGGCGCATGCTGGAAGGGGACGGCCGGGGCGACCACGGGGCCGAGGAGTGCGCCATGGAGATCAGGGCAGCGAACGGAGTGGTGGCAGGGATCGACGGCTCGCCGCCCGCGGCCGAGGCCGCGGAGTGGGCCGCCAGGGAGGCCGAGTGGCGGGGGACGGGCCTGCACCTCGTGCACGCCGTCAACACCGGCACGGTGACGCTCTCCCCGCGCGCCGGCGCCACCGTCACCGACCTGATCCTGCGGGAGGCCGCGGAACTCCTGGACGCCGTGCAGGCCACCCTGGAAGCCGCCCACCCCGGACTGCGGATCACCGGGGACGTGGTGCCGCGAGACGCCGCGGAAGCCGTGCTCACCGCCGCCGAGCACGCCTCGCTCGCCGTCCTCGGGACGCGCGGCCACGGCGGCTTCGCCTCCCTGCTGCTCGGCTCGGTCAGCCTGCGGGTCGCCGCGCACGCCGCCTGCCCCGTCACCGTCGTCCGCGGCGCCGAGCACCCCGACGGGCCGGTGCTGGTCGCCGTCCACGACGAACGCGACGCCGCCGCCCTGCGCTTCGGCTGCGAGACCGCCGCCCGCCGGGGCCTGGCGGTGCGGGCCGTGCACACCTGGTCACCGGTGGTGGCCGACGTGGGACGGATGGCGCCGATGGTCGACGAACTCGGCGAGGAGGCCCAACTGCACGAGCAGCTGCTGCGCCGCACCTGCGACCCGGTGCGCGAGGAGTACCCGGCCGTCGAGGTGGAGAGCCACCAGCTGACCGGCGGCACCGCCGCCACCGTGGTCGAGGCCTCCCGCACCGCCGCCCTGGTGGTGCTCTCCCGGCACGACCCCGCACCCCGCTTCGGCCTGCGGCTGGCGACGCCCGTGCACGCCGTCCTGCACCACGCGCACTGCCCGGTGACGGTCGTCCCGGTCTGAGCCGGCCGGCCCGGCCCAGGAAGCGGAAGCCGTCCCGGGAGGCCGTCCCGCGCCGGACCCCGGGGCTGCGTCCGGGCGCCGCCCCGGCAGCGGGCATACTGCTTGGCGCACGTGCGCGAGGCACGTCGCACGCACCGTCACGGCCGC
The DNA here is from genome assembly GCF_000717185.1 of Kitasatospora phosalacinea. Taxonomy (GTDB): domain Bacteria; phylum Actinomycetota; class Actinomycetes; order Streptomycetales; family Streptomycetaceae; genus Kitasatospora; species Kitasatospora phosalacinea_A. Next base: position 15,666 of record NZ_JNYE01000067.1, on the reverse strand, counting down.
GCCGGGCCCGTCCTCCTCCCTCCGGCCCGCGGACGCGCGCCGCGGACGGGGACCGGCAACGGAAGGCACGGGGGACCACGGGGCATGGGGCTGACCAGCACGACACTGCTGCTGTTCACGGTCGAGATCGCGGCGGCGGCGCTGGGAGCCACCGTCTGGTGGTGGCCCGCCCTCGCCCGGCAGCACTGGCGGGCCGTGCTGGGACGGATCGGCATGCTGCTCGGCAGCCAGCTCGCACTGCTCGCCGTGATCGGCCTGCTCGCGAACAACTACTTCTCGTTCTACAGCAGTTGGAACGACCTGCTGGGCACCGGCCCGGACGCCCCGGTCGCCGTCCGGGCCGCCGCCGCCCCCGGCGGCCCGTCCGCCCCCGCCACCCCCAGCACCGAGCCCGACCCGCCGGACCTCCCCGTCCTGCCCGCCCGGGAGACCGGCCGCGAACCCGTCAACACCGCCGGGCCGCGCGACCCGCAGCGGGTCGGCGAGATCCGCGCCGTCAGGATCCCCGGCGCCCGCACCGGACTGAGCACCGACGGCTACGTCTACCTGCCGCCGCAGTACTTCCAACCCGGCAACGAGCAGCGGAAGTTCCCCGCGATCATCGCCATGACCGGCTTCCCCGGCGACGCCAAGGCCCTGATCACCCGCTTCAACTACCCCGGCGTCGCGCTCGACGAGATCCGGGCCGGACGGATGCGGCCCACCGTCATCGTGCTGATGCGGCCCTCGCCCGCGATGCCCGCCGACTCCGAGTGCGAGGACGTCCCCGGAGGGACGCAGGCCGGCACCTACTTCACCAAGGACGTCCCGCGCGCGATCGCCGCCGCCTACCGGGTCGCCACCGGCCCCGGCAGCTGGGGGATCATGGGCAACTCCACCGGCGGCTACTGCGCCGCGAAGCTCGCCATGCGGCACCCCGAGGTGTTCGCGGGCGGCGTCTCCATCTCCGGCTACCTCAGGGCCGCCGAGGACGTCACCACCGGCGACCTGTTCAAGGGCAGCGGACAGCGCCGCGACGAGGCCGACCTGCTGTGGCGCCTGCGCAACCTGCCCCCGCCCGCCACCGGCATCATGCTCAGCGGCGCCGAGAAGGGCGACGGCGACTTCCGCACCGAGGCCGCCGCGTTCGCCGCCGCCGCGAAACCGCCGCTGGCCGTCGCCGTGGCCACCGTCCCGGAGGGCGGCCACAACTACACGACCTGGATCAAGCTGCTCCCGGCCGGGTTCCAGTTCCTGTCGCAGCGCCTGGCGGCCTGACGGCCCGGCGGCCTGACAACCCGGCGGCCTGACAGCCCGGTGGCCCGGTGGCGCCGGAAGTTCCCGCAGGCCCGAAACCTTTCCGCGCGCCGGCGCGTGGATACCTACGGGCCGGCCGCCCGGGCCGGCACGAGAAGGGGGAACGACATGCGACGGTTGACCACCGCGCTGGCTGCCGTGATGCTCGCCGCGGGGGTGGCGGCGACCGCGGCGCCGACGGCCTCGGCCGCCACCGACTGCTCGGTCGTCTGGGGCAGCCTCGCCCGGCAGGACCAGACCGTCCCGTACCAGATGCAGCCGCTGACGAACATCCGCACCGGCGCCCACGAGTGCTTCGACCGCCTGGTGGTCGACGTCCCGGGCACCTCGCCGGAGAACCCGCTCTCCTACCGGGTGCACTACACGACCGGCAACAACATCTACCAGGCCGGTTCCGGCACGCCGATCCCGGTGAGCGGCGGCGCCGTCCTGGAGGTCACCGTCGGCGCGACCTCGTACGACCCCACCACCTGGGAGCGGGTCTACCCGGCCAGGTCGGGCGACCCGCTCCCGGGCGTCGACCTCACCGGCTACCGCACCTTCGTGGACACCCGGTTCGCCGGCAGCTTCGAGGGCGAGAGCCAGTTCGGCCTCGGCGTCCGGGCCCGCCTGCCGTTCCAGGTCTTCCAGCTCGACGGCCGGCTCGTCATCGACGTCGCCCACAGCTGGGGCACCACCGGCTGACCCGCGGCGCAGCGGCGCGGAGGCGGTCGCGGAGGTCCGGTCCGGCTACGGGGCGGGGGTGAGGGTGCCGGTGTGCAGTTCGCCGACCCGGCCGGTCTCGCCCTCCCACGTCCAGAACACCTTGACCGTCAGGGCGTTGAGGTCCATGACGTGGCTGACGGTGATGCCGCTGCGCTCCGTCCAGGAGACGAACCAGACGTTCGGGCCGACCTCCGCCACGTGCAGTGGGACGTCCTCGTACTGTCCGGCCGACTCGCCCAGGCCCTCCCAGCGCAGCCGGGTGCCGTCCGCGGAGTAGGAGTTGCGGAAGGAAGCGCCGTTGTCGACCTCGAAGAGGTAGGTGCGGCCGGCGAAGCCCGGCAGGGGGGCGTTCATGGGGGTCCTCGGTCCTTCGGGCGGATCGGATCGGCGGGGCGGGTGCGGCCGGGTCGGCCGCACCCGCCCAACCTATCGGACCGGGGCCCCGCGGGGGCCCGGAGCCGGGTCGGGTCAGCAGCCGAAGTTCACGCGGTAGAACGTCGCGTAGTGGTCGGCGGTGTAGTAGTCCTCGTGGTAGACCCTGCCGGTGACGATCCGTCGGGCGCCGCGGGTCGAGCTGCCCGGGGTGATCACCGTGTACTCGTGGTAGTAGCCGGACGTCTGCGCGGGCAGGACGCCCTCCCGGTTCTGGAACACCACGCCGTCCTGCGAGTACGGGAACGGCCCGCCCGCGTCGATCAGCCGGATGGTGTCGCGGCCCTGGCTGGGCAGCGCCGAGTAGCAGACGTTCCCGCTGACCGCCGCCCGCGCCTCGCCGGCGGCCGTGACGGTCGGGAGGAGGGACAGCAGGCCGAGGGCGGCGACCGAAACGGCACGGATCTTCAACGCGCGTAGAGTCATTCGCATGCCAGCAGTCTGACGCCCGGTCCGCCCCGGCGGAACCCTTGGCGCGAACACTTCACCCGGGCGCCACCGCCGTACCACCCCGCCGCCTCGCCGGGGAAACGGCCGGGCCACCCGGGCGGGGCCGGGCGTGCGGCCCGGGGCGGTGGTCACGGAGCGTGGTGTGAGAGTGCTCTCAGCGGGGGCGGGGGCCTTGGAGACAAAGCGACAATCTGCCTAGCCTGCGAGGGCGCCCCGGACGGGGTGCAACCGCCGTCGGGACGCCGAATCCTGCCCGGTCGACGGCGTTCCCACAGCACACCACGGGCGGGAGCGGGGGACCCACGGCAGTACGCCGTGCCAGGCCACCGCCCCTGCCCGGCGGTGGGCACCGGGCGCGGCTCGGGGTGAAGCCGCGCGTGCGCGTGCGGCCGGGCGTGTGCGGAGACCTCCGCGGCGGACCGAACCCGACAGCTCACCTCGCAGGCGTCGCGGAGGACCACACCCCATGCGACCCACGCCCCTCGCCCGCACCGCCCCCGCCCGCACCGCCCCCGCCCGGCTCGGCGTCCTGGCCGGCGCCGCCGCCCTGATCGGCGTACCGCTCGCCGCCGGACCCGCCGACGCGGCCCTCACCACCACCGGCGCCGTCGGCGTCGTCCAGGACCGGCTCGCCCCGACCGCGATGACCGCCGGCAGCGCGAGCACCGCCTCGCTCACCCTGCACGCGAGCCGCTGCTTCACCGCGAAGACCGTCGGCGTCGGCGTCCGCGACGCGGCCGGGACCAACCTGGACTTCCCCGGCAACGCGAGCAACGTCCGGATCTGCCCCGGCGGCACCACCGTCACCACCGGCGCCCGCACCCTGCCCGCCGGGAGCTACACCCAGTTCGGCTTCTGGCAGGACACCGCGGGCGGCTGGCACAACCTGCCCTCGCGGACGCTCACCGTGGCCGACGCCGCGCCGGTCGCCCCCGTCGTCCCCGCGCTGCCCGCCCCCGCCCAGGGCAAGGCGCTGACCTGGGCGGAGGAGTTCTCCGGGCCGATCGCCTGGGGCAGCAAGTGGACCGGCGACCGCAGCAGCGCGTACCGCTACGGCAACCACAACCCCGACGACAACAAGCTGGACTGGCTGGCCCCGTCCGCCGTCACCGTCTCCGGCGGCACCGCCACCTTCACCGCCACCCCGTCCGCGCACACCCTGGAGAACGGCCGACAGGCCTGGGACACCGGGCTGCTCACCACCGAGTACAGCGGCGACGGCTTCCAGGTCCGCACCGGCGACTACGTCGAGGCCCGGGTGAAACTGCCCTCCGGCACCGGGGCCTGGCCCGCGCTGTGGACCTGGAAGGACGGCAACAACGAGATCGACAGCTTCGAGTACCACCCCGACAACCCGAACCTGCTGGAGCTCTCCAACCGGATCCGCTCCGGCCTGAAGTACCACACCGACGCGAACGCGATCGCCCCCGACCGCTGGGTCACCGTCGGCACGTACTACGGCGCCGACTCGGTCGACTGGTACGTCAACGGCGCGAAGGTGTTCTCCGACGGGACGGGCGTCGGCGCGAACTGGTCGGCCTACCCGATCCTCAACCTGTCGCTCAGCGCCGGGCAGTACCACCCGGCGGCGAGCGGCAGCGCGCCCGTCGCGTTCAGCGCCGACTACCTGCGGGTCTACCGCTGACGCGCGGCTGACGGCGGCTCGGGGGCGGCCGTCAGCGGCTCAGGAGACGGTGAGCGTGAACGGCGTCCGGTTGTTCGCCGGGTCGTGGTCGTCCGCGCTCACCACCCGCACCCGCCCCGCGGTCCGCAGGCCGTGGGGCAGCCCCGCGTCCGCCCGCACCGGAACGAGGGCCGTCGCCGAGCGCAGCGGCGGCAGGCCGGCCGGGAACGTGCAGCTGACGGTGCGGCCGGTCGCCGTGCAGGAGGACGGGAAGTACGGCCCGGCCGGGCTGAACCCCGGGGGGAGGTCGACCACCACGGTGAACGGCGAACCCGCGGTCTCCGGGCCGCCGTTGGCCACGAACGCGTGCACCGTGGTCGTCCCGCCCGGCGCCACCGGGTCCGGGTCCAGCCGCACCACCCGCAGGTCCGAGTCCGACGGCGCGGCGGTCGCGCCCAGGGTGCCCAGCGCGCCCAGCGCGAGCGCGGGGGCGGCGAGCCGGGAGAGGAGACGGTGCACGGGGCCCTCCTGCGGAGCGTGAGCGGATGTGCGCCCAGCGTAGTGGCGGCCCGGAGCGGCGCTGTCGGACCACGCCGCTGCCGTGCGCCGCACGACCTCCTCCTCGTCCTCGCCGGTCGACGCGATCCAGGGGGACGAGGACGCACCGACGGGCCCCGGTTCGTACCGGGGGCGCATCCTGGGTCACGTGCAGCAGGCGCTGAACTGCTGCTGACCGCCGGAGGGGAGCCCGCGACGGGGCGGTTGTACCCGCCCCGGGGTCAGAGGACCTCGCCGAGGCGGGCGGCGATGGCCTGCATGAGCGGGACGAGGCCGGCGGCGCCGGACTGGGCTTCGAGGGCCTGGATGCGGGCTTCGGGGCCGGAGACGGAGAGGGCGGTGGGGGTGGGGGCGCCGGGGACGGCGACGGCGATGCAGCGGACGCCGATCTCCTGCTCCTGGTCGTCGACGACGTAGCCGAGGTCGCGGGCGGTGGCGAGGTGGGCGAGCAGGGTGCCGGGGTCGGTGACGGTGTGCGGGGTGTGGGCCTGGAGCGGGCCGGGGCCGAGCAGGGCGCGGGCCTCGTCCTCGGGGAGCTGGGCGAGCAGGGCCTTGCCGACGCCGGTGCAGTGGGGCTGGACGCGGCGGCCGACCTCGGTGAACATGCGCATGGAGCGGCGGGACTGCACCTGGCCGACGTAGACCACCTCGCCGCCCTCCAGGACGGCCAGGTTGGCGGTCTCGCCGGTGGCCTCCATGAGTTCGGCCAGGTAGGGGCGGGCCCAGGAGCCGAGGAGGCGGCCGGCGGTCTCGCCGAGGCGGATCAGGCGCGGGCCGAGGGTGTAGCGGCGGGCGGTGTCCTGCCGGACGTAGCCCTGGGCGACCAGGGTGCGGACCAGGCGGTGGATGGTCGGCATCGGCAGGCCGGAGGCGGCGGAGAGCTCGCTGAGGGTGGCGATGCCGCCGGAGTCGGCGAGCGCTTCGAGGAGCTGGAAGGCGCGTTCGACGGACTGCACCGATCCGGTGGCGCGTTCGGTGGGGGTGCCGGCCATCGGCGTTCCCTTCGAGGTCGGGTGGGGAGTAGAGTCCCACGCGATCATCAACAAACCGTTGAAATTCTGTATCGCGGAAACTAGTCTCCACTGTACAGAACGGAACAGCCCGAGGAGAGTCCTGCCATGGCCGCCGCAGATCAGGGTCCGTCCCCCGCCGTCCCCGGTGTCACGGTCGCCGGTCCGCCGGTGCCGCGCGCCGAGGAGGTGCTGACCGCCGGGGCGCTGGAGTTCGTCGCGGACCTGCACCGCACGTTCGAGGGCCGCCGGCAGGAGCTGCTGGCCGCCCGCCGCGAGCGCCGCGCCGAGATCGCCCGCACCGGGACGCTGGACTTCCTGCCGCACACCGCCGACATCCGCTCCGGCGACTGGCAGGTCGCCCCCGCGCCGCGCGCCCTGACCGACCGCCGGGTGGAGATCACCGGCCCCACCGACCGCAAGATGGTCGTCAACGCGCTCAACTCCGGCGCGAAGGTCTGGCTCGCCGACTTCGAGGACGCCACCGCCCCGACCTGGGAGAACGTCGTCTCCGGGCAGGTCAACCTGACCGACGCCTTCGAGGGCCGGATCGACTTCACCAGCGAGCAGGGCAAGGCGTACGCGCTCAGGCCCGCCGCCGAACTCGCCACCGTCGTGGTCCGCCCCCGCGGCTGGCACCTGGACGAGCGGCACCTCACCGTCGACGGCGCCCCGGTGGCCGGCGCCTTCGTCGACTTCGGCCTGTACTTCTTCCACAACGCCGCCCGCTTGATCGCCAAGGGCGAGCAGGACCCGAACTCCGGCCCCTACTTCTACCTCCCCAAGACCGAGAGCCACCTGGAGGCCCGGCTCTGGAACGAGGTCTTCACCCGCGCCCAGGCCGCCCTCGCCATCCCGCACGGCACCATCCGCGCCACCGTGCTGATCGAGACCGTCACCGCCGCCTTCGAGATGGACGAGATCCTCTACGAACTGCGCGACCACGCCGCCGGGTTGAACGCCGGCCGGTGGGACTACCTGTTCTCGATCGTGAAGAACTTCCGGGACGGCGGTGAGCGCTACGTCCTGCCCGACCGCAACACCGTCACCATGGCGTCCCCGTTCATGGCCGCCTACACCCGCCTGCTCGTGCAGACCTGCCACCGGCGCGGCGCCCACGCCATCGGCGGGATGGCCGCGTTCATCCCCTCCCGCAAGGACCCCGAGGTCAACGCCGCCGCCCTGGTCAAGGTCCGGGCCGACAAGGAGCGCGAGGCGTCCGGCGGCTTCGACGGCTCCTGGGTCGCCCACCCCGACCTGGTGCCGGTCGCCCGCGCCTGCTTCGACGCGGTGCTCGGCGAACGCCCGCACCAGAAGGACGACCCCGGCTCGCCCGAGCAGGTCACCCCCGCCCAACTGCTCGACGTCGCCGGGGCCGGCGGCAGCTGCACCCGCACCGGCCTGCACAACGCCGTCCAGGTCGGCGTCCGCTACATCGAGGCCTGGCTGCGCGGGCTCGGCGCCGTCGGCATCTTCCACATGATGGAGGACGCCGCCACCGCCGAGATCTCCCGCTCGCAGATCTGGCAGTGGATCCACAACGGCGTGGTCCTCGCCGACACCGGCGAGAAGACCACCGCCGCACTCGTCCGACGCCTGGTCGCCGAGGAACTCGCGCAACTGGAAGCCGAGTTGGGCGAGCAGGCGTACGCCGCCGGGCGCTGGACGGAGGCCGCCGCACTGTTCGAGCAGGTCGCCCTCGCCGAGGACTTCCCCGACTTCCTCACCCTCCCGGCGCTCGCCCTCATCGACTGAGCGGACGCCCGTGCGCTCCGCCCCGCACCGCAGGCACCCTCACATCGGCCGCGGTGCGGGGCGGCCCGACGAAAGGAGCACCATGGCACGCATCTTCTTCAACGGCCAGGCGATGACCGGCGGCCCGTTCCACGCCAAGGTCCACGGCCACCTGATCGGTCCGGCCCGCACCGCCCCCGGCTACCGCTTCTTCTCGATCCGCGACGAGTGCCCCGCCCTGCTCGCCGACCCGGGCGTCGACACCGCCGTCGAGGGCGAACTCTACGACCTCCCGCTGGAACACCTCCGGGACGCCGTCCTGCCCGGCGAACCGCTCGAACTGGAGCTCGGCGTCATCGAGTTGGCCGACGGCACCCCCGCGCTGTCGATGGTGCTGGCCCGCGGCCAGCTCGAACGCGGCGTGCACCGCGAGATCACCGAACACGGCGGCTGGCGCGCCTACTTGGCCACCCTCGGCCGCGAAGCCTGAACCCGCTTGCACAACAAGCGAGTTCAGAAGGCCGACTGCAGGAGGCCCACCAGGAGCAGCGTGCCGAACGGCAGCACCGCCAGGCCCGCGCGCACCCGGTGCCACTGCCGCCGGGGCAGACCCAGCGCCCGGCGGCCCAACAGGCCCACCAGCACCCAGCCGAGCACGGCCAGCAGCAACAGCGGCACCAGCACCATGAACCACGGCAGCATGCCGTCGTCCTCGTTCGGGTCCTGGCCGGTCCACCCCAGCGCGTGCAGCGGGTAGTTCCTCATGAAGAACGTCACCAGCACGAGCGGGACGACCAGCAGACACCCGTAGACCAGACCGGCCACGCAGGCCACCGACCAGCGCACCGGCCCGGGCGTGGCCGGGACGGCGGTCGGTGGAAGGGGCTCGGGCACGCAACGTCTCCGGGGCGGGAGAAAGAAGTGGTGTCGGACATGGTACGCGTCGGCTGGTACTTCGCGGTGAGAGCCGGGCGGCCTCGCCTCCGGAAGGCGTGGGCAGTGACCTGCACACATGTTCCCGTCGATTTCCACGGGCTGGCTCCGTATCGTGGCCCGCGTGCAGTTACGGTACGGCTTTCGTCTGTATCCGAGCGCCGGTCAGCGTGCATCGCTGGCAAGGGCGTTCGGATGTGCGCGGGTGGTCTACAACGACGCCCTCCGGGCGCGGGAGACCGCTCGCAACGAGAGCATGCCGTTTCCGAGGATCAGTGACCTGTCGAAGCGGCTGATCACCGAAGCGAAGAAAACCCCGGAGCGGGCCTGGCTCGGCGAGGTCTCCGCGGTGGTCCTCCAGCAGTCACTTCGCGACCTGGACACCGCCTACCGGAATTTCTTCGAGGGCTTGAGGGGCAAGCGCCCTCGCACGGGGGCGCCCCGGTGCAAATCCCGCAAAGGAACCCGGCAAGCCGTCCGGTTCACCGCGAACGCCTGCTGGTCGATCACGGCTGGTGGGAAGTTGCGCCTGCCGAAGATCGGGGACGTCAAGGTGAAGTGGTCCCGCACATTGCCGTCGACGCCGTCGACGGTGACGGTGGTCAAGGACAGTGCGGGCCGGTACTTCGCGAGTTTCGTCGTCGAGACCGGCCCGCAGGAAGTACTGCCGAAGACGGATGCCGTGGTCGGGATCGATCTCGGGCTCGGGCACTTCGCGGTCCTCTCCGACGGCCGGAAGATCGACAACCCACGTTTCCTGCGCCGGGCCGAGAAGAAACTGAAGAAGGCACAGCGTGCCCTGTCCCGCAAGGAGAAGGGCTCCCGCAATCGGGGCAAGGCCCGGCTGAAGGTTGCCCGCGCCTACGTGCGGGTCGCCGACGTGCGGCGCGATTTCCACCACCGGCTCTCCACCGAGTTGATCCGTGAGAACCAAGCGGTCGCCGTGGAGGACCTGGCGGTGAAGGGACTCGCCCGCACGCGCTTGGCCAAGTCCGTCCACGACGCCGGCTGGTCGGCGTTCGTGGACATGCTGGAGTACAAGGCCGCGCGTTACGGGCGGCAGTTCATCCGGATCGGCCGCTTCGAGCCCACCAGCCAGGTGTGCTCGCACTGCGGCGTCAAGGACGGACCCAAACTCCTCCAGGTCCGTGAATGGACGTGCAGGGCGTGCGGGAACGTCCTCGACCGGGACGTCAATGCGGCGGTCAACGTCGCCAAGGCCGCCGGACTGGCGGTGTCAGCCTGTGGAGCGCAGGTCAGACGGGCACCCGTGCCCGCACAGCGCGGCGAAGCAGGAACCCACCCGAAGCGCTCATCCGTCCGGTGGGAGCAGGCGGGAACCTCCGGTCGACAGACCGGAGAGGACGTCAAACCTGGAACCTGGCCGGCTATCGCACCTGCCACACCTCCGACGGCCTGACCGGCGCCGAGCTCCGCCGCGTCCCGCTGCTCTGGAAGCCGAGCAGGGTGCGGCCCGCCACCGGATGCCCCGTCGGCAGCGGCGGGGGCGATCTCGGGTCAGTCGCCGGAGACGCCGAAGAAGCCCATGTGGGTGGGTTCGCCGTCGGTGTGGAGCAGGACGTGGATGCCGGTCCAGCGGTCGTCGACCTCCGTCCGCAGGCGCGGGTTCCCGGCGAGCACTCGGGTGTACTGCTCGACGGTGGGGCGCTCGGTGCCGAAGTACTCGGCGAGGTCCGGCGGCGGGAGCGGGCGGAGCGTCCCGAGGTCGGCGGGCTCGGTGCCGTCCTCGACGGCGTACGGGACGTCGAGCACCGAGTGGGTGCCCTGCTCGCCCATGAACTCCTCGTCGGCCCACAGCTCTTCGAGGCTGTCGTACTCCTCGTCCCACCCCTCGGCGGTGAACACCTCGCGGTGCAGCGCGTCCAGACTGCGCTGGGGCGAGCCCAGCCAGGGGGTGACGTAGTGCCAGGCGCTCGCGCCCATGGGTGCCTCCTCGTCCCGGGTGAACGGCCGGAGGCTACCGCGGGGCGCCGACAGCAAGGGGTCGGCCCCGGACCCTTCGCCGGGGGTCCGGGGCCGTGGGCCGGGGGTCCGCCGTCGTCCCTGGCGGTGGGCTCCCGGGGTTCGGTGGGGGAGGGGGTCAGGTGCGGGAGGCGAGGTCGCGGGCGGCGCGGGCGGCGGCGAGGGCGATGCAATCCTCGTCGACGGTGGTGAGGCGGCCGTTCTCGACGACGGCGTTGCCGTTCACGAACAGGGCGGCCAGCGGCGGGAGGGCGCCGAGGACGAGGGCGGCGACCGGGTCGGCGATCGAGGAGTGCAGGACGCCGTCGACCTTCCACAGGGCGAGGTCGGCGAGCTTGCCGGGCTCGATCGAGCCGATCTCGTCCTGGCGGCCCAGGACGCGGGCGCCGCCCATGGTGCCCAGCCGCAGGGCCTGGCGCACCGTCAGGGCGTCGGGGCGGCCGTGCAGGCGGTTGATCAGCAGGGCGTTGCGCAGTTCGGTGCCCAGCTCGCCGGACTCGTTGGAGGCGGTGCCGTCCACGCCGAGGCCGACCGGCACGCCCGCCCGCAGCATGTCGGGGACGCGGGCGATCCCGGCCGCCAGACGGGCGTTGGAGGACGGGCAGTGCGCGACGCCGGTGCCGGTCTCGGCGAACTTCGCGATGTCGGAGTCGTTCATGTGGACGCAGTGCGCCATCCAGACGTCCTCGCCGAGCCAGCCCGTCGACTCGAAGTAGTCGGTGGGGCCCATCCCGAACAGCTGCTTGCAGAACTCCTCCTCCTCGGCGGTCTCCGAGCCGTGGGTGTGCAGCCGCACGCCCTTGCGGCGGGCCAACTCGGCTGACTGGCGCATCAGTTCGGTGGAGACCGAGAACGGCGAGCAGGGCGCGATCGCGACCCGCAGCATCGAGTCGAACGAGGCGTCGTGCCACTTGTCGACGGCGCTCTCGGACGCGGCGAGGATCTCGTCGGTGTCCTCGACCGCGTGGTCCGGCGGCAGGCCGCCGTCCTTCTTGCTGCGGTCCATCGAGCCGCGCAGCGCGGTGAACCGCAGGCCCAGCTCCTGCACGCCCGCCACCGAGGCGCCGAGCACGTCGCCGCCGCCGCGCGGGAAGACGTAGTGGTGGTCGGAGGCGGTGGTGCAGCCCGACTTGAGCAGTGCCGCGGCGGAGCCCTGGGTGGCGGCGTGCACCAGTTCCTCGTCGATGCGGGCCCAGGTCGGGTAGAGCGCCACCAGCCAGTCGAACAGGATGCTGTCCTGGGCCAGTCCGCGGGTGATCCACTGGTAGAAGTGGTGGTGGGTGTTGACCAGCCCGGGGGTGAGCAGGTGCCCCTCGCCGTTGATCCGCCGCGCCACGTTCTCCAGCCAGGCGGGCGCGGGCCCGTCGCCGACCGACTCGACGGTGTTGCCGAGCAGCACCACGTGGCCGCGTGCGTACTCGGTGTCGTGGGCGTCGACGGTGGCGATCGCGACGTTCTCGATCACGATCCGCCGGTCGGCGGCGGGGGGCTGGACTGCCATGGGGGAACTCCTTGGAGGGAACGGCCGGCGGAGCCGACGTGGTGGAACAGCAGGTTGAGCAGCACCGCGGCCAGGCAGCCGGCCGAGATGCCGGAGTGCATCAGGGTGCGGACGGCCTCCGGGAACCCGTCGTAGAAGGACGGTACGGCGATCGGGACGATCCCCACCCCGAGCGACACCGACACCAGGACGGTGTGCGAGGTCGACTCCATCCCGGCCTCCGCGAGGGTGCGGATCCCGGACGCCGCGACCGTGCCGAACAGCACGATCCCCGCGCCGCCCAGCACCGGCTGCGGCACCAGCGACACCAGCGAGCCGAGCACCGGGAACAGGCCCAGCAGCACCAGGATGCCGCCGCCCGCCGCGACCACGAACCGGCTGCGCACCCCGGTGAGCGCCACCAGTCCGATGTTCTGGGCGAACGCGCTGCACGCGAAGCCGTTGAACACCGGGCTGACCGCGGTGGCCAGGCCGTCGGCGCGCAGGCCCGCCGCCAGGGTCGGCTCGTCCGCCTCGCGGTCGACGATCCGTCCCAGGGCCAGCATGTCGGCGGTGGACTCGGTCATCGAGACCACCATGACGATGCACATCGACGCGATCGCCGCGGCGTCGAACTGCGGCCCGCCGAAGTGGAACGGCGAGGGCAGCGCGAACACCTGCGCGTCGCCGACCGCCGAGAAGTCGGCCAGGCCGAGCGGGAAGGCCGCGGCGGTGCCGACGGCCAGGCCGATCAGCAGCGACATCTGCTGCCAGAAGCCCCGCAGCAGCCGGTTGCCCAGCACCACCGCGGCCAGCGTGAACGCGGCCAGGCAGACCGCCTTCGCGGAGCCGTAGCCGGGCGCGCCCGGCGAACCGCCGCGCGCCCAGTTGACCGCGACCGGCAGCAGGGACACCCCGATGAGGGTGATCACGGTGCCCTGCACGACCGGCGGGAAGAACCTGACCAGCCGGCAGAAGTAGGGCGCCGCGAGGAAGCACAGGACCCCCGCGACGATCACCGCCCCGAAGACCACCGGGAGGGCGTCCTTCGGGCCCCCCTTGCTTTCGATCGAGCCCTTCGCCACCGCCAGCATCGGCGCGACACCGGCGAACGAGACGCCGTTGACGAACGGGAGCCGGGCCCCGATCCGCCAGACGCCGAGGGTCTGCAGCAGGGTGGCCAGGCCCGCGGTGAACAGGCTGGCCGATATCAGCAGGGCGAGTTCGCCGGGGCTCAGCCCGACGCCCGCGCCCACGATCAGGGGTGGAGCGACCACGCCGGCGTACATCGCGGCGACGTGCTGCAGCCCGGTGCCGAACAGCTTCGGCGGGGAGAGCACCTCGTCGACCGGGTGGGTGGGGGTGGAACCGTCGTCAGTGGTGGGGGTGGTGCGGAGTGCCATGGAAGTAGCCCCTTTGCTGCCCCAGGCTCTCGGCGCAACCCGGGCGCTGGAGAGGGTGGTGGATCCGGGCCGGAGGGCGGGACGACGGTGCAGGGTCCCTCGGCCTGCTCTCCGGCCCCCGGGACTGCCGCCGTGAGGGCGGGCACGGTCTCCGGACGGTGTGGGGGAGGGAGAGTCGAGCGCGTTACTGCTGGCGGGAGTTGACGGGGCGTCAGGAGACCGGGATGACCGGGGTGACGCCCTCGCGGTGCACGGTGCCCTCGATCAGGCCGTACATCCGGTCGGCGGCGTAGTAGACCTCGTTGTCGTTCTTCAGCCCGAACGGCTCCAGGTCGACCAGGAAGTGGTGCTTGTTCGGCAGCTCCAGGCGGACCTCGTCCACCTCGGCGCGGTTGTTCAGCACCCGGGTGCCCATCGCGTGCAGGGTCTGCTGCAGCGAGTAGGAGTAGGTCTCGGCGAACGCCTCCAGCAGGTGGCGGCGCACCTGCTGGTACGAGCGGTTCCAGTTCGGCTCCGGCTCGCCGTCGCGGCCGTGGAAGCCGAACGCCCAGCGGGCCGTCACCTGGGTGGCCAGGATGCGGTCGTACGCCTCCTGCAGGGTGGTGTACCTGTCCTTGATGTAGCCCCAGAACTCGGAGTTGGTGGTGTTCATCACCACCAGGTCCTTGAGCCCGGAGACGACCCGGAACCGGTCGCCGTCGTACACCACCTCGGTGGTGCGCACCTCCTGGCCCTTGCGGACGAAGGAGTGGCCGACCTCCTCGGAGCCGATGAACCGGGAGGACGATTCGGGGGTCCTGATCCGCTCCCAGCCGTACTCCTCGATCCGGATCCGGGCGCCGTGCACGACGCCGCGCTCGGTGTCCTCGACGAAGTGCCGGGCCAGCCGGACGCCGAAGCCCTCGGCGGACTCGATGCCGTGCTCCTTGGCGTAGGCGTACACGGTGTTCTTGGTGGTGTCGGTGGGCAGGCAGTTGGCGTTCGAGCCGGTGAGGTGCACGTCCTCGAACTCGCCCCGCAGCGAGACCGAGACGTTCAGGTCCTTGATCTCGTGGCGGGTGGAATCGCGGTAGACCCGGACGATGCGGTTCTCCGCCTTGCCGTACTGGTTCTGACCGAGCACGTGGGCCATGGGGTGGCTCCTAGGGTTCCGTGCGGCCTACCTAGCTTCCGCGGTAGACCGAGTAGCCGAACGGGTTGAGCAGCAACGGCACGTGGTAGTGGTGCTGCGCGGGCGCGACCGTGAAGACGATCGAGACCTCGGGGAAGAACGGCTGCCCGGCCGACCCCGCGTGGTACTCCGCGGTGTCGAACAGCAGCCGGACGACCGAGCCCGCCTCCACGGCCGGCAGGTCCTCGACCCGGCCGTCGGAGTCCGTGGCGGAGGTGCCGAGCACCTGCCAGCCACCCTCGGTGTGCAGTGCCAGCTCGACCGGAACGCCCTCGGCCGGACGGCCGAGGCTGGTGTCGAGCACATGCGTGGAGATGCCGGTCATGGGGGGAACCCCTCACTGAGTGGCAGGAAGTGACTGTCCGTCAATTCACTGCGGTACGTCAAGCAGTTGATTGATGCGAATCTCGTTGATCCTCCGCAGCTCGCCCCGGACGGTCTCCGCCTCGGTGGCGGCGTCGTTCGGGTACCGCTCGCGCAGCGCGGCGAGCATGCCGTCCGCGGTGCGGCCGGTCGCGCAGATCAGGAAGACGTGGCCGAACTTGGCCTCGTAGGCGGCGTTGGCGGTGCGCAACTCGTCCAGCACGGACGGGTCGACGCCCCGGACGCCGGCCTGCTCGCGCTCGGAGACGGCGTCACCCGGCTTCGGGGTGCCGATCCGGGCGTGGCCGGCCATCGCGTCGCGCAGGTCGTCCGCGGAGAGCTCCGCCATCGCCTTCGCGTTGGCGGTGAGCAGCTCCTCGCGGTCCCGCCAGGGGCGGGACGCCGCGACGGCGGCGGCCCAGGCGGGGCTGGAGCAGACCTCCAGCAGGATCTCCCCCAGTTCGGCCGCGCCGGTGGCGGACAGGGCGGCCAGGGCGGAGGGGGAGGGGCGGGCGGAGGGGGAG
>NZ_JNYE01000066.1 GCF_000717185.1 Kitasatospora phosalacinea | reverse complement strand
GGCGTCGCGCGCGGTGCGGGAGCCGGCGGAGGGGGAGGGGAGGGCAGGGGGTGGCTGGGTCACGGGTGGACCTCCTGGGGGTTGGTGCCACCCGCACAAGCTAGATCGGCCACCACAGGCCGTCAACACTTTGTTGAACTGTTTGTGCCGACGGAGCACGGCGCCGGGCCCGGAGCCCGGCGCCGTGTGCGATCCACCAAGAGCGGCCCCGCGCGGCGCGGGGGCGGCCCCGGCGGGTCAGCCCTTCTCCTGCCGGTTCAGGTAGTTGTACACGGTGAACCGGCTGACGCCGAGCGCCGACGCGACCGTCTCCACCCCGTGGCGGACGGTGAACGCGCCGCGCTCCTCCAGCAGGGCGACGACCCGCTGCTTGTCCGCGCGGTCCAGCTCGGTCAGCGGTCGCCCGTCGAACTGCCGGACCATCTCCGCCAGCAGCCGGTCCAGCGCGCTGCTCAGGTGCGGCAGCCGCACCGCGACGGCCGGTGCGCCGTCCCACTCCAGCACGACGTCCTCCGCGCGCGCCTCGGACGGCGCGACCGCGGTCGCGCCGACCGCGGCCAGCAGCGGCTCCAGGGCGGCGGCGAGCGGGTGGTCCAGGGCCTCGCTCACTGCGTATCCCCCCCTTCCGGTCCTCCGGGCTCCCCGTCCAGCACGCTGAGCTGGACCGAGATCCGGCTCGCGCCCGCCGCCAGGGTCTCCCGCAGCAGCCGGGTGACGGCGGCCAGTGCCTGCTCGGCGTCGCCCTCGGCGCTGGTGCCGAACGGCCCCACCGACACGGCGAGCCCCGCCTCGTCCACCGCGCGGCGCGCGGCCTTGGCGTGCTCGGGGAACCCGTCCAGTTCGAACGGCTCTGTCGTGAACTCCACCATCAATCGCACCCGCTCACCTTATCGACCCGACCGGCCTGGGGGATCGGACAGCGGGGCCCGGGCGGGCGGCCCGGCGTTCGGCTGCTTCAACAAATTGTTGCGAGTTTCTTGACAGTCCGGGCGGTGGCGGAGAAGCTTCCATCAAGCAGAATTCAACTTCCGCATGGTGGAAGTTTCCCGGTGAGAGCGAGAGAGGTGAACGACGTGACCGCTGCCGCCCAGCACCGCTTCACGGTCAACCTGTCCATCCTGTTCGGCGAACTGCCCCTGCTGGAGCGGCCCGCCGCCGCCGCGGCAGCCGGCTTCACCGCCGCCGAGCTCTGGTGGCCGTTCGGCGAGGAGCACGCCCCCGGGAACGACCAACTCGACGCGCTCGCCGAGGCGTTCGAGACCGCCGGGGTCCAGCTCACCGGCCTCAACCTCCTCGACGACCTCGCCCGCGGCGCCCGCGGCACGCTGTCCGTCCCCGCCGAGAGCGCGCGCTTCCGGGAGAACCTCCCGATCGCCACCGCCCTCGCCGAACGCCTCGGCACCGGCGCGCTCAACGCCCTCTACGGCAACCGCGTCCCCGGCACCGACCCCGCCGAACAGGACGCCCTCGCCCTGGAGAACCTCGCGCTGGCCGCCCGGGCCGCGCACTCGATCGGCGCCGACCTGCTGGTCGAGACCCTCAACGCCGCCGAGTCCCCCGACTACCCGCTGGTCACCGCCGCGGCCGCCGTCGACGTCGTCGACAAGGTCAACGCCGCCACCGGCCTCGGCAACGCCAAGTTCCTCTGCGACCTCTACCACCTCGCCCGCAACGGCGAGGACCCGGCCGCCGTCATCGACGCGCACGCCGACCGGATCGGCCACGTGCAGATCGCCGACACCCCCGGCCGCAACGAACCCGGCACCGGCGAACTCGACTTCGAGCGCCTGTTCGCCCGCCTCACCGCCGCCGGGTACCGGGGCCGCATCGGCCTGGAGTACCGCCCGGCCGGGGGCGTCAGCGCCGAGAGCTTCGACTGGCTCCCGCGCGAGCTGCGCGGCGCGCGCTGAGCCGCTCAGTCGCTGGGCCGCTGGGCGACGGTGTGCTGAGCACCGAGTCGCCGAGCGCCGAGTCGCCGAGTCGCCGAGCACAGAGTCACCGAGTCGCCGAACTGCTGGGCAACGGCGCGCCGAACTGCTGGGCGACGCGAGCCGAGCCCTTCACCCACCGAGACCCTCACACCTAAGGACCCGCACGCGATGAGCCGCAAGATCGCCTTCATCGGCCTCGGCATCATGGGCAAGCCCATGGCCGTCAACCTGGTCCGGGCCGGCCACCACGTCACCGGCTACAACCTCACCCGGGAGCCCATCGACGCCCTGGTCGCCGCGGGCGGCCACGGTGCCGGATCGATCGCCGAGGCCGTCGCCGACGCCGAGGTCGTCATCACCATGGTGCCCGCCGACCCGCAGGTCGAGCAGGCGGTCCTCGGCGAGGACGGCGTCCTGGCGCACGCCGCGCCCGGCGCCCTGGTCATCGACATGTCCAGCATCACCCCGCAGACCTCGATCAAGGTCGACGCCGCCGCGCGGGCCGCGGGCCTGCGCGCCCTGGACGCCCCCGTCTCCGGGGGCGAGGCCGGCGCGGTCGAGGCCGTGCTCTCCATCATGGTCGGCGGCGAGGCGGCCGACTTCGCCGAGGCCAAGCCGCTGTTCGACGCGCTCGGCACCACCGTCGTGCACGTCGGCCCGGCCGGTGCGGGCCAGACCGTCAAGGCCGCGAACCAGCTGATCGTCGCCGTCAACATCCAGGTCCTCGCCGAGGCCGTGGTCTTCCTGGAGAACGCGGGCGTCGACCTCGCCGCCGCGCTCGACGTGCTCGGCGGCGGCCTGGCCGGGTCCACCGTGCTGAACCGCAAGAAGGGCAACATGCTCGCCCGCGAGTTCGCCCCCGGCTTCCGGATCGACCTCCACCACAAGGACATGGGCATCGTCACCGACGCGGCCCGCGCCGTCGGCGCCGCCCTCCCGCTCGGCGCGGTCGCCGCCCAGCTGGTCGCCTCCGCCCGCGCCAACGGCGACGGCTCGCTCGACCACTCCGCGCTGCTGCGCGGCGTCGAGCGGCTCTCCGGCCGCGAGGTCGAGTAACCGACTCCCCCTGGCGGCGCGGACCTGTCCGGTCGTGCCCGCGCCCCCGGGGGGTCCAGACCCCCTCCCCGCCGAGGGGAGCCTCCCGTGCGTCGGAAGCGGGACGGGAGGTCGGCGGGGAGGGAGACTCTTCGGCAGGCGGAGGGGAACGGACCGGGGCCCGGGGAACGGCGGGTCCGAGCTGCTGGTGGTCCGGGCCCGCCGGAGGTCGGTGCTGCTCCGGGCCGGGGCGGAACGGCCCGGAGCCGATGGCACGCACGAGCAGCGAACCGCCAGCAGTCCCGAGCCCGCCGTTCCCCGGGCCCCTGTCCGTCCCCGCTCGTTTCTGCAGAAAGGCCCGGTGTCGTGCGAGGTCATGTGGTCGTTGCCCCCGACAAGTTCAAGGGGTCGCTGGAGGGCGCCGAGGTCGCCGCGCGGATCGCCGCCGGGGTCCGGCGGGCGGTGCCCGGGGTGGAGGTGCGGGAGCTGCCGGTGGCCGACGGCGGGGAGGGGACGCTGGCGGCCGCGCTCGCGGCGGGGTTCTCGCGGGTGGAGGTGAAGGTCGCGGGGCCGACCGGGCTGCCGGTGGTCGCGGGGCTGGCGGTGAAGGGCGGGACCGCGGTGGTGGAGCTGGCGCAGGCCTCGGGCCTGGCCCGGCTGCCGGGGGGCCGGACGGCCCCGCTCGCGGCGGGCTCGTACGGGGTGGGCCAGTTGGTCGCGAAGGCGGTCTCGCTCGGGGCGTCCCGGGTGGTGCTGGGCCTGGGGGGCAGTGCCTGCACCGACGGCGGTGCGGGCATGGTGCAGGCGCTGGGCGCGGAGCTGTACGACGCGGACGGGGCGCCGCTGCCGCCGGGCGGGGCCGCGCTGCGGCGCCTGGCGCGGGTGGAGCCGGGGCCGCTCGCGGAGCGGTTGCGCGGGGTGGAGGTGGTGGTCGCGTGCGACGTGGACAACCCGCTGCTGGGCCCGCGCGGCGCCGCGGCCGTGTACGGCCCGCAGAAGGGCGCGGACGCCGCCGACCTGCTGGTGCTGGAGGAGGGGCTGACCCGCTGGGCGGACGCGGTCGCCGGGCTGGCCGGCCGTGACGTCCGGGGCGCGGCGGGGGCGGGCGCGGCCGGCGGGGTGGGCTTCGCCGCGCTGGCGCTGCTGGGGGCGCGGATGCGCCCGGGCATCGAACTGCTGCTGGAGCTGCTGGGCTTCGAGCGGGCGGTGCGCGGGGCGCGCCTGGTGGTGACCGGCGAGGGCTGCCTGGACGCGCAGACCCTGCACGGGAAGGCCCCGGCGGGGGTGGCCGCGGCGGCCGCGCGGGCCGGGGTGCCGGTGGCGGCGGTGGCCGGGCGGCTGGAGCTGTCGGAGCGGGAGTGGCGGGCGGCGGGTTTCGCCGCGGCACTGGCGCTGGCCGACCTGGTGGCCGATCCGGCGGAGTCGATGGCCCGGGCGGGCGAGCTCGCGGAGCTCGCGGGGGAGCGCCTGGCGGCCGCTCTGCTGGCCTGACGGGCCGTCGGGCCCTCGTACGTTCCTACATTGACGTTTTGTTGAAGGCGGGCCTACGCTCCCCCCACTCCTTCGACCCACCCCCGCTCCCACGACGCTCGGAGGTTCCCTCATGCCCATCGGCGACACCGCGGTGATCCGCTCCCGGCGGGTGCTCCTGCCGGACGGCGAACGCCCCGCCGACGTGCTGGTGCGGGCCGGGAAGATCGAGCAGGTCGCCCCCCACGGCGCACTGCCCGTCGGCGGCCGGCAGCTCACCGACCTCGGCGGGACCGCGCTGCTGCCCGGCCTGGTCGACACCCACGTGCACGTCAACGAGCCCGGCCGCACCGACTGGGAGGGCTTCGCCTCCGCGACGAAGGCCGCCGCGGCGGGCGGCGTCACCACGGTCGTCGACATGCCGCTCAACTCGATCCCGCCGACCACCACCGTCGCGGGCCTCGCCGCCAAGCGCAAGGCCGCCGACGGCCAGGCCTGGGTCGACCTGGGCTTCTGGGGCGGGGCGGTGCCCGGCAACACCGGCGACCTGGAACCGCTGCACCGGGCGGGCGTGTTCGGCTTCAAGTCCTTCCTGGCCCCGTCCGGGGTGGACGAGTTCCCGCACCTGGCCACCCCCGCCGACCTGGAGTCGGCACTCGCCGAGCAGGCCCGGATCGGCGCCCTGGCGATCATCCACGCCGAGGACCCGGCCGTGCTGGCCGCCGCCCCCCAGGTGCCCGGCACCCACTACCGCGACTTCCTGGCCTCCCGCCCGGACGACGCCGAGGCCGCCGCGGTCGCCGCCCTGCTGGCCGCCGCCCGCCGCACCGGCGCCCGGGTGCACGTCCTGCACGTCTCCTCCGCCGCCGTGCTGCCGCTGCTGCGCCGCGCCCGGGCGGACGGCGTCGACGTCACCGCCGAGACCTGCCCGCACTACCTGACCCTGGCCGCCGAGGACGTCCCGGACGGCGACACCGCGTTCAAGTGCTGCCCGCCGATCCGCGACGAGTCCAACCGCGACCTGCTCTGGCAGGCCCTCGCGGACGGCGAGTTCGCCGCCGTGGTCTCCGACCACTCGCCCTCCACCCCCGACCTCAAACTCCTCGCCCGGCACGGCGGCAGCGGCGACTTCGCCGCCGCCTGGGGCGGCATCGCCTCCCTCCAACTGGGCCTGCCCGCCGTCTGGACCGAGGCCCGCCGCCGCGGCCACACCCTGGCCGACGTGGTCCGCTGGATGTCCGCGGGCCCCGCCGCCCTGGTCGGCCTGACCGGCACCAAGGGCGCCATCGCGCCCGGGCACGACGCCGACCTGGTGGCCTTCGACCCGGACGGCGAACTCACCGTCCGCGCCGAACGCCTCCACCACAAGAACCCGGTCACCCCGTACGCGGGCCGCACCCTCACCGGGCTGGTCCGGCGCACCTGGCTGCGCGGGCGGCCCGTCGACCCCGACGGCGCCCCGCACGGCCGCCAGATCGTCCGACCCTGACACCGCAGACACCGCAGACACCGCAACACCGACAGAAGGAGCACCAGTTGAGTACTGACCTGACCGCGGGCGCGCCGTTCACCGAGCTGGTCGACCTGGCCTCCCGGCTGCTCGGCGCGGGCGTGGTCGCCACCAACGAGGACACCTTCGCGGACGCCGAGAACCTGCTGGTCGCCGCACCCGCCGAGTTCCGCCCGCACACCTTCGGCCACAAGGGCCAGATCATGGACGGCTGGGAGTCCCGCCGCCGCCGCGGCGCGAGCGCCGAGCAGCCGCACCCCACCGGGGACGACCACGACTGGGCGGTCGTCCGGCTCGGCGCCGCGGGCCGGATCCGCGGCGTGGTCGTCGACACCGCGCACTTCACCGGCAACTACCCCGAGACCGCGTCCGTGCAGGCCGCGTCCGTACCCGGCCACCCCTCGCCCGAGGAGCTCGCCGCCGCCGAGTGGACCGACCTCGTCCCGCGCACCGCGCTCAAGGGCGACACCGCGCACCTCTTTCCCGTCGACGACCCGGCCCGCTGGACCCACGTCCGCCTGAACATCTGGCCGGACGGCGGCGTCGCCCGGCTGCGGGTGCACGGCGAGGTGCTGCCCGACCCGCGCGACCTGGCCGGCCTCACCTTCGACCTCGCCGCCCAGGAGCACGGCGGCGTCGCCGAGGCCGCCTCCGACCGCTACTTCTCCTCCCCGCACAACCTGAACGCTCCCGGCCGCGCCACCGTCATGGGCGACGGCTGGGAGACCCGGCGTCGGCGCGACAAGGCCAACGACTGGGTGCAGCTGGCCCTGGCCGGGGGCGGCGAGGTCCTGGCGGCGGAGGTGGACACCTCCTGCTTCGTCGCCAACGCCCCCGGCTGGGCCGAACTCGTCGGCACCGACGGCGAGAACGGGACCGAGACCGTCCTGCTGCCGCGCACCCGCCTCCAGCCCGACACCCGCCACCGCTACCGCCTCCCCGCGGGCACCCCGGTCACCCACGTCCGGATCAACGTCTACCCCGACGGCGGCCTCGCCCGCCTGCGCCTCACCGGCCGCCTCACCCCCGCCGGGCAGGACGCCCTCGCGCTGCGCTGGTTCAACGCGATCCCGCTGCGGGAGGCCCGCGCGGCCCTCGCCGCCGCGGGCCTGGCCGCCGACCTCGCCGAGGCCCGCCCGCTCACCGACGCGACGGCCATCCGGCCGCTGTACGCGAACTGACAGCGCGTCCCCCTCCTCCTGTCCCCGCACGCCCGAGAAGGATCACCCATGCCCAGAACCCTCACCACCGAGTCCGGCGCGCCCGTCGCCGACAACCAGCACAGCGCGTCGGCCGGCGCGTACGGCCCGCTGCTGCTGCAGGACCAGCACCTGCTGGAGAAGCTGGCCCGGTTCAACCGGGAGCGGATCCCGGAGCGGGTGGTGCACGCCCGCGGGTCGGGCGCGTACGGGTACTTCGAGGTGACCGACGACGTCTCGCGGTACACCAGGGCGGCGTTCCTCGCGCAGGTCGGCAAGCGCACCGAGGTGTTCCTGCGCTTCTCGACCGTCGCGGGCGCGCTGGGCTCCACCGACGCGGTGCGCGACCCGCGCGGCTTCGCGGTGAAGTTCTACACCGAGCAGGGCAACTACGACCTGGTCGGCAACAACACCCCGGTGTTCTTCATCAAGGACCCGCTGAAGTTCCCGGACTTCATCCACTCGCAGAAGCGAGACCCGTACACCGGCACCCAGGAGGCCGACAACGTCTGGGACTTCTGGGCGCACTCCCCGGCCTCCACGCACCAGATCACCTGGCTGTTCGGCGACCGCGGCATCCCCGCCTCGTACCGGCACATGAACGGCTACGGCTCGCACACCTACCAGTGGGTCAACGCCGAGGGCCGGGCGCACTGGGTGAAGTACCACTTCAAGACCAACCAGGGCGTCCGCTCGCTGGACGCCGCCCAGGCCGCCGAGGCCGCGGGCGGCGACGCCGACAGCCACCAGCGGGACCTGCACCAGGCGATCGAGCGCGGCGTGCACCCGTCCTGGACGCTGTACGTGCAGCTGATGCCGGTCGAGGACGCCGCCGACTACCGGTTCAACCCGTTCGACCTGACCAAGGTGTGGCCGCACGCCGACCACCCGCTGGTCAAGGTCGGCCGGCTGGTGCTCAACCGCAACCCGGAGAACGTGTTCGCCGAGGTCGAGCAGGCCGCGTTCTCGCCGAACAACTTCGTGCCCGGCATCGGCCCCTCGCCCGACAGGATGCTCCAGGGCCGCCTGTTCGCGTACGCCGACGCCCAGCGCTACCGGCTCGGCGTCAACCACACCCAGCTGCCGGTCAACGCCCCGCGCGCGGCCGAGGCGGCCCACTACGGGCAGGACGGCCTCGGCGCGCTGAACCCGAACGGCCGCGAGAAGAACTACGAGCCCAACTCGTACGGCGGCCCGGCCCAGACCGACGAGCCGCTGCACGCCCCGCAGCCGCTCTCCGGCCACACCGGCACCTACCCCGTGCCCGCGCACAGCAAGGACGACGACTTCTTCCAGGCCGGCGAGCTCTACCGGCTGATGACGGACGCCGAGAAGTCCCGCCTGATCGCCAACCTGGCCGGTTCGCTCGCCCGGGTCGGCCGGGACGACGTGGTGGAGAAGAACCTCGCGCACTTCCACGCCGCCGACCCGGAGTACGGCGCCCGCCTGGCCGCGGCCGTCACCGCACTCCGGGAGTCGCACGAGGACTGACCGGCCGTCAGGCGCGCCGACCACCCCGACGGTCGTCCGCGCCCCGAGCCCCGCCCCGCCGGGGCATATGCCTGTCAAGGGCGCCCCGGCCCGCCGGGGCGAATATCCGGTGAGGGGACGGTGCGGCAGCCGTGCAGCGCCTACCCTGGACGGAAGGCAGGACCGGCGCGGGAGGGGGCCAGACCATGTCCGCGGTGAGCAGGGGCAGGGGCCGGAGCGACGGGTTGCTGGGGTCGGGCGGCGGCTCCGGGCCGTTCGGGGTGCTGCGGCGGGCGCTGCGGCTGCTGGAGGCGGTGGACCGCAGGCCGGAGGGGGCCACCCGGGCCGAACTGGCCCGGGAGCTGACCCTGCCGGAGACCCAGGTGCAGCTGTTGGCCGAGGAGTTGGAGACCGAGGGCTACCTCGTCCGGGTGGAGGGCGGCTGGGCGCTCGGCGGCGCGTTCACCCTGCTGGGGACGCAGCATCGGGAGCCGATGGTCCGGGCCCGGTTGCAGCACCGGCTGGAGGAGCTGCGCGACGAGCTCGGCGCGGCCGTCTACTTCAGCCGCTACCACGACGGCGAGCTCTCGGTGGAGGCGGTCTGCGCGGACGAGGACGCCCCCGCCGTGCACGAGTGGGCCGACTTCCGGGCCACCGCGCACGCCTCCGCGATCGGCAAGTGCCTGCTCGCCCAACTCGACCACGACGCCCGCCTCGACCACCTCTCCCGCCACCCGGCCGCCCGGCTCACCGTGCGCACCATCACCGAGACCGACCGCCTGCTGCACCGGCTCGACCGGCAGCCCGCCACCGTCCCCGTCCTGGACCTGCAGGAGTACTCGATGGACACGGTGTGCGCGGCCGTCCCGGTCGTCGCCGGGAGCACCCTCGGCTGCCTGGCCACCTCGCTGCCCCTCGACCAGGCGCACCGGCTGCGCGAGGCCGCCGAACTGCTGTCGGTGCGGGCGGCGCCGCTGATGCTGGCGATGGCGGTCTGACGTGCTCTGACGGGTGATCAATCCGCTTGTCGAACGGGTCGTTCGAAGGAAGGATGCGGGGATGAGCGATCACCCCCGACGGCCCGTCGTCCGCCCCTACCGGCCCACCGACCGGGCCGCGCTGTTCGACATCTGCGTCCGCACGGCCGAGAACGGCGGCGACTCCCGGCAGACCTACCCCGACCACGAACTGCTGCCGAACATCTTCGCCGCCCCGTACGCCGCACTGGAACCGGACCTGGCGTTCGTGCTGGACGACGGCGGCCAGGCCGTCGGCTACGTGCTGGCGACCGCCGACACCCCGGCGTTCGTGCGGCGCTTCCGGGACGAGTGGCTGCCGACCGTCACCGACCGCTACCCGCCGCTGACCGGCGAACCGGCCACCCCCAGCGAGGTGATGGTCCACCTGCTGCACACCCCCGAGCGGATGGTGCTGCCCGAACTCGCCGACTACCCCGCCCACCTGCACATCGACCTGCTCCCCAGCCACCAGCGGGCGGGCCACGGACGGGAGTTGATGCACACCCTGCTCGACGCCCTGGCCGCCAAGGGCGTCGGGCAGGTCCACCTCGGCATGGTCACCGCCAACACCGCCGCCCGCGCCTTCTACGACCGCCTCGGCTTCCACGTCGTCCCCGTCCCCGACCCCGGCCCGCTCACCTACCTGGGCCGCCGCACCACCCGCTGAAACCGCTCCGCTACGATCGCGGCCCACCACGACCGGAAGGACCGCACACCACCGATGGGCCTCTTCACGCGCCGCAGGACCGACCGGGCCGCCGAACTCCTCCAACAGGCGCTACGGGCCGAACAGGACGAGCGGCACGCCGAGGCCGAGCAACTCGCCCGGCAGGCAGCCGAGTCGTACGCCCGGGCGTCCGGCCCCGGCGCCGTTCCCACCGCGGACGCCCTGGTGGCGGTCGGCCGCGCCCTGCACGCGCAGGGCCGGACCGAGCAGGCCGAGCGCGAACTGCGCGCCGCCCTGGACACCCCCGCCCTGCAAGCCGACGGTGAGGTGCTGCTGCGCAGCGGGCTCGCCAAGCTGCTGCGCGACGAGGGGCGCTACCAGGAGGCGGTCGAGGAGATCGCGCGGGCCCTGGCGCTCGACGCCTCGCTCGCCCCGTCACTGATCGCCCGCAAGGCGAACGCCACCGTGCTGGCCGACCTGGGGCGGCACCGGGAGGCCGCCGAGCAGTACGCCGCCCTCGGGACCGCCGCCCGCCGCGAGGGCTGGGAGTTCGCGCTGGTGGTCGAGAGCAACCGGCTGGCCCAACTCGCCTACCTCGGCGAGCACGAGGCGGTCGAGCGCGGGGCGGCCCGGCTCAAGGCGGAGTCCGTCCGGGCGCCCGAGCCCGCCGCCACCCTGACCCGGACCTCGGCCGACAACAGCCTGGCGGTCAGCCTCTCCCTGCGGGGACGGCACGCCGACGCCGAGGACCTGCTGCGCAGGGGGCTGGCAGCCGGCCCGGCGGGCGGCTCGTTCGAAGCGATCCTGCGCGTCAACCTCTCCCGCGCGCTGCTCGGCCAGGGCCGCACCGAGGAGTCCCGCACCGAACTGGACGCCGCCCGGGCCGTCGCCGAGCGCCTGCCCGCGCTGCCCGACGCGGACCGCTCCGCGCTCGACCTGGCCACCGCCCGGCAGCACCTCGCCGAGGGCGACCCCGCCGCCGCCGAACGGGCCGCCCGCGCGGGCCTCGCCCTGTGCCCGCCCGGCGACCGCCCCACCCACCGGGCCCTGGAACTGCGCACCGCCCTCGGCACCGCCGAAGCCCGGCAGGGCCGCGGCGAGCGGACGCTCGCCGCCGCGGTCGCCGACTGGGAGGCGCACTTCGGGGCCGACCACCACGGTGCGACCGCCGCCCGGGCCGCGTCGGCGGCCCCGGCGGGCTGAACGCGCGCGCCCGGGCAGCGAGAAGCGGCCCGTCCGCCGGATCGGGGGCGATCCGGCGGACGGGCCCGCACCGTTCGACGTGTCCCCTCTGCCACCGGCGGATCCCCCTGGGCGGCTGTCACGTCGACCGCGAGGCGCCCCGAGCGGCCAGGGCCTCCTTCGCGTGGATCACGTTAGCCAACCGCGGGGGCCGCGCCTTGGCGGTGCGTGCACAGCGTCTTGGCGCTGCGTCCACCCCGGGCCCGCTCAGCCCTCCGCGGAGGGCTGCGGCGCCTCGCCCAGCGCCTGCCTGCGGTGGTCGCGCGGGGAGAGCCCGTACGCGGCGCGGAAGGCCCGGCTGAAGTCGTCGGGGCGCGGGATGCCGCAGCGGGCGGCCAGGACGTGGATGGGGGTGCCGCGCTGCGCCGGGTCGGCGAGGTCGCGGTGGGCCTGCTCCAGGCGCCGGCGGCGGGTCCAGGCGGCGACGGTCTCGCCGCCGCTCTCCTCGGTGAACACCCGGTGCAGGTAGCTGACCGAGATGTGGTGCGCCGCGGCGATCACCCCGGGCGTCAGCTCGGTGTCGTGCAGGTTGCGCCGCACGAAGGCCCGGACGTTCTCGACCAGGGCGCGCCGCCGGGTCTCCGGCGACAGCAGGGCGGTCATCTCCACCTCCTCGGTCAGCCAGGCGGACACCAGGTCGACGACGACCGGGCCGAGCCGGCTCACCGCGGCCGGGCCCAGGGACACGGCCTGCCGGTTCAGGCTCAGCAGGAAGTCGGGTATCAGCGCGGCCGTCCCCTCCTGCGGCCGGTAGCCGCGTCCGAGCAGGGGGCGCAACTGGTGCGGCGGCACCGGCAGCAGCGAGGTCGGGAAGTCGATGCCGAGGGCGTTGATTTGGGGCGACTCCGCCCCTTCGAGCGGCGCCCCGAGGGCCCGCAGGTGGTACGGGCGGGAGCTGTCGAGCAGGGTGATGTCGCCGGGCACGGCGGTGAAGTCGGCCTCGTGCGGCCGGACCAGGTTCAGCCGGCCGTGCAGCATCAGGGTGAGGTGGAAGACCGCCGGGTCGGAGCGGCGCACCTGGGCGTCGGTGCGCTTGAACTGGGCGGCCGGGAAGGACGTCCCGAGGAAGGTCACCGGGCCGAGTTCCAGCCGCCGCAGTTCGGCCGAGAACCGGTCGGTGTACGGGGTGCTGGCGTCGCAGCTCCGGGTCAGCGCGATCAGGTCCCGCCAGGTCTCGAAGCGCTCCTCCGATCTCCTCTTCCGCTCCAGGACGTCCTGCTTCGTCGCGGTCATGATCCGTTCCACTTCCCTCATTCGTGCCGTACGGCCCCCCGACGGCCCGTCAAGCATTTCAGGTGGTGGAGCGCACCGGGACGCCGGACCCGGCAGCACCCGCCCCCGTCCGCCCCCGCTCCCACCACGGCCTTCACCGCGGCCTTCACCACGGCCTCCATCCGAACCCGCTGATCCTGTGACACCCCTGGAGGGACCTTGGCGCACACCACCGCACCGGGCGACCGCGAACCCCTGGCCTATCTCTCGCGGCCGCGCTGCGCGGCGTCGGCCAGGTCGGCCTGCAACCGCAGCTGCTCACCGGGGCGTTCGTCCTCGCCAGGCTGTGGGCGGCGGGCCGGGAAGTCGGCCTGTCCGCCACCCTCGGCACGCTGGTCTCCACCACCGCGGCGTACGCGTTCGGCGTCGACCGCGGCTCCGTCGCGCTCGGCCTGCAGGGCTACTCGGGCTGCCTCACCGGCATCGCCCTGATCGGCTCGCTCGGCGGCCACCTCGCCGCGTACGTCCGCACCGTCGTCGGCTGCGTGTTGTGCACCGTCCTGACCGCCGCGCTCACCGCGCTGCTCGCCCCCCTCGGCGGCCGTACCCTCACCTGGCCGTTCGTCCTCACCACCTGGGCGCTGCTGGCCGCTGTCCCGCACCTGCCCTGGTTGCGGGCCGCCGCCGCCTGAGGCGGGCCCCGGGAATGCGAAAGGCAGGGAGCGCGCGCTCTCCTGCCGTTATCAAACTTATACCGCAGAGGGGGCCTTGCCGCAAGGCCCCCTCGATGCCGCACAATCGCTGGTCTGAACCGGGGAACCCGCGCGAACAGCACAGACGGGGCAGACCGCGAGCAGCACGCGGACGGAGCGCGGCCCACCCGGCAGCGGATCGGAGTCACCACCCATGAACCAGCCGACGACCAGCGCCTTCGACCTGCCCGAGCGGCTCGCCGCCAAGGCGGACCCGGCCCTGATCGCCGCCGACGACCGGCACTTCGCCGAGGTCGCCGACACCCTGCGACGGGACACCGCGGAGCTGACCGCGCGCCTGGAGGAGGCCCGCCGCGGCCCCGGAGGGGCCGGGCGGGCGGCGATGGACCGCGACAACGAGGTGCACCAGCTCTCCGCCCGGCTGCGCACCCTGAACCGCTTCGGCCACGACCTGTGCCTGGGCCGGATCGTCCTCGCCGACGACCCCCAGCCGATCTACATCGGCCGCCTCGGCCTCGCCGACGCCGACGGCCGCCGCCTGCTGGTCGACTGGCGCTCGCCCGCCGCCGAACCCTTCTTCGCCGCCACCCACGCCAACCCGATGGGCCTGACCAGCCGCCGCCGCTACCGCTGGCAGCGCGGCAGGGTCGGCGACTACTGGGACGAGGTGTTCACCGCCGACGGCCTCGAGGGCCACGCCGCCCTGGACGACCAGTCCGCGTTCATCGCCAGCCTCGGCAGCTCCCGCTCCGAGCGGATGCGCGACGTGCTGGCCACCATCCAGGCCGACCAGGACGCCATCATCCGGGCCGGCTCGCGCGGCGCCCTGGTCGTCGACGGCGGCCCCGGCACCGGCAAGACCGTCGTCGCCCTGCACCGCACCGCCCACCTGCTGTACTCCGACCCGCGCCTGGGCCACCGCAAGG
This sequence comes from Kitasatospora phosalacinea, assembly GCF_000717185.1. GTDB lineage: Bacteria > Actinomycetota > Actinomycetes > Streptomycetales > Streptomycetaceae > Kitasatospora > Kitasatospora phosalacinea_A. The sequence continues at coordinate 36,084 of NZ_JNYE01000066.1, read as the reverse complement.
GCCGCGTCCTGTTCGTCGGCCCGCACCAGCCGTACCTGGCGTACGTCTCCGACGTGCTGCCCAGCCTCGGCGAGGAGGGCGTGCAGACCTGCACCCTGCGCGACCTGCTGCCCGAGGGCGCCGCCGTCGCCCCCGAACCCGACCCCGAGGTCGCCCGGCTGAAGGCCGCCGCCGGGATGGTGCGCGCCATCGAGAAGGCCGTCGCCGTCTACGAGGAGCCGCCCGCCGAGGGCCGCAAGCTCTCCACCGAGTGGTACGAGCTGTGGATCGACCCCGAGGACTGGTCCGAGGCGTTCGCCGCCCCCGGCCCCGGCACCCCGCACAACGAGGCCCGCCAGCAGATCCTCGACGAGCTGATCACCATCCTGCTCGACAAGAACGCCGACTCCTTCGACGACGAGGAGGACGGCATCTCGCCCGAGGTGCTGCGCCGCGAACTGCGCCGCGACCCCGAACTGCTCGGCGCGCTGCGCCGCGCCTGGCCGATCCTGGAGCCCACCGACCTGGTCGGCGACCTGTGGACCGTCCCCGCCTACCTGCGGCTGTGCGCGCCCTGGCTCGACCGCGAGGAGGTCCGCACCCTCCAGCGCACCGACCCCGCGGCCTGGACGCTCTCCGACCTGCCGCTGCTGGACGCCGCCCGCCGCCGCCTCGGCGACACCGACGCCGACCGCCGCCAGCGCGCCCACCGGGCCCGGCTGGCCGCCGAACGCGAACTGATGGACGGCGTCGTCGACCACCTGCTGGACTCCGACGACGACGGCGAGGGCGCGGTCGCCATGCTGCGCGGCGCCGACCTGCGCGACGCGCTGATCGACCACACCGAGAGCGAACCCGTCCACCCCGACCTGCTGGCCGGGCCGTTCGCCCACATCGTGGTCGACGAGGCGCAGGAACTCACCGACGCCGAGTGGCAGATGCTGATCGCCCGCTGCCCCTCCCGCTCCTTCACCATCGTCGGCGACCGCGCCCAGGCCCGGCACGGCTTCACCGAGTCGTGGACCGAACGCCTGGAACGCGCCGGGCTGGACCGGGTCACCCTCACCTCGCTGACCGTCAACTACCGCACCCCCGAAGAGGTGATGGCCGAGGCCGAGCCGGTCATCCGGGCCGCCCTGCCCGACGCCAACGTCCCCACCTCGATCCGCCGCAGCGGCCTGCCCGTCCACCACGGCGCCCGCGCCGAACGCGACGCGCTGCTGGACGCCTGGCTGGCCGACCACCCCGAGGGCACCGCCTGCGTGATCGGCGACCCGACCTACCTCGGCCGGGGCCGGGTCCGCTCGCTCAGCCCCGAACTGGTCAAGGGCCTGGAGTTCGACCTGGTGGTGATCGTCGACCCGGACGCGTTCGGCGAGGGCATCGAGGGCGCCGTCGACCGGTACGTGGCGATGACCCGCGCCACCGGGCAGCTCGCGATCCTGCGCTAACTCCCTTGCAGGAGACGCTGCTTGGCGAGGGCGAACTCCTCGGCGGTGAGCGCGCCGTCCCGGTGCAGCCGGTGCAGGCGCTCGATCCGGCCGGGGAGGTCGGCACCGCCCGGCGGGGTGTCCGGGTCGGTGCCGTCCCGCGGGGCGTCCGGGGTGTCGAGCTCCAGGCGGACGTCGGCCGGGTCGGCGGGCAGGAAGCGGACGGCGGCGGTGTCGCCGGGGCGGGGACGGGAGTGGGCCGGGAAGGACAGCGGGTGCTCCACCTCGTGCTCGGCGCCCGCCGCCGGGTAGCGCACCGTCAGGGTGGCCCGGTAGCGGCCCTCGTGGTCCGGCTCCGGCGAGATCCGGTCGACCCGGACCACGGTGCCCCGGGCCACCTCGCCCTCGGTGCGGATCCGCCGCTCCAGCAGCGCCGCCGCCCGCTGCGCGGCCAGGTCCGCCAGCCGCCACCGGCGCGAGTGCCGGGCCGCGGGCACCGCCCCCGCCGCCGCCAGCAGCGCGACCACCGCGAGCGGCCGCCCGCCCCAGCCGCCCGCTGCCGCGCCCCCCGCCCCCAGCGCTGTCCCCACCAGCACGGCCGTGCCCGCGCCGAACACCGGCACCCCGCCGTCCGGGCCGCCGCCCCGGGCGACCAACTGCCCGAACACGAAAGCCAGGAGGGCCCCGGCCAGCGCCAGCCCCGCGAGCACCCGCCCCTCGGCGGCGGGCTGGGTCAGGTGCGCCCGGGCCGCCCCGAAACCGCCCGCCGCCACGAGCACCGCGAAGAACCCCGCGCCGAACCAGCGCCCGCCCGAAAGGCCCGGCCAGCGGGGCTCGTCCGGGACCACCGTGTCGTCCATGGTCGTGATGCTAGCCGCCCGCCGGAAATGGTCCAGTCCACTGCGGACGAACGGACACCGGCCCCCACCGCGGAGCGGGTTGCGCGGATACTCGGCACCATGACCGAACAGCCGAAGGCCGGGCGCTCCCTCGCCGCGGACGCCGTGCAGAATCCTCACCTGGACGGTGAGTTGGCAGCCGCACTGGCCGCCCGCGGCGGACCGCCCGCACCGCTGACGCCCGACGCGCTGGCCGAGTGGCAGCGGCGCGACGCGGCCCGGCGGCCGAGACCGACCCTGCGGCAACTCGCCGACGGCGGACGCTTCGAGACCGCCGAGCACGACGCCGACGGCGTCCCGGTGGTCGCCGCCCGCCCGGCCGGGGCGGCCGGGCCGCTGCCCGCGCTGTTCCACCTGCACGGCGGCGGGCTGATCGGCGGCAACGCGTACGCCGTCCTGCCGCGCGTGCTGCGGGAGTCGGCGCAGCCGCTCGGGCTGGCCGTGCTCTCCGTCGACTACCCGCTCGCCCCCGCTGCCCGCTACCCCGCCCCGCTGCACGCCTGCCGCACCGCCCTGCGCTGGGCCGTCCGGCACGCCGAACGGCTGCGGATCGACCCCGGGCGGATCGTGCTCGCGGGCAAGAGCGCCGGGGGCGGGCTGGCCGCCGCGCTCGCCCTGCTGCTGCGCGACGAGGGCGGTCCGGCCCCGCTCGGCCAACTGCTGCTCAGCCCGATGCTGGACGACCGCGGCACCACCGCCTCCACCCGGCAGGCCGCCGGGCACGACACCTGGGACGCCGTCTCCAACGCCACCGCCTGGCAGGCCGCCCTCGGCCCGCTGCACCGCACCCCCGACCTCCCCCCGTACGCCGCCCCGGCCCGGGCCCGCGACCTCTCCCGCCTGCCGCCCGCCTACCTGGAGGTCGGTTCCGCCGAGACCTTCCGCGACGAGGTCACCGCCTACGCGAACGCCCTCTGGCGCGACGGCGGCCACGCCGAACTCCACGTCTGGCCCGGCGCCTGCCACGGCTTCGACACCCTCGCCCCAGACGCCGCCGTCAGCCGCACGGCGGTCGCGGCCCGACGGGACTGGCTGCGGCGGTTGCTGCGTCCCAGCAGTCTGACGGAACGTCAGGAGAACGGCTGGGGGCGGGGCTAGAATCCGGACGCGATGGCGATGGGCCGAGTGGGCAAACGGAGGGCGACGATGAGCGCGAGCGGTACCCGCACCTGTTCCTGGTGTGGCGTGGGAGGGCATGACAAGCGGTCGTGCACCGTTTCCCCCCGTGCCGGGAAGTGCAGCGTGTGCAACTTCCACGGGCACGACAAGCGCAACTGTCCGGACAAGTGAACCCCGAGCGGTAGAGCCCTTCTTCGGCTGACCGTGCGTCGCAGGCAAGCCCCCCGGGGTCGCGCTCGTGGCGTGGCGGTCAGCCGGGCAGGCGGGTGTCCGTCCAGCCGGTGTCGGTCCAGCCGGTGGGGGTGCGGGTGTGGCGGCGGCGCAGGTGGTGGCGGTCGGGGCCCGCCTGCCAGAACTCGACCTGGTCGGCGTGCAGGGCGTAGCAGTGCAGGCCGGGGGAGGGCGTGGCGCAGCTGGGGGAGGGGCGGACGGGGCCGCGCAGGCGGACCTGGCGGCCGTGGGCGGGCCAGTAGGCGGTGAGTGCGGCGTCGGGGCGGGCGGCGAACTGGCGGGCCTTGGGGGAGTCGGGCTCGGTCCAGAAGTGCCAGGCGGCGGCGGGGAGTTCGACGTCCCGCAGGACGAGCACCCGGGCGTCCGGGCGGCCCTCGGCGTCGACCGTGGCGAGCGTCAGCACCTGCACGTCCGGGACGCCCGCGGTGAGGGCGTCCAGCAGCCAGGCGGTGAACAGCCCGGCCGGGCCGGCGGGGGCGTGGTCCGGCGCCGGGTAGGCGGGGGCGGCCAGCACCGGGTGGGCGACCAGCGCGCGGACGAGGGGGGAGGGGGCGTCGGTCACGGGGCCTCCTGGGCGGGGGCGGCCACCACGGTGGTGCCGTCGGGTCCGAGGGCCGAGCCGGGCGGCAGCAGCACCTGCAGGCGGCTGCGGACGGGGGCGTCGGTGCGGGTGCAGGGGGTGTCGATCCGCAACTGCCGCTCGTCGACGGGGTGGTGGGCGGTCAGCAGCCGGACGTGTGCGACCAGGCTCGCGCGGTCGGCGAACCAGCCGGCCGGGTGCCACTGCCAGCCCGCGTACGCGTCGGTGTGGCGGCCGTGTTCCTCGTCCTGCTTGCGCTTGCGCTTCCGTTGTCCCGGCACGGGAGACACACTGGCGGGTCGCGGGGGCGGTGGCAAACGGGTTTGCGGGGTCGGGTCACCCGATCGGGCGTCTTATTAGACTCGGCGTTGATAAGGATGGTCGAAACCCTTGTCGGACCCGCTACCCGCGAGTAGTTTGCCGGTGTGCCCGCCGGACGGTCCCCGGGTCGTCCCTCCCGTCCGCCCCCTCGTCCACCGCGCGCCAGGAGGCACCCCATGCCCCGCCCCACCCCGTCCGCCACCGTGCACGACAGCCTGGTGCTCGAACCGCGCGACGTGCACTTCGACTGGTCCGAGCTGCCGCTGCACTGGATCCCCGACGAGCCGATGGCCACCCACACCATCAACGTCCTGCACCTGCTGCTGCCCGAGGGCGAGCGGTGGTTCGTCAAGGTGTTCAAGGACGCCCTGCCGCTGATCCGCGACGAGCAGCTCCGCGAGGAGGTGCTCGGCTTCATCGGGCAGGAGGCGATCCACGCCGAGGCCCACCAGGAAGTGCTCGACCACCTGCTCGGCCAGGGCCTCGACCCCCGCCCCTACGTCCGGCAGATCAGCTGGCTGTTCCACCGCGTCCTCGGCGACAGGCCCGGGCTGACCGCCCGCCAGCGCCGCGAGAACACCATCGAACGCGTCGCCTTCGTCGCCGCGATCGAGCACTTCACCGCCTTCCTCGGCAACTGGGCCCTCAACTCGCCCGGCCTCGACCGCGCCGGGGCCGACCCCACCATGCTCGACCTGCTGCGCTGGCACGGCGCCGAGGAGGTCGAGCACCGCAGCGTCGCCTACGACCTGATGCGGCACCTCGACCCCGGCTACCTGCGCCGCGTCCGCGGCATGTTCGTCTCCGGCCCGCTCCTCGTCCACCTGTGGATCCGCGGCACCCGCTTCCTGCTCGCCGCCGACCCCACCCTGGGCGCACACCCCGCCCCCACCTGGCGCGAGGCCCGGAACGCCGCCCGGCGCGGCCTGCTCCCCGAACCGGCCCGCTTCCTCCGCTCCGCGGCCCGCTACTTCGGCCCCCGCTACCACCCCACCCGCGAGGGCAGCTCCTCCCAGGCGCTCGCCTACCTCGCGAAGTCGCCCGCGGCGCGGGCTGCCGCGACGCGCTGAGCGGAGACAGGGCTCGGGGAACTGCGCGAGGGGGAACGGGACTTCGGGAAGATCCGGATTCCCCGAGCGCCCGCGTCCCGGCTGCGGGCTTCGCGGAGCGTGTCACCCCCAGCGGCTCCGCCCACCTGCAACCGGCTCCCCGTCCCCGGACCTCCTCGCGTCCCGTCCCCCTCCGCGCAGTTCCCCGCGCCCCTGGCTTCGCAGCCCTTCTCCCCTGGAGCCGTCACGTCATGGACCTCGAAACGCCGCCCCCCGACCTCTACGGGCGCCCGCGCGCCGACCGCTTCTTCGCCCGGCTGACCGCCTTCGGCGACTGGTACGGCCCCGCGCTGGGCCGCCCCGGGCTGCGGCGCAGCCCGCGCCGGGGCGAGGCGCGGGGGGTGCCGCCGCTGCACCTGGTGGTGCTGTCGCACCGGCCGGTCGCCGAGGACGTGGTGGAGCTGCGGCTGGGCGACCCGTCCGGGGGGACGCTGCCGCCGTGGCAGCCCGGGGCGCGGATCGTGCTGACGCTGCCGTCGGGGCGCGAGCGCCACTACTCGCTGTGCGGGGACCCGGCGGACCGGCACGCCTACCGGATCGCGGTGCGCCGGATCGCGGACGGCGGCGGCGGTTCGGTCGAGGTGCACGACGCGCTGCACGTCGGGGTGCGGTTGCGGGTGCGCCGCCCGCGCAACGGCTTCGCGTTCTGCGGGGAGGAGAAGGTGCTGTTCCTGGCCGGGGGGATCGGCGTCACGCCGCTGCTGCCGATGGCCCGGGCCGCCCAACAGGCGGCCGTCGACTGGCAGTTGGTGCACACCGGCCGCACCGCGGCCGCCCTCCCGTACACCGCCGAGCTGACCGCGCTCGACCCGGCCCGGGTGACCGTCCGCACCGACGACGCGCACGGCGTCCCCGACGCGGCCGAGCTGCTCGCGCACGCGCCCCGCGGCGCCGCCGTCTACGTGTGCGGGCCCGCGCCGATGCTGCTGGCCGTCCAGCGCGCGCTGCCCGCCTCGCCCGCCACCGCCCTGCACTTCGAACGCTTCGGGGCCGCGCCGATCCGGGACGGGCGCCCGTTCGCCCTCCGGATCGGTGACGCGACACTGACCGTCCCGGCGGACCGCTCCGCCCTCGACGTCGCCCGCGAGGTCCGCCCCGACCTGCCGTACTCGTGCAAGCAGGGCTTCTGCGGCACCTGCGTGCTCAAGGTCTCCGCCGGGACGCCCGAGCACCGCGACCGCCGCCTGACCGAGGAGCAGCGGGCCGCCGGCCTGGTGCTGCCGTGCGTGTCCCGGGCCGCCGAGGGCGAGACCCTCGTCCTGGAGGTGTGAGATGCCCCGATTCCCCTACGACGAACGCGACCTGGCGAAGTTCCGCGAGGTCCAGCAGCTCGCCTACCACTGCGCCGAACAGGTCGCCGCCTGGATCGAACCCGGCGTCACCGAACGCCAGGCCACCGCCGAACTGCGCCGCTGCCTGGTGCGGGCCGGGGTGCAGGACTTCTTCCACGTCCCGTTCGCCTGGTTCGGCGACCGCACCGCGTTCCGGCACTTCCGCACCCCGCTGCAGTTCTTCGCGGGCTCCCGGGTCCTCGCCGAGGGCATGCCGTACGTGCTCGACTGCGCGCCCGTGGTGGACGGCTACACCGCCGACATCGGCTACGGCGGCAAGGTCGGCGAGAACCCCGTCTGGGACCTGCTCGCCAAGGACCTCCGGGTCTACCGCGAGCTGATCCTGCGCGAGGTCCGCGCCCGCAAGCCGCTCGCCGAGGTGTACGCCGCCGTCGACGCCCAACTCGCCGCCCACGGCTACGACAACCGCCACCAGGTCTACCCCGGCCGGGTCATCGGCCACCAGGTGACCAGGAACACCGCCCGCGGCCCGGCCGGCGTCAACCTGTTCGGCTTCGGAGTGCGTACGCTGCAGACCCTCGGACGCGAACTCGTCAAGGAACGCCTAGAGGGCCGCTCCCCGCTGTGGGCGGGCGGCCGCGCCTCCCGGCACGCCCCCACCCCGGGCCTGTGGGCGGTCGAACCGCACATCGGCTTCCGCGACGTGGGCATCAAGTTCGAGGAACTCCTCGTCGTCACCGACGAGGACGCGTACTGGCTCGACGACGACCTGCCGCACGTGCGGCGCTGGGCACTCCAGGAGGACGCAGCATGACCGGCCGCAGCAACGGGACACACGGCACCGACGGGACCCACGGCACCGATGGCACCGACGCGACCCGCCGCCGCACCGTCGACTCCGGCGGACTCGCCCTCGCCGTGTACGAGCAGGGCGACCCGGCCCGCCCCACGGTGCTCCTGGTGCACGGCTACCCCGACGACCACTCGGTCTGGGACGACGTCGCCGCCGACCTCGCCGCCGACCACCACGTGGTGCGCTACGACACCCGCGGCTCCGGCGCCTCCGGGGTGCCCGCCGCCCGCGAGGACTACCGGCTCGAACTGCTCGGCCAGGACCTGTACGCCGTCGCCGACGCCGTCAGCCCCGACCGGCCCGTGCACGTGGTCGCGCACGACTGGGGCAGCGTCCAGGCCTGGGAGGCCGTCACCGCGCCCGGCGCGTACCGGCGGATCGCCTCCTACACCACCATGTCCGGCCCCTGCCTCGACCACATGGGCCACTGGATCCGGCACCGGCTGCGCCGCCCCACCCCCCGCCACCTCTCCCAACTGCTGCGCCAGGGCGCCCACTCCTGGTACATCGCGCTCTTCCAGCTCCCCGTCCTCGCCCCCGCCGCCTGGAAGCTCGGCCTGGCCCGGCTGTGGCCGCGCGTCCTGCGCGACCTGGAGGCCGTCCGCCCCCGGCCCGGCCACCCGCAGGCCACCCTCGCCAAGGACGCGGTGCACGGCATCGAGCTGTACCGGGCCAACATGCGCCCCCGCGTCCGGGCCCCGCGCGAACGGCACACCGAGGTGCCGGTGCAGCTGATCACCCTGCAACGCGACCACTACGTCGCCGACTTCCTCTCCGAGGGCCTGGAACGCTGGGTCCCCCGGCTCACCCGGCGCACCCTCGACGCCACCCACTGGTCCGCCCTGCTGGAGAAGGGCCCCGCGGTGGCCGCGCTGGTCCGCGAGTTCACCGCCCGCGACCACACCGCCGCCCGCCAGGAACCCTCCGCGGCGGGCGAGTTGGTCGTCGTCACCGGCGGCGGCAGCGGCATCGGCCGGGCCACCGCCCTCGCCTTCGCCGACCGGGGCACCCGCGTCGTGGTCTGCGACCGCGACCTGCCCGCCGCCCGGCGCACCGCCGAACTGTGCGAACTCTCCGGCGCCAAGGCCGCCGCGTACCGGGTCGACGTCAGCGACGGCGCCGCCGTCGACGCCTTCGCCCGGCAGGTCGCCGCCGACCACGGCGTCCCCGACGTCGTCGTCAACAACGCGGGCATCGGCCACTCCGGCACCTTCCTGGAGACCACCGAGGAGGAGTGGCGCCGCGTCCTCGACGTCAACCTGTGGGGCGTCATCCACGGCTGCCGCGCCTTCGGACAGCTCATGGTCGAGCGGGGGACGGGCGGCCACCTCGTCAACCTCGCCTCCGCCGCCGCCTACCTGCCCGCCAAACGGCTCGCCGCGTACGCCACCTCCAAGTCCGCGGTCCTCATGCTCTCCGACTGCCTGCGCGCCGAACTCGCCCCGCACCGCATCGGCGTCTCCGCCATCTGCCCCGGCATCGTCAACACCGACATCACCCGCACCACCACCTTCTCCGGCCTGCACGACGACGCCCTCGCCGCCAAGCAGGCCAAGGTCTCCAAGCTGTACGCCCGCCGCGGCTTCCCCCCGGAGAAGGTCGCCGCCGAGATCCTCCGCGCCGTCCGCACCCGCAAGCCCGTCGTCCCCGTCACCTTCGAGGCCAAGGCCGCCCGGCTGCTCGGCCGGCTCAGCCCGGGGCTGCTGCGCCTGCTCGCCCGGGTCAACGCGGGCTGAGAGACCTGGCTTCGCAGTCTGTCGCGCCCCCTGGCGGCGCAGCCTGTCGTGTCCCCCCGGCGGCGCAGCCGCTTGCTTCGCCGCTCGCGAAAAAGGGCTGCGGGAGGGGGGCTGACCAGGGCAGACTGCGCGCCATGGAACAGACGCCCGAAGTCCGCGCAGCCCTCCGGCACGTCGCGGCCCGCAGCAGTGGCGACCCGCTGCTCGCCGGGCTCGACGTCACGCTCAACTTCCACCCGGACCGGACCGGCGCCGACGGGGCGTCGATCCTGGCCGCGATGGCCCGCGACGGCGTCTACCGTTCCCAGTTCAGCACCGGGACCAGCAACGGCGGCCTCACCGCCCACCCCGGGGGCGACCGCTGGAAGTGGGAGAGCCGGATCTTCGGCGGCGCCTACGACGAGGCCCCCGCCGAGAGCCGCCCCGTCTACGGCGCGCTCAACCGTCACCGCAGCCCGTACGGCGGCGCGCCCCGCTTCGGCTCCGCGCACTTCCGCCTCGCCCCCGGCACCCTGCACCGGGCCACCTTCTGCTACCCCGACAGCTTCCTCGAACCCGAGGACTTCGGCACCATCGAGGCCATGCCGCTGCTCGCGCTCGCCGAGGCCGACGAGCAGGACGCCCTGGACGACTACATCGAGGCCCAACTGCACGGCCCCGTCCGGTTCGACCTGCACGTCGCCGCCCTCGTCCTGGACCCGAGCCACCGCGGCACCGAGGTCGAGGCCGCCGCCCGCGCCCTGCCCTGCCCCGTCGAGTGGCACCCGGGCTACCGCCTCCCGGCCGCCGAACTGCCCCGCCACGCCGACTACCGGGGCCCGCACGTCACCGCCCTCGCCGCCGAGGTCGCCCGCGACGGCGTGCTCGACCCGGCCGCGATCGGCGCCGCCGCCCGCAGCGGGCAGCACGACCCGCAGGACCTGAAGAAGGTGTGGCACTGCCTGGCCCGTTTCGGCCGCCCCGCCGACTCCTGGACCCGCCCGCTCCTGGACCCGCCCGCTCCTGGGCCCGCCCACGCATAGACCTGTCGACTCGTAGACTCGACCGCCGTGGACCTGACGACGATGGCCGGAGCGCTCGCCTCCTTCGCCCTGGTGGTGGGCCTGCTCACGCTCACCCCGGGGCTCGACACCGCACTGATCCTGCGCACCGCCGTCCTGGGGCGGCGGCGCCAGGCGTGGGGCGTGGTGCTCGGCATCCAGACCGGCACCCTGATCTGGGGCACCGCCTCCGCGGCCGGGGTCAGCGTGCTGCTCACCGCCTCCCGCCTCGGGTACGAGGCGCTGCGCTGGGCGGGCGTCTGCTACCTGCTGTGGACGGGCGCGCGGATGCTGCGCAGCCGCCACCAGCAGCCGGACGAACCGCCCGCGGGGGACGACGGCACCGGCGGCGGCTGGTGGGCCGGCTGGCGGCGCGGGACGCTCACGGGGTCCAGCCAAGGTGAGCCTAAAAGGGGCAGTGGGATGATCTTGGATGTGTGAGCCCACCCTTCGGGCCGAGGGCTTGGTCCTGTCCTGGGTTCTGCGGGCCTCCCCGTGAAGGGCTGCGGCTCCTGGGCGACCCCGCCACCGTTCATCTCGACGAGGACGCGGACGCCGGGGAGGAGCGGTGAACTGCCCACAGCCGACCGGGCGAGGGCGGTGTCGTTGGCTCCCCTCCGAAGCGGGTGCGCTGGAGGGACGGCCCCGCCGTGTGTGCTCTGATCGGTCACCACGGGGCAACTGCTGCTTTGTGGTCCCCTATCGCCTACCGCCGGGGTGCCGGTGCCCGGGTGGGTGTAGCCGATATTCTCGGCGCGGTAACGCTAAGTCACCGGGGCCACGTGAAGCGCCCTTCCCGCCGCATCCGTCGCAGCCCTGTCCCGGCCCGGTTTCGCCCCGACGCAACACGTGGGCAGCTTCGCTCTCTGATGCGTCACGTCCGCAGGTGTGGTGGGGGTTTGGCGGGGGAGGATCGCGAGGGGCCGGCAGGGAACCATGCCCTGAGGGGGGACGCCATGACTGATGAGACCGCACAGCGAGTCGAGGAAATCGACATGAGTTCCATCCCGGCGGGCGAGGGCGAGGCGGGGCAGACTGCTCTGCGCCCGTTCCCGGTGACTGAGGTGACGCCGGACGAGGTGGGCATGGTCAGTGTGCGGTATGTGGAGGGGACGCCTCAGCTCGTCATCACCGGCGGAACGGTCATCCCTGCTGTGCTGACCGCTGTGGACGGGTCGGGAGATGTCGTCGCGGAATACACCGCGCCGCGCCGGCTGGCCAGGAGCAGCAGTTACAGCATCCTCGAAGCGGGCATCGGCATGGCGGACTTCGAGGACACCGCGGGCTAGGGGTGTCCTCGAAGTCCGCCAGCAGGGGCATCGGATGGGTGGGCTCGGAGGCCGGGTGTTCCACCGGCAGAGAGACCATGCGCGGCGGATGTGGCAGCGCATGGTGGTGATGGTGGCGGCCAGAGCGAGGAGGAACTCGATGGCCGCTCTGCGGCGTTCGGTGCAGCGTCGGTGCGTGCCGCAGTTGTTCATCCAGGGGGCGCCTCCTAGTACACCTGGCCGATCTTCGGGTTGGGGTCGCTTCCGTCGCCCAGGGCAGGGGTCTCGTCGGGGAAGAGCGCCTTTTGCTGATCCATGTTGAAGTAGAGGCGGCCGTCCGGGCAGCGCGCCTTGTCATTGGCGAGGGGCGTGTTCCTCAGGAAGAGGTGCCCGTCGGCTGTCTTCTCGTAGAAGGTGATGCCGATGCCGAAGGGGTCGGTGTATGAGCAGGCGGGCGCCAGGCGCAGTGCCTCTTCGTACTCGGACCGGTTTCGCGCCGCTTTGAGGGCGCTGGCAGCGGCATCGCTGATGGTCGCGCCGTTGGGGAGGACGCTTGCCATGGGGGACCTCTGTTCACTCGACGTCAGGAATGATGATCATTCTCAGCGTAGGTATCGGATGCCGATCGTGTCAGCCGGAAGTCGAAAGTGATCCGGCACGTCTTCGCTCACGGTTGCCTGCCCGGGCAGCATGGGGGCGCTGAGCTGGCGGGTATGGAATCGGTCGGGTTCGGAACGACTCAGGAGCAGCGGCTGGAACGGCTGCGGGCGCAGTTGCAGGGACGGCCAGCGGTCGGGCCTGCCACAGGCCCTTGCCGGGGCTGAGGGGGCGGCGCCCGGTACGGACTCTGCTGTGAGCCGTGCCGGGCGCTGCTTTGCGCTCAAGCACAGGGGTTGGTCTGGTGGTGCGGGTGCGGCTTTCCCCGCGGTCCGGCCCGTACCTCTGTGCTGGGGGCTGTTTCGGCCGCCGGGGTGTCAGGCGGTTTGGGTAAGCGGGCCGAGGAGGAAGTTGCCGGGGGCGGTGGGGTCGGTGCTCAGGTAGAACTCGACGATGGCTGCCCGGTACTCGCCGTAGCTGATCACGCCGTTGCCGTCGCGGTCGACTCGCGCGAAGGCTTCCTGGGACAGTTCCTGCGGGACGCCGAGGGTGTCGTAGAGGCGGATGTACTCCTCGCGGTCCAGGACGTCGTCGCCGTTGGTGTCCAGGGCGTTCATCACCGCGTCGGCGATCGTCATGACCGCCGTCTCGAAGTGTTCGGGGGCGGTGACGTTGACCTCCATGGCCGTGATGAACTCCTCGCGGGAGACCTGGCCGTCGCCGTCGGTGTCGGCATGCTGGAGCAGCAGCTGCCACCACTGCTCGAAGGCGTCATGGATGGCGGTGATGTTGCCGTGGTCGTCGTCGGCTGCCGCCTGGGAGAACACCCGGGCGGTGGCTCGCAGGTCGGCCTGGGTGAGCTGGCCGTCCTGGTCCTGGTCGAACCAGTCGAAGAGCGTGCTGAACTTCTGGCTCGTCACGGCAGTCGTCATGTGCGTCGTCCTCGGATCGTGGGCTGCGCGCCCGAGTGCGGGCGGCGCTTCCCGCACGGTAGGGCCGCCTCCGGACTGGGGTCGCCGGTACGGGGCGAAACCAGCCCGGAGGGTTACGGCCGGGACGTGCGCACGACCTCGCGGGCTGCGGGTGTGCTCCCTCGGCGGGGGTGGTGCACAGCACGCAGCCCCCGGGGGTTACATGCTGCGGTAGGCGATGTGGAGGGTGTCGCCGGTGTCACCGGCCAGGGCGGCCTCCGACATGGTGGCCGCGCCGGGGACCGGCGTGTGGAAGCCGGTCCAGGTGGTGCCGTTGAGGTTATTGAGGACGACCTCTCCTTGCAGGGCGCGCACCGCGCAGTACAGGACTCCGTTTCGGACGGTCAGCGCGGGGGCGCAGTCGGTGAGGCCGCCGAGGTCCATCGGCGTCGTGGACCACGCGGTGCCGTTGTCGACGCTGACGTAGGTCTTGCCGTCCATGCCGACGGCAGCCACGTACAGATTGCCCGCGTGGGCGGCCAGGGCCGGGGCGTGGGGAGTCGTGAGGCCGGGGACGGGATGGAAGGCCGACCACGTGGTGCCCCTGAGCCAGGCCAGGTACACCTGGCCGTTGTCGTCCTTGCCGCGGATCGCGCAGTGCAGCTGCCCGCCCCGGCTGGCCAGGGCCGCACCCGCCGAGCTGGCCCCCGACAGCTGGACCGGCCGGCCCCAGTCGAAGCTGTTGGCGGAGACGTAGATCTGGCCCTGTGGGCCGCCGCTGGTCACGTACAAGGTGCCCGCGTTGACCGCCAGGGCCGGCGGGGTCCAGGTCGTGAGCCCGGGCACGAACCCGTAGCCGCCCCAGACGCCACCGCTGAACTTGCCGATATGCACGCCGCCGTTCATTCCGCGCGAGGCGACGTGGAGGTCGCCGTTGTGGACCACCATCGATGGGCCTGCGTCGGTGACATCGCGCAGCCGGACCGGGGCGCTCCACCGTCCGTTTGCCCGGGTGATCACCATGACGTCGCCGGGGTTGTCGGCCGGGGGCGGGCTGCCGATCCACTTGAGCTGCAGACGGTGGCGGCCTTCGGCGTCGCCGCCGTTGAAGACCCAGCCGGTCGAATTTGCCCCACCGCTGGTGACCAACTGGCGCAGCGCGGCCTGGCTGAAGACCAGGGTGCGTTCCTGGATCAGGTCGTCGTTGTTGCGGAACAGATCGATCAGCCAGGCCACGATGAGCGCGACGATCGCGGTGATCTGCACGTAGTCCAGGAAGTCGCCGTACTGCGGCGCCAGGTAGCCGTAGATCTCCATGACCTCAAGGAACTTCATCAGCTCCGCACTGATGGCGCGCAGCTTGTCGCGCAGCTCGTTCCGCCACTTGTCGCCGCCGTCGTCCTCCTCCCAGCAGGAGATGTTGCACACCAGGGAGGTGTTCACGCGGCCGTAGAAGACCGTGGTGTTGGCGGCGAAGTCGTGCCACTCGCCCTTGTCGACGTTGGTTCTCACCGGGGTCAGCAGCTCGGTCCGGGCCCCGAACGCACCCACCGAGCTGGTCGCCCAGTAGATTTCGTCGGACGCCGAGGCTTCGTTGGACTCGTCCTCGCAGTAGAACGAGTGCATGTCCACCCGCGCGATGAACGAGGCGTTCACACCCGGCTCCTCGGCCGGCGGCACCGTCGTCTTCGAGGCGGTCACGAACGTCGCCCCGTACCCGTAGGCGGCCTGACCCTCGATGAACTGCGCACTGTCCCAGGTCTCCTCGCCCGCAGCCGGGGCGTCCAGGTCGACGAGGTTCACATTGGCCTGCGCGAGGATCTCCTCGCGCAGCGCGGGCAGGTCCTTGACCAGATCCGCCACCGCGTATCCCTGCTCCACCGCCCGCCCGGTGAGCACCTCGGGGAACACCGCGGCCGTACTGCGCGCGGTGTTCTCCTCCCGGTACACCCGCCCGAAGTCACGGACCTCCTCCTCCGACAGCAACAGCCGCAGCGGAGCGAGCATCCGCGTTTCCAGGTCCGTCAGCTCCAGCCCGGCCTCCAGCCGGGCTGCCGCGTGCAGCATCACCCCCAGCAGCAGATGCGACCCCCGCGACGGCTGGGTGCGCTGCGCGGCCCGCGTACCCACCACCGGCGTACCCCGCAACTTCCCCCGCAGCCGCTCCAACCGTTCGGCCGGTGTGGTCCCGAAATCGACGGTCTCCATGAGCAACTCCCCAGTCTCATGCACGGTCCGGACGGATGAACGCGGCCGTGCGCATTGATCCTTCCGTCGCACCGCGCAAAGCGACAGGCCGTTTACAGCCAGTGATCTTGCCTCTGTCCGGCGCGCCGCACATGGCCCCCGCTGCCTCGCCAATGCAGGCAGCGCTGTGGTGAATCCACCTTCAAGACAGCCAGGGCAGGTGCCCGCGTTCATCTATCGACCGTTTGCCGAACGCACGCCGCTGCGCCGCCCCGCGTCCCCATTCCCCGTCGGAACCGTTCATTTTCCCGTTCATCAACCGCTAGCGTTCAGATCGCTACCTGAAGACGTTTGATGAACGGAAAGGGTGCCCCGTGGCGCTCATCGGACTGGTCCGCGTCAGCACCGACAAGCAGAAGACCCAGCGCCAGCACGACGCCCTCGGCCCGATCTGCCTCAAAGTCTTCGAGGAGAAGATCAGCGGCAAACTCGCCGTCGACGACCGGCCCGGCCTGACCGCCGCCCTGGACTACCTCCGCGACGGCGACATGCTCACCGTCCAGGAAGTCGACCGCCTCGGCCGCAACCTTCTCGAAGGGCTGATCGTCCTCAACGACCTCTTCCAGCGCGGCATTGCGGTCAAGGTGCTGGACGGCATCGCCGCTGGCGAGCACACCGAACGCTCGCTCATCCTCGACCTGGCCCTCGCCCTCGCCGAAGACCGGCGTCGCGACATCGTGAAGAAGACGAAGAACGGCCTCGACTCCGCCCGTGCCCGCGGCCGGATCGGCGGACGGCGCCCCGTCGTGGACGACGACAAACGGCGCGTGATCCTCGCCCGCCGCGCCGAAGGCCAGTCCATCCGCGAGATCGCCGCCGCCGTCAAGGTGTCCGTCGGCGTCGTACACAAGACCCTCAACCCTGCCCCGTAGCGCCCAAAATCCGCTGCCCAGCGCCAACTGGCTGTTCCACCGTCCCGGGGCCGCATTCGTAGTGCAGGCACGGCCCATGGCCCGTTCCCACCCGATGGGGTGACGGACGGTGCTGCGCGCGCCGGTCGAGCGATCGCAACGATCATCCTGAGGGCACTGGCCCCCATGGGAGGGGGCCGCGTAGACAGGAGTCCCCGATGAACCCTGCCCGGCGTGCGCTGGTCGCCGCAGCTGCCCTGATGGCCGCTCTCGGTACCGCCGTTCCCGCACAGGCCGTACCGCCGCCCAGTGACTGGCAGTCCCGGTGGTCGTTCAAACTCGATGCCGTGAACGAGGTGCGGAACGGGCCCTATGACCGTTACACCGTCTGGAGCGGGACATGCGCCGAGCCCGGCCCCTATCGCGCAACTATCCAGAAGATCGCAGGCTCGGACTCGCTGTTCCTCGGAGAGGGTCAGCTGCAGTGCAAGGCTGATCACACCTTCAGCGGAATGGAGATTTTGGTCTACGACTACTCCCGCAGCCGTGGACTCCCCAAGGGCACGCAGATCGATGTCCAAATCCTCGGGGCCGAGTCCGAGGTCGGGCCCGGCCTCGGATTCGGCAGCCTCGGGACCGAGTCCGGGCCCAAAATCCCCTGTGTGCGGGTTGAGGGAGAAGGCCCGGTCTGCCATCCTCAGCCCGCCATGAGGTTCACGATCTAGCCTCGGGAAGCCTGGCGGATCTCGCTCGCGCCCCGCTCCGGCCGTACGCGTCGGCTCCCGCAGACCCGGCGGCTTGCACCGGCCGGGGCCCGGCCTCTCGCGGCAGGCTCCCGGGCCTGCCGCGAGAAGGGTGTCCGAGAACTGCCCTCCCGCCGCCCATGACCGGCTGCAGTACCGGAGGGAGGAATCCTCGTGCTGGTTCGACGCCGAGCCCGCTCGACGTTCAGGGCCGTCATGCTGCTGTCGCCTTCTCGTCGCCGAGCACACTGAAGTCGACGTCCAAGCGGGCGTCGTAGGCGTCGGGTGTGATGCCGAGTTCGTGGGTGGAGTACTCGCCGAACCGCTTGATGTGCTCCGTCAGGTACGGGGAGACCTGCGCGAGGTCGAGCGGGTCGACCGCTCGGCCCTGGGCCTGCAGCTCACGGACGACGTCGGCGATGTCCAGGGTGTTGTGGAAGATCACCAGGTTGGCCAGCAGGGAGGTGAACTTCACGTCCTTCTCCTGCTCGGCCGGGTCGTTCGCCGCCACCGTGCCGTTCTGCCCGAAGCGCACCCAGTCCGAGAAGCCGTTGAACGCCTCGACCTTGTTGGTCGCTGCCGTCACCCGGGCCCGCAGCGGGCTGTCCGAGAGGTAGCGCAGGAGCTGGACGGTGCGGATGACCTTGCCCACCTCGCGGAAGGCGGTGTAGGTGGCGTTGCGCCGGGAGCCCGAGCGCAGGCGCCGCAGCAGCAGCACGGAGGAGATGGCCCCCTCGCGGATCGAGACGATCACCCGCATCAGGTCCCGGAAATGGGTCTCGATCAGGCGCCAGTCGATGACGTTGCGCCCCATCTCGCCGAACAGGGCGTCGATGTGCTCGTAACTCTCGGTGCGCGAGGGGCGGAAGAACAGCAGGTCCTTCCAGTTGCGGATGCGGGGCATCAGGTCGATGCCGAGCAGGTGGGCGATGGCGAAGACCGGGTAGCTCTGCCCCTGGGTGTCCGCGTGGAGGGTGGTCGGGCGGACCTCGGAAGTGTTCTTCAGCAAGCCCTCGATGATGTAGACGGCCTCCCACACCCCGCACGGCACGAAGCGCGTGAACAGCGCGATGTAGAGGTCGGAGACGTGGTGGTAGGCGATGCCGCCGACCGCCCCGTACCGGACGCTGGTCTCGGCGAGCAGGTTGTCCAGGTAGGTGTCCATGTGGGTGCCGTCGGCCGCCGCGGTGGTGCCGTTGCCCCACGCGCGGGACAGGTCGAGCTGAGCATGCCGGTCGACCACGTCGCCGATCGCCTCGTTCAGCTTCGCGGTGGTGACGTGGCGGCGGGACGCGATGGAGAGTTCGTGGCCGGAGACGCCGGCGATGTGCCGGGCGGCCTCGGCGAAGGTCATGTTCGTGCCCTTCACGAACGTCGTGATCACGTACCGGCCGAACGGGTCCCTCAGCTTGGGGTCGTTGCCGGACGCCGGCCCGAACCGGTTCCACCACTCGGTCCAGTACGCGGTGCGGGCCACGATCCCCAGCAGGGTGCGTTCGGGCATCCGCTCCTTGACGGCCTGCTCCAGCACCTGCGCACTCTTGCGGGGCTTCTCCGCCCGGCGGGCCTTGAGCCTGGGCGCCCCGCTGTCGGGGTCGATGAACAGCTCGTCGTTGTCCGGGTACTCGCCGTCCGCCGCAGCCGCCGCCGCGCTCAACCGCCCGCGCAGCTGGGCGACCAGCGCGCGGCCGTCGAACGGCACCTGGCCGTCCGGCGCGGCCAGGCCGACCTCCGCCAGGTACTCCGGCAGCTTCGCCTCCACCTGATCCCAGGGCAGCAGCTGCTCGGACCAGTCCGCGTACTCCTCCGAGCCGAGCACCGCGACGTCGCCGGTGCGGAGCTCGTCCGCGAGGTAGAAGAAGACCATCGCCTCGAAGTGGCGGCGCACGAAATGCCCGGGCCGGCGCCGGTCGCGGATCGCCTTCTGCCAGTTCTGGGTGGCGAAGGAGACGTCCACTTTGCGGCCGTCCGCGTCGAGGTCGGGGATGAAGTCGCGCACCAGCGCCCGGTGGGCCCTGGCGTGGGCAAGGGCGTCCAGCACCGAGGAGTCCTCGCTGGTGGCCCTCAGCTCGATCACGTCGGGCAGGTCGAACATCACCGGCCGGTCCGCCTTCAGGTGCCCGTGCAGCAGCACCTCCCAGTTGTCGCCGTGGTGGGCGGAGACCCGCTCGATCTGCGCGTACTGGGCGTCGAACCCGCCGAGCCCTTCCACCGCCGCGGTGAGCGAGGCGAGCCCGTTCGACTGCACCATCAGTCCTTCGGCCAGTGTCAGCAGGGCGGGCGAGACGCGGCCCTCCAGCTGGCGGACCGCCTCGGCCGCGCTCGACTCCTCGTCCAGGCCCTCCAGCGCGTCCAGCGCCCGCTGGGTCAGCGCGGCAGCCTTCGCCCGCGCGGTCTGCGCGGGCCCGCCGACGTCGACCTGCTGCAGCAGCGTGCGGTAGTTGGCGACCAGCGTCTCCACGATCTCCTGCTGCTGGCGCCGGATCTCCGCCAGCTCCTCGCGGGCCTTCTTCGCCTTGCCCGCCATCCGCTTGCAGAACATCGTCGTCAGGTCGTCGCGGGCCCGCATCCTGGCCTTCGCTGCCAGGCAGGCGATCAGCGCGACCCGGCGGCGGGCGGTGTAGTCCTTGAGCGTCGCCGCGTCCTGGGCCTCCGCCTCCCCGGCGAAGTCCGCGACCTTCCCCGTCGCCACCGACTCCAGCCACCTGGCCGTCTCGCCGAGCCCGTCGACCCACGCCAGGTGGCCCTTGAGGCGCTTGAAGTTCGACCAGGTCGCCCGCCCGGGGTTGTGCTTGAGCGCGTTGAACAGCGTCTTGCCGTCCAGGCCGACGACGTCGACCAGGCCCAGCAGCCGCGCTCGCTCGTCCTCGGTCATCCGCTCCCGGATGCCGGCCAGGATCTCCTCGTTCACCCGGGCCCGCACGGTGGAGGCCATCGCGTCCAGGGTGGAGAAGCTCGGGATCTCCAGCCCGGCCTCCACCAGCTTCTCCAGCGCGATGTTGATCAGGTCCGCGGGGTTGTTCTTCGACGCCGCCCCGATCCGCATCGTCTCCTCGGCCAGCGCCCGGGCGGCAGGCCCGTCGTAGCGCATCCCGCACCGCTGACGGACCATGCTCCGCTGGCTCTTGGCCGTCCGCTCCGAGCCGTACACCGGCAGGGTGTCCTCCGGGAGCTCCGCCGCCCGCCGCACGAACTCCATCACCTGGTCCGGCACGTCGTGCGCTTTCGGGAAACAGCCCATCCGCTGGTACGACTTCAGCGCCAACAACAGCGTCAGCTGGTGCTCATCGGAGTCCGCAGCCTCCTCCGCCCAAGCCCGCTCCTCCTCGCACGGCGTGAAGAACACATGCAGCTCACGCGCCGTGATCAACCGCTTGAACCGCGGATACGCGGTCCGCTCGATCGAAGTCATCCCCACCCCACCCGATACCCAGCCCCTGCCGGGCACGCGGTACGCACCCGCGCGAGATCATCGTGGCGTCAGCGCCGGGAGAGCATTGGAACAGCGGTACCCGGGACAGCGGCAAGCCCTGGGTGCTAGGCCCGGAACGCGGGCTCACAACTTCAAGATCATCCCACTGCCCCTTTTGAGCTCACCTTGGCTGGACCCCCTCACCAACCTGCTCAACCCGAAGGTCGGCGTCTTCTACGTGGCCGTCCTGCCGCCGTTCATCCCGGCGGGCGCCCCGCACCTCGCCGCCGGCGTGCTGCTCACCTCCGTGCACGTGGCCGAGGGCCTGCTGTGGTCCGCCGTCCTGATCGCCTTCGCCCGCACCCTGCGCACCCGGCTGCGCCGCCCCTCCGTCCGCCGCCTGCTGGACCGGGCCACCGGCGTCGCAGTGCTCGGCTTCGGCGCGAAGCTCGCCCTCGGCGACTGACCACCGACCGCGGCTCCCCCGTCCGACCTCCGCCCCGCCCCGCCGGGTTCCGCGTCCAGCCGCGGCGGGGGCGTGGACGTCCCGGCCGCGACGAGGCTGCCCAGGAGGCCGGTACGGTCCGCGCCGCGGACCGTACCGACCCCGGGCGCCCCCGCTCCGCGCGGCCCCTCAGCCCCGCAACTTCTCGATCCCGGCCCGCAGTTCGTCCGCCGACATGCACGGCGTCACCGTGACCTTGGCCCCGAGCCGCATCCACAGCGGCTCCATGGTGGTGACCAGCGAGGACTCCTGGTCCACGTCCACCACCAGGGTGAACCCGCGGTGGCCGTTCAGCGGGTAGAAGTACGCCGCCTCGGGCCGCAACTGCTCCATCATCCGGCCCATCATCTCGGGCATCTGCCCGCTGGTGATCAGGTCGTTGGACTTGTCGGTGTCGATCTCCGCGACGATCAAAGTTCGCATCGCACGCCTCCCGGGCCTCTCAGGGCTTCCGCGAACCGTTCCATTCTCCTGCGCCCACCCACCCCGGTCACGCCGGAACGTCCACCACGAGAACGGGCAGCTGCCCGGACCGGCACCCGCGGCGGCGTCGGCGGCCACCGGAGCCGTCACCGCCGACCCGACGGGTCAGGCCTCGCCGAAAGCACCCCCGGCAGCTGCGGCGGCGAAGGACGCCCAGGTGCTGTTGGAGAAGCGGAGCCGGGGACCGTTCGGGTCCTTCGAGTCACGGACGGCGGTGGTCGCGGAGTCGGGGGCGGCGACCTCGACGCAGTTGCCGCCCGATGCACCGCTGTAGCTGGACTTGTGCCACTCAAGCGCGTCGGTCTTCTTCACTCGCGTGCTCCTCAGTCGCTCTGTCGATGAGAGCCAGCGACGCCTTCGGGGAGAGGGCGTCGGCCCGGGCGAGATCGTAAGTCAGACGGATCTTCCGGACGGTCTCCGTGCTCTCGACCAGCACGCCTACGTGCGGTCCCTCGATGTATGCCACGTCCGGGCTGCCGTCGGCAAACGACATGAGGGTCAAGGCGCCCTCCAGAGCGGCATGTGCGCCACTCCGCTGCTCAAGCACCTGCACTACCACTACCCTTGAGCGGATCAGCTCGGTCAGGTGGCGGAGTTGACCGGCCATCACCGCGGATCCGCCGATCGGTCGGCGGATCGCGGCCTCGTCGATCAGCCACCACAACACGGGGCGTGTTGGACCGGAGAGCAACTCCTGACGGAGGAGCCGGGTGCGGATGCTGCTCTCGACCCCCGCCTCCGGCGCGAAGGGCAGCCCCGAGCGGAAGATCGCTCGCATGTACTGCTCGGTCTGGCCCAGCCCCGGAATCAGGAACCCGCCGAACTCGAGGATTTCCGACGCCCTCCGTTCGAGTTCCGCGTACGTCCGGAAGTAGTCCGGGTAGGGCCCCCGTCCGACGTGCGGCCAGAGTCGGCCGAACAGTCCGCCCGTTCCCAACGCCCCGTCCAGGCGTTCGGCGAACTCCTGGGTGGGGGAGCGCTTCGCCGTCTCGATCTGGCCGACCAGCGATCCGGTGTAGCCAAGGACTTCGCCCAGCGCGTCCTGGCTCAGGTTGGCCTCAGCGCGGATCCGGCGCAGTTCCGAGCCGAACAGGGCCGCCATCGAGGCGGCCGGGTCGAGGTCTCGCGGGTTCGGTATGGACTGGGTTCCCCTCTCACAGCTGCGGAGTTGGACTGGCGGCCCTGGTGAGGGTAGCGCTCCGTGCCGATGCTGTTACTCGGAACGAGAATCCCCCGGATCGTCAGGAGTGCTGCATGCAAGTGGAGTTGGAAGCAGAACAGCGGTTCCCGCGACCCCGCGGTGCGGACCGCGGAGCTTTCGTCACCCTGGACGGCCTCAGCGCGAGCGGGAAGACGACCGTCGCCCCGCTGGTCGCGGCCCTGCTCGGTGGCGTCCACCTCACGGACGACACCCTGCCGGGGTTCTCCCGGATGCGGGCCGAGGTGGACGACGCCGGGATCCTGCCCGCGCGGCTCCACTGGTGGTTGATGGCGAACCACGTGAAGTCCGAGAAGGCCAGGGAACTCGTCGGCAGCGGGCGGCCGGTGGTGGTCGAGTCCTACTTCCCGCGGACCGTCGCCACGCACCGGGCGATGGGACAGGACTGGCCGGTGGCCTACCCGGACGGGGTGCTGCTCCCGGACGCGGCGGTGCTGCTGGAAGTGGACGAGCGTGTCCGCCGGGAGCGCCTGCGCGAGCGGGCCGTACTCGGGGCGCTGAGTGGTTGGCACCGGCGGGAGGAGCCGGGGGTCGCCGAGAGCTCCCGGGTGTACCGCGCGTTCGGTCTCGTCCCGGTGGACGGCACCGGGCGCACGCCGGGCGAGGTGGCGGAGGCGGTCGTGTCCGTCGTCCGCAGGCAGGTTCGGATCCGTCGGCAGGAGAAGGAGGCTCCCCGTGAGCACCACTGAGTTCGAAGCGAAGATCCTCGACGTCGAGCCGGGGAAGATCCGCGCCCTGCTGGTCGCGGCCGGTGCCGAGCACGTGGCCGACCGCCTCCAGCGGCGCTACGTCTACGATCTCCCGGACCGGCCGGGGGCGTGGCTGCGGCTGCGGGACACCGGCAGCGGCGTCACGCTGTGCGTGAAGGAGATCCACTCCGACGCGATCGACGGGGTGACCGAGACGGAGACGGCGGTCGGTGACTTCGAGACGACGAACGCGCTGCTGGAGAAGCTCGGGCACCGACCGAAGGCGTACCAGGAGAACCGCCGCTCCTCCTGGCGGCTCGGCGGTGCGGCCGTCGAGATCGACGAGTGGCCGCTGATCCCCCCGTACCTGGAGGTCGAGGGGGACAGCGCCGAGCACGTCTACGCGACGGTGGCCGCGCTCGGGCTGCCGCTGGCCGGGCTGACGAGCGAGAACACCACCAGGGTCTACCACCGCTACGGGATCGACATCGAGGCGATCGCCCGGCTCACCTTCGCATGAGGGACCGGACGGAGAGGGGAGGGGCCTTGGCGGAGAACCAGCGTCCGGCGGTCCGGATCGTCCGGGACCGGAGCATCCGGATCAAGGTGATCGACGACTGCGGACTGGCCTGCACGTTCTGCCACAACGAGGGGACGCCGGTCACCGCGGACAACCGGGACCGCACGGCCCTGCCCTTCGTCGCGGGGCCGGGACGGACCGGGCGGGTGTCGATCTACGGCGCGACGAACGGAGCCGGGTTCCTCGCCGCGCGGATGGCGCCGGACCGCGCCTTCCGGCGGGCAGTGCGGGCGGTGGCGAAGGCCTTCGACGCCGACGAGGTCCACCTCACGGGAGGGGAGCCGACCCTGCACCCGGAGGTGTCCGGGTTGGTCGCGGCGCTCACCGGCATGGGGCTGGGCGTCGGCATGACCAGCAACGGGGAACGCGGACGCCAGGTGATGCCGGACTGCTCGGCGGCCGGGCTCGACCGGGTCAACGTCTCGGTCTTCGGCACCACGGCCGAGGAACTGCGGGCGGTCCAGCACCCCGGGCGCTTCGGATCGGCGGCGCTGGCCGGGGCGAAGGTCCGAGCGGCGACCCAGACCGTCCGGGCCGCGGTGTCGCACGGGGTGAAGGCCTCGGTGAACGTCGTCGTTCCCGGCCCGGCCCACGTGGACCGGGCCGTCAACCTGGTCGAGGCGTACGGCCAGTTCGCGGACGTGCGGATGCTCACCAGCATCCAGGACGGGGCGGAGTCGCTCGCGGCGATCTCCGAGGTGCTGGCCCGGGTCGGTGCGGAGCCGGTGCTGCGGACGTTCACCGCGGGCACCTCCGACGAACGCACGCTCTACCGGGCGCTCGGCGGCCGGGCCGTCCACGTCAAGCGGCTGCTGCCGGTGCGGCTCCCGGACACCTGCGCGTCCTGCCGGTTCGACAACGGTGCGGACTGCCAGGAGGGGTACTACGGAATCCGGCTGTACCTGACCGAGCAGGGGGAGTACACGGTCGGCGTCTGCATCCAGCGGATGGACCTCTGCGTGCCGGTCGCCGAACTCCCGGACAGCGGGATCGTGGAGGAGGTCCGGGCGTTCAAGGAGGCAGAGGTCCGCAGGCTGGCCCGCCGCTACGGCCCCGGGTGAGCGGCCGGGGCGGGGCTGGGTGGGGTCGGGCCGGGGGCGGAAGGTCGACAAGTCGGTAGGGAGAGGGGTCGACGGAGCGATCTCCCGTGCGCCCTGTGCGTGTCCGTCGTGCGCGGGTGGGGCGGGGGTGGGGGCGGGGGCTGGTCAGGACGGGCGGGTCAGGGTGTGGAGGTGGCCCTGCTGCGGGTGCGGGGGGCGGGGCGGGAGGAGGGATTCGAGGCGGTAGCCGGCCTTCTCGGCGACCCGGCAGGAGGCGGGGTTGCCCGCGTTGTGGACCAGTTCCAGACGGGTCAGGCCGAGCTCGCCGCAGGGGTCGAGGGCCCAGGCGGAGAGCAGGGCCACCGCCCGGGTGGCGAGGCCGCGGCCGCGGGCGGCGGCGCCGGTCCAGTAGCCGACCTCGCCGGTGCCGCCGGTGCCGCCGGTGCCGCCGGGGCGTTTGAGCACGACGTGCCCCGCCAGCCGGTCGTGGGCGAGCAGGGCGAAGCCCAGGCGGGCCCCGGTGGCGCGGCCCGCGTGTTCGGCGGCGAGCCAGCGCAGGGCGTCCCCGCGTCCGCGCAGGGGGCGGTGGGAGGTCCAGCGGTGGATCTCCGGGTCGGCGAGCAGGGCCGGGAGGGCGGCGGCGTCGCCGTCCTCCCAGGGGGGCAGCGTCAGCTCCGCCGCGGTCAGTGCCGCCGCCGGTCCCGGTCCCGTGCCCGTGCCCGTCGTCATCGCTCTCGTTCCCTTCCGTGCGCCCCGGCGGGGCTCCGGCCGAGCCTAACGATCGGGCACGTCCGGTCGGGCGGGCCCCTGTGGCAGGAATCTGACGCTCCGTCAGGAGGGGGCGCACGAGGCGCACGCGAATGTGACCGGTGTGCTTCGTGACGGTGCGTCAATTTTCTTGTCCAGCAACCCGGATGGCCGTATTCCGCTTAATATTCGGCCAAAAGAGGTGCGTTCCGAGCCGTCCGGGTGATCTTCCGACGGCCGCTCGGCGTGCCTTCCGGACCGACGACGAGAGCAGGGAATGACCCAGACAGATCAACAGACCAGGGCGCCCGTACCGGGCGCGGCCCGGCGGCGGGCCGAACGGGCCGCCGCCGTGGTGGCGGCCTTCGCGGCGGCCACCGCCGTCGCCGCCCCCTCGGCCTCCCCGGCGACCGCGGACGGCTCGGTGACGGTGCGGGTGGTCCGGGCCGTCGACCAGAGCGGGACGTGGACCCCGGCGCTGGAGCCGGGGATGGGCGGGGTGACCGTCACCCTGACCGGGGACGACGGGGCGGTGCGCACGGGGGTCACGGCCGCCGACGGCACCGTGACGCTGACCCCGGCGAAGGCCACCGCCGACGGGAAGTACCGGGTGGAGGTGGTCAACCCGGAGCCCGGCGTGCTGTACCCGGCGTTCGCCGCCCGCGAGGGCCTGGCCGGGGCGCCGAACAGGCTGAGCAGCAACGAGGAGTTCGTCGACCTCTCGGCCGGCAAGCAGGCCGCCTACACCACCGGCCTGTGGAACCCCGCCGACTACTGCCAGCGCAACGCCCCGCTCGCCACCGCCTGCCAGCCCCCGATCGGCGCCCCGGCGACCCAGCGCACCCTGCTGACCTTCCCGTACGAGTCGCGCGGCGTGAACAAGGACGTCACCGACCTCGGCACCAGCGCCGGGACCGGCAACGTCTTCGGCATCGCCTGGAACCGCGACGACCGGCGGCTGTTCAGCTCCGCCCAGGCCAAGCGCGCCACCGCGTACGGGCCCGGCGGGCCGGGGGCGATCTACGTCACCGACCCGGCGAAGAAGGCCACCGCACTGTTCGCGACCGTCCCGGACGCCGGGACGACCGCGCACACCGGCGGCGACGACGCGGCGTTCCTGCCCGCCGTCGGCAAGGAGAGCCTCGGCGGGCTGAAGCTCACCGAGGACGGCCGCGACCTGTACGTGGTCAACCTGCACGACCGCAGGCTGTACCGCTACGACGCCACCGCCCCGACCGCGTCCGCCCCGAAGGCCGTGTACGCGATCCCGTCCGGCGGCTGCCCGTCGCCGGACGACTGGCGCCCGTACGGCCTCGGCATGCAGGACGGGGTCGGCTACGTCGGCGGCGTCTGCTCCGGCCAGTCGACCGGGAGGATCACCGACCTGCGGGCCGTGGTGCTGCCCTTCGACCCGGCCAGCGGCGTCTTCGGGGCGGCCGTGCTCGACCAGCCGCTCGACCACCGCGGCACCCCGGCGCAGACCTGCGCGGGCTACTACTGGTACCCGTGGCAGGACGACCAGCCGCTGCAGAACGGCCAGGTCTGCGGCCTCAACCCGGAGCCCGAACTCGGCGAGGTCGGCTTCGAGACCGACGGCTCGATGCTGCTGGCCTTCCGCGACCGGTACGCTGACCAGGCCGCCGCCGCCCCGCCCGAGGGGCAGCCGCTGCCGAACGGCTTCGTCTACGTGCTCGCCTCGGCCGACCTCAACAAGGCCTGCCGGTCGGGCGACGGCTACGTGCTGGACGTCAACCTCGGCTGCGGGCAGACCGTCCGCAACAAGGGCTTCTTCGACCTGAGCCGGCCCCACCCCGGCGGCCACCCGTACCCGGCGTTCGCGGGCATGGCGCTGTCCAAGGTCGAGAACTCGATCGCCGCCTCCGGCTACGACGTCTCCAACAACATCGTCACCGCCGGAACGATGTTCACCCTGCGCACCGGCGCACCCGACCCGGGCTTCGGCAACGAACTCTCCGACGGCCGCTCGCGCTTCGGCAAGGGCGCCGCGATGGCCGACCTCGAAGTGCTCTGCGACCGCGCCCCGCTGCAGATCGGCAACCGGGTCTGGTACGACCCGGAGCGCTCCGGCCTGCAACTGCCGCAGCAGGAGCCCGTCCCCGGCGCGACCGTCCACCTGTACGACGCGGACGGCGAACTGGTCGGCACCACGAGGACCACCGCCCGGGGCGAGTACTACTTCGACGACGGCAACGTCACCGGCGGGCTGAAGCCGAGGACCTCGTACACCATCCGGCTCGACCACCCCGCCGACTACGCCGAGGGCGGCCCGCTGCACCACTGGGTCCCGACCCGGGACAACGTCGGCGACAACCGCCGCACCGACTCCGACGGCACCGTCCCCCAGGGCGGCACCTACGTCGAACGGGCGCTCACCACCGGCGGACCGGGCCAGGACGACCACAGCTTCGACTTCGGCTTCCAACGGCAGCGGGGCGCGCTGCGCCTGGTCAAGCACGACCAGGACGGCGCGCCGCTGCCCGGCGCGGTCTTCCAGCTGTGGCGCGAGACCAACGGCACCGACGGCCTGCAACCCGGGGACACCGAGGTCGGCGACCCGTGCACCACCGGCGAGGACGGCACCTGCACCAGCCAGGCCGACCTCGGCACCTACTACTGGCAGGAGGTCACCCCGCCCAAGGGCTACCGGGCACCCGCGCAGCCGGTCCTCGGGCCGATCGTGCTGGACGACGCGCACCTCGACGCGGGCATCACCACCTTCGACACCGCCGACGTGTACGCCGAGACGCGTGCCGAGTCGGTCCTCGGACGGGCGCTCAAGGGCGAGCGCCGCGAGGGGCTGGAGATCCTCACCAAGGTGTTCTGGCCGACCGGGCCGGGCCGCAACGACCGCGGCCTGGGGCGCAAGCACGTCATGGAGTCGATCGACGGCTCGCTGCGCCGCCTGCAGACCGACTACGTGGACGTCTACCAGGCGCACCGCTACGACCCGTCGACTCCGCTGGAGGAGACCATGGAGGCGTTCGCCGACGTGGTCCGCTCCGGCAAGGCCCTGTACATCGGCGTCTCCGAGTGGACCGCCGACCAGATCCGGGCCGGGCACGCGCTGGCCCGCGAGCTGCGCGTCCCGTTCGTCTCCAGCCAGCCGCAGTACAGCGCGCTGTGGCGGGTCATCGAGGGTGAAGTGGTGCCGACCTGCGAGGAGTTGGGGATCGGCCAGGTGGTCTGGTCGCCGATCGCGCAGGGCGTGCTGACCGGCAAGTACAAGCCGGGCGCCGAGCCGCCGGCCGGGTCCCGGGCCACCGACGAGAAGGGCGGCGCGAACTTCGTGGCGCGCTGGCTGCGGCCCGAAGTCCTGGAGCGCGTCCAGCTGTTGCAGCCGCTCGCCGCGGAGGCCGGGCTGTCGCAGGCCCAGCTCGCCGTCGCCTGGGTGCTGCAGAACCCGAACGTGTCCGCCGCCATCATCGGCGCCTCCCGCCCCCCCCCCCCCCGCGCCCCCCCCGCCCCCCCGGGGGGCCCCCCCGCAGCCCCCCCCCCCCCCCGGCCCCCCCCCGCCCCGCCCTACCCCCGCCCTACCCCCGCAGTTCGCCCCCGCCGCCGCGCCCCGCCTCCGACACCTCCGACGGAGCCTCGGCCACCGGTTCCGGCACCTCCTGCTGCGCCCAGATCGTCTTGCCGTGCCGGGCGAAGCGGGTGCCCCAGCGCTGCGCCAACTGCCCGATGATGAACAGCCCGCGGCCGCCCTCGTCGGTGGACTTGGCCCGCCGCAGGTGCGGGGTGCTGTCCGAGCTGTCCGACACCTCGCAGATCAGGCCCCGGTCGTTGATCAGCCGCAGCCGGATCGGCGACTTCCCGTACCGGATCGCGTTCGTCACCAGCTCGCTGACGATCAGGTCGGTCGAGAACTCCAGTTCCTCCAACCCCCAGGCGGCGAGCTGGTGTTCGGCCAGCCGCCGGGCGGTGCGCACCACCGCCGGGTCCTCCGGGAGGGTCCACACGGCGACCTTGTCGTCCGGTAGCCCCAGGGTGCGCACCAGCAGCAGCACCGCGTCCTCGCGCTGCCGTTCGGGCAGCAGCGCGTACACCGCCTGGTCACAGAGCCGGGGCAGTTCCTCCTCCCCGGCCCGGGCCAGCACCCGCTGCAGCACCGCCCGCCGCCCGTCCCCGGGCCCGACCGGCAGCACCTCGTCCAGGCCGCCGCGCTCCGCGCCGCCGTCGACCCGGCCGGTGGGGCGGCGCGGCGGGCCGGACAGCAGGCCGTTGGTGTAGAGCGCCAGGACGCTGCCGACGGGCAGTTCCGCGACGCGGGTCTCGTAGCAGCCGTCGCCGCAGCCCAGCGGCAGTCCGGGTTCGACCGGGAACGGCACCGGCACGCCGTCGGGGCCGACCAGGACCGGGCCGGGGTGTCCGGCCGAGGCCGCCGTGCAGGTCCGGCCGATCGGGTCGTAGACCAGGTAGAGGCAGGAGGCGAGGCCGTCCGGCAGGGTCTCCGCGCCCGCGGGCAGGCTGCCCCGCTGCTCGTCGGTGAGCACCCGGGCCGCGTCGTCCAGCCGCACCAGCAGCTCGTCGGGCTGCAGGTCCTGGACGGCCAGGGTCCGCAGGGCGGTGCGGACCTGGCCCATCACGGCGGCGGCCTCGATGCCGGTGCCGGTGACCGATCCGATCGCCAGGCCGACCCGGGCGGCGGACAGCGGCACCACGTCGTACCAGTCACCGCCCGGCCCGACCACGCCCGGCAGGTAGACGTGCGAGCTCTGCACGGCGCTCAGCTCCGCCGGTTCCCGGGGCAGCAGTTGGCGCTGCAGCGTGGTGGCGATCGAGCGTTCCCGCGCGTAGCTGCGCGCCTTGTCGATGGACATCGCGCCGCGCGCGGCCAGTTCGACGGCCAACTCCAGGTCGTCCTGGTCGAACGGTTCGAGCCGCCGGTGCCGGTACAGCGCCAGCACGCCCAGCACGATGTCGTGCACCACCAGCGGCGCGACGATCATCGAGTGCACGCCGAGCCCGGTCAGCCGCCGCCCGCGCTCCGGGTCGGCGCTCAGCCACTCCTCGTCCTCGCTCAGCCCGCGGATCAGCCGGGCCCGCCCGTCCACCAGCGCCTGGCTGTACGGCGTCGGCGCCCCGTACGTGGACAGCGCGCCCTGCGGGATCGGCCCGGACGAGGGCCCGGCGGGGCCGGCGCCGTGCACGCTGCGGTAGGCGACGCGGCGCAGCGGTGCGCCGGGGTCGGTCGGGCCGGGGCGCAGCGGTAGTCCGCGCAGCGGTTCGTCGAGCAGGTCGACGGTGGCGGAGTCGGCGAAGCGCGGGACGGCGACGTCGGCGAGTTCCTGGGCGGAGCCGACGGCGTCGAGGGAGGCGCCGAGGCGCTGGTGGGCGCTGTGCAGGATGTCGAGCCGGTCGAGGGCGCCCTGGCGTTCGGTGACGTCCTCGACGGCGGCGACCAGGTAGGGGCGGCCGGTGTCGGAGACGATCCGGAAGAAGGAGATCGCGCCGACCATCTCGTGCCCGGGGTCGATGGGCATCCGGCCGCGCACCAGGTGTTCGCGGACGTAGCCGCCGTCCTGGAGGGCCTGCCGGGCGAGCGCCTCGAGTTCGGCGCGGTCGAAGCCGGGGGCGAACTCGGCGGGGCGGTGGCCGACGATGTCGGTGCTGGGCATGCCGCGCACGCCGCGGGCGGCGGTGTTGTAGCGGACCACCCGCAGGTCGCGGTCGAGCAGGTACAGGCCGAGCGGGGCCTGGGCGAACAGCGCGTCGAGCAGGGCGGCGTCGACGTGGTCGCCCTCGCCACTGCCCCTGGGCCCGCCGCCCTCCGCTGCCGCGCCCTCCGCTTCCCCGTCCGCACCGCCACCACCACCGCCGCCGTCGCCGCTGTGCCGGTCGTCCCGGTCCTCCCGGTAGCCGTCCACGCCGTCCCTCCGCTTTCCGCCCTCGTCCCGGCCCGCACCCTCGCGCGCCTGTTCCTGTCCCAGCCCCTGCTCCTGCGTCTGCCCCTGCTCCTGCGCCTCTTCGTGCGCTTCCTCGTCCCCGGGTCCGTTCACGGCCGTCCCCCTCCCTTCGCTCCGTGCCCGCCGTGCAGCGGGTCGGGGCGGAACGCGATCACGGCGATGTCGTCGCGGATGTCGGCGATCCCGGTGACGAGGTGGTCGCAGAAGTCGGCGAGCGGTCGGTGGCGGGCCTCGGCGGCGGCTTCGCAGAGCCGGGCGATGCCGTCGCCGAGGTCTTCGCCGGGCACTTCGACCAGGCCGTCGGTGTAGAACAGCAGCGTCTCGCCGGGCCCGACCGGATGCCGGTGGGTGACGCGGGGGCGGCGCGGGTCGACGCACAGTGGGACGTCGGCGTCCTCGGCGGACAGCAGCCGGGGCGGCCCGTCGACGGGCACCAGGACGGGCGGCGGGTGTCCGGCGTTGGCCCACTCCATCTCCCAGCCGCCGTCCGCGCCGTGCCGCACCAGCCGGGCGTGCACGGCGGTGGCGAAGCTGCCGACGCCCAGCCCCTCGGCGGCGGTGTCGAGTTCGCGCAGCGTGTCGGCGGGGGTGTGGGCCTGGCCGCGGGTGTACGCGATGGAGCGCAGCATGGCGCGCAGCTGGCCCATGGTGGTGGCGGCGGCGAGGTCGTGTCCGGCGACGTCGCCGATGGTCATGGCGAGCGAGCCGTCGGGCAGCGCGAAGGCGTCGTACCAGTCGCCGCCGACCTCGGCGTTGCGGCTGCCGGGCTGGTAGCGGGCGGCGACGGCGGCGCCGCCGAGCGTGGGCGGGGTGGTGAGCAGGGCGCGTTGCAGGACGACGGCGGCGTGCCGGGCGCGTTGCAGGGCGAGGGCCTGCCGCAGCGGGGCCTGGGCGCGCTGCAGGACTTCGTGCTGGAGGTCGATGTCGGCGGGTCCCGGTGGTGGGGCGCCCTCGCAGCCGGCGGTGGCGGCGAGGGCGACGACGGCACCGTCGACGACGATGGGCAGCAGGGTGAGGCTGGTGGCACGGGTGTCGTGCAGCCAGCGGGCGGAGATCTCGGGGACGGCGCCCTCGGGGACGGCGCCCTCGGGGAAGTGCAGCAGGGTGGGGGTGCGGTCGGTGACGGCCTGCCGGGCGCGGGCGCCGAGGGTGAAGGTCTGCCGGTTGAGCGGGGGCAGCGGGGGCAGTCCGGGTCGGGCGACGGAGGCGATCCGGGTGGCGACGACTTCGTCGTCGGCGGCGTCGGGTCCGGGGAGGAGGTAGACGGCGCAGACGTCGGTGAGGTCGGGGACGAGGGTGGCGGCGAGGGCGGCGAAGGCGTCCTCGGCGCGTTCGGCCTCGGTGACGGCTCCTGCTCGGGCGAGCAGGCGTTCGCGCAGGCGAGCACGCCACTGGTCCTCGATGTCGCCGGTGGTGCCGATCCATTCGGGGCCGCGGTCCTCGCGCAGCACGGGGACGGCGCGGGAGCGGACGTGCCGGTAGCCGCCGGCGGCGCTGCGGACGCGGAAGGTCTGTTCGAAGACGGGGGGCAGGTCGCGGGCGGCGGCGGCCCAGCGGGCGGCGACGGCGTCGCGCTCGTGGGGGTGGACGACGTCCAGCCAGCCGAGGCCGACGGCTTCGGCGAAGGGCTGGCCGGTGAGTTCCTCCCAGCCGGGCATGAGTTCGTGGGCGGTGCCGTCGGGGCGGACGACCCAGACCATCTGGGCGGCGGCGGCCATCAGCGCCTCGTAGCGCTGCAGGGCCTCCAGGCGTTCGGCGGACTGGCGTTCGGCCTCGAGGGCGGAGTGCAGTTCGGCGGTGGTGTCGATGGCGGCGGCGAGGATGCCGGGGCCGTAGCGGGTGGCGGCGGGTGAGCAGGAGTAGACGAAGTGCCGGTGGGCGGGGGTGCCGGAGGGGCAGCCGAGGGTGCGGTGGGCGGTGACCTGCCGGGCGGTGCCGTCGGCGAGGACGGCGTCCAGGGTGGCGACGAAGCGTTCGGTGCCGGGTTCGGTGAAGGCCTCGTGGGCGGGTGCGCCGAGCGGGCGGTCGCCGAACAGGTCGCGGAAGGCGTCGTTGTAGTAGACCATCCGGTGGTCGGGTCCGGCGGTCAGGGCGATGGCCACGACGGCGCGGTCGAACACCTCGGGCGTCAGTTGCGGTTGCGGCACCCCGGTGTCCTCCTCCCGTCCGCCGTGCGGCGGGTCCGTGGGCCCTGCGCGGTCGGCGTGCGCGTCGGCCCGGGCCGGGGCGGGTGGGGTTCCCGCTCCGGCCCGGGCTGCGCCGGTCCGTCGTCCGGTCATCGGTCCGGGCTGTCGTCCGGTCATCGGTCCGGGGTCAGGCGAGCAGTTTCTGCTTCGCCCTCTCGAACTCCTCCGCCGAGATCGCGCCGCTGCTCTTCAGGTCGGCGAGGCGGGCGAGCTCGTCGACGTGCCGGGGCCCGGCGTTCTGGTCCTCCGTTCCGGCGGCCTTCCGGATGTAGTCCTGGAAGTCGCCCTCGGCCTTGGCCGCCAGTGCCCGGTCGCGTTGGCCCATCTCCTTGCCGCGGGCGACCAGGTAGACCAGGACGCCGATGTACGGCAGCACGATCACGAAGATCGTCCAGCCGGCCTTGCCCCAGCCGCCCATGTCGTGGCTGCGGAAGATGTCCGTCAGCACCTTGAACATCAGGAAGAACCACAGGATCCACAGGAACAGCCACAGCATGGTCCAGAACAGGTTGAGCGCCGGGTAGTCGTCCATCGACTGGCTCCCTTCCACAGGTCCTTCGAGTGGTATCACCACATTCCGGACACCGCACCTCGGCGGCCGCCCTCCGTGCGCCCCCGCGCGCGCCGCCGTGCGCCGGGTGAGGATGTGAGCGGGTGTCAGGTTCGGCGGCGGCGCGGGAGGCGCAGATGGACGCGGAGGGCGGGCGGGCGGTGCGCCCGGAGGACGGGGGCGGCGGCACCGGCGGCACTGGCGGCGCCGGGGGGACGGAGCGGTCGGAGCGGGTGACGGCGCTGCTCGCGCGGCTGACCGGGATGCTGCTGGCGGCCAGCGGCGAGGGCGCCTCGGAGGTCGCGCAGACGGTGGCGCAGGCCGCCGCGGGCCTCGGCGCCCGCACCTCGATGGTGCTGGTCCCGGACGGCGCGACGCTGACCGTCGTCCTCGACGGCCGCGCCTCGACGGTCGCGGTCCGGGCCTTCCCGGACGTCGCCCGGCTGGACAAGGTGGCCGCGCTCAAGCCCTGGGCCCACCGGGTCTCGCTGGGCCGCACGCCCCTCGCCGAGGCCGAGCGGCGGCTGGCGGCGATCGACGGCTCGCCCGCCCCGTACCCGTGGTGGCTCAAGGGCCTGGGCATCGTGCTGTTCTCGGTCGGGTTCGCGCCGCTGATGCAGCCGACCTGGTACGAGATCGGCAGCACCGCGGCGCTCGGCCTGGTCACGGCGGTGCTGGCGGTGGCCGCGGGGTGGTGGCCGCGGCTGGCGCGGGTGCTGCCGCTGGTCGCGTCGACGGCGGTGTCGGTGCTGGTGCTGGAGGTGTTCGCGCGCGACCCGGTGCACGGCGGGGCGGTGCTGCTGATGCTCCCGGCACTGTTCTACTTCGTCCCCGGCGACCTGCTGTCCGCGGCCGCGGCCGAGCTGGCGGCCGGGTTCCTGACCACGGGCGCGGTGCGCCTGGTGTACGCGCTGTTCCTGCTGCTGCAGCTGTACCTGGGCGTGATGCTCGGCGTGTACGCGACCGGCGGCGACACCTCGGCGATGTTCGACCTGGCGGCGCACGCCGACCTGCCGCGCTGGGCGACGTTCCTGTCCTGGGTGGTGTTCACGGTCGGCACGGTGCTGGCGTTCGCGGTGCCGTGGCGGCTGCTGCTGCCGCTGCTGGGGCTGGTGTACCTGACAGTGGCGGTGCAGTCGGGGGCGACGAAGCTGCTGGGCGAGGTCGGCGGGACGTTCGTGGCCGCCGCGGCGCTGGGCGCGCTGGCCACGGCGGTGGCCCGCCGCCCGGACCGGCCGCCGCGGATGCTGCTGGCGCTGCCCGGGTTCTTCACCCTGACCGTGGGCTCGCTGGGCATGCGCGGCCTGACCAGCCTGGCCGGCGGCCACCCGGTACGGGGCTTCCACGACCTGCTGTCGATGGTCACCACGGTGGTGGCGATCTCCGTCGGCCTGCTGCTGGGCTCAGTGCTGGCCCAGCGCCCGCAACCGCTGCCCTGACGCCCGACTCCCCGGTTTCCCCACTCCCCGGCCTCGGCTACCCCACTCCCCCAGCCCCGGCTTCTTCACTCCCTCACTCCCCGGCCCCGGCCCCCGCTCCCGGC
>NZ_JNYE01000065.1 GCF_000717185.1 Kitasatospora phosalacinea | reverse complement strand
GGGTTGCCGAGCAGCTGGGCCGGGGTGCAGCCGGTGCCGCCGC
This sequence comes from Kitasatospora phosalacinea, assembly GCF_000717185.1. Classification (GTDB taxonomy): domain Bacteria; phylum Actinomycetota; class Actinomycetes; order Streptomycetales; family Streptomycetaceae; genus Kitasatospora; species Kitasatospora phosalacinea_A. The sequence continues at coordinate 44,765 of NZ_JNYE01000065.1, read as the reverse complement.
CGGAGGTGACGGTCCAGGTGAAGGAGGCGGTGCCGGTCTTGTTGGCGGCGTCCTTGGCGGTGACGGTGACGCTGTACGTCCCGGCCGCGGTGGCGGTGCCGCTGATCAGGCCGGTGGAGGCGTTGATGGACAGCCCGGTGGGCAGGCCGGTGGCCGAGTAGCTGAGCGGCGCGGTGCCGCCGGTGGCCTTGACCTGCAGGCTGACGGCGCCGTTCAGCGCGGTCGACTGGTTGCCGGGGCTGGTGACGGTCGGGCCGCCGGTGCTGGGCAGCGAGCCGACGTTGACGGCGGCCCAGGCGGTGGCGGTGGCGTTGTACTCGGCGGAGCCGGAGCCGTACAGGTCGGTGGCGGCGGAGAGCATGCCGGCCCGGGCGCTGGCGTAGTTGGTGGTGGAGGTCCAGTAGGTGGTCAGCGCCCGGTACCAGATGGCGGCGGCCTTGTCCCGGCCGATGCCGGTGACGGTGATGCTGTTGACGGTCGGCGAGTTGTAGCTGACGCCGTTGATCGTCTTGGCGCCGCTGCCCTCGGCCAGCAGGTAGAAGGCGTGGTTGCCGACGCCGGAGGAGTAGTGGACGTCCTTGTTGCCGACGGTGGAGGACCAGCTGTCGGCGGACGCGCCGTCCTTGGAGGGCTTGTCCATGTAGCGCAGCGGCGTGCCGTCGCCGTTGATGTTGATCAGCTCGCCGATCAGGTAGTCCGGGTTGTCCTTGGGCAGGTTCGCGTAGAACTCGACCATGGTGCCGAACACGTCCGAGGTGGACTCGTTGAGGCCGCCGGACTCGCCGGAGTAGTTCAGGCCCGCGGTGTTGGAGGTGACGCCGTGCGTCATCTCGTGGCCCGCGACGTCGAGCTCGGTCAGCGGGTGGGTGTTGGAGGCGCCGTCGCCGTAGGTCATGCAGAAGCAGCTGTCGTCCCAGAACGCGTTGACGTAGTTGCTGCCGTAGTGGACCCGGCTGTACGCGCCGACGCCGTCGCCCCGGATGCCGCTGCGGCCGAAGGTGTTCTTGTAGTAGTCCCAGGTCGTCGCGACGCCGTAGTGGGCGTCGACGGCCGCGGACTCCTTGTTGGAGACGGTGCCGTCGCCCCAGGTGTCGGTGGACTTGGAGTACAGCGTGCCGGTGCCGCTGGTCCCGTTGTTCAGGTTGGTGGTGTACATCCCGCCGCGGGTCGGGTCCTTGAGCTGGTAGCTGGAGCCCGACAGCGAGGTGCCGACGGTGACGTTGCCGACGAAGACGCCGTTGCCGGTGCCGGTCTGCACGCCCTCCCACTGCCGGATCACGGCGCCGCTGGTGGCGTCGGTGACCACGTGCAGCTTGCTGGGGGTGCCGTCCTCCTGGACGCCGGAGACCACGGTCTCCCAGGCCAGGCGCGGGTTGTTGTCGGCGGCCCAGACCACCAGGCGGGGCGCGGTGTCCAGGGCGGAGCCGGCCTGGGCGGCCAGCGCGGTGGCCTGGCCCTTGGCGGCGGTCAGCTTCGGGGTGGTGGACAGGCCGTCCAGCGAGGCGGTGGAGGCCCGGTCGACGCCCTTGGCGGTGCCGTTGGCGGCCTGGTGGACGATCAGGTCGCCGCCGAGGACGGGGAGTCCGCCGTAGGTGCGCTCGTAGCGGAAGTGCTGGGTGCCGTCGGCGTCCTTGGACGCGTCCTTGACCACCAGCTTCTCCTGGGCGCCGAGGCCCAGGGCCTGCGCGAACCCGGCCGAGCGGCTGCCCGCGTCGGAGATCAGCTGGGCGTGCCCGGCGGCGGCCTGCTGGGAGGCGACCTGGCCGGCCGGGGAGGGGGCGGCGGGGGCGGCCTGGGCCACGGCCACCGGGATCGCGGTCACCAGCAGGGCAGTGGTGGCCGCGAGGGCGGCCGTGCTCACGCGGGCATGCGTGCGGCGAGACATGCGGGACTCCTTTACCGACCGTCGCGGGGTCACGAGCGGTGGAGAGAATCTGGCCGCGGTTGCGGCGCAGCGGGGGCCCCTGCCGCCGGTTCGCGGCGCGGGGTGCGGTGCAGGTGCGCGGTACCGGGCACGCTGGGGTACGCGTGCCGGGCTGCGGCCGTCGGCGTCCTCGGGAGGAAGCTCGGGAGGAACCCGTCGGCGGAGTGAGGGAGTTGGGGCTACCTGTCGGTTCGCAGCCGGGGGAATCGTGGCAGCAAACACCTCGTGAATGACAGATGCATGCCATGGAATGACCGATTAATGACCGCCCCGCCGCTCCCCCGGCGGCCCCCCATGGTCCGGCATGTGGGACGCACCCGGGAAGGTCCGTGCCAAACCTCCCCGCGCGACGTCGGTTTTCGGCCAACGCGGCGAGGGGCCCCACCCGGAGGTGAGGCCCCTGTTACCGCTGGGAAACCGTCAGTTCTGGACGAACACCGCCACCGTCCGGCCCGGCACCGTGAAGGTGCCCGAGGCGGGGTCGAAGGAGGCCTGCTTGACCACCGGGTCGCTGCCCTTCGCCTGCACCCTGTGCAGCTGCTGCTTGCTGCCGCGCAGGCCCGCCACGGTCTGGCCCTGCGCGGTCGGGGTCGCGTTGAAGACCACCGTGATGCCCTTCTCCGCGCCCTTCAGCCCGGTGCCGTCCAGGTGCATGGTGATCACGCCCGGGTCCTCCCCCGCGGTGCCCGACAACGGGAAGGACAGCCGGCGCTGCACCTCCGCCGCGCTGGACAGCGCGAACAGCGGCGAGGACTGCCGGATCGTCAGGAACTGCTGGTAGATGGCGGTGCTGGCGCCCGTCTCGTTGCAGCCCATCCGCAGCTTCGGGTCGGCCAGCAGCTGCTTGTCGCGGGCCCACATCGACTGGTTGTCGGCCGCCATCGGCAGGCCGCGGCCCCAGCCGTTGCCGAGCTTGCAGTCCCAGGTGATCGCGTTGAACCAGTCGCCGGAGTCGAAGGAGTTGGCGTCCAGCGACTTGGAGCGCATCAGGTCGCTGCCCGCCTGGGCGAAGCCCGGGCCCTGGCTCAGCGCGGTCAGCGACAGGCCGAGCGCCTGCATCCGGGCCCGGTCGGCGGGCGAGGTGCCCTGCGGCAGCTTGAACGCCAGCGCGTCGTACAGGTCCGCGTTGTCGTGCGCGTCCAGGTACTCCACCGCCTCGCCCGGGTCGGCCGCGTAGCCGGTCGGGGCGCCGTTGTAGTCGACGCCGCTGCCGCTGACGGACTTCCCGCTGCTGTCGGTGAACGTGTAACCCGCCAGGTTGCCGGTCAGGCCGACCTTCACCTGGTCCATCTGGTGCAGCAGCCGGGCCTTCTGCTGCTCCGGGGTGCCGTTGGCGTCCGAGCCGTTCGGGTCGGTGAACAGGCCGGAGGCGAAGCCCTGCTGCGGGGCCGAGGACAGCTCGTAGTTGCCGCCGCGCCCGGCGTCCCGGATCCGGTCGTTGAAGGTCGCGATGCCCGTCCCGGCCATGTTGACCTGGGTGGCCTGGACGAACCGGGCGTCGTTGGCGACCGTCCCGAAGTTCCAGCCCTCGCCGTACAGGAAGACGTTCCGGCCGTCCACGCCGTCCTTCTGCGGGGTCAGCGCCCGCAGCGCCGACTGCACGTCCAGCATGGTCGACTTCGGGTCCAGGCCCATCAGGTCGAACCGGAAGCCGTCCACCCGGTACTGCTTGGCCCAGGTCACCACCGAGTCCACGACCAGCTTGTTCATCATGGCGTGCTCGGGCGCGGTGTCGGCGCAGCAGGAGTCGGTGGTGACCTTCCCGCTGTCGCTGAGCCGCTGGTAGTAGCCGGGCACGACCTTGTCGAGCACCGACTTGTCGTCCTGCCCGGCGGCCGCGGTGTGGTTGTAGACCACGTCCAGCACCACCCGCAGGCCCGCCTCGTGCATCGCCTGCACCATCGCGCGGAACTGCTCGGAGCGCGCGGTGCCGTTCGGGTCGGTGGCGTACGAGCCCTCGGGGACGGTGTAGTGCAGCGGGTCGTAGCCCCAGTTGTAGGCGTCGCCGGCCTGCACCGCCGCCACGCACTCCTGCTGCTGCTCGGAGTCCGCGGCCAGCGCGGCCAGGTCGCAGGCGGGGAGCTGCTGGTCGGCCCGGTTCTCCCGGATGGTGGCGATGTCGAAGGTCGGCAGCAGGTGGACGGTGGTCACCCCGGCCTTCGCCAGGTCCTTCAGGTGCTGCATGCCCGCCGACCTGGACTGCGTGAACGCCAGGTAGGTGCCCCGCTCGTCGGCCGGCACGGTGCTGTCCGCGGCGGAGAAGTCCCGCACGTGCAGCTCCTGGATCTGCTGCTTGACCGCCGGGATCGCCGCCGGGCTGCGGTGCTGGTCCCAGCCCTTGGGCTTGGTGGCGGCCGAGGACAGGTCGGCGACCAGGCTGCGCTTCGAGTCGGCCGACAGCGCGGTCGAGTACGGGTCGGTGACCAGGTTGGTGACCACCTGCTGGACGCTCGGCGCCCACACCTTCACCTGGTACAGGTAGTACTTGCCGTCCAGGTCCTTGGCGTCCCCGGTCAGCGACCAGACGCCGGACGCGTCGTCGCGCTTCAGCGGCACGGTCCGCGGGGTGCCGCCGCTCGCCTTGTCGAACAGCTGCACCGCGACGTCGGTGGCGGTCGGCGCCCACAGCGACAGCGTCACCTTCCGCTGGTCGCCCTTGCCCTTCCCGTTGCCGTTGCCGTGGTTGCCCTTGCCCTGCTCCCCCGGGCCCGAGTACACCGGGCCGAGCTGCGCGGACGCCGCCTTCGCCGCGTACAGGTCGTCCAGCACGCCGGGCGTCTGCACGCCGGTCGCGGCGAGCGGCGCGCCGTTGGGCAGGTGCTCGGTGAAGACCACCTGGGCGCGCAGCGCGGCGGTGGTCCGGCCCGCGTCGCGCGGGTCGACGGTGAACGCCCGGTACCCGGCCAGGTGCGGGAACTCCGCCTTCTGCGCGTCGGTGAGTCCGGCCGCCGGGGTGAGCCGGATCCAGTGGCCCGGCTTGGAGAGCACGCCCTTGTCGACGCTCAGCCCGCCCTCGGGGTCGTAGATCAGCTGGGCGCTGGTGCCCCCGGCCAACTGGGCGTCCGCCGCACCGTAGTTGGCGGGCACCACGACGGTCTTCGCGTCGATCCACTGGGCCTTCGCCGAGCCCAGGTCGAGCTGCGAGGAGGTGCCGGCGCTCTGCGGCAGCAGGTGCCCCTCCTTGCCGCCGATGATCCAGATCTCCCGGCCGGAGGTGGCGAAGTTCAGCGACTGGTCCTGCGGCAGGTCCTTGTCGCCGCCGTTGTGGATGATGTAGCTGAGGCTGGTCGCGCCCTCGGCCAGCGGCACCTCGAAGACCGCGCCGAACGCGTCCTGCCGGGCGGGCATCAGCGGGTTGCCCCAGTCGGTGGGCGCGGCCGCGCCGGTCCAGTCGTGCAGGCCCCAGCCGGTGTAGTTCCCGTCGGCCCGCCGGTAGTGGATGACCGCCTTGCCCTCGGGCACCGGCTGCGCCGCGTCCGGGTTCGCGGTGCGGACGGTGGCGTCGCCCTCCTTGATCCACACCTCGCCGGTGGCGGAGATGTCGATGTGCCGGTCCTGGTCGACGTCCTTGGTGCCGTTGTTCTCCACCACGAACCCGACGTCGGACGCCCCGCCCTTGAGCTTCACGTACGCGAACGCGCCGTACGCGTCCCGCCCGACGAAGCCGTGCCCCTCCGGCCAGGTGGTCGCCTCGCCGTCGGCGATGTCGCCCCAGGTGTAGAGGTTCCAGCCGTCGTAGTTCCCGTCCTGCCGCTGGTAGTGCACCACCGCGTACTCGCGCGTCACCGCGCTCGGGGCGGGCGTCGGCGCCTGCTGGCCGGCGGTGAACTGCCCGGTGGTGGAGGCCAGTCGGCCCGCCGAGTCCTCGACGACGGCCTTGAAGCGCACGACGGTGCCGGGCGCGACGCCGTCGAGGTTCTGCGTGACGCGGTACGTCCCGTTGTCGGCGGTGCCGAGCGTCTGCCAGGCGCCGTCCCCGACCTGCGCGGCGAAGGTGACCCGGTTGAACCCGCCGCCGGGCACCTCCGCGCCCAGCGTGACGGTGCCGTACGAGCCGTCGGCGGGCGCGCTCGCCGTGATCGACGGGCCCGCGGCGGGCTTGGCCAGCTTGTGCTTCGCCTTCAGCACCAGCGAGGACATCGCCGGGACGGTGACCGTCACCTTGCCGTCCGCGCCGCTGGTGACCTTGCCGCCGGTGCCGTACAGGCCGTCGAAGTCCATGCCCGCGGAGAAGGTGTCCAGCGTGACGGTCTTCGCCTCGGCCGCGTTGTTGACCGCCGCCAGGTACTCGACCTGCTCCTTCGCGTCGATCCGGGAGAACGCGTACACGCCCGGCCCGTCCGCCGCGTACCGCTCGACCTGGGCGCCGTCGGCCAGCGCCGGGTGGTCCTTGCGCAGCTTCGCCAGGCCCGCGATCCCCTGGTAGAGCGCGCCGTCCTGGCCGTAGCGGTCCTGCGAGCCGGAGGCGCCGCCGATGACGGTGTCGGTGTTGTACGAGGGGGTCCTGGAGGCGAACATGTCCTGCCGGGCGTCCTTGTCGCCGCCCGCGCCGGTGAAGCCCTGCTCGTCGCCGTAGTAGACCACCGGCTGGCCGCGGGTGAGGAACTGCAGCTCGTTGGCGAGCCGGTCCTTGGCCAGCAGCGCCTCGTTGGAGGCCCCCGGGTTGTCGCTCTGCAGGAAGGAGCCGAAGCGGCCCATGTCGTGGTTGCCGAGGAAGGTCGGCAGCTCGTAGGCGTCGGTGTCGGCGGTGGTGTACCGGTAGTCCTGCGCGTACAGCTCGCTGAGCGCCTTGGCCGAGCCGTTCTGCGAGACGTACTTGCGGGCCGCCTCCTGGAAGGCGAAGTCCAGGGTGGCCTGCAGCTTGCCCTTGGTGACGTACGGGGAGGTGACCGCCGGGTCGCCCGAGTAGACCTCGCCGAACATGAAGAACTTCTTGTTGCCCTGCTGCGCCGCGAACTGCTTCAGCGCGGGCGCCCACTGCTCCCAGAACGCCAGGTTGACGTGCTTGACGGTGTCGATCCGGAAGCCGTCGACGCCGGTCTCGGCGACCCACTGCTGGTAGATCTTCTCCATCCCCGCGACGACCTTCGGGTTCTGGGTGTCCAGGTCGTCCAGGCCGGAGAAGTCGCCCTCGGTCGCGGACTCGCCGACGAAGGTCGAGTTGCCGCGGTTGTGGTAGAGCGACGGGTCGTTCAGCCAGGACGGGGTCTTCGCCGTCGCGCCCGCCCGGTCGCGCAGCACCGGGGTGTAGGGGAAGGAGTCCTCGGTGATGCTCGGCCACTGCGCCCGGGCGTCGGCGACCGCGGTCTCGTCGACCGGGTTGCCGTCCGCGTCGAGGGTCGGGTAGGCGCCCTCGGAGCGGTAGTCGTACGTCTTCTCCGCGTAGTCGATGACGTCCGCGGTGTGGTTGGTGATGACGTCGAAGAAGACCTTGATGCCGCGCTTGTGCGCCTTGTCGATCAGCTCCTTGAGCTGGGCGTTGGTGCCGAAGTGCGGGTCGACCTGGGTGAAGTCGGTGATCCAGTAGCCGTGGTAGCCGGCCGAGGCGTCCGCCCCCGCGCCCTGCACGGGCTGGTTCTTGAAGATCGGCGCCATCCAGATCGCGGTGGTGCCGAGGTCCTGGATGTAGTCGAGCCGGTCGATCAGGCCCTGGAGGTCGCCGCCGTGGTAGAAGCCCTTGTCGGCCGGGTCGAGGCCGTTGTCCATCCGGCCGCCGGTGACGCCTCCGGTGTCGTTGCCGGTGCTGCCGTTGGCGAAGCGGTCCGGCAGCACGAAGTAGAACTGCTCGCGGGTCAGGTCGTGCCGGGCCGCGGTGGCCGCCAGGTCCTTGTCGGACGGCGGGGCGGCGGGCTTGGCGGGCGCGGCGGCGGCCAGCGGGGCGGCGCCCAGGGTCGCGGCGATCAACGAGGCGGCGACCAGGACGGCGGCCCGTCCGGGGCGGCGGTACGGGGTGGTGCGGCGCTGGGGGCGGAACGGGGCGTCGGCCACGGCAGGGCTCTCCCTCGGGGGCGCTCGGGCAAGGGTGGGTGGCGTGGAACCTAGCGCCCTGCAAGATGTTTCAGCAAGATGCGAAAGGTGTTTCGGCGCCGAGTCGTACCGAGTCGTGACCTGAGCCCCTCCCCGTCCGCCCCCGGCGTCCGTACCCGAACCAGACCCCGGTTCGACCCCCCGTGACCCGCGCGCCACAATGGAGCGCATGCGCCTCGAAAACCGATCGACCCCTACCCCCGTGGGGGGACAGTCGGTGAAGAATCCCCGACCAGAGGATGAGCAAGCGGCCACACCTGGTCTGGCAGACTTCTCCCCCATGGGGGAACCGACCGAGATCCAGACAGCCGGCGCCGAACGTGCCGACCGGACCACGCACCACGGTTCCGACCCGGGCCCGGAGCACACCCCCCGCGAGCCCGCCGGAGCCACCCGCGTCGCCCAGTCGCCCGCCGCCGCCGTCCGCAGCCGCCTGCGCGAGCAGCGCCGCACCCCGCGCCGCCCGCACCTGCTCTTCGAACTCGCCCTGATCGGCCTCAGCTACTGGCTGTACTCGCTGGTCCGCAACGCGGTCCCCGAGCAGGCCGCGATCGCCCAGAAGCACGCCACCTGGGTCTGGGACCTGGAGCACGCCCTCGGCATCGCCGTCGAGCGCTCCGTCAACCACGGCGTCAACTCGGTCACCTGGCTCATCGTCGGGATGAACTACTACTACGCCACCCTGCACTTCATCATCACCATCGGCGTGCTGGTCTGGCTCTACCGCTCCCACCCCGGCCGCTACGCCGCCTCCCGGACGGTGCTGTTCATCACCACCGGCATCGCCCTGGTCGGCTTCTACTGCTTCCCGCTGGCCCCGCCCCGCCTGATGACCGGCGGCGGCTTCCTCGACACCGTCACCCTCCACCAGACCTGGGGCTCGCTCGCCTCCGGCGCAGGGGCGACGGTCTCCAACCAGTACGCCGCGATGCCCTCCATGCACATCGGCTGGTCCACCTGGTGCGGCCTCACCATCTTCTTCCTGGCCCGCCGCACCTGGGTCCGCCTGCTCGGCCTCGCCTACCCGCTGGTCACCCTCAGCGTGATCGTCTCCACCGCCAACCACTTCTGGCTGGACGCGGTCGGCGGCCTGATCTGCCTGGCCGTCGGCTTCCTCGCCGCCCGCCTGATCTACCACACCTGGGTCTACCGCCTCCCCCGCCGGCCCGGCGACCCGGCCGACCGGGAGCTCACCGTCCCCGCCCAGTGGGACACCAAGGTCAACGCGTAGCGCCTCCGGCCCGGGAGGCGCACCCCGCGGAGCGCACCACCGGGGCCGCGCAGAACCGCGCGGCCCCGGTGGTGCGCTCGTAACTCGCGCCGGTGCTACTCCGAGCCGTAGAACAGCCGCTCCACCACCCGGCGCGCCCGCCGCGTCGTCCGCCGGTACTCGTCCACCAGCTCCCCCGAGTGCCCCACCCCATACCCCAGGTAACGCGCCACCCCCGCCAGCTCCCGCGCGTCGCCGGGGAAGCTGTCCCCCGCGCGCCCGCGCACCAGCATCACCGCGGCCCGCACCCGCGAGGCCAGCACCCAGGCGGCGTCCAGCACCTCCGCGTCCTCCCGGTCGACCAGGCCCGCCTCCGTCGCGGCGGCCAGCGCGGCCCGGGTGCGGGTGGTGCGCAGCGCGGGCACCTCGTGGCCGTGCCGGAGCTGGAGCAGCTGGACCGTCCACTCGACGTCCGCCAGCCCGCCGCGGCCGATCTTGGTGTGGGTGGTGGGGTCGGCGCCGCGCGGCAGCCGCTCGGACTCGATCCGGGCCTTGATCCGGCGGATCTCCAGCAGGTCCCGGTCGGGGACGCCCGCGCCGGGGTAGCGCAGCGGGTCGACCAGCTCGCGGAAGCGCGCGCCCAGCTCCTCGTCCCCGGCCGTCGCCTCGGCCCGCAGCAGGGCCTGGCTCTCCCAGGCGTGCGACCAGCGCGCGTAGTAGGCGGCGTACGAGCTGAGGGTGCGCACCAGCGGGCCGTTGCGGCCCTCGGGCCGCAGGTCGGCGTCGACCAGCAGCGGGGGTTCGACGGACGGGGCGGCCAGCAGGGTGCGCAGCTCGCCGACCACCTCGCGGGCGGCCCGGGCCGCGTCCTCGTCCAGGACGCCCAGCCGGGGCTCGTGCACGAACAGCACGTCCGCGTCGGAGCCGTAGCCGAGTTCGTGGCCGCCGTAGCGGCCCATCGCGATGATCGCGATCCGGGTGGGCAGTTCGCCGTTGCGGGCCTCCCAGCCGTTGCTCGCGGCGCGCAGCGCGCCCTGCAGGGTGGCGGCGGTGATCGAGGTGAGGGCCTCGCCCGCGAGGTCGAGGGCGCGGGCCGGGTCCTCGTCGAGGCGGCCGAGCACGTCGGCGGCGGCGGTGCGGAACAGTTCGCGGCGCCGGACGGCCCGGGCGGCGGCGACGGCCGCGGCCGGGTCGGCGGCCCGGCCGACGGCGGCCAGCACCTCCGCCTCCAGGGCGGCCCGGCCGCGCGGGACGAGGCCCCCGGCGTCGCCGAGCATGGCGACCGCCTCGGGGGCGCGCAGCAGCAGGTCGGGGGCGAGCCGCCCGGCGGACAGGACCCGGGCGAGCTGCTCGGCCGCGGCGCCCTCGTCGCGCAGCAGCCGCAGGTACCAGGGGGTGCGGCCGAGCGCGTCGGAGACCTGCCGGAAGTTCAGCAGCCCGGCGTCCGGGTCCGCCGAGTCCGCGAACCAGCCGAGCAGCACCGGCAGCAGGGTGCGCTGGATCGCGGCCTTGCGGCTGACGCCGGAGGCGAGCGCGGAGATGTGCCGCAGCGCGGCGGCCGGGTCGGCGTAGCCGAGGGCGCCCAGGCGCTGCTTGGCCGCCTCGGTGCTGAGCCCGGCGGCACCGGAGCCGGTGACCCGCAGTTCGGCGACCGGCAGTTCGGCGACGGCGTCCAGCAGCGGCCGGTAGAACAGCCGCTCGTGCAGCCGCCGCACCTCCACCGCGTGCCGCCGCCACTCGCGCTGCAGCGCCGCGACCGGGTCGTCCCGCGTCTCCCCCCGGATCAGCGGGGCCATGGTGCGGGCGAGCCGGCGCAGGTCGGCCGGGTCGGTGGGCATCAGGTGGGTGCGGCGCAGCCGCTGCAGCTGGATGCGGTGCTCCAGGGCGCGCAGGAAGCGGTACGCGGCGTCCAGCGAGGCGGCGTCGGCCCGGCCGACGTAGCCCCCGGCGCTGAGCGCGGCCAGCGCCTCCAGCGTGTTGCCGCTGCGCAGCGACTCGTCGGTGCGCCCGTGCACGAGCTGCAGCAGCTGCACGGCGAACTCGACGTCCCGCAGGCCGCCCGGGCCGAGCTTCAGCTGCCGGTCGACCTCCCCGGCCGGGATCGCGTCGACCACCCGGCGGCGCATCTGCTGGACGTCGGTGACGAAGTTCTCCCGGGCCGCGGCCTGCCACACCAGCGGGGCGATGGCCCCGGCGTAGGCGCGGCCGAGCTCGGTGTCACCGGCGATCGGGCGGGCCTTCAGCAGGGCCTGGAACTCCCAGGTCTTGGCCCAGCGCTGGTAGTAGGCGAGGTGGCTGGCCAGGGTCCGCACCAGCGGGCCGTTGCGGCCCTCGGGACGCAGGTTGGCGTCGACCGGCCAGATGGTGCCCTCGCCGGTGGTGTCGGAGCACAGCCGCATCGCGTGCGCGGCGAGCCGGGTGGCGGCCTGCACCGCCCGCTGCTCCTCGACGCCCTCCCGGGCCTCCGCGACGAAGATCACGTCCACGTCGGAGACGTAGTTGAGCTCCCGGCCGCCGCACTTGCCCATCCCGATCACGGCCAGCCGGCAGGCCGCGGCGGCCTCCGGGTCCTGCTCGGCCGCGATGTCCAGGGCGGTCTGCAGGGTGGCGCCGGCCAGGTCGGCGAGCTCGGCGGCGGCCTGCGGCAGGTCGGTGGTGCCGGACAGGTCGCGGGCCGCGATGGCCAGCAGGCAGCGCCGGTAGGCGGCGCGCAGCGCGTCGGCCCGGTCGGCGTCCGGCTCGGCCCGCACCCGGCGGGTGAGCTCGCCGAGGAAGTCGCCGCGTCCGGGGTGGATGTCGCGCAGCTCGAAGGAGACCAGGGCGTGCCAGTCGCGGGGGTGCCGGGCCAGGTGGTCGGCGAGCGCGGTCGACGCGCCCAGGACGCCCAGCAGCCGGTCGCGCAGCGGCTTGGAGGCGGTCAGGGTGTCGCGCAGGGTGTGCCGCTCGTGCGGGTCCAGCGCCTCCAGCAGCCGGGCCAGGCCCAGCAGCGCCTGGTCCGGGTCGGCGGCGGCGCCCAGCGCGTCCAGCAGCACCGGGTCCGCGGCCAGGCCGTGCAGCCCCGGCCCGTCCAGCAGCCGCACCGCCTGGTCCGGATCGGAGACCCCCCGCCGCACCAGTCGGGTCTCCAACCGGCTGACCCGGCTCCCGGCCCGTTCCTCCACCGTCGTCCCGCCTCCCGTGGCTGTCCCCTGCCCTGCTGCCCTGAGCGTACGTTCCCACCGCCCCGGGCCGCGCCCCGTGACGCACCGTCAACCGGACCTCCCTCCCTCCCTCCCTCCTTTCCCTCCCTCCCGTGACACCCCACCGCCCGTGACACCCCACCGCCCGGCTCGTTGGCCACGGAGTGACCCCCCTGCGGATACCTCCCCCCTCCTCCCGGCTCCCCTCCCTCACCGGCCTGCGCTTCCTCGCCGCCCTGCTGGTCGTCTGCTACCACCTCTCCCGCCAGGTCGGCACCCTCCCGGTGCTCAGCCCCCTCGCCTGGTACGGGCGCTCCGGCGTGACGTTCTTCTTCGTGCTGTCCGGCTTCGTGCTCGCCTGGACGTACGCGGACGCCCCCGTCCCCGCCCGCCGCTTCTACCGCCGCCGCCTCGCCCGGATCTGGCCGCTGCACGCCCTCACCACCGGCGCCTCGCTCGCCGTGTACGCCGCGCTCGGCGCGGCCGTGCCCGTCACCGCCGCCCTGTGGTCACTGCCGCTGCTGCACCCGTGGGGGCGCGGCACCGTGATGGGCGGCAACCCGGCGGGCTGGTCGCTCGGCGACGAAGCCTGGTTCTACCTGCTCTTCCCGCTCCTCCTGCGGCTGCGGCCCGGACTGCGCACCGCCGCCCTGTGCTGCGCCGCCGGCCCGCTGCTGTGGCTGGCCGGGTCCGCCGTCACCGACCCCGCCCTGCGCAGCTGGCTCCTCGACTACCTGCCGCTCAGCCGCACCCCGCAGTTCCTGCTCGGCGCCGCCCTGGCCCTCGCCGTCCGCCGCGGCCGCCTGCCCGTCCTGCCGCTGCTGCCCACCGCCCTCGCCGTCGCCGCCTTCCACCTCGCCCTGGTCCCCTGGCACCACGCCGTCCCCGACCCCGCCTGGCACAGCCCCTACACCGCCTCCCAACTCCTCTCCGCCCCGCTCTTCGCCGCCCTGATCACCGCCGCCGCCCAAGCCGACCTCCACCACCCCGGCGGCCCCCTCACCCGCCGCCCCTGGACCCTCCTCGGCGAGTGGTCCTTCGCCTGGTACCTGATCCACGAAATCACCTTCCGCCCCTGGCTCCACCACTACGGCCACCCCGCCCCCGGCCTCCCCACCGCCACCACCTGGCTCCTCCTCGCCACCACCTCCCTCACCCTGGCCGCCCTCCTCCACCACCTCGTCGAACACCCCCTGGAACGCCTCCTCCGCGACCGCCCGGCCCACGGCGCAGCGCGACCACGCTTCCCTTTCCAAGCAGCTCGGACCTGCACGGTCACCAACCGACGGACAGCCGAGGACTCGTCCTCGTTGACGTAGCCGCAGCACACGTGATGGCCTGGACAGCCGCCCCCTCACCCCCCGTCCCTGGTAGGCGCGCTCCCCCCGTTCCGCCGAGCCGAACGGAACGCCTGCAACTCGGTGCTGCGCGGGGACAACCGCGCGGTGAGGGCCCACAAGCCGGCCAGTGTTCCGAAGCCAATGACGAGCAACAGCAACGACGCTCCGATCCGGTCTCCCCAGCCGGTGCGCGGATCCGACAGAATCTTGGGAAGCACCCCGCAGACAGTCACCAAAACCAGGTAGAAGACCACCCGCAGCACCCATCCAGCCACCGAGTGCAGGGGGTAAAGGAGCAATAGCACCCTGATTCGCCCCCGGAACGACATCTGCTCGGTACGCCGTTCCTCGGGGACCGCGTCCCGCAGCACTGCCAACTCCACGTCCAGGTAAGCCGTTGCCCAGCGTCGCATCGACTCGACGTCCAGGCCCGGCGCGACTGCCGCATAGGTCGTGAACCACTGGGCCAGGTAGTCGAGTCGAGCGCGGGCGTCATCCAGTTCCCGGCGGCGCCTCAGCTCGGTGTTCCGGCGGGCGCGCCACTCCCGCAATGAGAGTCCCAGGGCCCCCAACACCGATGCCACTGTCGCAGTGACAACAGAAGCAAACACGTTCCCGAAGAAGTTTGGGTCGTCCCCGGAAGCCATCCGCACCCCGATCCGCCGCGCCGACCAGTGCGTCGAGCATCCCGGAGCGCCATCGCCTCCGCCCCACGGATTACGCCATCCGGTCCGCACCGGGAAGCTGGGCTCCGCATCCCAGAGCAGCAGAGGCGACTACACCCGGCGCCAGGGCTCCGCGAACACCGTGTAGAAGTACGGCAGGCTGTCCTGGGGCCCGTTGTCCAGCCGCCGGAACACCTTCCCGATCGGGTTGCCCACCTGCCCGCTCGGCAGGTCCACCACCAGCGGGAACCCGAACGCCGCCGCCTCCTCGCCACCCACCGCCCGCCAGGCCGCACCGCCCCGGCGGACCATCACCTCGCCGACGTAACAGCCGAAACCGAACAGCGTCTCGCCGATCTGCCCGCTGACGATCCCGCTGCTCCGGAACTCCTCGATGATCCCGTCGACCACCGCCAGGCTCGCCACCGAGTAGTCCAGCTCCACCCCGCTCACCCGCGCCGCCGACACCACGATGTCCGCCGCGAACCTCCCGGCGTTCACCGCCTCCGGCGCGTACCGCAGCCGCAACTCCATCTGCCCTCCCGGCCCGTGACGATCGACGGGGTCCTACTTCCCCCGCCCCACCCCCGTACACGGCCCGCCCCGGAAACGACCGGGCCCCGGCCCGAGCGCACGGGCTCGGACCGGGGCCTGACGGGCCGTCACCACTCTTACAGCACCTGGAGCACCTTGCGCAGCTCGAACGGCGTGACCTCCGAGCGGTACTCCTCCCACTCCTGGCGCTTGTTGCGCAGGAAGAAGTCGAAGACGTGCTCGCCCAGGGTCTCGGCGACGAGTTCGCTGCGCTGCATGAGGTCGATGGCCTCGCCGAGGTTCTGCGGCATGGGCTGGATGCCGAGGGCGCGGCGTTCGGCGTCGGTGAGGGCCCAGACGTCGTCGTCGGCGCCCGGGGGGAGTTCGAGGTTGTCCTCGATGCCCTTGAGGCCCGCGGCGAGGGTGACGGCGTAGGCGAGGTAGGGGTTGCAGCCGGTGTCGAGGGAGCGGACCTCGATGCGGGTGGAGCCCTGCTTGCCGGGCTTGTACATGGGGACGCGGATGAGGGCGGAGCGGTTGTTGTGGCCCCAGCAGATGTAGGAGGGGGCTTCGCCGCCCGCGCCCGCGGTGCGCTGGGAGCCGCCCCAGATGCGCTTGTAGGAGTTGACCCACTGGTTGGTGACGGCGGCGGTCTCGGCGGCGTACTTGAGGAGGCCGGCGATGAAGGAGCGGCCGACCTTGGAGAGCTGGTACTCGGCGCCGGACTCGTGGAAGGCGTTGCGGTCGCCCTCGAACAGCGACACGTGGGTGTGCATGCCGGAGCCGGGGAAGTGGGAGAACGGCTTGGGCATGAAGGAGGCGTGGACGCCCTGTTCGAGGGCGACCTCCTTCATGACCAGGCGGAAGGTCATGATGTTGTCGGCGGTGGAGAGCGCGTCGGCGTAGCGGAGGTCGATCTCCTGCTGGCCGGGGGCGCCCTCGTGGTGGCTGAACTCGACCGAGATGCCCATGGATTCGAGCATCGTGATGGCCTGGCGGCGGAAGTCGTGGCCGATGCCGCGCGGGGTGTGGTCGAAGTAGCCGGACTGGTCCGCCGGGGTGGGCGGGGTGCCGTCGCCGGGGAGGTCCTTGAGGAGGAAGAACTCGATCTCGGGGTGGGTGTAGAAGGTGAAGCCGAGGTTGGAGGCCTTCTCCAGGGTGCGCTTGAGGACGTAGCGCGGGTCGGCGTAGGAGGGGGAGCCGTCGGGCATCAGGATGTCGCAGAACATCCGGGCGGTACCGGGGTTCTCGGAGCGCCACGGCAGTATCTGGAAGGTGGTCGGGTCCGGCTTGGCGATCATGTCGGACTCGTAGACCCGGGCGAACCCCTCGATCGCCGAGCCGTCGAAGCCGATGCCCTCCTCGAACGCCTGCTCCAGTTCCGCCGGGGCCACCGCCACGGACTTGAGGAACCCGAGCACGTCGGTGAACCACAGCCGGACGAACCGGATGTCACGCTCCTCGAGCGTGCGAAGCACGAACTCCTGCTGCTTGCCCATGGGGACAGTCTCACCTCTGCTCTTTACGCCCGTGTTACGCCGCCCGCACCGGCCGGCCCGGCCCGGCGAAGACCTCGCCCTGACCGCGTCGCCACCCATCATGGCGGATCTTCGCCCCGTTGCCGATCCCTGGCGGTTCCGGGGCGGGACGACGGGAGGGGAGGCGGGCGTCCGCCGGGCGTCCGACCTGCCGTCGGGGGTACCCCCGCGACATAACGTCAGTTAGACGATTACACTCGGGGGCATGCCGAATCTGCGTCTCGCCCTGTGCCAGATCGACCCCTGGGTCGGTGACCTCGCCCGCAACAGCGAGGAGGTGCTGCGCTGGTCGAAGCGGGCCGCCGAGTCCGGCGTCGACCTGATCGCCTTCCCGGAGATGGTGCTGACCGGGTACCCGGTGGAGGACCTGGCCTTCCGCGGCTCGTTCGTGGAGGGCTCCCGCGCCGCGCTCGTCGACCTGGCGGCGAAGCTGCAGGCCGAGGGCCTGGGCGACGTCCCGGTGGTGGTGGGCTACCTGGGCCGCGGCGAGCCGGGCAGCCGGTACGCGGGCAGGCCGCAGAACTGCGCGGCGGTGCTGCGCGGCGGCGAGGTGGTGACCAGGTTCGCCAAGCACTTCCTGCCGAACTACGGCGTGTTCGACGAGTACCGGTACTTCGTGCCGGGCGACCAGCTGACGGTGCTGCGGCTGCACGGCGTGGACGTGGCGCTGGCGATCTGCGAGGACATCTGGCAGGAGGGCGGCCGGGTCGCGGCCACCGGCCAGGCTGGTGCGGGCCTGCTGCTGTCGCTGAACGGTTCGCCGTACGAGCGCGACAAGGACGACGTCCGGCTGGAGCTGGTGAAGCGCCGGGCCGCCGAGGCGGGCTGCCCGCTGGTGTACCTGAACATGGTGGGCGCCCAGGACGAGCTGGTCTTCGACGGCGAGACCCTGATCGTCACCGAGGACGGCGAGCTGCTGGCCCGCGGACCGCAGTTCGCGGAGGCCCTGCTGGTCGTCGACCTGGACCTGCCGGCCGCGAACGAGGACGGCCTCCCGGACGGCACCGTGCTCGCCGACGGCCTCAAGCTGACCAGGGTCGACCTGGGCGGCGCGCCGAAGGAACGGCCCGCGCAGCCGATCGAACCGCAGGTCAGCGAACGGCTGGACGACGAGGCCGAGGTGTACGCGGCGCTGGTCGAGGGCACCCGGGCGTACGTCCGCAAGAACGGCGCGCGCTCGGTGCTGATCGGCCTGTCCGGCGGCATCGACTCGGCGCTGGTCGCGGCGATCGCGGTGGACGCGATCGGCGCGGAGAACGTGTACGGCGTCTCGATGCCCTCGCGCTACTCCTCGCAGCACTCCCGGGACGACGCGGCCGAGCTGGCCCGCCGCACCGGCCTGCACTTCCGCACGGTGTCGATCGCCCCGATGTTCGACGCGTACATGGGCGCCGCCGAACTGACCGGCCTGGCCGAGGAGAACCTGCAGTCCCGGCTGCGCGGCACGCTGCTGATGGCGATCTCCAACCAGGAGGGGCAACTCGTCCTCGCCCCGGGCAACAAGAGCGAGCTGGCGGTCGGCTACTCGACGCTGTACGGCGACTCGGTGGGCGCGTACGGGCCGATCAAAGACGTCTACAAGTCGCTGATCTTCAAGCTGGCGCGCTGGCGCAACGCGGCGGCCGAGGCGCGCGGCGAGGTGCCGCCGATCCCGGAGAACACCATCTCCAAGCCGCCGTCCGCGGAGCTGCGGCCGGACCAGAAGGACACCGACTCGCTCCCCGACTACGACCTGCTGGACGCCGTCCTGACCAGGTACGTGGAGGGCGACGAGGGACGGGACGCGATCGTCGCCGCCGGGTTCCCGGCCGAAGTGGTGGACCGGGTGGTGCGGCTGGTGGACACTGCCGAGTACAAGCGGCGGCAGTACCCGCCGGGCCCGAAGGTCTCGCCGAAGAACTTCGGCCGCGACCGCCGCCTGCCCATCACCAACCGCTGGCGCCAGGGCTGAGGACCCACCGGCGGGCGGGCGGGGACGGCCGCCAGCAGCGCGGCTGAGCGGTCCGCAGCGCGAGCGAGCGGTCGACAGCACGGCCGAGCAGTCGGCGGGGCGGGCGAGCAGTTCGCAGCGCGGCTGAGCGATCAGCAGCGCGACCGAGCAGTCAGCAGCACGGGCGAGCGATCAGCAGCGCGATCGAGCGGTTGGCGCAGCGGGCGAGCAGTTCGCAGCACGGGCGAGCGATCAGCAGCACGGCCGAGCAGTTGGCGGGGCAGGTGCGCAACTCGCAGCGCCGGTGAGCAACCGACAGCGCGGCCGAGCGACCGACGGCTCCGGCGAGCACCCCGCTGCACGGCCGAGCCGCCCGCCACGCCCCCGCCACGCCCCCGCAGGGCCCCGCAGGGCCCCGCAGGGCCGGTTGGTGAGCGGCTGACAGCGGGGGCGCGGCGGGTTAGGGTGAGCGCCGCAGCGCGCGCCCGTGATACGTCCGGCGTGCCCGGAGTGAGGAACCGAGGAGGTGGGAGAGATCACCGTGCAGGTCGTCGAGGTGCTCCCCCGCCGCCGGGTCGCGGCCTGACCGGACGGGGAGCCCGCCAGGCTCTTCGAGAGGTTCCCGTGTCGCTCCCCCACACCCTCGTCACCGACCGGCTGCGTGCGGCCGGGTGCGTCTTCGCCGAGGACGAGGCCCGGCTGCTGCTGGCCGCCGCCACCGACCCCGCCCGGCTCGATGCGATGGTCGAACTCCGGTGCGCCGGGCATCCGTTGGAGCAGGTGGTGGGCTTCGCCGAGTTCGCCGGCCTGCGCATCGCCCTCGCCCCGGGGGTGTTCGTGCCGCGGCGGCGCAGCGAGTTCCTGGTCGACCTGGCCACCGCCATGGCCGCCGACCCGCCCACCGACCTGGGCGGCCCCGGCCCGGGCGGCCCCGGCCCGGTGCTGCTCGACCTCTGCTGCGGCTCCGGTGCGATCGGCGCCGCGCTGGCCGCCCGGCTCGGCCCGGGCGTCGAGTTGCACGCCGCGGACGTCGACCCGGTCGCGGTGGAGTGCGCCCGCCGCAACCTGGCCCCGTACCGCGGGCGGGTGCACCTGGGCGACCTGGACGCCCCGCTGCCGCGCGACCTGCGCGGCCGGGTCGACCTGCTGCTGGTCAACGCCCCGTACGTGCCGACCGGTGAGATCCCGCTGCTGCCGCCGGAGGCGCGTGACCACGAGCCCGCGGCGGCGCTGGACGGCGGCGCCGACGGCCTGGCCGTGCAGCGCCGGGTCGCGGCGGCCGCCCCGCACTGGCTGGCGCCCGGCGGCCGCCTGCTGATCGAGACCAGCGGGCGGCAGGCCCCGGCGACGGCCGCGCTGCTGGCCGCCCGGGGGCTCGTCACCCGCACCGAGCGGGACGGGGAGCGGGACGCCACCGTGGTGATCGCCCGGAAGGGTCGGCAGCCGAGAAGCCGGTGACCAAGAAACCGGTGGCCGAGAAGCCGGTGGCCGAACGGTCAGTAGCGGTAGTCGGCGACCACCGCGAGGTGGTCGCTGGCGTCCGCCGGGAGGGTGCGGGAGTCGGTGGGGACCAGGCCGCCCTTGCTGAGGACCTGGTCGATCCGGGCCAGCGGGAAGGAGGCGGGCCAGGAGAAGCCGAAGCCGTCGCCCGCCGCACCCTGGGCGGAGCGCATCTGCGAGGTGACGGGGGCCAGGCTGCGGTCGTTCATGGTGCCGTTGAGGTCGCCGAGCAGCAGCACCTTGCGCAGCGGCTCGTGCTCGATCGCGTCGCCGAGGGCCTGCGCGCTGACGTCGCGCCGCCCGGCGGTGAAGCCGCTGTCGAACTTGACCCGCACCGAGGGCAGGTGGGCGACGTACACGGCGAGCGGGCCCTTCGGGGTGGTGACCTGGGCGCGGAAGGCCCTGGTCCAGCCCATCTTGATGTCGACCACGGCCACGCCGTCGATCGGGTAGCTGGACCACAGCCCGACGGTGCCCTCCACCACGTGGTACGGGAAGGCCCCGGCCAGTCCTTCGGCGTACACGGGGGCGGCGGAGGCGGAGAGTTCCTCCAGTGCGACGATCTCGGCGCCGGAGCCGGTGAGCATCCGGATGGTGCCCTGCGGGTCGTCGTTGGCGGCGGCCACGTTGTGGGTGAGGACGGTGAAGTCGCCGGGCCCGCTGCTCTTGTCGACCAGCAGGGCGCCGAACAGGTTCAGCCAGACCGCGCCGGGCAGCAGCGCCGCGACCACCGCGACCCCGGCGCGGCGCCACAGCGCGAGCGCCAGCAGCACCGGGACGGCCAGCCCGAGCCAGGGCAGGAAGGTCTCCAGCAGGCTGCCCAGGTTGCCGATCGCGTTGGGCACCTGGGCGTGCAGCACCAGAAGCCCGGTGACCAGCAGGCCGAGCGCGGTGAGCGGCCACCCGCGCCGCCAGTCGAACCAGCGCCGCAGCCTCTCCCGCCCGCTCTCGGGCCGCTCGGGCCGCTCGGGCTCCTGCGCCAGTACCGCCGGGCCGTCCGCCCGCACCATCGTCCGCTCCTTGCCGCCGTGCCCGGCCGACTCGCCGGCCGACTCGCCCGTCGACCCGTCCCCGACCTGCCCCGATCCGATTCTCGGCTCAGCCTATGACGGGATGGACGCGGCGAAGTGCCCGGAAAGTTCCGCCCCTGCGCCGGACGGGGGTCGGGCGCCGGGCCGGAGGGCACGGTCGGGCGGGACGGCAGGGGCGCGGCGGAAGGCGCGGACGGAACGGTCAGGACGCGGACGACACCCGCGGCACCGGCGGCACCGGCGGCACCGGCGGCACCGGCGGCCGGGCGCCGATGCCCTGCAGGGCGGCGTCGACCATCTGCCGGGGCAGGTCCGGGTCCTCCAGCGGGGCGTCGTCCCACAGGACGGTGCGCAGCAGGATCGGGCCGATCAGCATCTCGCAGAGGAGTTCGACGTCCAGGTCGGCGCGGAGTTCGCCCGCCGCGACGCCGCGCCGGACGATCTGCCGGACCATCTCGCGCCGCGGGTGCACCACCCGCTCGTGGTAGGTGTGCTTGAGCTCGGGCCAGGCGTTCATCTGGCCGAGCGCGGAGCGGACGATCCACCGGGAGCGCTTGATCAGGCCGCGGCGGCGCATGTAGTCGACGGCGCTGATCAGGTCGTCCCGGTAGGTGGGGCCGCCCAGCGGGGGCAGCGGTTCCTCCAGCCGGGCCACCACGTCGACCAGCAGGGCCTCCTTGTTGGGCCAGCGCCGGTAGATGGTGGCCTTGCCGACGCCCGCCTCGGCGGCGATCCGCTCGATGGACAGTTCGGACAGGCCGGTGCCGTCCTCCATCAGCTTCTCGACGGCGGCGTAGATGGCCTGTTCGGCGGCCTCGCTGCGCGGGCGGCCCCGCCGGGGGGCGTCCTGCTCCCCGGCGGGGCCGTGGCACGGCTTGAGCGGAGTGTCGGCGCTCGTCATGGCCCTATTCTCCACCGTCGCGGTCACACCTTGGCGGTGCTGGGGCCGGTGCTCGTGCCGCTGTCGGTGCGGCCCTGCGGGCCCGCCGCCGGGGCCTCCGGGGTCTCCGGGGCTCCCGCCGCACCGGGGGCGCCGGGTGCGGCGACCTTGCCGGGCAGCAGGAGCAGCGCCAGCAGCGCGCCGAGCACGGTGACGCCGGCCGAGACGCCGGAGACCACGTGCATGGCGTGGATGAAGGCGTCCTTGGCCGGGTCGACGAGGGCGGGCAGCTGGAGCTTCTCGGCGACGCCGAGGGTCGACTCGATGGACTCGCCGGCCCGGTCGCGGACCTGGTCCGGGACGGTGGCCAGGTGGTCCTGCATGCCGTTGCGGTAGACCGTGGACAGCAGCGCGCCGAGCACCGCGATGCCGAGCGAGCCGCCGACCTGGCGGAAGGTGTTGTTGAGCGCGGAGCCCGCGCCGGCCTTCTCGCGCGGCAGCGCGCCCATGATCGCGACGGTCACCGGCGGCATCACGTGCGCCATGCCGGCGCCCATCACGAAGCCGAGCACGATCAGCAGCCAGATCGGGCTGGTGGCGGTCAGGAACGCGTAGCCGAGGAAGCCGGCGGTGACCAGCAGCATGCCGCCCGCGCAGGTCGCCCGGACGCCGAAGCGGTCGACCACCAGCCGGGCCCGCGGTGCGAAGACGAGCTGCGCGACGGCCAGCGGCAGCATCAGCTCGCCCGCCTCCAGGGCGCTGTAGCCGCGCACGCTCTGGATGTAGAACACGCCGAAGAAGGAGACGCCCATCAGCGCGAAGAACACGATGCCGACCACGCCGATGGAGGCCGAGAACACCCTGTTGCGGAACCAGGTGACGTCCAGCGCGGGGTGCCGGGTGTGCTTCTCGAACAGGACGAAGGCGGCCAGGGCCAGCACGCCGACCAGGGTCGGGACCCAGGCCTTCGGGTCGGTGAAGTCGGCCAGTTCGCCGCCCTTGATGATGCCGTAGATCAGCGCGACCAGGCCGACGATGGACAGCAGCACGCCGACCGGGTCGAGCTTGCCGGGGTTGGGGTCCTTGGAGTCCGGGACGATCCAGCCCATCAGGCCGAGCGCGACCAGCACGATCGGGACGTTGACCAGGAAGACCGAGCCCCACCAGAAGTGCTCGATCAGCAGGCCGCCGGTGATCGGGCCGACGGCGATGGCGAGGCCGACCGCGCCGGCCCAGATGCCGATCGCCTTGGGCTGCTCGTGCCGTTCGAAGACGTTCATGATGATGGCGAGCGTGGCGGGCATCACGAAGGCGCCGCCGAGGCCCATCACCGCGCGGTAGCCGATCAGTTCGCCGGGGCTGGCGGCCATCGCGGACAGCAGCGAGCCGAGGCCGAAGACCAGCATGCCCGCCAGCAGCGTCCACTTGCGGCCGAAGCGGTCGCCGAGCAGGCCCGCGGTGAACAGCAGGCCCGCGAAGACCAGCGTGTAGGAGTTGATCGCCCACTCCAGGTCGCTCTGGCTCGCGCCGAGGCCGACCGGGGCGGGGGTGGCGATGGTCTTCATCGCCACGTTGAGGATCGAGTTGTCGAGGACGACGACGAGCAGGGCGAGCACCAGGGTGCCCAGGATCCACCAGCGTCGGCGGTGTACGGCTTCCGGCACCCGGGGTGCCTGGACAGCGGCGGTCGGCGAGGTCATACGAACAGCCTAGACGCCTTTTCAATACGAGACGGTCTCGTATCGTAAGCCGAGGGCCAAGGAACGGCAAAGACTTCCCCAAGCCCCCCGCCCGGGCCCCGGGCAGGCCCCGCCCGAGCCCCGCCCGAGCCCCCGGACACGTCCGGGGCTCCCGACCCTTTGCGGACGGCCGCGGGCGTGCAAGCATGGAGCCAGATCCGGGGACGCCGCACGGCGCCACGAGACGACACACACCAGGAGCCTGTTCGATGAACGACGCCTCTCCGCTTCAGCCTGCCCGGACGCAGGACGCGCCCGTCGGCACCACCCTCTACGGCGGCGTCACCAACCGCCGGGTCACCGTCCGGGACCTCGCCAAGGCCAAGCGCAACGGCGAGCGCTGGGCGATGCTCACCGCCTACGACGCCCTCACCGCCGGGGTCTTCGACGAGGCCGGGATCCCCGTCCTGCTGGTCGGCGACTCCGCGGGCAACTGCCACCTCGGCTACGAGACCACCGTGCCGGTGACCATGGACCAGATGGTGATGCTCTCCGCCGCCGTCGTCCGCGGCACCCAGCGCGCCCTCGTCGTCGCCGACCTGCCGTTCGGCTCGTACCAGGAGTCCCCCGCCCAGGCCATGCACAACGCCGCCCGCCTGATGAAGGAGGCCGGCGTCCAGGCCGTCAAGCTGGAGGGCGGCGAGCGCAGCGCCCGCACCATCGAGCTCCTCGTCGACGCGGGCATCCCGGTGATGGCCCACATCGGCCTCACCCCGCAGTCCGTGCACGCCTTCGGCGGCTACCCCGTCCAGGGCCGCGGCGACGAGGCCGCCCACCAGCTGCTGCGCGACGCGAAGGCCGTCCAGCAGGCCGGCGCCTTCGCCGTCGTCCTGGAGGCCGTCCCCGCCGACCTCGCCGCCGAGGTCACCGAGCACTCCGCGATCCCCACCGTCGGCATCGGCGGCGGCCCCGGCACCGACGCCCAGGTCCTGGTCTGGACCGACTTCGCGGGCATGACGGCCGGCCGCGTCCCCAAGTTCGTCAAGCAGTACGCCGACCTCCGCGCGACCCTCGCCCGGGCCGCCGCCGAGTTCGCCACCGACGTCCGCGAGGGCGCCTTCCCCGGCCCGGAGCACTCCTTCAGCTGATCCCTCCCCGCCCCGTCAGCCCGCTGTCGTCCCCCGTGACAGCGGGCTGACAGCGTCGTGACAGCCGGGCCCGGCACGGTGTCCCCATGACACGAATCGAGCGGAACGCCGTGGAGGTCCACGGCATCGTGAAGCACTACGGGGAGACGAAGGCCCTGGACGGGGTCGACCTGACGGTGCGCGAGGGGACGGTGCTGGGGCTGCTCGGGCCGAACGGGGCCGGGAAGACCACGCTGGTGCGGGTGCTGTCGACGCTGATCAAGCCGGACGCGGGCAGAGCGTTCGTCGGCGGCTACGACGTGCTGCGCCAGCCCAAGCAGCTGCGCCGCACCATCGGCCTGACCGGCCAGTACGCCTCGGTGGACGAGCTGCTGTCGGGCTACGAGAACCTGTACCTGATCGGGCGCCTGCTCGACCTCTCCGCCAAGGACGCCAAGGCCCGGGCGGTCGAGCTGCTGGAGCGGTTCTCGCTCACCGAGGCGGCCAAGCGGCCCGCCAAGGGCTACTCGGGCGGCATGCGGCGCCGCCTGGACCTCGCGGCGTCGATGATCGGCCGCCCGAAGGTGCTGTACCTGGACGAGCCCACCACCGGCCTGGACCCGCGCACCCGCAACGAGGTGTGGGACGAGGTGCAGCGGATGGTCGGCGAGGGCTCGACCGTGCTGCTGACCACCCAGTACATGGAGGAGGCCGAGCAGCTCGCGCACGCCCTGACCGTGATCGACAAGGGCAGGGTGATCGCCAACGGCGGCGTCCAGGAGCTGAAGGCCCAGGTCGGCGGCCAGAGCCTCCAGGTGCGGCCGGCCGACCCGGCGCAGCTCCCCGAGATGGCGCGCGCCCTGCGCGAGGCGGGCATCCCGGCGACCTTCTCCGCCGAGTCGGAGCTGCTGTCGGTGCACCTGACCGACGACGCCCAACTGACCACCGTGATCGGGGTGCTGGGCACCCGCGGCTTCGGGGTGGCCGGCATCGACACCAAGCTGCCCAGCCTGGACGAGGTGTTCCTGACCATCACCGGCGGCAAGCCCGCCGTCCCCGCGCAGACCCGTGACAAGGAGCCCGTCGCATGAGCACCGCCACCCTGAGCCCCGCCCCCGCCGCGACCGGCGCCGACGCGGACGACACCCGGATCGGGCTGCGCGCGAACCTGCGCCACCTGGGCGCGCTGACCCGCCGGAACCTGATGCGGATCAAGGCCGACCCGGAGTCGATGCTGGACGCGCTGCTGATCCCGGTCATCATGATCGTGCTGTTCGTCTACGTGTTCGGCGGCGCGATGGCCGGCGACCAGCACACGTACATGCAGTACATGGTGCCCGGCCTGCTCGGCACCACCGGCCTGAACCTGGCGATGGCGCTGGGCACCGGCCTGAACACCGACTTCCAGACCGGCGTGATGGACCGCTTCCGCACCCTGCCGATCGGGCGCTCCGCGGTGCTGCTGTCGAAGATGATCGCCGAGACGCTGCGCGCCGTCGTCGCCTTCGCGGTGCTGATCGGCTTCTCGATGGTCCTCGGCATGGACATCGACGGCGGGCCGCTGAAGCTGCTGGCCGCGGTCGGCCTGTCGCTGGTGTTCGGCTCCTCGCTGATGTGGGTGTCGATGCTGCTGGGCATGTCGCTGCGCAGCGCCCAGGCGGTGCAGGGCATGTCGATGCTGGTGATGATGCCGCTCCAGTTCGGCAGTTCGATCTTCGCCAAGCCGACCAGCATGCCGGGCTGGCTGGAGGCCTTCACCAGGCACAACCCGCTGTCGGCGCTGGCCGACGCCTGCCGGGCGCTGATCAACGACCAGCCGGTCGGCAACTCGGTGCTGACGGTGCTGATCTGGTCGGTGGCGATCACCGTGGTGACCGCGCCGCTGGCGGTGGCCCGCTTCCGCAAGCGCACCTGACGGTGGGTCAGCGGTCCCCGGTGCCGAACGGGCCGGGATCGTTCAACAGGGCGGACGCCTCGCGCAGCGTGAGGCGTCCGCCCCGTTCGTGCGCGGCCAGGTAGCCGTCCTCGCCGAGCAGTTCGCGGGCGGCGGCGGCGCAGCGGGCGTACTCGCTGCGCTCCATGAACGAGCCGGGCATGCCGCTGAGGCCCTCGTGGGCGCCGAGCAGTTCGGCGGCCCGGCGGGCGGCCTCGAGGTCGCCGTGCAGCCGGGCGTACTCGACCAGGGCCCCGGCGACGGGCGTCATCAGCATCATCGCCATGTGCTCGACGAAGACCAGGACGCCGCCCTCGGACTCGGTCATCGTGCGGCGGCCCGCGCGCATCAGCGCCAGGCCGGCCGCCGGGTCGCCGGAGCGGGCCACCACCCAGCCGCGGATGCAGGCGACGATGCCGGCGAACACCGAGGGGACGGGGCCGCGAACGCCCGGGTCGGCGGGCAGCTCGTCGAGCACGGCGAGCGCCTCGGCGTACTCGCCGCGCCGCACGCACAGGTTGCACAGCACCAGCCGCCCGTACATCCGGGCGCCCTCGGCGTCGCTGCTGTCCGCGGCGGCCGCGGCGACGGCCTCGCGGACCATCCGCTCGCCGCCCTCCGGGTCGCGCTCGGCCACCACCTCGCCGAGCCGGGCCCGCAGCATCGGGACCTCCTGGTGCGCGCCGAGCTGGACGGACAGCTCGATGGCCTGCCGGAAGGCCAGTTCGGCCTGGGCGGCGTCGCCGGACTTGGTGGCGTTCTCGGCCTTGCCGGAGAGCGCGTCGGACATGCCCCAGCGGTCGCCGAGCGCGGTGTAGAGGGCCAGCGCCTCCTCGCTGTCGGCGATCGCCTGGTCGAGGCCGCCGGCCAGGTCGTTGAGCAGCCGGGCGCGCAGTTGCAGGGCGAAGGCCAGGTCGAGCGGGCCGCCGTGCACCCGGGCCCCGGCCACCGCGTCGTCCATCACCGCGCGGGTGCGCTCCATCTCGCCGGTGAGGAAGACGGTGAAGACCCGGCCGAGCACCGGCTGCCGGTAGGACTGCGGCAGTTCGGGGGTGTAGACGGCCAGGATGCGCCGGGCGGTGTCCATCGCGCCGGAGTCCTCCAGCAGGCTCATGTCACCGGAGAACAGGCTGATCAGCCGGTACAGGCCGAGCTGGCGGCGGGCCTCGTCGAGCAGGTCGGGCGTCATCGGCAGCGGCCCGTCCAGCGGCCCGGCGGCGAGCGGGACGGGCGGCGGGGCGTCGTCCGCGTACGGGTCGGGGCCGAGCGCGGCGACCGCCTCGTACCAGGCGCGGGACTCGGTGCGGTAGTCGCGCAGCATCCAGTACCCGGCCATCGACAGGGCCAGCGCCAGGCCCTCCTGCTCCTGGCCGGTGTCGACGGCGCGGCGCAGCGCGGCCCGGACGTTCTCCTGCTCGCGGTCGAGGCGGTCGAGCTCGTCGAGCTGGGCGGGGCCGTGCAGGTTCAGGTAGGCGCGGCGGCTGAGTTCGCGGTAGTGCGCGGTGTGGCGGTCGCCGGTCCCGGGTTCGGCGGCCGCGGCGAGGCGCTCGGCGGCGTACTCGTGGATGGTCTCCAGCATCCAGTAGCGCGGCTGCTCGCCGAGGCCGGCCACCAGCAGCGACTTGTCGACCAGCGAGAGCAGCAGGTCGGCGACGTCCTCGCGGCGCACCAGCTCGCCGTCGGCGACGACCTGTTCGGCGGCCTCCAGGGTGCAGCCGCCCGCGAACACCGACAGTCGGCGCAGCACGGCGC
The DNA here is from genome assembly GCF_000717185.1 of Kitasatospora phosalacinea. Taxonomy (GTDB): domain Bacteria; phylum Actinomycetota; class Actinomycetes; order Streptomycetales; family Streptomycetaceae; genus Kitasatospora; species Kitasatospora phosalacinea_A. The sequence goes on along the minus strand of NZ_JNYE01000065.1, from coordinate 16,516 downwards.
GCTCGCGCGTCCCGAGCAGGTCCCAGGACCAGTCGACGACGGCGCGCAGGGTCTGCTGGCGGGGCAGCAGGGTGCGGGAGCCCGCGGTGAGCAGGGCGAAGCGGGAGTCGAGGCGGTCGGCGAGCTGGCGCGGGGTCAGGCCGCGCAGCCGGGCGGCGGCGAGTTCGATGGCCAGCGGCAGGCCGTCCAGGCGGCGGCACAGCTCGGCGCAGGCGGCCGGGTCCTGGTCGGTGCGGAAGCCGGGGCGGGCGGCGGCGCCGCGGTCGGCGAGCAGCCGCAGCGCGGTCGGGTCGGGCAGCGGTTCGACGGGCAGCACCCACTCGCCCGGCACGCCCAGCGGTTCGCGGCTGGTGGCGAGCACGGTGACGCCGGGGCAGTCGGCGAGCAGCCGGTCGGCGAGGTCGGCGGCGGCCTGGACGACGTGCTCGCAGTTGTCGAGCAGCAGCAGGACGCGGCGGCGGCCGAGGTGGTCGACCAGCCGGGAGACCGGGTCCTTGCGGCCGCCCTCGATCGCCTCGGCGACGGTGCCGCCGGTGTGCAGCACGGTCTCGCGCAGGCCGAGCGCCGAGGCGACCGCGTCGGGGACGGCGGCCGGGTCGTCCAGCGGGGCCAGCTCGACCTGCCAGACGCCGCCGGGCCAGCGGGCGGCGTCCTGCTCGCGGCGGCCGGCCTCGACCGACAGCCGGGTCTTGCCGGAGCCGCCGGGGCCGGTCAGGGTGGTGAGCCGGCCGGTGGTCAGGGCGTCGGCGACGGTGGCGAGTTCGCCGTCCCGGCCGACGAAGCTGGTCCGCCCGGAGCGGAGGTTGCCGGACGCGGGCGGTGCGGGGGCGGGCGGGGCGGCCGGGGCGACGGGGGCGGGCGCCGGGGCGGGGAGCGCCTCGGCGGTGAGCAGCTCCCGGTGCAGGGTGCGCAGTTCGGGGCCGGGGTCGGTGCCGAGCTCCTCGGCCAGGGTGCGCCGGATCTCCTCGTAGCGGCCGAGCGCCTCGGCGGTGCGGCCCGCCGCGCGCAGGGCCCGCAGTTGGAGGGCCTGCAACTGCTCGTCGAAGGGGTGGTCGCGGCAGAGCTCGGCGAGTTCGGCGGTGACCTCGGCGGTGCGGCCGAGGGCGAGCGCGGCGGTGAGCCGGTGCCGCCGGGCCTCCTCGCGCTGGGCCTCCAGCCGGGCGGCGGGGGCGGTGCGGTCGGGCAGGTCGGCGAGCGCGGGGCCGCGCCACAGCGCGAGCGCGGCGGTGAGCTGCTCGGCGGCGGCGGCCGGGTCGCCGCCCTGCAGGGCGCGGGCGCCGTCGGCGGCGCGGCGCTGGAACTCGGCGACGTCGGTGCGCGGGTCGGTCAGCCAGTACCCGGCCGGTCCGGAGCCGATCTCGGCCCGGCCGACGGTGCGGCGCAGGCGCCCGACCAGGGTCTGCAGCGCGGCACCGGCGTCCTGCGGCGGCTCGTCGGCCCACACCTCGTCGGCGAGCAGCTCGGCGGGCACGGGACGGCCCTGGCGCAGCACCAGCGCGGCCAGCAGGGCGCGCAGCCGGGCGCCGCCGAGGGCGACCGGGGTGCCGTCGTCGTGGTGGGCGGTGGTGGTGCCGAGGATGCCGTAGTGCACCCGCCCATTCTGCGGGACGCACCGGGGCCCGGACGCACACCCGTGCGGAATCCCCGGGCGGACGGCGGCGGGTGGGGCAGCGGGGACGGCGGGACAGTGGCGGGGACGGCGGCAAAGACAGCAGACAGGCGACGGGGTGGCTGGGGGGCGGCGGCAAGCGGGGCCGAGGACGAGGACGAGCCGGCAGGGACAGCGGACGGGCAGCGGCGGGGCGACGGCGGGGACGGCGGCGGCCGGGGCGGCGGAACGTCCGGTCGCTCCCGTGCGTTCACCCTGGGCCGCTTGTCCCGGACGCCCGGTGGGCGGCATGATCGGACGCCCGTCCCCCCGTCCGCGACCGCAGCCGCGAGCGCACCCACCACCACCCCGGAGCCCCCACGTCATGACCTACGCCAGCACCGGCCAGCGCAGCGCGGAGAACCGGGTCAGCCCGATCTTCCTGGCGATGGCCGCCATCCTGGTCGCCTCCGGCTTCGCGCTGGCCACCGGCTGGGGCAACGCGCGGTTCGGCGTGTTCCTGTTCGTGGTGGCGGGCTGGATGGTCTCGCTCTGCCTGCACGAGTACGCGCACGCCCGCACCGCGCTGGCGGGCGGCGACATCACGGTCGGCACCAAGGGCTACCTGACGCTGAACCCGCTGAAGTACGGGCACGTGGTGCTGAGCTTCGTGCTGCCGGTGGTCTTCGTGATCATGGGCGGCATCGGCCTGCCCGGCGGCGCGGTGTACATCGAGCGGGACCGGATCGCCGGCCGCCTCAAGCACAGCCTGATCTCGGCGGCCGGGCCGCTGGTGAACGTGGCCTTCGGCGTGGTGACGCTGGTGCTGGTCAGCGGGGGCTGGTTCAACGACACCGACACGCCCTCCGTCATCGGCGAGTACGCCTTCCCCGTCTCGCCGCTGGCGTCGGCGCTGGCCTTCCTGGCCTACCTCCAGGTCACCGCGGCGATCCTGAACCTGCTGCCGGTGCCCGGCCTGGACGGCTACGGCATCATCGAGCCCTGGCTGTCGTACCGGACCCGGCGGGCGGTCGCCCCGTACGCGCCCTACGGCATGCTGCTGCTGTTCGCGCTGATGTGGCAGAGCGAGGTCGGGCAGTGGATGTACGACCTGGTGTCGTGGATCTTCGACCTGTTCGGCGCCAACATCGCGTACAGCGACATCGGCCACGCGATGTTCTCGTTCTGGAAGGGCTACTAGGCCGCGGGGGCGGCGGTCAGCCCCGCTGGGCGGGGGCGGCGGCCGCGGCCGCGGCGCGGCGCTCGATGCGGTCCTTGCGCAGGTAGTACCAGGTGATGTTGCTGGCCACGCAGGCCATCAGGACCCAGATCACGCCGTACCAGTTGCCGTTGCTGAACGAGACCACCGCGGCGGCCACCGCCAGGACGAGGACGGTCGCGGCGTACAGGGCGTTGCGGGGCATGGCGGGGCTCCTCCGGGGTCGCGGTGTGCCCGTCCATTCTCGCCGACCGAACGGGCCGGTCGGGCCCGGGGTGGCCCCGGGGCGGGACGGGGGCGGCCTCGGAGCGGGACGGGTGGGCGCGCGCCGGGGGCGCGGGGCGGGCCGCGGCGCGCGCCGGGCTCACACGTCGGTGATCCGCAGGCCCGCGTGCGCCTTGTAGCGGCGGTTGACCGAGATCAGGTTGGCGACCAGCGACTCCACCTGGTGGGCGTTGCGCAGCCGGCCCGCGAAGATGCCGCGCATGCCGGGGATCCGGGAGGCCAGCGCCTGCACGACCTCGGTGGCGGCCCGGTCCTCGCCGAGCACCATCACGTCGGTGTCGATCCGCTCGACGCTCTCGTCCTGCAGCAGCACCGCCGACAGGTGGTGGAAGGCGGCGGTGACGGTGGAGTCGGGCAGCAGCGCGGCGGCCTGCTGGGCGGCCGAGCCCTCGGGGACCTGCAGCGGGTAGGCGCCCTGCTTGTCGAAGCCCAGCGGGTTGACGCAGTCCACCACGATCTTCCCGGCGAGCTCGGTCCGCAGCGAGGTCAGCGTCTCGGCGTGGCCGTCCCACGGCACCGCGACGATCACCACGTCGCTCTCGGCGGCGCAGGCCGCGTTGTCGGCGCCGCGGATGCCCAGGCCCAGCTCGGCGGCGCAGGCCTCGGCGCGCTCGGCGCTGCGGGAGCCGACCACCACCCGCTGCCCGGCCCTGGCCAGCCGCAGGGCGAGGCCGCGGCCCTGGTCGCCGGTGCCGCCGAGGACGCCCACCACGAGGTGGGAGACGTCGGGCAGGTTCCGGCCGGGTCCGGCCGTCGCGTTCACTGCCGTCGCGTTCACTGAATCGGGTTGCGTCATGGCGAAGATCCTGCCAAACCCGCCGCCGGGGCAGCATGCTGTCGCGCATGGACGCGGTGAGAGTTTCCGCACTCCGGCAGTCGCTGGCGGGCACCGGCTGGCCCGAACGGGCGGGCGCCTTCGCCACCGCGCTGCGCGGCTCGGTGACCAGGCGCAGCGCGACCGGCCTGCTCCTGGTCGGCACCCCCCGCTACGAGCCCTGGCACCTGGCGGCGCACCTGAGCGACGAGGCCGCGTACGGCGGCCTGCCGGAGCTGGCCCCGACGCTGCTGCGGCACGCCGTCCCGGCGGGCGCGCCGGAGCACCTGGCGTGCGGCCTGCCCCGGCTCGCGGAGGCGCGCGCGGGCGCGACGGTGCTGCTGGTGGCGCCCGGCCCGGCCGACGCGCCGCTGCTGGAGCGGCTGGACGACGCCCGCCGGGCCGGGGCGGTGCTGCTCTGCCTGGACGACGGCGACCCGGAGCTGACCGACCTGGCGCACGAGCGCCTCACCGTGCCGGGCGCCGCGCCGGAGCCCTTCGAGCTGGTGCAGCACCTGGTCAGCTCGGCCACCTCGGCCACCCCGCCGCGCTCCCGGCTCTCCCGGCTGGCGGAGCGGCTGACCGCCTCGCCGGTGCTGCGCTGGTAGCCGCCCGTCCCGGTGTCCGCGGCCGTGGCCGTGTCCGCAGCCGCAGCCGCAGCCGCAGCCGTGGCCGTGGCCGCAGCCGTGTCCGTGGCGGGAAAAACCGGTTGCCCCGTTCCGTCCCGGTGACGCAGCATCTGGCCATGTGACCAGCACCGCTCCCTTCCTCCGCCGACTCCTCCCCGACCTCGCGCCCTGGCGCGCCTCCCGGGACTTCCGGCTGCTCTGGGCCTCGGGGTGCGTCACGGGCTTCGGCAGCTTCCTGTCCTTCGTGGCGCTGCCGATCCAGATCAAGGAGCTGACCGGCTCGACCTTCGCGGTGGGCCTGGTGGGCGCGTTCGAGCTGGTGCCGCTGGTGGTGTTCGGCCTGTGGGGCGGCGCCCTGGCGGACGCGCTGGACCGGCGCCGCCTGGTGCTGCTGAGCGAGGCCGGGCTGGCCCTGCTGGCGGCGCTGATGCTGGCCAACTCGCTGCTGCCGCACCCGCTGCTGTGGCCGATCTACCTGGTCGCGGCGCTGACCGCGGCGCTGGCGGGGCTCCAGCGCCCGGCGCTGGACTCGATGGTCCCCCGGGTGGTGGCGCACGACCAGCTGCCCGCCGCGTTCGCCCTGAACTCGCTGTACCGCAACGTCGCCTCGGTGGCCGGCCCGCCGCTGGCCGGCGTGGTGGTCGCGCTCGCCGGGGCCCGCAGCGCCTACGCGCTGGACCTGCTGACCTTCCTCCTCTCGCTGGCGCTGATCGCCCGGATGCGCCCGGTGCCGCCCGCCGAGAGCGCCGAGGCCCCGTCGCTGCGCACCATCGGCCAGGGCCTGGCGTACGCCTGGAGCCGCAAGGACCTGCTGGGCACGTACGCGATCGACCTGGTGGCGATGCTGTTCGCCTACCCGGTGGCGCTGTACCCGTTCCTGGCCGCCGAGTTGGACGCCGAGTGGGCGCTGGGCCTGCTGTACGGGGCGACCGCGGCGGGGGCGCTGCTGGTGGCGGCGACCGGCGGCTGGACGGCCCGGGTGCACCGGCACGGGCGGATGCTGCTGTTCGCGGCGCTCGGCTGGGGCGCGGCGATGGCGCTGGCGGGCCTGGTCGGGAACGTCTGGCTGGTGCTGCTGTTCCTGGCGGTGGCGGGCGGGGCGGACCAGGTCAGCGGGGTGGCCCGGTCGACGATCTGGAACCAGTCGATCCCCGACCAGCTGCGCGGGCGGCTCGCCGGGGTCGAGGTGCTCTCGTACTCGGTGGGCCCGCAGCTGGGCCAGGTCCGGGCGGGCGGGATGGCGGCGCTGGTGGGGGTGCGCGGCTCGATCTGGGCGGGCGGCCTGCTGTGCGTGGCGGGCGTGCTGGCGCTGACCGCGGCCGTCCCGAAGCTGCTGGCCTGGGACTCGCGCACCGACCCGCACGCGCTGGCGGTGCGCGAGCAGCACGAGCGCCAGGCCGCGGGCGTCTCCTGAGCCGCCGTCAGCCCTCCTCGCGGGGCTCCCCGTCGTTCCAGCGCGGGTCCTCGCGCCACTCCTGGTTGCGCTCGGCGGCGGTCTCCAGGGCGCGCGCGGCTTCCTCCCGGCTGGCGTACGGGCCGAGCCGGTCCTTGGCCGGGCACTCCGGGCCCTCCTCGACCTTGCCGTGCCTGATGCAGTAGAACCACTCCCCCGGCTGCCCGGTGGGCTTGCTGCGGCCGAACACCATCGTCTGCTCTCCCGTCCCGCGGTGGGCGCCGCGGCGGCGGGCCGCGGCGGTCGGTGGTGATCCTTTCCCGCCGCGGCGGCCGTACACGCGGCCGGGTCCGGACGGGTGGCGGCCGATACACTCGCCGTCATGGCTCTGGTACCCGGCACGCTGTCCCCCACCCGCAAGGTCCCCGCGCACATCGCGCGTCCGGAGTACGTCGGCAAGCCCGCGCCGACGCCGTACACCGGCCCCGAGGTGCAGGACGCCGAGACGATCGAGAAGATGCGGATCGCCGGGCGGATCGCGGCGCGGGCGATGGCCGAGGCCGCGAAGCTGATCGCCCCGGGCGTGACCACCGACGAGCTGGACGCCGTCGCCCACGCCTACATGTGCGACCACGGCGCGTACCCGTCGGACCTGGGCTACCGGGGCTTCCCGAAGTCGATCTGCACCTCGGTCAACGAGGTGATCTGCCACGGCATCCCGGACTCGACCGTGCTGCAGGACGGCGACATCGTCAACATCGACGCGACCGCGTTCATCCACGGCGTGCACGGCGACCTGAACGCCACCTACCTGTGCGGCGAGGTGGACGAGGAGTCGCGACTGCTGGTCGAGCGCACCGAGGAGGCGCTGAACCGGGCGATCAAGGCCGTCCGGCCGGGCCGGCAGGTCAACGTGATCGGCCGGGTGATCGAGTCGTACGCCAAGCGGTTCGACTACGGCGTGGTGCGCGACTTCACCGGCCACGGCATCAACACCTCGTTCCACTCCGGCCTGATCATCCCGCACTACGACAGCGACCGGGCCACCGAGGTGATCAGGCCCGGGATGACGTTCACCATCGAGCCGATGCTCACCCTGGGCACCTACGACTACGAGGTCTGGCCGGACGGCTGGACGGTGGTCACCAAGGACCGCAAGCGCACCGCCCAGTTCGAGCACACCCTGCTGGTCACCGCGGACGGCGCGGAGATCCTCACCCTGCCCTGAGCGCACGGCCCCGGCACGGCGGCGGCCTCAGCCGATCAGCCACTGCTCCTGGGCCACCGCGCCGACCTCCGTGCACGCGTCGGTCAGCACGTCCAGCACCCGCAGCGGGTCCGGCAGCGGGTGCTCGGGACCGCGCAGCCAGCGCACCTCGGAGCCGTCCGGCAGCGCGGCCGGCGGGACGAGGGTGTACGAGCCGCGGCAGTGCCAGCGCAGGCCGGGGTGCTCGGAGACGGTGTCGGGGGTGGAGTCCAGCGCGCTGGTCCACCACTCGTCCTCGTCCTGCGGGGTGCCGCGGGTCGCGGTGAAGAACAGGTACCGGTCGGCACCGACGGCGGCCACCGGGCCGACCGCGCCGAGCGCCTCCAGCCGCTCCAGGGCGAGCACGCCCGCCTCGGCCGGCACGTCCAGCACGTCGTGCGCGCGGCCGGTCGCGGTGACGAAGTTCGCCTCCGGGTCCCGGGAGAGCCAGCGCGCCAACTGCTCGGCGTCGGTGGTGGCCTGGGACTGCCAGGCGAAGGACAGCGGGTGCTGGGCCGGGGCCGGACAGCCGACCCGGTCGCACGAGCACCGGTGCCCGGCCGGGTGCGCCGCGGGCGCCACCGGGAACCCCGCCCCGGCCGCCCCCAGCAGCAGGTCCAGCCGCGCGGCCGCGTCCGCTCCGGCGGCCTCCGGACGGCCCCGCCCGCCCCGCCGCCACCAGGACGTCCACCTGCTGCTGGCTTGCATCTGGCCCCTTCCGCACGCACCTGCCTGAGCTGCCGTGCCAGGTACGGCACGGCCACCTACGCAACAACCGACGCCAACGCACGGAGCGGCGCACTGCTTCCCGGAGGGGTGCACCGCGCGGGGGCGTCCTGCCGCCGACCCGCACCGGGGTCTCCGGGCGGCCGGCGTCCGGGGGGCGGGTACGGAGGCACGGGAGTCGCGCTCGGCGGGCGGGCGCACCACGGCGCACCCCACCCGGCCCGTACGGGCCCGCGGACCCGGGTCGACCCCGGGGGCGTACGTAGCAGGATAAGGCTCCCGGAGCCCTCCCCATGACCGGGGGCGGTGCCGCCCCCGTCACACCCGCTCCACACCCCCGCTGCGGAACGGACACACCCGCCCGCACCGGACGCTCCGCGCCGCGCCTACCCTGGTCGGATGAAGAGCGCCGACACCGAGTTCGTCGGGGGGCCGCTGGACGGCCGGGTCCTGCCGGTCCTGCTGGGCATGACCCACCACGTCCCCAAGGTCTACCGGGTGCCCGTCCCCGCGCACGGGGACACCCCGGCCACCACCCTGGTCTACCGCCGCGCCAAGGAGCACGACGCCAGGGGGCGGTACCGCTGGCGCTACGAGTACGACCCCGACGCCTGACGCCCGGCGCCCCCGGTCGGGCTCAGGCCTCCTCGGCCAGGATCAGGTACAGCTTCTTCTTCGCCTCGGCCAGCACCGCGAGGCCCTTGGTCCGCTGCTCCTCGGTGCCGGTCATCATGACCTGCCGCACCGCGTGGTCCACCGCCGCGAGCGCGGCGCCGACCTCCTGCACGGCCTCCCAGTCGTCCCGCCGGCCGGCCTCGTCCCACGGGGACGCCCCGGCCTGCTCGGCCTCGGCCCGGCCCTGCTCGGTCAGCTCGAACAGCTTCTTGCCGGACTCCTCGTTGGCCTTGACCAGCCCCTCCTCCTCCAGCAGCTGGAGCGTCGGGTAGACCGACCCCGGGCTGGGCCGCCAGACCCCGCCGGTGCGCTCACCGATCTCGGTGATCATCTCGTAGCCGTGCATCGGCCGCTCCCGCAGCAGCGCGAGCAACGAGGCCCGCACGTCACCGCGCCTGGCCCGCCCCCCGCGCCGCCCGCCCCCGTGCCCGCGCGGCCCGTGCCCGCCGAACCCGCGCCCGCGCGGCCCGAACCCCGGCCCGAACGGCGGCATCGGCCGCCCCGGCGCCCCGAACGGCCCGAACGCCGCCCGCACCTCGAACTCGCCACTCCCCTCACCGGGCCGCCCCGGGCCCTCGGCCCAGCGACGCCGACCTTCTCCACCGAAACGCTTGTCGTACCGCATGACGAACACCTGTCTTCCACGAGAAACGGACGCTCCACCTATCGAAGCATCCCGATATCTCGACGATATATCGCTAACTATCGGAAGACAACCCCGTTCCGTACGACGCTGGACAGCAGCGGCCCCGGAGACCGCGGCGGGCGGGTGCTCCCGCCCCGCGTCGTCCATCGCCCACGGTCCCGACCCGCCTCCGCCCGCCCTCTCGTCGAGCCGCCCCATCGCGAGCGAACGCCGGTGGAACCGCTGGTAGGCGTCGTGCTCGAACTCCGGCCCGTCCCAGGGGCGCGGGGCGAACCCGCCGCACAGGGCGGCGAACGTCGTCCCCGTCGTACCCCGGCCGCCGGGCACCACGCCCGGCCGCGCGGCAGCGTCCCGTTCCGGCACGTACCCCTCCCCCCCCGGGGGGGGCGGTGGCGGAGTTCCCTCCATCGAACGGTCCCGGACCGGACCGCCTCCCCCGTCGGGGCGGGGGCACGCACTAGCGTGACGTCATGGCTGGCGAACGCGACCTCGACGAACTGCTCTCCGGGCTGGACCCCGTCCGCAACCCGGGGCGCTACGTGTACTGCACCCTCCCGGGGCGGGTGCCCGCCGGGTTGCGGCCGGTGGTGACCGTGGCCGAGCCGGAGGGGGTCACCTTCGTGGTGGCGCAGGAGGAGGCCGACGCGCTCGGCCTGCCGTACGGGTACGTCGCGGCCTGGCTGACCCTGCGGGTGCACTCCGCGCTGGAGGCGGTCGGGCTGACCGCCGCCGTCGCCGCCGCGCTCGCCGAGCGCGGGATCAGCTGCAACGTGGTGGCCGGCTTCCACCACGACCACCTGTTCGTGCCCGTGGACGAGGCGGACCGCGCCGTCGAGGCGCTCGACTCGCTCGCCGCGTCCCGTTCCTGAGGAGGCGTCGGCCGGGCGCTCTGGCCGCGGCGCCCGGGGCGGGTGACAATCCGGGGAGGATTCCGCAGGAGGGGGCACCGTGCCGGCCGAACCGCAGGAGTGGGTGGACGCCACCGCCGCCGTGCTGGGCGCCGTGCTGGGGGAGGCGGTGGACGGCGGGCAGTTCCCGGGCGGGGTGCTGGTGGTCGGGCAGGCCGGGGCCGGGCGGGCGGTGGCGGGCCGCGGGGTGGTCGCCCCGGAGTGCGGCGACGTCCGCCCCGACGAGCACACCCGCTACGACCTGGCCTCGCTCACCAAGGTGCTCGCCACCTGGCCGCTGGTCGGCACCGCCGTCCGCGCCGGGCGCCTCGACCTGGACGCCCCGCTGCGCGCCGCCTTCCCGGAACTCCCCTCCCCGGGCAGTGAGTTGACCGCTGCTCAACTACTCAGCCACACCTCCGGAATCCTGCCGCGGACCGGCCTGGCCCGGTACGAGCACACCGGACGGCCGCTGGCCGAGCACCTGTGCGCCGAACCGCTGGTCTCCGCCCCCGGCGCCCACCACCGGTACGTCGACCGCGGGTTCATCCTGCTCGGCCTGCTGCTGCCCGAACTGCTGGGCCGCCCGCTGGCCGAACTCGCCGACGGGCTCTGGCGCGGGCTCGGCCTGACCGCCACCGCGTACGGCCCGCTGCCGCGCGACGCCCGACTGGCCCCGACCGAGCAGCGGCTGCGCGGCGCGCCCCGGACGTGGGGCGTCCCGCACGACCCGAGCGCGGCCCTGCTGGGCGGGGTGGCCGGGCACGCCGGGGTGTTCTCCACCGCCGCCGACCTGGCCGCCTTCGCCGAGCACCTGCTCGGCGCGGACGGCCCGCTGCCCGAGTGGTTCGCACTGAGCCGCCGCCCGCGCACCCCCGTCGAACCCGGCCTGCACCGCGGCCTGGCCTGGATCGTCACCGCGGACGGCTCGGTGGCGTACCACCACGGGTTCACCGGCACCAGCCTCTACCTGGCCCCGCGCACCCGCCGCTACGTGGTGCTGTGCAGCAACGCCGTCTACCACGGCTGGGACCGCGCCCGACTGGCCGCGCTGCGCGCCCTCGCCCTGCGCGTCCTGCTGCCCGGCGCGCCCTGACGGCCGGTCAGCGCCGCGCGTTCCAGCGGCCGCCGGACAGCACCGTCAGCACCTCCCCGCGGCGGCGGCCCGGGCGCGGGGCGACGGGGGCGGCGGCGAGCAGCGCGATGTCGTCCTCGGCGGGGGCGGGGGCGTGCGCCAGGACGGCGTCCAGCAGCGGGGCGGGGCCCGCGCCGGGGGGCAGGCGCAGGGCGGTGAGCCGCTCCAGCGAGCGGTCGATGTCCTCGTCGCGGCGCTCGACCAGCCCGTCGGTGTACAGCAGCAGGGTGTGGTCGGGCGGCAGGACGACGGTGGTCGGGACGTAGCCGCTCAGGCCGGTGCCGAGCGGGGGGCCGGGCTCGACCGGGAGCAGCGCGAGCTCCCCGGTGGGGCGGACCACGGCGGGCGGCAGGTGGCCCGCACTGGCCAGCTCGTACCGGCCGCGGGCGGGTTCGGCGTAGACCACCAGGCAGGTGGAGGGCCGGTAGTCGTGGACCTCGCAGGCGAGGTGGTCAAGCCGGGCCAGCAGCCGGTCGGCGGTGGGTTCGACCAGGGCCATGGCGCGCAGCATCGCCTGGTAGTGGCTCATGTGGGTGGCGGCCTCGATGCCGTGGCCCATCACGTCGCCGATGGCGAGGACGGTGCGGCCGTCGGGCAGCGCCACCGTCTCGTACCAGTCGCCGCCGACCAGCGCGCCCGTCCCGGCCGGGCGGTAGCGGAAGGCGACGTCGACGTCGGGGTGGGGGCGGCCGGGTTCGGCGAGCATGGCGCGCTGCAGGTCGACGGCGACGGCGTGCTCGCGGCTGTAGCGGCTGGCGTTGTCGAGGGTGATCGCGGTGCGGCCGGCCAGGTCCTGGGCGGCGACGGCGTCGTCCGCGGTGAAGCCCGGGGAGCCGTCGGCCCGCATCAGGCTGACGGTGCCGATCCGGTGCCCGCGGGCGGTGAGCGGCACGATCATGCCGGAGTGGATGCCGATCTCCCGGTACCGCGCGACGCGTTCGGCGTTGGGGGCGGAGCGGCTCAGCTCCTCGTCGCCCAGCAGGTTCTCGATGACGGGGCGGCCGCTGTCTAGGCAGCGCGGGATCGCCGAGCCGGGCTGGTAGTCGACGTGCTCGCCGCGGTCGCCGAACCGGCGGACCGCGGCGAGCAGGGCGGGGGCGGCGGCCAGCGCGGCGCGGCGCAGTCGGCGGCCGCCGTCGGGGCGGGGGCGGGCGTGCGGGCTGTCGGGGTGCGGGAGGAGTTCGACGCTGGCGGCGTCGGCGAGGTGCTCGACCAGGAAGGCGGCGAGTTCGCCGCAGGTGGTGTCGACGTCGAGGGTGGTGCCGACCTGGGTGGCGGCGGCGTCCAGCAGGGCCAGCCGGGACCTGGCCTGTTCGAGTTCGTGCTGCTGCTCGCGGGAGGCGGTGACCTCCAGGACGATGCCGACCAGGCCGAGCGGGCGGCCGTCCTCGGCGTCGATCCGGTGGTAGGCGCCGTGCCAGTAGCGGCGGCGCAGCGGGGAGGCGGCCCGGGTGTGGCCGCTGGAGGTGGTCTCGCGGGCGCGGCCGTCGGCGAGCACGGCGTGCAGCACCTCCTCCCGGGCGTCGATGTCGGGGAGGAGCTCGGCGATGGTGCGGCCGAGGTGGCGCTCGGCGGGGACGCCGTTCATCGCGGCCAGGGCGGGGTTGACGTAGCGGTAGCGCAGGTCGGTGTCGAGGACGGCGATTCCGGCGGGGGTGCCGTCCAGGACCTGGCGCAGCGGGCGGGGCAGGGCGCTCCAGAGCTCGTCGGCCATGGCTGGCGCACCTCCTCACCGGGGTGCTCGGGCACCGTGGACCCGGCACTGTGACCAGTAAACCCAGTAAACACAGCGGCGGGGCTTCGGGCGATCCGGTGCCGGGCGGCCCGGCGGGGGCGGTCGCGTTCACCCGGATGGAGTCGCCCGAATGCCCGGGGGCGGGCGATGGCGGAGGGTCGGGGCAAGACCTGCTTCGGCCTAGGAGGTTCCATGAGCTCGTCTGTCGGTCCGACCGCAACGCCGCCGCCCGCCGGATCACGCACCGGTGCCGCCCGGGCCCCGCAGAACAAGGGCTGGGTCTCCGGGATGGTGCTGTTCGCCGGTGTGCTGATGCTGGTGGGCGGCATCCTGGAGGTGTTCCGCGGCATCATGGCGATCGCCGAGGACGACGTGTTCGTCAGCACGCCCCGGTACGTCTTCAGGTTCGACCTGACCTCCTGGGGTTGGATCCACCTGGTGATCGGCGCGCTGATCGCGCTGGTCGGCTTCTTCGTGATCAAGGGGGCCGCCTGGGCCAGGATCACCGGTATCTTCCTCGTCTCGCTCGGCCTGATCGGAAACTTCCTGGACCTGCCGTACTACCCGCTGTGGTCCCTGGTGACCATCGCGCTGGACGTGTTCGTGATCTGGGCGCTGGCCGTCTACCGGGAGGACTGAACGGCCGACGCACCACCGGCCTGACGCACCGGACGTGCCCGGATGCGTGGGATGCGCCGGGGCACCGCGGGCCCGCTCCGTGCCGGAGCGGGCCCGCGGTGCGTCACTCGTTGGCGGGGGTCACTTGTCGAGCGCCTCGACACCGGCCCGGGCGAACTGCTCGTCCTGGTCGCCGCTGGGGGCGCCGGCCACGCCGATGCCCGCGATCGGGGCGCCCTTGACCTGGACCGGGGCGCCGCCGCCCAGGAACAGGGTGCCGGGAATGTCCTTCAGGTTCGGGGCCTGGGCCAGGCGCTTGGTCAGCTCGGAGGTCGTGGCGTTCCAGGACACCGCGGTGTAGGCCTTGCGCTCGGCCGACTCGAAGGACTGCGGGCCGGCGCCGTCGCCGCGCAGCTCGACGATCCCGTTGCCGTTGCGGTCGACGACGGCGACGGAGACCTTCTGGCCGGCCTTGGCGGCGGCGTCCAGGCTGGCCTGGGCGGCCTTGGTGGCGGCCGCGACCGACAGGTGGGTGGACTGGAAGGTGTTCTTGTTCTGGACGTCGGAGTTGACCGCGGTGGCGGGGGCCGCGTTCGGGGTCTCGGCGCTGGCGGTGACGGCGCCGACGACGCTGGCTCCGACCGCGGCGACCGCAACGGCACCGGTGACGACGCGGGTGCGGGTGCTCAGCTTCTTCATGTTCGGCTCCTGTTTCGTGGATCGGGGGTTCCGGTTCGGCGCCGGATCCCTGTGCTCTCCGGCCTCGCCCTCCATGGTTCGCCCCGGCACCCCCTCCCCGGATCGGCGGACCGGCTCGCTCCGCGGAGCATGATGGAGGACATCCGTGTCAACCGATCGGTGGATGTGCGGGCCTCCGTCCCGGTCCACCATGCGTAGGAGCACGTCCACCACGCGCGGGAGCACGTCCACCGCGCGGCGGCGGAGGACTACGGAGGAACGGAGGAGGCGGCCGTGATGCGTCAACCCCTGTCCCGGGCCGTCGACCCGGACGCGGGCTGGCTGACCGTCGTGATGCGGCTGGCCTTCCTGCTGCTGCTCGGCACCTCGCTCGCCCGGTACCTGGCGCACCACCTCGCCAGCCCGCTGACGCCCTGGGTGGTGGGGCTGAGCCTGGCGCTGGCCGTGGGCCACCTGTCGGGGCTGTCCGAGCGGCGCCCGGCCTGGCTGGCGGCGGTGCTGGCGAGCTGGGCGGTGCTGGTGCTGATGGCGCCGAGCTTCGCCTGGTGCGCCGTCCCGCTGGTGTACACGGTGCTCCGGGCGCTGCCGCCGCGCGCCGCGATCCCGCTGGTCACGGCGCTGACGGTGCTGGTGGTGGTGTCCGAGCTGCGGCTGCCGGGCGGCTTCGACCCGACGATGCTGCTGCTGCCCCCGGCCGTCGCCGCGCTCGCCACCGCCGTGTTCCTGCACATGCAGCGGCAGGGCGCCCGGCAGCGGAAGCTGATCGTCGACCTGGTCCGCACCCGGCGGGAGCTGGCCGCGGTCGAGCGCCGCCAGGGCGCCCTCGCCGAGCGGGAGCGGCTGTCCGTCGAGATCCACGACACCCTCGCCCAGGGCCTGTCCAGCCAGCAGATGCTGCTCCAGGCCGCGGAACGGACGTGGCGGCAGGATCCGGCGGCCGCCCTCGACCACGTCCGGACGGCCGCCGCGATCGCCGCGCGGAACCTCGCGGAGGCCCGCCGCTTCGTCCACGACCTCGCCCCGGCCGACCTCGCGGAGCAGGGCACCCTGGAGGCCGCCCTGCAGGCCCTGGCCGACCGGGAGGCCGCCGAGAGCGGCCTGGCCGTCCGCTTCCACCTGGACGGCCGGGCCGCCCCGATGCCCGCCGCCGCCCAGTCCGCCCTGCTGCGGATCGCCCAGGGCGCGCTGGCGAACACCAGGGAGCACGCCGGGGCCGAGCACGCCTCGATCACCCTCTCCTACCTGGGTGACCAGGCCGTGCTGGACGTCGCGGACGACGGCCGCGGCTTCGCCCCCGCCCTGGTCGGCCGGCTCGGGCGCGACGAGCGCACCGACTGGGCGGCCGGCGGCAGCCGGGGCCACGGCCTCCCCGCGATGCGGGCCCGGCTGCGCCAGCTCGGCGGCACGCTCACCATCGAGTCCGCCCCGGGCGAGGGCACCGTGGTCTCCGCGGCCATCCCCCTGGCGGGCCGGTGAGCCGCGGGCCGGTGAGCCGCGGGCCGCTGCCCCCGGCCGGTAGCGTCGGCCGACGGCGACACGAGAGGAGCGGTTCATGAACGACACCGTCCGGCTGGTCATCTGCGACGACCACGCCATGGTCCGGGCCGGGCTGCTGGCCCTGCTGTCCAGCGACCCGGCGATCGAGGTGGTCGGCGAGGCCAGCACCGGGGAGGAGGCCGTCTCGCTGGCCGCCGCCCTGCGGCCGGACGTGGTCCTGATGGACCTCCAGCTCGGCGAGGGCATCGACGGCGTGGAGGCCACCCGGCGGGTCCTCGCCGGGCCGGGCGCGAGCCACGTCCTGGTGCTGACCACCTTCGACACCGACACCGACATCAGCCGGGCGATCAACGCGGGCGCGACCGGCTACCTGCTGAAGGCGGAGAAGCCGGAGGAGCTGTTCGCCGCCATCCGCGCCGCCGCGGCGGGCCGTCCCGCGCTGTCCCCGCCGATCGCGTCCCGGGTGATGGCCCAGATGCGCTCCCCGCTCCCCCAACTCACCGACCGCGAACAGGACATCCTCGCCCAGCTGGGCCAGGGCCTCGGCAACAAGGAGATCGCCCGGGCCCTCTTCATCAGCGAGGCCACCGTGAAGACCCACCTCGGCCGGATCTACGCCAAGCTCGGCGTGGACACCCGCTCCGGCGCGGTCGCCATCGCCAAGGAGCGCCGCCTGCTGCGCTGAGACACCCCACCGACCCCGCCCACTCCCGCCCCCGCCCAC